>JACONJ010000059.1 GCA_014323785.1 Paracoccaceae bacterium | reverse complement strand
TCAAAGCATCATCGGTTTTTGTGCCTGTGATCACCTTATATTGGACCTCTGGTGCAGCAGGTTTCTGATCAGGGGCAGGGGCAGGGCCAGGTTCAGGTTTCGGCGCAACTTCGGCTTCGGTCACATGGTTGAAGTCATCTGCTGTCAGGGCCGTGTGGGCAACGCCGTTCAGTATGATCCATCCACCATCCCATGTAACACTTGTATTACCATTGCTATCGTTAATGACCAGGCTGCCATAGCTAGTGGATATACCGTAAGTTATTTTAATCACATCAACACCAACCTCAAAGTCAGTGATGGTGTCTTTCCCGTTGGCAGTATCGCCAAACACAAATGTGTCCGCATCCGCACCGCCAGTCAGAACATCATCCCCATGGCCACCTATAAGGGTGTCGTCACCCCGGTTCCCTCTAAGGGTATCGTTGCCGGTGTTTCCGATAAGGGAATCATCACCACTGCCGCCGGATATAATATCATCATCCCGACGCCCGATGAGTTTATCGTTTCCGGCAAACCCATTTATCGAATCCCGACCATTGGTGCCCGTCAACGAATTATTGTTGCCATTCCCTTTGATCACCTTATAAGGGGGCTTGGGTGCAGCAGGTGCGGGTTCAGGTGTGACTTCAGCCTCTGGTTCTGGTGTAGGAGTAGGTTCAGGCGTAACCTCTGGTTCGTGGTGTGGTGTAGGTTCAGCAGGCGTAACCTCTGGTTCTGACTTGGTATCGGCATACCGGAAATCTCGAATTATTGTTACCAAATTCGGGTTATTTATGCCGTTCAGTGTTATGGTATTTCCACCCCAAATAATTTTTGAAGTGGATTCACCGTTTGTATTGCTTGTTTGAGTGTATATGGTTCCAAAATCTGCTTCATCTACATCAAAGTAGATAAAGTCCGTGCCGACTTCAAAGTCGGTGATGGTGTCATTCCCATGGTTTACGGCAAACACAAATGTGTCCGCATTATCACCACCGGTCAGAACATCATCCCCATGACCACCTATAAGGGTGTCGTCATCACGGTTCCCTCTAAGGGTGTCGTTTCCGGTGTTTCCGATAAGGGAATCATCACCACTGCCGCCAGTCAGGATATCATCATCCCGGCGCCCGATGATTTTATCGTTTCCGGCATACCCATTTATCGAGTCCCGACCATTGGCACCGTTCAAAGCATCATCGGCTTTTGTGCCTGTGGTCACATTATACTCGACCTCAGGTGCAGGCTGCGGTTCTGGATCTGGTGTAACTTCAGCCTCAGGTTCAGGGTCGGGCGTGACTTCAACCTCTGGTTCCGTCTGTGGCTTAGGCACAGTATCGAGGAAGAGTAAACGATTCGACGAAGTAAGTTCTTGTCTACTTAAGCCCTCCAGCGTTAGAGTCTTTCCGTTCCAATGAATGGTCGAAGGTTCGCCCAATGCCGAGTTAATGTTCAAAGTTCCAAAATCGGCCTTTTTTACATCGAAGTAGATAAAGTCCGTTCCCTCTTCAAAGTCGGTTATGGTATCATTACCAAATACAAAGACGTCAGCACCTGCACCACCGGTCAGGATGTCAAGCCCTTGTCCTCCGTCAAGGGTGTCGTTACCTGCACCACCAGCCAGAGTGTCATTTCTTTGTCCTCCGACAATAGAGTCGTCACCAGCATTACCCTGGATGCTATCCATTCCATCGGTGCCAGTCAGAACATCGTTGCCATTGGTGCCTTCAATTTCGTTGACAAAGAAATCCTCTAATGACGGTCCAGACAGCCCACGACGAAAGACAACGCTGGAATTGCCACCATCATATGTGGCCAGCACACCATTTTCATGCTCTGAATATGTGACATCAGAAGCAAACTCCACCTCATCCCTGTCAATATTGAAGTTCCAAACCACATCACGTCCATCTCCATCATTAAAGATGAACCTGGTTCTTGCATCCGATTCCGGAAAGGCAGCACGAAGGTCATCATGCCCGCGCCCGCCAATCTGCACAGTGAGGTTATCACTGGCTGAAGAACTTACAATGGTATCATTGCCATTCCCTCCATCCAGTGTAGAATTTTTACCTTTGGAAGTCAGCAGGTCGTGTCCGTCCCCGCCTTCCAATCGTGTCAGATCACCTGTAGAAATTAATTGATCATCACCGTCCATGCCTTGCGGGACTCTGCTGAGTTCCCCGCCCTTAAGTGTATCATTATGGCTGGAACCCTGGACATTCTCAATAAGTTGCAGGATGTCTGTTCCACCACTATAAGTGGCTTTTCCATCAAAGATGCCTTCAGACAAATCCACTTCCACGCCACTATTGGCGAAAGAGTAATGAACCCAGTTATTACCGGTGCCACCATGAATTGTGTCGTTCCCGTAACCACCAACAAGAACGTCATCGCCAAGACCACCGAATATGAGATCATCACCACCCCTGCCATCAATGAAATTGGACCCGGTGTCACCACGGATTTCATCAGCATTCCTGCTCCCGATGACGTGACTGATGCCTTCAAGATAATGCCGCCAGACCGGGGGTGATCCTGATTCGTGCCAAGGTGACGCTCTGTATCCACATCATCACGCAAGTTCACATGAACAATTGTGCGGACTAATGGAATAGTCAATAACATTGACACCCTGTCCATTCCCCCACACCTTGTTCACATATTCATGATCATCATGAATCCTGTTGGTAGAAGGATTCTTGCGATGAGAATCATAAACCTTTTGCACGAGATCCCTGGTTTCATCCCTGGACATCGCAGAATTTATACCAAGAGCTGTCAGTGTTTTCAACTCTTCAGTATCAGGCCATAAACTACCACCATGAAGGTTAAGTCCCAATTGAGCCCAATTCCAGTTTGTCATAGCGTGTCCTTCCAGGTTAACCGAAGACATCCTCGGTGAAGAGTTTCAGCAGAATCGCCCGAAGACCAGAAGCCTGCCGTAGCACATGGGTGTAACATAAGCACCTAATCTGCCCAATGCAACACCTTTTTTACCCCAAACGCAAACTTTTTTGCCAGCAGAGGCCCCGGAAGGCCAATTTCCCCCGCATCCAGGCCCCAAATTCCACCACCGCACGGGGGCACAGGCACCTCCGGGCCGATTCGACGCCGCCCACGCCCGAATCGTGGCAACCCGTCCCGAACGCACCCGAATCGCCGATAAGGGCGGCACCAAGCATGCCGTTGTTTCCGGGGCTGCCACTTGCCAAGGCCATGCCCCCCCCCAACCGGGTGGCACAGCATTCACAACACAAGACAAGCCACGCGATTCGCAACGTGTCAACACCCTTTCGCACATCAGGCCGTCTTTGCAACGCCCCCTGCCCTGATGTTGCGGCCCATGTGCCAGAGTATCCTGGCCCGGCCAGCACGTCCCGACCACGCGCCCAATTGGCCGCACGACCCGGAATTTGACCCCCGCCTTGCCGCCGGATATACGGGTGTTGGCACCAGGATCAGACTGGTCCTTTATGCGCCGTTTTCAACCGGAGAGGACTGTGGTATGGAAGACCTGCTGAGAGAATACGCCCCTGTTCTGATTCTGATGGCACTGGCGGTTGGGCTGGGGCTTATTCTGATCCTGGCCGCCGTGGTTCTGGCGGTGCGCAACCCATACCCCGAAAAAGTCTCGGCTTATGAGTGTGGCTTCAACGCCTTTGACGATGCGCGGATGAAGTTTGATGTGCGGTTTTACCTGGTTGCGATCCTGTTCATCATCTTCGATCTGGAAATCGCATTTCTGTTCCCTTGGGCTGTGGCGTTTTCTGAAATTTCGATGGTGGCGTTTTGGTCAATGATGGTGTTCCTAGGTGTTCTGGCCGCGGGCTTTACCTATGAATGGAAAAAAGGGGCAATGGAATGGGAATGATGGCAGGACGGAACACCGCTGACGCCGACCGGGAAGGCGCAGCCAGCGAGCTGAACCAGGAGCTGCAGGATAAGGGCTTTCTGCTGACCTCGGCCGAGGACATCATCAACTGGGCGCGCACCGGTTCCCTGCACTGGATGACCTTTGGCCTTGCCTGTTGCGCGGTAGAGATGATGCATACCTCCATGCCGCGCTATGATGCCGAACGCTTTGGCATTGCGCCGCGTGCCTCTCCGCGGCAGTCGGATGTGATGATCGTGGCGGGTACACTCACCAACAAGATGGCCCCGGCATTGCGGAAGGTTTACGATCAGATGCCCGAACCGCGCTATGTGATATCGATGGGTTCCTGCGCCAATGGCGGCGGATATTACCACTACAGCTATTCAGTGGTGCGCGGCTGTGACCGGATCGTGCCGGTGGACATCTACGTGCCCGGCTGCCCGCCGACGGCAGAGGCACTGCTTTACGGTATCCTGCAATTGCAGCGCAAAATCCGCCGCACAGGGACCATCACGCGCTAGGTTCCGCCCGTGATATCAAGACCATGATCATAAGGCCAGGAGACGGACATGATGACAGAAGCCTTGCGCGAATCAGCCCGGCATATCGCCGAACGGCAATCGGATGCTGTCGTCGGAACCAGTATTGCCAACGGGGAATTGACGGTAGAAATTACCGCAACCGGGGCCGTAGAGTTCTTCGAATTCCTGAAGACCGACAGTGCCTGCCAATTCTCGACGCTGATTGATATCACCGCAGTGGATTACCCGACGCGGAACAAGTGCTTTGATCTGGTGTGGCATGTGCTGTCGATGTACCAAAATCACCGCATCCGGGTTCGGGCCGGGGTGCGCGAAGAGCAAGCGGTCCCATCGATCACATCCGTCCATCCCTCGGCCAATTGGTATGAGCGCGAGGTGTTTGATATGTTCGGCATACTGTTCACTGGCCATCCGGACCTGCGGCGCATCCTGACCGATTACGGCTTTCGTGGTCATCCGCTAAGAAAGGATTTTCCCACCACCGGCTACACCGAACTGCGCTATGACGAGGTGTTGAAGCGCGTTGTCTATGAGCCGGTGAAACTGGTGCAGGAATATCGCCGATTCGATTTCATGAGCCCCTGGGAAGGTGCCGAATACATCCTGCCAGGGGACGAAAAGGCAGAGGTCAGGGAGTAAGCGCGGGGCAAGGGAATATTCCGGCCAGCCTGTGGAATGCGCTTTTCCCCGAGGGACGCCTGCGCCGCCGATGGCGGTTTTTTTCGACCACGGTTACGCTTTTGCGCGTGGCATTGAGGCAGCCGATGATCCACTGGCCCTGCCAGTTCCGGGGTATTGCACGCACCCCGGACCGGTTAAGAACCGCGTTTTCGCAGGCCGTGACGTGCTGCTGAAGGCCAAAGATCAACGCCGCCTTGCCCCTGGCCCAAGCACGCGGCGACTTTTTCTGAAAAACGGGATGGTCCCGGGGGCATCCGCCTCCCTCGAGACGATGCTGCTTGGAGCCCTAAATTTTCTGGCCGCTCATCTCACGGGCGATATGATCCGCTTGCCGGATGGCGATGGCCACGATGGTCAGCGTCGGGTTTTCTGCCGCACCCGTGGTGAATTGCGATCCGTCAGAAACGAAAAGATTCGCAATGTCATGGGTCTGGCCCCATTTGTTGACCACACCGTCACGCGCGTTTTCAGACATCCGGTTGGTGCCGAGGTTGTGCGTCGACGGATAAGGCGGCGTCGGGAACGTGCGGGTAGCCCCCACCGCCTCATAAACTGCCTGTCCCTGTTTATAGGCGTGATTGCGCATGGCGATGTCATTGGGGTGGTCATCAAAGTGAACGTTGACCACTGGCAAGCCGTAACTGTCCATCACGTCATGGTTCAGCGTGACGCGGTTCGTTTCCTGTGGCATATCCTCGCCCACGATCCACATACCCGCCATGTTCTGGTAGTGATCAAGTGCTGTCGTGAATTCACGCCCCCACGCCCCCGGATCCAGGAACGCTGCCATAAACGGCAGGCCCAGGCTAAGCGTTTCCAGCTCATAGCCGCCGACAAAGCCGCGCGACGGGTCGTGCCGTGCCTCATCCTGGATGATGCCCGCCATGGTCGTGCCCCGCCACATCCGCACCGGTTTGTCGAACACTGCGTAGACCGACCCGGTCATGTGGCGCATGTAGTTGCGTCCAACCTGGCCGGAACTGTTGGCCAGCCCGTCCGGGAACATTGAGGAGGCCGAATTCAGCAGTAGTCGGGGGCTTTCGAAAGAGTTGCCCGCCACGCAAACAATCCGGGCCTTCTGCATTTGCAAATTGCCATCCGTGTCGAAATATTCAACGCCCGTGACCTTGCCAGCCGCGTTGTGCAGGATGCGTGAGGCATGGCTTTGGGTTCGGACCTCAAGGTTGCCGGTTGCCTCACCCTGGGGGATATCGACATAGCCCGCGGACCATTTGGCACCCCATTTGCAGCCTTGGAAACAAAAGCCGGTCTGCTGGCACATCGGGCGGTCACGCTTGTCGTCAGAGTTGATGGCCATGCGCCCGGTATGGACGTCTTTGTACCCAAGTGCCTTCGCGCCCGCTTCAAACACCAGATAGTTGTTGTTGCCTGGCAAACCCGGACGATCACCCGTGCGGGTAACATTCAACTTGTCCTCGGCCTTGGTGTACCATGGGTCCATCTCGGCCGCGTCAATCGGCCAGTCCAAAAGGCTTGCGCCCTGGACGGTGCCATAGGTGGTCGCTGCTTTCCACTCGTGGTCCTGAAACCGCAGGGACGCACCCGCCCAGTGCTGCGTGGTCCCGCCCACAGACTTCACAATCCACGCCGGAAGGCCGGAAAAATCCTTGGCTACGCGCCAGTCACCTGACGTGGTGCGCGGGTCCAGCCACGCCAATTGGCCAAAGCTGTCCCATTCATCGTTGATGAAATCCTGCGGTTCATGCCGTGCACCCGCTTCCAGCGCAACAACGCGAACGCCCTTCTGGGCCAATTCGTTTGCCAGCACACCGCCACCTGCGCCCGTGCCGATGATGGCGACAACGTCGTCGTCGTTCAGATCAAATGGTGCTGCCATAAATCTGTCCTCCCTTTACGGGTCAAAGCCAGTTGATGTCGTTGAAACCGCGAGCAATATAGCCACCTTGTTCGAAGGACGCACCTTCGTAGCCGAAGATCGGCCAGACCGCCTTTTGATTGTAAAGCCCGGTGACAAGACCGCCGCGGATCCGTTGAAAGAACGTACCGTCTTCCATGCCACGCAGGATGTCGACGCGAGCACGCTCCCACCCTATGGACAGATAGTTCGCATGGCCCTTGTTCCGCGCGGCGGCATTCAGCGTGGCAATGCCGGTTTCGATGCCTTCCGCCGCCTCTGGCGTATCATACCCCTTGACGGCCAGCACGTAATATTCGTCGGCCACCTGATCATGCGGATAGATATCCCGTGCCATCTGGACAAGCGTTGCCATGGTCTCGGGCCGAAGCACACCGGTTTCTATGGCCCAAGCCCCATTTGATGCCGCCAGAAATCCGGCACCGATGACAAAGGACGCCCCCGCAGAGGTTGCACGTGACAAGACCTGTCGCCGCGTCAACCCTTTGAGACTGGAAGTATCAGACATCATTGTGTTCCTCCCCTTTGATGTCACTTGAAACGGCCACCGCGTTCGAGAACCTCAATTTGGTAACCATCGGGATCAGCCACGAAAAAGAACCGCGCAACGATCTGGCCCGCAGGTGCAAATTCCACGAGTTTGCGGGGGGCGAGCCCTTCGGCCTGAAAGCGCGCGTGCTCTGCGTCGAGGTCTTCGACCGAAACAGCAAGGTGCCCGTAGCCGTTGCCCAGGTCATAGGGTTCAGACTGCCCCTTGTTAACAGTCAATTCAAGTTCGAACTCGGTTTCGGGATTGCTAAGGTAGATCAGCGTGAATTCGGGAAACTCCAACCGGTCGGCAATTTTGAGGCTGAAAGCCTTGTCATAGAACCGAATCGAGCGATCCTCCTCAAGAATCCGGATCATCGAATGGATTTGCCTGGCCAAATTGAACTCCTGCGAATCGGTAGAGATTGACAGGATGATAGCAGAGGTGCCAAAGGCATGGCAGAATTATAATCCTGACAAACCGAGATTTTTCCAAACCCGCCCCGTGCATGTTTGGCAACAATTGTGGACGGTGGCACAGATTGGGCAATTCCCATGGGGTGCAGGCATGCACAGGGCAAAAGCGACGTAAAACTGGATGGCCCAAGCGGCCCCCCCTTGCATCTTCACCTATGCGTCATGTATACAGGGCCTCCATCAATGTGCAGGGGCAGGACGTTGCACACTGCGTCAGGCGTAAAAGGGAGGCCGCGAATGGATGTTATTCGACAGCTGCAATCACCCGCTGAGCGACGCACTGATAAACCCATATGAAGGTTGCTGATATGATGGACGGCGGTACGGAGGCCGGGCGTGGCTATGAAGACGCGCTGACCGGCGAGCAGAAGATCAGGAATTTCAACATTAATTTCGGGCCGCAGCACCCCGCGGCCCATGGTGTGCTGCGCCTGGTGCTGGAACTGGATGGCGAGATTTGTGAACGCTGCGACCCGCACATCGGCCTTTTGCACCGGGGCACCGAAAAGCTGATGGAAAGCCGGACGTACCTGCAGAACCTGCCCTATTTCGACCGGCTTGATTACGTAGGGACCATGAACCAGGAACACGCTTGGTGTCTGGCCATCGAGAAGCTGACCGGCACCAGGGTACCGCGCCGCGCACAGCTGATTCGGGTTCTGTATTGTGAAATCGGGCGCATCCTGAACCATCTGCTTAACGTCACCACGCAGGCACTGGATGTGGGCGCATTGACCCCGCCGCTTTGGGGTTTTGAAGAGCGTGAGAAACTCATGGTTTTCTATGAGCGTGCATCGGGTGCACGGCTTCACGCGGCCTATTTCCGGCCCGGCGGTGTGCATCAGGATCTGCCGCCGGACCTTATCGAGGATATTGAGGCATGGACCGGCCCGTTCCTGGGCGTGCTGGACGATATCGACGGGCTGCTGACGGAAAACCGAATCTTCAAGCAGCGCAACGTCGATATTGGCGTGGTGCGTGAAAAGGACATTCAGGACTGGGCATTTTCCGGCGTCATGGTCCGCGGTTCGGGCCTGGCCTGGGATTTGCGCCGCGCACAGCCCTATGAATGCTATGATGAATTCGAGTTCATGATTCCCGTCGGCAAGAACGGCGATTGCTATGACCGCTACCTCTGCCGTATGGCCGAGATGCGGGAGTCGATCAAAATCATCAGGCAAGCATGCGCACGGCTGCAGATGCCCGATAACCAGGGAGAGGTGGCAGCCCGGGGCAAGATTACGCCGCCGCCCCGGGGGGACATGAAGACCTCGATGGAGGCGTTGATCCACCACTTCAAATTGTATACCGAAGGCTTCCACGTCCCCGCAGGCGAAATCTACGCCGCCGTCGAGGCACCCAAGGGAGAATTCGGCGTCTACCTTGTGGCGGATGGCACCAACCGCCCCTACCGCGCCAAACTGCGCGCACCCGGCTATGCGCATTTGCAGGCGATGGATCACCTGTGCAAGGGGCATCAACTGGCGGATGTGTCGGCGATTTTAGGCTCTCTGGACATTGTGTTTGGGGAAGTAGATCGGTGAAGCGCATCGCAACGGCCATACTGACGACTGACGTGTTCCCTGTGGTGGTGCCGGCCATTAAGGCGGGCGACAGCAGGTTTGTTTCTGGCCCTGCCCTGTTTGCCCGGGGCTCTGCGCCCTTCGCTGCGTCCGTAACCCACTGCCCCCATAGTTCGCATCCTGCCCTAATAGGATAACCGATATGCTTCGCCGCCTTCACCCGGACCAGCCCGAGCGTTTCACCTTTACCCCCGCAAATCAAGCCTGGGCCGAGGCACAGATCACGAAATATCCCGAAGGTCGCCAAGCCTCGGCCATCGTTCCGCTTCTGTGGCGCGCACAGGAGCAGGAGGGCTGGCTGACCCGCCCGGCCATTGAATACGTCTGTGATATGCTTGGCATGGCCCACATCCGGGGGCTGGAGGTGGCGACCTTCTACTTCATGTTTCAACTGCAGCCGGTGGGTGCGGTTGCCCATATCCAGGTCTGCGGCACGACCTCTTGCATGATCTGCGGGGCCGAGGATCTGGTGGGCGTCTGCCGGGACAAGATCGCCAGGCACCCGCATCAGATTTCTGCCGATGGCAAGTTTTCCTGGGAAGAGGTTGAGTGCCTGGGGGCCTGCGCCAACGCGCCGATGGCACAGATCGGCAAGGATTACTATGAGGATCTGACCGCCACGCGCCTGGGCAGGATCATTGACGGGATGGCGGCAGGCAAAATCCCGACGCCGGGGCCGCAAAACGGGCGCTATGCTTCTGAACCCGCAAGCGGATTGACCTCGCTGAAGGATCATGCGACGGGGAAGGACAGCCTGAATATCTCGGCGCGGCGGGCGCGGGATATCGGTGACACGATCAAGCGCATCGACGGGACGGAAGTACCCCTGGTTGCCAATTGGGGCAAGCAGTCCGGCGGCACTGCCGCCAAAGATCCCGCAAGGCCCGCACCGGGAGCGTCGAATTAGAGGGCATTCTGCCCCCCTGCTTGCATCCCGAGGGTATGGGAGAATAGTCTGGGATACGACGATACCCGGGGCCTGGGGAGGACGGGATGAACGGCAAAGGTGATGCGTTGAGCTGCGCGATTTTCAGCTATGTAGTCGGGCTGCTGATCGGATGTTTTGCAGCGGCAATGCTGATTGTGCCGGGCGGCTGGACTGGCTGGCAGGGTGTGTTTGCTGGCCTGTTCCTGGGCGCATTCCTGGGCACCCTGTTCGCTGTCTTCTTGTGCGGATCCGCCCGGCCAAGGTGAAACGGGCGGTCCGTTCCTCTGGTGTGTCTCCGGCCCCCGTTAAAGACCGCGGCTGGCAGAGTTGACCGGGGTGCTGGAGCGCGACAGGCGTCTTTGACGCTGCACGTCCGGGGCGACACCAGAGCTCCGGGGGCGACTGCCCCCGGACAAGGCATGGGCCGAAGGCCATCAGCAAACGGCAATCCCGCGGTTCTGTCAATGCGTGGTCCGGGGCACACGGCGGCAAGCCCGATGTGTAGCCGTGCGAAATAAACGCCAAATCGAGGCGGTTCGGGTGCCGATACTCCGGGCAGCGGGGGGTCGGTCGGGCGTGTGCGCCTGGTGCCCCGCGCCGGTTCTGCGGTATATTCCGTACCGTCGCCCCCTGACGCCAGAGCCCCGACATGCCGTGCGCACCCGATCCCGAAAATCGCAATGTACGCCGGATTCGCCTGGTGGCCATCGTCATGGCCCTGGCGATGGTTTTGTGGATGGGTGCGCAGGTTTTGGGCGGGCAGTTGGGCCTGCCTGTCAGATACGTCTTTTTGTTTGACCTTGCGGCAATCGCGGCTCTGGTCTGGGCCCTCATTGTGACGTATCAGGTGCATAAGGCGCGGCGTGGCCACACCGCGCACGACGATGAGGACAGATAGATGCTTCAGGACAAGGATCGGGTTTTCACCAATATCTACGGCATGCATGACCGCACCCTGGCAGGGGCCAAAAGCCGCGGCCATTGGGACGGTACCGGGAATCTGGTGGGCCTGGGCCGCGACAGGATCATCGAGATCGTGAAAGCCTCGGGTCTGCGCGGGCGGGGCGGTGCGGGCTTTCCCACGGGGTTGAAATGGTCCTTCATGCCTAGGGAAGGCGATGGTCGCCCGTCATACCTTGTGGTCAACGCGGATGAATCCGAGCCCGGCACCTGCAAGGATCGGGAGATCCTGCGCCATGACCCCCACACGCTGATTGAGGGCTGCCTGATCGCGTCTTTCGCGATGGGTGCGCATGTCTGCTACATCTACATCCGTGGAGAGTATATCCGCGAGCGTGAGGCACTTCAGGCCGCAGTTGATGAATGCTATGATAACGGCCTGCTGGGCAGGAACGCGGCCCGTTCCGGGTGGGATTTTGACCTGTACCTTACCCATGGTGCGGGGGCCTATATCTGCGGCGAGGAAACCGCGCTTTTGGAAAGCCTGGAGGGCAAGAAGGGCATGCCGCGGATGAAGCCGCCCTTTCCGGCGGGCGCGGGGCTCTATGGCTGCCCGACCACGGTGAACAATGTGGAATCCATCGCCGTTGTACCCACAATCCTGCGCCGTGGGGCCGCGTGGTTCGCAGGATTTGGTCGCCCGAACAATTCGGGAACCAAGCTCTTCGCGATCAGCGGTCACGTGAACACCCCCTGCGTCGTCGAGGAAGAGATGTCGATTCCCTTTGATGTGCTGATCGACCGCCACTGCGGCGGTATTCGCGGCGGGTGGGATAACCTGAAGGCCGTGATCCCCGGCGGCTCTTCCGTACCCTGCCTGCCGGCCGGGCTCATGCGCAAGGACGCCCTTATGGATTTCGACTGGCTGCGCGAACAGCACTCGGGGCTCGGCACGGCAGCCGTGATCGTGCTGGATCAATCTACCGACATCATCAAGGCGATCTGGCGACTCTCGGCCTTTTACAAGCATGAAAGCTGCGGTCAATGCACCCCCTGCCGCGAAGGCACCGGCTGGATGATGCGCGTGATGGACCGTCTGGTGAAAGGCACGGCCGAGATTGAAGAGATCGACATGCTGCTGGATGTCACCAAACAGGTGGAGGGCCACACGATTTGCGCCCTGGGCGACGCGGCGGCCTGGCCGATCCAGGGCTTGATCCGGCATTTCCGGGATGAGATTGAGGATCGCATCACGCACAGGCGCGGTACCACCATCGCGGCAGAGTAGAGGCCATCCATGCCCCCTGAACATCGCAGAGGGGCAAGGCAGGGGAAAACCGGATACGCGGATGATCCTGGAGCCTTGTCCGGACGAGCAGGCGCGGCCATCCAGACAGCGGCCATTTTCTTTTTGGACTCTTCGGGCAAAATCCCGACGTGGCTTACAAAGGGCCAGAGTAAATGACAGAAGATTCGCGCAATATCCCGGGGTAGCTTGCATGGGTGCCATTCGCGTCACCGTGGCCGCAGTCCAGGGATCCGCCCCGCGGGAAGCGGGCGCGGCGATGCTGGTGCGCACGGATGGCATCGAAGGCACAATCGGCGGCGGGGCCCTGGAATGGGAAGCGATGGCCGAGGCGCGGCGCATGCTGGCCCAAGGCCAAGACGCGGCCGAACGACGGCTGCCGCTTGGGCCCGGCCTGGGCCAGTGCTGCGGCGGCGTGGTGGTGCTGCGGTTTGAACGTGCCGAGGGGCTGGACCAGTCCCGGGGTGTGCCGCTTTGGGTTTGGGGTGCCGGCCATGTCGGTCGTGCAATCGTTCAGGTCATGGCCCCCTTGCCACAGGTCTTGGTGACGTGGGCCGATATCAGTGCGGCACGGTTTCCACAGGCCCTGCCCGATGGCGTTATTCCCCTTGTTGCCGGGAACCTGCCGCGGTTGATGGCCCATGCGCCTGGGGATGCCCTGCACCTGATCATGACGTGCAGCCATAATGTTGACCTGGCACTGTGCCATGCGGCCCTGTGCAGGGGGTTCACCTATTGCGGGCTGATTGGCTCAGCCACCAAATGGGCACGGTTTCGATCCAGACTGCGCAGTCTGGGGCATACAGATGCTGAAATTTCGCGCATAACCTGCCCAATTGGCGACCCGACCCTGGGCAAACACCCGCAAGCCATTGCGGTGGGCGTGGCGCAAAGGCTGCTGATTGCGCATCTGCTTGAAGACACAGCATCGCCTGTGCAGGCCACGGGAACATGGGATTGACACCGCTTCTGACCATCGACGGGCTGACCAAAACCTATCCCGGTGTGGTGGCCAATGATGATGTCTCTTTCCATCTTGCGCCTGGTGAGATTCACGCACTTCTGGGCGAAAACGGGGCCGGGAAATCGACGCTGGTAAAGATGATCTACGGGCTGGCAAAACCCGATGCGGGGGCGATGACGCTAGGGGGCGCACCCTATACCCCAGCAGCACCGTGGGCCGCGCGGGCCGCGGGTGTGGCGATGGTGTTCCAGCATTTCAGCCTGTTTGAGGCACTGAATGTGGCCGAAAACATTGCGCTTGGCACAGAGACCCTGCCGCCCCCCCGGGCCCTGGCCGCACAGATACGTGAGGTGGGCAAGAGCTACGGCCTGCCGCTTGACCCCGGCCGATTAGTCGGTGACCTGAGCGCGGGAGAGCGGCAGAGGGTAGAGATCATCCGCTGTCTGTTGCAAAATCCCAGGCTTCTGATCATGGATGAGCCGACCAGTGTACTGACCCCGCAAGAGGCAGACATCCTGTTTCATACGCTGCGCAAAATCAGCGCAGGGGGGGCAGCGATCCTTTATATCAGCCACAAGCTGGAAGACATCCGGACGCTCTGTGACAAGGCGACAATCCTGAGGCAGGGCAAGGTTGTGGCCACCTGCACCCCGCGAGAGGTCTCGGCGGCGCGTATCGCGGAGTTGATGGTGGGCCAATTGCTGTCGCCCCCTGCGCGGACGGAACGCGCACCGGGCGAGGTTCTGCTGAAGGTTGCGGATTTGTCGCTGGAACCCGTGGCAGCCTTTGGCACCCCCCTACGCCATATCGGGTTCGACGTGCGCGCGGGTGAGGTTCTGGGCATTGGCGGTGTGGCCGGAAATGGCCAGGATGAGCTGCTGATGGCCCTGTCGGGAGAGGTATTGACCGCGCCCGGGGCAATTCTGTTCAAAGACCACGGGATTGGTGCCATGCCCCCTGGTCAGCGTCGCAGCCTTGGCCTGCTGTGCGCACCAGAGGAACGGCTTGGCCACGCCGCAGCCCCGGACATGAGCCTGACAGAGAACGCTGTTCTGACTGCGCGGCAGCGCGAGGGGCTGGAGCGTGGCGGGTTCCTGGACTGGGCGGGGGCGAAAGACTTTGCCAGGAGGGTGATCGCGAATTTTGATGTGCGCACACCGGGGCCGGATGTGGTGGCCCGCGCCCTGTCGGGCGGCAATTTGCAAAAATACGTGATCGGGCGCGAGATTTTGCAGACCCCCACGGTTCTTGTCGTCAATCAGCCGACCTGGGGGGTGGATGCCGGCGCGGCGGCGGCGATTCGTCAGGCACTGCTGGATCTGGCCAAAGGCGGGGCGGCGGTGGTTTGCATCAGCCAGGATATTGATGAGCTTCTGGAGATATCTGACTGGTTCTGTGCACTCAACGAGGGCCACCTGAGCACCCCGCGCCCGGTGCGCGGGCTGAGCATGGAAGAGATCGGGTTGATGCTGGGCGGGGCCCACGCCACGCACAAGGCCGAACCAGGGGCCACCCATGCTGCGGCTTGAGAAACGCCCCGCACCCGCGCGCGGCTGGATCATCGGTGCGCCGATCCTGGCGGTTCTTCTGACGATGGTTGCGGGCGGGCTGATGTTCGCGCTGCTTGGCAAAGATCCGGCAGAGTCGATCCGGGTGATCTTTTGGGATCCGCTGTTCGATGATCGCTTTGCTGGCTTTTCGCGCCCGCAGCTTCTGGTAAAAGCCGGGCCGCTGATCCTGATCGCCATCGGGCTGAGCCTGGGGTTCCGGGCCGGCATCTGGAACATCGGGGCCGAGGGGCAATATATCATCGGTGCGATCTGCGGTGCGGGCTTCGGGCTGGCTTTCTTTCCGTCGGAGAATCCCCTGATCTTTCCCGGCATGATCATCGCGGGTGCGCTGGGCGGATGGGCCTGGGCGATGATCCCGGCGATCCTGCGCACACGGTTCCGCACCAATGAGATTCTCGTTTCCCTTCTGCTTGTCTACGTTGCCGAGGCGATCCTGGCCACCGCCGCCACGGGGTTCCTGCGCAATCCCGATGGCGCGGGCTTTCCCGGCAGCCGCAACCTGGCGCGTCATCCGGGTACGGACAATCCGGAGATATTTGCGGGCACCGGAGTGCACTGGGGTGTAATGACGGCCTTTATCGCGGTGATCGCGGCCTGTGTACTGCTCAACCGGCATATCCTTGGGTATCAGATCAAACTGGCGGGGCAGGCCCCGCGCGCGGCCCGCTTTGCGGGCGTGAACGCCGCCCGGCTGATCATCCTGTGCCTGGGTATCTCGGGCGCAGTGGCGGGGATGGCAGGCCTGTTTGAAGTGGCGGGTCCGGCAGGGCAGATCAGCATCGATTTCAATTCCGGCTACGGCTTCACCGCGATCATTGTGGCGTTTCTGGGGCGGTTGCATCCGGTGGGTATTCTGCTGGCGGGCCTGCTGATGGCACTGACCTTTATCGGGGGTGAGCTGGCGCAACTGATGCTGGGGGTGCCTGCGCCCGCGATCCAGGCCTTTCAGGGGATGCTGCTGTTCTTTCTTCTGGCACTTGATGTGCTGTCGAACTACCAAGTACGGATTGGGTATAGGACTGCGGCATGATCAGGGCAACCGTCACCCTGCCGTTCAAGGCCGCAACAGCCCGGGGGGCTTCGGCATGATCGCTATACCGGTAACGGATGTGCCGGTTCCGCCCTTGTGCCTGGCCTTGCGCCTGCCCTTGTGTCTGGCCTTGTGTCTGGCCTTGTGCTTGGCCGGTGCACGGCATACATGGCGTGTGGCAGGCGGGGGGGTATCCCCTGTAAAACGCCCTTACCGGATCTGACGCAGGTGTCTTGGCCATGATCGATCCCGTTACCCTGATTGTGGCACTGATCGGTGCCTCTACCCCGATCCTGCTGGCAGCCATTGGTGAGTTGGTGGTTGAAAAATCCGGCGTTCTGAACCTGGGCGTCGAGGGGATGATGATCATCGGCGCGATTTGCGGTTTTATGACCGCCGTCAATATCGGTTTTTCCTGGTCCGGCTTTGTGGCCGGAGCGGCGGGGGGCGCGATCCTGTCGGTTGTCTTCGCGTTCCTTACACAGTTCCTGTTATCAAACCAGGTCGCCACGGGACTGGCCCTGACGCTCTTCGGCCTGGGCCTTGCCGCGCTGTTGGGAGAGGCGTATTCCGGGATCAGCCCGCCTCTGACCCCCGATCTGTTCCCGCAAACCTTGCAAGAGGGTTCGGCGATCAGTTCCATCATCTTTGGGCATGATCCCGTCATCTACCTGTCGCTGGGGCTCGTGGCAGCGGTGTGGTATGTGCTGCAGCACACCCGTGCGGGGCTGATCCTGCGCGCGGTGGGTGAAAACCACGATGCGGCCCATGCGCTTGGTTACAGGGTGGTGCGCATCCGGTGTCTGGCAATCATCTTCGGCGGGGCCTGTGCCGGCCTTGGCGGGGCCTATCTTAGCCTTGTGCGCGTACCCTCCTGGACCGAGGGGATGACAGCGGGTGCGGGCTGGATCGCGCTGGCGATTGTCGTCTTTGCCTCTTGGAGACCCTGGCGCGCGCTTCTGGGCGCGTATCTGTTCGGGGGGATCGCGGCACTGCAACTCCGGCTACAGGCATCCGATATCACTGTCCCCGTCGTTCTGCTGGATATGTCCCCCTATATCGTAACCATCGTTGTTCTGGTTCTTATGTCGTCAAACAGGGTACGGGCCACATTGAATGCCCCCGCCGCGCTTGGCAAGGTGTTCCACGCCAGCGGCTAGAAGGCAACAGCCGGGCAGGTGCCCACCGGCCACAAATGCGCGGCGCGACTCTGGTCAAATATCCTTTGCAGGCTAGGCCCTCATCGGCGCGGGGAATGATGGTCCTGGTGGCGACCAGGGCCGTGACATATTGAACGGCGGGCATCGGGAGGGCGTGATCCGGGACAACCGGTGGCCGATCACTCCTGGCGGGTGAAGTTTATGGGGTTGATTCTGTTCATCGTGGCGGGTATCGTTGCTTGGGTCGCCGCAATCGAACCGAATCGGAACACGTGTCCAAATCAGGGAGACCACAAAATGAACCCAACCTTCAAACGCATCGCCCGTGCTGTCGCTGGTGCCTTACTGGCCCTTGGCCTGGCCGCGCCGGTTGCGGCCCAGGATGATCCGTTCCATGTTGGCTTTGTCTATGTCGGGCCGGTCGGCGACTACGGCTGGACCTGGACCCATGATCAGGGGCGTCAGGCGGTTGAGGAAGCATACGGTGACAAGGTTCATACAACCTATGTTGAGAGTGTGCCTGAGGGTGCGGATGCCGAGCGGGTCATGACCCAGATGATCCTGAATGGTGCGGATATGATCTTCACCACCTCTTTCGGCTATATGGATGCGACCAACAACGTGGCTGCACGCTTTCCCGATGTGGTGTTTGAACACGCCACCGGCTATCGCCGTGACCACCCCAATGTCGCAACCTATTCCGCGCGCTTTTACGAAGGCCGGGCCGTGATGGGCCATATCGCGGGCCACATGACTGAAAGCAATATCGTGGGCTACATCGCCTCTCACCCGATCCCGGAGGTGATTCGCGGTATCAATGCGGCCTACCTTCATGCAGCCCAGGTGAACCCGGATGTTGAGTTCCGCATCGTGTGGGTCTACACGTGGTTTGACCCCGCGGTTGAGGCCGACGCGGCACAGGCCCTGGTTGATGCCGGGGCCGATGTGGTGCTGCAGCACACCGATTCTACCGCACCGATGACCGTTCTGGCCGAGGCCGGGGCCTATGGTTTCGGTCAGGCCTCTGACATGCTGCAATTCGCGCCGGCACCGCGCATCTCGGCCATCCTTGACCAGTGGAGTGCCTACTATGTCCGCCGCGTGGGCGAGGCGATGGAGGGTACCTGGGAACAGGCCGACACGTGGGACGGCATCTCTGCCGGCATGGTTGGCATTGGCAAGATGACCGACGCGATCCCCCCGGAGGTCCGCGCCTCGGCCATGGCACTGCTCGACAGCATCGCCTCGGGTGAGTACCACCCGTTCACTGGCCCGATCAACACCCAAGACGGCCAGGTCTGGCTGACCGCAGGCGAAACGCCCGAGGATGGCCCGCTGGCTGGCATGGAGTTTTACGTGGAAGGCATTGACGCCGAAATCCCGAACTGACCGCGCCGCACCGCCCCCCCCAAAGCCCTGCCCGGATCAGGCGGGGCTTTACCCCGCAAGGGTATGATTCAGCTTCCCCCTGGTGTTCAGGGGAATCGACCTGTTGATCTTTGGCCTCAAGCGGGCCTGTGACAATCATTGGGGGGTGTAGCGGTGCAGGTTCTTCAAACCGTCAATACTGATGGGGAACGGCGCAGCACGCATTCTACGGATCATCCAGGATGAACACATCAGCGAGCCCGCCTTGATGCAAAGGCGTTGGCCCCTATCCCCGATAATCTCTTATCGTTTGAGGGTCGATCCTGTTTGCCTGGACAAGCTTGTAGTGCCGTTCTTCGGCAACCTTGATCTCGTCGTCCTGTAGCGTGAATTCAAAGAGCGCGACAACTTGGGCATCCATGAACTGTGCGGCAATCGCCCTGCATCGCATGCCCGGAAATTTCTCTTCAACAAAGCGGATGTCCTGGCACGTCTGTACGATGCCGACCCGATCCTTTCCGCCTTTCGCCTGCACGGGGATCACGTAGTGGCAGCCGCACTTGTCAAGCCCGACATAAAGTTCGTCAATCTCAATTTGCCCAATTCCTTTGACGGTTGTCCGAAGATGGTTCTGGAGACTGTAGGTCGTAAGGCCCAAGAATATGTCGACCAGCCGGTTGTAACGCAGGATGGCCAAAAGTGCCTGCTCATCATCAAGTGCGCAGGCGCGAATCAGCTCGGGTGTGGCATCGGGAATGTCGATCATCACCAGGTCTTCGCGGGGCAAGACACGATTGATTTTGACCAGGCGAAACATGTAGATGGCCCGCCCGGCAAGCTCGATCACCCATTCCATGCCTTCGGGCTGGGTCTTGACGATGCGCACAGGCAGTGCCGCCCGAAAGCGGAATGAATAGAGGACGTCGCCCAGGTTCTTTGGCAGTTTGAGGTCAAGTGTCTCGGCTGCGCTTTCAATGTCGGTACGTGTGAATTTAAGGCTTGTCGCCCCGGTGCTGTATCGATCAAAGAAAATTTTCTCGATCAGAGCTCCGTAGCGATTGGGGGGCTTAGCCATAGCCCCTTCTCCCTGCGTTGATTTCTTCCTGCCTGCGTTTCTTTGCCCCGCTCTTTCGGTCGCGCCTGTTCGGCGGCGGTGTGATGCCCAAACGGGCCGCCGCCTGCGAAAGATTAAGCGTCAGGAGCTGAACATCGCCAGGCGACAGGGTTCTTTTGGGCCTGGTCGGTTCAATGCCCAGGGCCTCGATCATCTTCGCGGCGACCGCCCTTGCCAGGGGCGGCGGCACCGCGTTTCCAACCTGCCGTGCGCCATGCCACTTGGTCGTGTGAAACCGGAACCAGTCAGGGAAGCCGTGCAGGCGTGCCATCTCGCGCACGGTGATGCAGCGCGCATGACGATAATGGATCGGGCGCGGGCTGGTGAATGCGCCCCTTGTGCCATCCGTTCCGGCGCGAAGCGTGTTGGAAACGCCCCCCTGTGGAAGTTTGAAAAACCGGCTGATCGGCTCAACGGCTCCCTCTTTGGCAAGATCAAAGCGTCGGCGCGAGATTTCAGTGTGGTTCGTGCGCATACTCGATGTTAAAGTATCGGGGTTCCACTTGCGCATGTATCCAAAATGCCAAGCTTCATTCCCAAGGCATCGCAGCTCAGCCGCATACCCGGATGGCACGCCAAAACGGCATGTCCTGACCGCATCGCCCGCGTTCAGGGTTTCAAAAATATCGGCATCGGGAATATCCCCAATCGCCGCGCCGCATGACGGCCCAAAGCCCAGGTCGGGGAACAGTCCTGGCTGACCGGCAATGTTGGTCGTCGGGGGCGGATAGTCGGGAAGTGCCCGGCCCTTCCTTACGCCCATAAGAATAAGGCGCTCGCGCGATTGCGGCGTACCATAGTGACCGGCGTTCAGCACCTTCCACGGCAGGCGACATTCATAGCCGACCCGTTCGAAAGCCCCGATCAGGTCTTTCAGGAATGCCTTGTGCTTGCCGACGGTGAGCCCCTTGACGTTCTCAAACACAAAGCTCTCTGCATCGAGCTCATGCACAAGTCGCACGAAATCCCGGACAAGTCTGTTGCGGGGGTCGTCAATTACCCGATGTCCGATCAGGGAAAATCCCTGGCATGGCGCACCGCCGAATACACAGTCGATTTTCGTTCCTGCCAGGCCCGCCTTTCGCCTGATCCCGGCACCGGTAAGGTCTGTAACAGACGCCGGAATCACAGTCGTTTCCGGAAAGTTGAATGCGTGAACGGCGCAATGCACCGGATCGATATCGACCGCCACCCTTACATCAAAGCCCGCCTGTTCAAAGCCAAGGCCCAGCCCCCCTGCCCCCGCGAAGAGATCAATACCTACCGGCCGCATTTCACATGTCTTCCTAGCATATGTCCGGCATCGCCTTTTAGTGTCCTTAAGGTTAGCATGATTCCCGTTTTTTCAAGAATCTGTTTGATCCGTCGGCTTGGTTTGTGGCCGTTTTTTTCGGTTTTGGCGATGATCACCCCTGCCAGGTTTGTTTGGGCCTTTCGCCGGGCGTTCCGCCGGGGCCACCGCCTACCCATCCGCGCGGAGCACCGCATTGGTCGGGTCATATGGGCTGTCTTCGGTCACCTCGGCATCCCAAAGCCGGTTGAACATTTTCACCTTCAGCCTGGTTCCCGGCGCGGCGTGATCGGGGCTGACATAGCCCATGCCGATCTGTGTGCCAAAGGCCACGGAATACCCGCCAGAGGTCAGCCGCCCGACGTTCCTGTCCCCGTCATAAAGTGCCTCTCGCCCCCAGGGGTCCGCATCCCGCGGCCCGTTGATCAGAACGGTGATGCATTTGAAGCGAATGCCGGTCTCGATCAGTGCGCCCTTGCCCTGAAAATCCTTCTTCAGGTTCACAAAGCGGCCCAGGCCAGCTTCCAGCGGGGTGGCATCGCGGCCCAGTTCGGTGCCGAAAGCACGATAGGACTTTTCCTGCCGCAGCCAGTTCTGCGCCCGCGCACCCACAAGTTTCAATTCGTGTGTCTTGCCAGCGGCCAGCAGCCGGTCCCAAAGGTAGCATGACATCTCGATCGGATGGTGCAATTCCCAGCCGAGTTCCCCGGTATAGGCCACGCGAACGGCCATCACCGGGCACATACCCAGTTCAATGTCACGCACGGAAAGCCATGGGAACCGCCTGTTGGACAGCGCGGTGTCAGGCTGCGCATCGCAGATCACGTCGCGCAGCAGGTCGCGTGATTTCGGCCCCGCGATGGCAAACACCCCGTTCTGGGATGTGATATCATGAATCGCCACGTAAGCCCCGCCAGCGGCCATGAAATCCTCGGCCGATTTGCACAGATAATCGCCGTCATAACCCTGCCACGCGCCCGCGGAAACCAGGTAATAGCTGTTCTGTGCGCGCCGAACGATGGTGTATTCGGTTCGCGTGGTGCCATGCGGCGTCAGCGCATAGGTCAGAGTGATCCGCCCGACCCCGGGCAGGGTGTTGCAGGTAAAATGGTCCAGAAAGGTACTTGCCCCCGGCCCTGTCACAGCGTGTTTGGCAAAGGCGGTGGCGTCGATCAGGCCAACGCCGGTGCGGATCGCCGTTGCCTCGGCCCTGGCATAGTCCCACCAGCCGCCCCGGCGGAACGACCGCGCCTCGCAGTCAAAATTGTCGGGCGCATCAGGCGGCGCGTAATAGTTCGGGCGCTCCCAGCCATTCACCTGCCCGAATTGTGCGCCCAGTGCCTTTTGCCGGTCATAGACGGGTGTGCTGCGCAAGGGGCGGCAGGCCGTGCGTTCTTCATCGGGGTGGTGAAGGATATAGACGTGCTCGTAGCATTCCGCATTCTTGCGGGCGGCATATTCGGTCGTCATCCAGCTGCCGTAGCGCCTGGGGTCAAGGCTGGCCATGTCGATCCCGGCCTCGCCCTCTGCCATCATCTGCGCCAGGTAATACCCGGTGCCGCCTGCCGCCGTGATCCCGAAACTAAAGCCTTCTGCAAGCCACATGTTGCGCAGGCCCGGCGCGGGGCCGACCAGCGGGTTACCATCGGGGGTGTAGCAGATCGGGCCGTTGTAATCATCCTTCAGACCCGCCTTCCCGGACGAGGGGATGCGGTGGATCATGGACATGTATTCCGCCTCAATCCGCTCCAGATCAAGGGGGAAGAGGTCGGCACGGAACCCCTCTGGCACATCGTACAGGAACCGCGTGGGGGCATTGCGCTCATACGGTCCAAGGATCCAGCCGCCGCGTTCCTCGCGGACATACCATTTGGCATCGGCATCGCGCAGAACCGGGTGTTCACCGTTCATCTTGCGCCAGTTCACAAGCGCGGGGTCGGGTTCGGTCACGATATACTGGTGTTCCACAGGGATCGCCGGGATTTTGATACCCAAAAGCCGCGCGGTGCGCTGCGCATGGTTGCCGGTGGCCGTCACCACGTGTTCGGCGTGGATGACAATCCGTTCTTCCAGGGGAACCAGATTACCGCCCTGCTCTGCCATCCGGGTCGCGGTCACGTTCCAATGATCGCCCGTCCAGGCATAGCCATCGACCTGCCATTTCCGTTCAATCACGACCCCCCGCTGCCGTGCGTCCCTGGCCATCGCCATGGTGACATCCGCCGGATTGATGTAGCCATCGGTCGGGTGATATATCGCACCCTTCAGATCTTCGGTGCGAACCAGGGGATAGCGATCCCTGATTTGGGCCGGGGTCAGCCATTCATACGGGATGCCCACCGTCTCGGCGGTAGAGGCATAAAGCATGAATTCGTCCATGCGCTCCCGGGTCTGCGCCATGCGCAGATTGCCAACGACAGAGAGCCCCGCGTTCAGGCCCGTCTCTGCCTCCAGGGTCTTGTAGTATGTGACAGAATAGTCATGGATGTGGCTGGTGGCATAGCTCATGTTAAACAGCGGCAAAAGGCCCGCAGCATGCCAGGTGGACCCCGATGTCAACTCATCGCGTTCCAGCAGCATCACATCGGCCCAGCCCGCACGCGCCAGATGACAGGCGATAGAGGTGCCAACGGCACCACCGCCAACGACCAGGGCTCTGACATGGGTTTTCATTGGGTCTGCTCCTCTAACGGCACGGGCGTGTGCTGTGTTGATGTTTCCTGCCACAGCGGCCGGTGGCAAGCTCAACCCGCCCGACCTGTAGCGCACAAAAAACGACATCGCCAAGTGTGGCGGGGGCCTGGCCCTGGCCAAATCGCCGCGAATGTGGTTTACCCTGCTGCCATGCGCGGGCGTATCCTGGCCATAGGCGAATGTATGGTGGAACTGTCCCCGGACGGACCCGGGTGCTATGCGCAGGGGTTTGCCGGTGACACGTTCAACACCGCCTGGCATCTGCGTCAGGTGCTGCCCGGGACGTGGCAGGTGGGCTACTTCACCGCTGTGGGGAAAGACCCGCTTTCAGATGCAATGCTGGCGTTCATGCGGAACAGTGGTATCGACACCAGTATGACAGAACGCCTGCCCGGCGCGGTGCCAGGGCTGTACATGATCGCCACCGATGCCACGGGCGAACGCAGTTTTACCTACTGGCGCGGCCAGTCCGCCGCCCGGCACCTGGCCGATGACCGCACCGCGCTGGCCGCGGCCATCGGGGCAGCGACGCATCTTTATGTCTCGGGGATTACCCTGGCCATCCTGCCCCCCGCCGGCCGGGCCATGCTTCTGGCCGAAATGGCTGGTGCCAGGGCAGCAGGCAAGACCGTGGCTTTTGACGCCAATCTGCGCCCGGCCTTGTGGGACAGTGGCAGGGTGATGCGCGACTGGCTGGCCAGGGCGGCAAGAACCGCCACGATTGCCCTGCCCACCTGGCCCGATGAACAGGTGCTCGCCGATGATGCCAATCCCAGAGCTTTGGCGGCGCGCTACCGGGCAGCGGGCGCGGCCGAGGTTGTGGTAAAGGCAGGGGCGAACGCTGCCTGGATCGACAGTGACGCAGGCCAATGGCGCGTTGCGCCAACCCCGATGCGGCCCCTGGATACCACCGGCGCGGGGGACAGTTTCAACGCCGGATACCTGGCCGCCCGGTGTCTGGGCATCCCCCCGCCCAAGGCCGCCCGGGCGGGGCATGATCTGGCGGCGCGGGTGCTACAGGTGCGCGGGGCTCTGTTATCTGAACCAGAATACCCCGGCGGCCCCTAGCTCGTGCCGCGTTTCAACAGCACCCAGCCCCCCCAGAACAGCAGGATGGGCAAAACAAGGCTTTGCAGGACGAAAACGCCGATCAGGGTCAGCATCGCCTTGAACAGCGCGTCGGCCTCGTTCAGGAAGACCCCTGCGGCTTCGGCGTAGTCTTGGACCGCATCGCCCATCGCGGCCAAACGTCCAAAGAATCCTTCGGCAGGGTCCGCGCCCCCGGCCATATCAGGCAGGCCGCTGTCACGTCCGATCAGCAGCCCGGCCTTCTCGGCAACGCTGTTCAGGACGGCCCGCGCCTCTTCCGCCGGGCCTGTTGTCATCCGCTCACCCAATTCTAGCCCCAGGGTCACGACCAGCGGCAGGGCCAGGGACACGGCCCCGCCCAGACGGGTCGCGGGCCAGGCCAGGCGGCGCAGGCGGGCGGGGGCGTCCGGCCACAGCGTCGACAGCGCGGATACAAGCAGGCCCGTTGCCAGAAGCCACGCCCCCAATGCCGCAACGGGTGCCAGGCCCACAGCCACCACCGCTGCGCCGATGGCCACGGCAAAGACCACATCGGCCACCCGTTCAACCGTGTCATCAACCGGTTCCAGAACCTTGAAGGGCTGCAGATTGGCCTGCACCCCCAGCGAGCCACCAACCGCGACCTCCTGCGCGGTGGACAGGGCGGCGTTGATGGCCCGCAGGGACGCATAGACGATGACGGCCGAGGCCGCGACCTTTTCCACCGAATCCTCGGTCTGCCGCACCAGCGGGTTGTGCGTGAGGGCCAGCACAAGGGCCAGCCCCGCCAGCAGGGCCAGCCCCCCCTGCACGCAGGTACCGGGTCACAGGTTTGAACGTCACGTTTCGGTCTCCTTGTGCCTTGTGCCTGGTGCCCCGTGCGCACGCGCCGGGTCACAGCATGGCGGGCACCACCAGATCGGGTGGCCGGTGCCCATCGGCAAAGGTTTTGATGTTGATGATCACCTTTTCGCCCATCTCGGTCCGCCCCTCATGCGTGGCCGAGCCCATATGCGGCAGGAGCACCACATTCTTCAGCGTGCGCAGGCGGGGGTTTACCCTATGCCCGCGCTCAAATACATCCAGGCCCGCGCCCGCGATCCGGCCCGTGCGCAGCATGCGCGTCAGCGCGTTTTCGTCCACCACTTCCCCGCGTGAGGTGTTGACGATCACCGCGCCCGGTTTCATCAGCTTCAGCCGCCGGGCGTTCATAAGATGAAAGGTCGCGGGCGTGTGCGGGCAGTTGATGCTAAGGATGTCAACGCGCGCCAGCATCTGATCCAGGCTTGCCCAATAGGTCGCCTGTAGCGCGGTTTCAATCTGTGTGTGCAGGCGGCGGCGATTGTGGTAATGCACCTGCATGCCAAAGGCCACGGCCCGGCGCGCCACCGCCTGGCCAATCCGGCCCATACCCAGAATGCCCAGCCGCTTGCCGCCGATGCGCCCGCCCATATAGGCGGTGGGGGCCCAGCCGTCCCATTTGCCCGCCTGCATGATCGACAGCCCTTCGGGGATGCGGCGGGTGACGGCCAGCATCAGTGCCATGGCCATATCAGCGGTGTCGTCCGTCATCACGCCCGGCGTGTTGGATACCAGAATGCCCCGCTGCCGGGCCGTGGCGACATCAATATGATCGACCCCCGCACCGTAATTGGCAATCAGCTTCAGCCGTTCACCGGCCTGGGCCAGCATGCTGGCGTCAATATGGTCGGTGATGCAGGGGACAAGCACGTCGGCGCGCCCCATGGCGGCGGTCATCTCGGCCCTGGTCATCTTGCCGTCGTCTTCGCGCAATTCGGCGTTGAAGAGCTCGCCTAGCCGGGTTTCCACCGCTTCGGGCAAGCGTCGCGTAACGACGATATCCAGCCTTTGACCTGCCATGCCATACATCCCTTGCCCGGCAACTGCGCCCGGTAACTGCGCCCGGTGCATAACATTCGCTGATCCGGCACAGGGGCGCAAGGCCACAGAGCTGGACCGCGATCAGAACAGGCGATAAGGTGGGGGCTTCCGGCCGCGCCCGAAACGAAGATCAGGACATGCCCCCCCGACAGATCACACGAATGCCCCCGGCGGTTCTTCTGGCCTTTGCAGTCGCCCTGACGGCACCCGCCTTGGATGCCCGGGACACCGGCCCGGCCCCCCGCCAGTCCGAAGCCCTGCCGCCCTTGCAACGGGTGCCCCCCCCCGCGCCGCACACCGCACCGCGCACGGAACCGGTCACGGGGCCAGTCACTGGCTTTCCGCTTCCGCGCTATGTTTCGCTCAACGCCGGAGAGGCGAATGCCCGGCGCGGGCCGTCGCGCAAATACCGGATCGATTGGGTCTTCCGGCACCGCAACATGCCGATGATGGTGGTGGCCGAACACGGCCACTGGCGGCGCGTGGTCGACCGTGACGGCGCGGGGGGCTGGATGCACTATGCCCTTTTGTCCGGCATGCGCACCGCCATTGTCGAGGTCGATATGCTGGAATTGCGCCAGCACCCCGGGAGTGACGCGCCAGTTCGCGCCCACGCCGAATTGGGCGTGGTCGGGCGACTGACCGAATGTGATGGTACCTGGTGCCGCATGGCCAGTGGCGGGCATTGGGGCTGGGTTCCCGCCGGGGCACTGTGGGGCGTGGAACCGGGTGAGGTGTTTGACTAAGGGTATCCGGCAGGCGGGTCCGTTCCAAAGGTATTTTCGGTCCACTACACATGGATAGGGTTTAGTGAACGTGAACACCATCGCGCGTCCAGCGGTATCCCGAGACCCGAGCTGCCCCGTGCGACGCTATCCTGAACGGCCCCCGGCGCACCCCTTTGTCAAGTGGGCGGGCGGCAAACGGGCCCTTATCCCGTTTCTTGCACCGCATGTCCCCGACAAGATCGAAACCTACATCGAGCCGTTTGTCGGCGGCGGGGCCGTCTTTTTCACCTTTGCGGACCGTATCGGGCAGGCGTATCTGTCCGATACGAATAAAGACCTGATCACCACTTACCAGATCGTCAAACAGGATGTCGAAACAGCTTATCGAACGGCTTGATGCGCACCAGCGCAGGCATATGAAGATGATGGGCCAGACATATGCTGACGGGAACTCTTACTACAGGCGAATCAGGGATCAGCGGCCTGCGGACGCGGTTGAGGTTGCCGCCAGGTTCATCTATTTGAACAAGACCTGTTTTAACGGGTTGTATCGTGTCAACAAGGCGGGCAATTTCAACGTCCCGGAAGGCACCTACACGAACCCGAACATCTGTGCCCCGGAACGCCTGAGGGACTGCAGCGCGGCGTTACAAAAGGCCCGCATTCGCCTTGGCGACTTTAAGGATATTGTGCCGCAAAAGGGTGATGTGATATATGGTGACCCGCCTTACGACGGATGCTTTGACAAGTATCAGAAAAACGGCTTTGACATGGCGGACCAGAAGCGATTGCTTGTGGCCGCAAGCCGCTGGTCCGCGGCGGGGGCCAAAGTGATTCTAAGCAACGCCGATACCAGGGCCATGCGAGAGTTGTACAGGGGGTGGACCATCCACGACGCCCGCGCCCCGCGCACCATCGGCCAGCGCGTTGACAGCCGAAAGAAAGCCGCGGAACTGGTCATCACCAATGCGTAGCGGGGGCCGGGCCACCCGGATTCCGGATAATATCGCACCTGCTTCCGGATTCATTTCACACTGCGACGGGGGCAGACAATCAGGCCTGTGCCCGCACGTGCTTCAAAACGCGGGGCAAGGCGTTTTCAAGCGCGCTCAAATCCCTGTCTGTGCCGCATGAAATACGAATGCAGCGGTCCTGCGGCGGCGCAAAGGGCATGCGCACAAACACCCCCCTGGTTGCCAGCCCCTCTAACACGGCCCCGGCAAAGGTGCCGTCCCTGCCGCAGTCGATGGCCAGAAAATTGGTCGCCGAAGGCAGGGGGGTGAGCCCGTTTTGCCGCGCGATATCGGCAATCGCCTCGCGTGCCTGGCGAATGCGGCTGACCGTGGCCGCAAGCCACGCTTGATCCTTCAGGGCCGTCAGGGCCGCAACCTGGGCCACGCGGCCAAATCCGAAATGGTTGCGAATCTTGTTGAACGCCTGAATCAGATCGGCATGGGCCAGGGCATAGCCGGCCCGTATTCCCGCCAGCCCATAGGCTTTGGAAAAGGTCCGGAACCGGATGACCCGGCGGTCTTCCATATCCAGGGGCGGCAGCGTGCCCTGGGGTGCCGTGTCGCCATAGGCTTCATCCAGGGCCAAAAGGCTTCCCTGGGGCAGCTGATCTATCATCGCCTGAACGGTCCCAGCGGTGTGCCAGGAGCCCATCGGGTTGTCCGGGTTCGCCAGGTAAATCAGCTTTGCGCCGGTTTCCCGCGCCCGGCCCAGCAGGGCCGTGGGGCTTTCATGGTCGCCGTCATAGGGTACCCTGTGCAGCACGCCGCCAGCCCCTGCGATATGGTAGTTGAACGTGGGATAGGCCCCGCTGGACGTTACCACCGGATCGCCCGGCCCGATCAGCAGGTGCGCCAGATAGCCCAGCAGACCGTCAATACCTTCGCCCGCAATGATATTTTCGGGCGCAACCCCGTGATGGTCGGCCAGGGCCCGGCGCAGGTCGTGCGCCTCGGGGTCGCCATACATCCAGACCTGCCCGGCGGTTTCGGCAATCGCCTGCTGCACCCTGGGCGAGGGGCCGAACACGCTTTCATTCGCACCAAGCCGCGCCTTGAACGCGGCCCCCCGGGCGCGCTCATGTGTTTCGGGGCCGACAAAGGGGACCGTGGCGGGCAAGTTCCGGACAATTCCGGTGTAGCGGGGGCCGGTCATGCGGGGGCCGTCCCCTGGGCGATCCGGTCCAGGCGGGCCAGAGCCGCGCGGATATTGCCCTGTTCTTCCTCGCGCGTGGCCAGGGTGCGGCGGGTGGCCTCTACCACCTCTTCCGGTGCGCTTTCGACGAATTTGGGGGTGTTCAGGCGGCCGCGCAGCCTGTCCAGTTCCTGTTCCAGTTTGCCAAGCGTCTTTTCCAGGCGGGCCTGTTCCCTGGCCACGTCGATGATATCGGCCACCGGCAGGCCGAACACCCCGCCCTTGACGGCCACGGTGACGGCCCCCGGGGGCAGGCTGTCAACCCTTGTCAGGCTGTCGACCCGCGCCAGCCGCCGAATCAGCGCGGCATTCCGCCCCCACGCGGCCTGCCCCTGCGCATCCAGGTGTGCCTGCAAAAGCGGCACCCGCAGCCCCGCTGGCACGTGCATCTGCTGCCGGACGGATCGGATCTCCGCAATCAGGCTGATCACCCAGTTCAGTTCCGCATCGGCCCCGGCGTCGATCAGCGCGGCCCCGTATTTGGGCCAGTTTGCGTGGATCAACATCCTGGGCCGCACTGCTATCTGCCCCCACAGGGCTTCGGTAACGAACGGCATGGTCGGGTGCAGCAGGATCAGGCACTGGTCAATCACCCAGGCCATGGTGGCGCGGGTCTCGGCGGCTGTGGCCGCATCCCCGCTGGCGAGCAGCGGTTTGGCGAATTCCAGATACCAGTCGCACACCTTGCCCCAGACGGTGGAGTACAGCCCGTTCGCCGCGTCGTTGAACCGATAGGCCGAAAGTGCCCTGTCATGGGCCAGGCGGGTGCGGGCGACCTCTCCCACAATCCATTTGTTAACGGTCTGTACCACAGCCGCGGGATCAAAATCGGCCATGGGCGTGCAATTGTTCGTCCTGGCAAAGCGGGCGGCATTCCACAACTTTGTGCCAAAGTTCCGGTAGCCCTTGATGCGCTCTCTGGACAGTTTCAGGTCACGCCCCATGGCTGCCATGGACACCAGCGCAAAGCGCAGCGCATCGGCCCCGTATTCATCGATCAGCTCCAGCGGGTCCAGAACATTGCCGATGGATTTCGACATTTTCCGGCCCTGTTCATCCCGCACAAGGGCGTGAACATACACGTGGCCAAAGGGGATGTCACCCACAACGGCGAGCTGCATCATCATCATCCGCGCGACCCAGAAAAAGATGATGTCAAAGCCGCTGACAAGCGTCGAGGTGGGGAAATACCGCTTCAACGCGTCCGTGTCGTCGGGCCAGCCAAGCGCACCGATGGGCCAAAGGCCCGAGGAAAACCAGGTATCAAGAACGTCGGGGTCTTGCCAAATGGGGTAGAGGTAGGGGCTCGGCGGGGTTCCAGAAGCGAAACGCTCACCGATAAGACTCAAACGCTCACCGATACACTTAATTGCTTCTTCCCTATCCCCTACTTCGACCACCTTTGCGTACCTGAGGTCACCAGGCAGACTCTTGATCCTTTGATTGAATTTCGCCACGACTTCCGAAAAAGAGGGTGCACACTCAGAAACCGTACTTGGTTGAACCGTTCCATCACTGGCCGGTTCACCCCCGATAATGAATCTGTCCTTCCAAGCGGAAGGTCCGTCCTTGTTTTGAGACAGATCGAGCCCATACCACACCGGGATTCGATGCCCCCACCAGAGCTGGCGGGAAATGCACCAGGGCTCGATGGTTTTGAGCCAGTGAAAATAGACCTTGCGATGCTGTTCGGGAACGATGGTGGTGCGGCCGGTGCGGACGGCGTCCAGCGCGGGGTTCACAATCCTGGCGGTGTCAACGAACCACTGGTCGGTCAGCATCGGTTCAATCACCACCCCGGACCGGTCGCCATAGGGCTGGGTGATCTGTTTCGCCTCTACCAGGGGGACCATCGTGTCCGGTGCTGATACCGGCCCGGTTGTGCCCAAGCGCGGGTCATCGGCGCGGGTCATCACGGCCAGGCCCGCCCTGGTGATTTCGGCGATGATCTTCTTCCGTGCCGCAAACCTGTCAAGACCGCGCAGATGGTCCGGGACAAGGTTCAGCGCGTCCACCTCCTCCTCGGCCTCGGACAGCACCTGCCGGCTCTCGGCAACCTCCTGGGCAATTTTTTGCGCCTGGGCCGCCGCCTGGGCATAGGGTGCGCCGTCGCTGCGCAGCCGCGCCCTTGTATCCATCAGCCGGTAGCAGGGGATATTGCCCCGTTTGGCAACGCCATAATCGTTGAAATCATGGGCCCCGGTGATCTTCACGGCCCCCGACCCGAACGCGGGGTCCGGATAGTCATCGGTGATAATGGGAATCAGGCGGCGCTGCGCCTTGGGCCCCACAGGGATTTCGCACAGCATGCCCACAATCGGGGCATAGCGCGCGTCGTCCGGATGCACGGCAACCGCGCCATCGCCCAGCATTGTTTCGGGCCGGGTGGTGGCGATGGCGATGTAATCGCGCTCCTCCTTGAACACGACATTGCCGTGGTCATCGTGTTCCACATACGTATAGGTCGCCCCCCCCGCAAGCGGGTATTTGAAGTGCCACATATGGCCGGGGGCCTCAACATTATCCACCTCCAGGTCCGAGATTGCGGTTTCAAAATGCGGATCCCAGTTCACCAGCCGCTTGCCGCGATGGATGTAGCCCTTGTTATACATATCCACAAAGACCTTGATCACAGCCGCGTGGAAATTCGGGCCGTCATCGGGGTGCGTATCCCCCGGCGCACCGCGCATGGTAAACGCTTCCCGTGACCAGTCGCACGATGCCCCCAGGCGCTTCAACTGCGCCCGGATGGTGCCGCCTGCGTGGTCCTTCCACTGCCAGACGCGGTCCAGAAACGCCGCGCGTCCCATATCCTGGCGCGTGGTCGTGCCCTCTTTGGCCAATTCCCGCTCAACCACCATCTGCGTGGCGATGCCCGCATGGTCGGTGCCGGGCTGCCACAACGTGTCAAAACCGCGCATGCGGTGCCAGCGGATCAGCACATCCTGCAGCGTGTTGTTAAAGGCATGGCCCACGTGCAAAACGCCCGTCACATTGGGCGGCGGGATCACGATGGAATAGGCCGCAGAGACGCCATCCCAGTTCGCGCCCGCCTTGAACGCGCCCGACTGTTCCCATTCGGCATAGATGCGGGCCTCGGCCCTGGCCGCATCGAATGTCTTATCCATGATGGCCCTGGCCCCCCGGATGTGGATTTGTGTGGATATGTGTGGATTTCGTGTGGCTTTGATGCGGGATCAATAGCAAGGCGGGCGGAACAGGCCAAGCGCAAAGGCCAGGATAAAGGCCAGGATCCGGGGGCCCCGATCCGCACAGGGCCGCGCCCGCCCCGCACGCCGGGGGAAAGCCGGACGGCCCGTGCGAATGTGCCCTTGCCATGCGCCCGCCCATGTGGCAGGATGTGCATCACACCAACGGGACAGTGCGGTCGTGGCGGAATTGGTAGACGCGCAGCGTTGAGGTCGCTGTGGGGTAACACCCGTGGAAGTTCGAGTCTTCTCGACCGCACCACCCCTTTGGACGTGCCGGGCCATGCTGTGCCGGGCTGTTGAAACAAAATTGAAAAACCCCTTGCATTCGCGCGGGGTGGTGGTGTAAGGATTCGTTTATGGCGTTTTGTGCTGACATACCCGCCCGTAATCGCCCGTGCGGCATCCTCCCTTATCGGGGGGCTGGCGTTTGGGCGCAGGCTGGGCCTTCGCGGCTTCGCGTAATTACACCCGCACGGGCGGGGCTGTCAAGCCCTGTCCGCGCCCTGAACCCGTGTGCTGTTTGGCCCCCTTGCTATCATGTCACACAATGGTGCACTCCCCCCTTGACAGGGGCGCACGGGGGGCGTAATCTCCCCGCACGACCACGACTGAAACCCTTGAACGTCGCACGACCGCGACAGAACCCTTCAAATGCTGAATGAGGACTCAAACCCATGACAAACCTTATCGAAATTCGCGGATTCGTAAATCCTGATACCCTGACTGCACCGGCGGACGCCCCCGCTGGTCAGGGCTATCACCTGCGCGGTTTCAGTGGCAACGACGCCCTGACCGGCGGTGCCTATGATGACTCGCTGGACGCTGGTCCGGGGGATGACACGCTCAACGGCGGCGGTGGTGCTGATACCCTGATTGGTGGCATCGGCGCGGATGACATCAACGGCGGTGCCGGGGATGACATGTTCGGCGAAAGCGGCGGTCTGGATGATGGTGCCCGTGACACACTGGATGGCGGGTCCGGCCGCGACACGGTGGATTATTCCAACATCTACTGGTATGGGATAAACGTGGACCTGGTCGCCGGCACCGCCACCTATATCGACGGGGACGCGAACACCGATATCCTGCGCAATATAGAGGTGATCATCGGCACCGATCCGGATGCGGGTGATCCGTCTGTGGCCAATGCCGGCGACACGCTTAGCGGCGATGACCGCGGCAATACGTTCCGTGGGGGCCTGGGCCACGACATTCTGGATGGCCGCGGTGGCCGCGACTGGGCGGATTACACCGGGTCCGACGCCGCCGTCACCGTGAACCTTGGGGCCACGAAGGATTCCGATGGCTTTGTCGCCGCCTCCGGTGGCCATGCCACGGGCGACAAGCTGAAGAACATGGAGCACCTCATCGGGTCCGAGCACGGTGATGTCCTGACCGGCGATGGCGGCAACAACACCCTGCGCGGTGCGGCCGGGGCCGACACGCTGGATGGCGGGGCTGGCCGCGACCGGCTGGATTACCGCGATTCGGACGCTGGTGTCACCGTGAACCTGGCCACGGGTACGGGCAGCGGTGGCCATGCCGCTGGCGATGTGATCAGAAATTTTGAAAACATCCGCGGCTCAGACCACGACGATGTCCTGACCGGCAACGGCAGCAAGAACGTCTTTGTGGTCGGGGCCGGGAACGACACCATCGATGGCGGTGGCAGCAACAAGAATGTGGTCAACTACGCGCACGCGGACGCCGCCGTGTGGGTGGACCTTGATGACATGACCGGAGGTGACGCACCTGTAAGCCGCACCGACGCCGACGGCTTTATCACCGTCAGGGGCCCCGGCGGGGGTGACAAACTGAAGAATATCAATGGCATCATCGGTTCAGCCTTTGACGATGCGCTCAAGGGCCATCGCGGGTTCGGTGCGGAAGCCAGGGACGTCTTTCGCGGTGGCGAGGGGGCCGACAGGATCCATGGCCGCGGGGGCCGGGACACGGCGGATTACCGTGACTCGGATGAGGGCGTCACTGTCAGCTTGGTCAATGGCACGGTGAACTCGGGCGGCACGGCCCAGGGTGACCGGCTGTATAGTATTGAGAACGTGCGCGGCTCCCGCTTTGCCGATTCCCTGACCGGGGATGACGGCAACAACCGGATCAGGAGCGAAGGCGGGGCCGATACCCTGACCGGTGGTGGCGATGGTTCGGACCGCGACACTTTCATCTTCGTCGAAGACTGGGCCGATGACACAGTCATCACCGACTTTGAGTTGGGGACCGATGAAATCAAATACGTTGGGCTGGATCTCAATCGTGTGTCCTTTGCCAATCACGATGATGACGGGGATGGCACGAATGACAGCGTCACCGTCACCCTGGACGGCACTGGCCCCGTCCTGCTGCTGCAGGGCGCGGATTACGACGTTCTTATGGACGATGGAGTGGTCGGCGCAAGCGGCCTGGGGATTTTCTTCGTCTGACCCCGCCGGTCTGGTGCTGACCTGTCGCCGCCCGCGCCCGCCGATGCACGGGCGGGGGGGCGGTGCAGGGCCTGCCCCGGACGGGGGGGCTTGAGACCCCGCCAACAGGCCGAAAGGGTCGCCCCCCACGGGGTGGCCCTTGTCCTTTTGCCCTGCCGGGAAGGGGTGGGGCGAAAGGCGCAGGGCGGATTTTGCGGCCCTTCAGGTCAAGGCAACCGATGCCACACATGCCGTGATTGGCCTGGGGTCTGGCAATACCATCACTATCGGGGGGGTGCGGCCTCTGGCCTTACCGCGGATGTGTTCATGTTCGTTGATCCCGACGCCACCACCATGGGGGGGGGGTGATCACCCGCAGCTGATCACCTGAACCCTCTGCGCGGTGGCCGGCCCCCCAACCCCCGGTCGCCGTTCGCGTTTGTCACTGCTGCAGCGGGCCCCGCCCCGCGGTCAGGGGGGACCAGATGCCGCTGTAATCCCCCTGTAAATGCCCTGTCACAGGGCTGTCACGGGGTGGCGGACGCCCCCCGGCTGACCCGTGCCGCCCGTCCGCCGCGGCGCTTTTTCAGGATTGGGGCGCGGTCCGGCAGTTCGGCCATGATTCGGGACCGGGTGGCCGGTGCCATCCTCGACCAGCGGGTGATCTCGTCAATCGATCGGTTGCAGCCCGTGCACAGGCGCGTTTCCGGGTGGATCACGCATATATTGATGCAGGGGCTCTGAACCCCGCCGCGTTTGCGGATGTGATTGGTCATGTGCCCCCTGAAGATGCGCCTGCCGGTCCAGCATCCCCTGCAGGATATAGCCGGCGGCGACGTGATCAATCACCCGGGCGCGACGCTTTCGTGTCATATGCGCCGCAAGCAGGGCGCGTTCCGCCGCCATCGTTAAGCGTGTTATCCCCCACCACCGTCCAGAGAACCAGCATCCGCACCGCCAGTCAGGCTGTCGTTGCCAGTGTAGCCACGCAGAGAATAGCGGCCCCGTCAGGGAATCCGGCCTTCCCCTATCGCCGACAGGAACAGGGCCACCTGCGCAGGGTGGCCGATGCGCTGTGCGTCTGTCCCCGTTTCCGGTTTATAGCAAATCCAATATTGCGTCGGCCTGCCCTACTGTGCGTCCCTCCAATATAACGCTGCCCTGATCATTGTTCCAAGAGATTTTCGCACCGGTGGCTTCCAAGGTGACTTCGTCGTCGAGGACGATTCCGCCCTCGAACTGCAGGACATCCCCTTCACCAAGGTCAAAGTCCGCGATTGTGCTATCGCCGGAATTTTCGCGGAAGATGAACGTATCAGCCCCGGGGGTAGAAATAATCCCATCGCCAGTCATTCTTGCCCCGTCTTCTCCGGCCACAAGTGTATCGTTCCCTGCACCTCCGGCCAGTATATCGTAGCCCTCGCCGCCGTCCAGCCAGTCGTCATCTTCCTTGCCGTATAGTGTATCAACGCCACTGCCGCCCTTCAGCTGATCGTTCCCTGTCCCGCCGTTCAGATTGTCGTTTCCCGCCCCACCTTCCAAGATGTCATCTCCCTTGTCCCCTCTCAGCTCGTCCCCGTTTGCTCCTCCGTACAATTTATCTTTGCCTTCTCCGCCGAACAAACTATCGTTGCCCGTGTTTCCGAACAGCACATCGTCGTTGTTGCCACCGAACAGAAGATCGAAGCCCGTGCCGCCGTTCAGCGTGTCGTCGCCATTGTCGCCGTGCAGAATATCCAAGCCCTCGCCGCCGTTCAGCATATCTGCGCCAGCACCACCGTTCAGCGAATCGTTGCCATTGCCGCCGTTCAGCTTGTCATCGCCATTGCCACCGTACAGAGCGTCCCAGCCATCGTCACCGTGCAGCGAATCGTTGTGTTCGCCACCTTCCAGATGATCGTTGCCACCGCCGCCGTTCAGCTTGTCATCGCCATTGCCACCGTACAGAGCGTCCCAGCCATCGTCACCGTGCAGCGAATCGTTGTGTTCGCCACCTTCCAGATGATCGTTGCCACCGCCGCCGTTCAGCTCGTCATTGCCACCATTGCCAAGCAGGTGGTTGGCCCCGGCGTCACCCGTGAGCGTGTCATTATAGATAGAACCTGCGATATCCTCGATGTTTTTCAGCATGTCACCCTTGGCGTGGCCACCAGAGCCAGTGACTTCTCCGTCAGCGTTCTTGGCACTCAGATCCACCTTGACACCCGCGTCTGATCCCGCATAACTCGCCCAGTCCCTGCCATCGCCGCCGTCCAAGGTATCTTTGCCTGCGCCGCCCTCCAGCGTATCATTGCCCTCGTCACCCTCCAGCGTATCATTCCCCGCACCACCAATCAGCATGTCATTGTCTTGGCCAGATTTCAGCACGTCATCACCTGTGCCGCCCTCCAGGGTATCCTCACCCTTTCGGCCGTGGAGTTTGTCGTCGCCTGCATTGCCTTTCAGGTGGTTGCTTCGGTCGTCACCGGCCAGAATGTCATTATAGTCTGATCCCTCAAGGTTTTCGATTCCGCTCAGTTTGTCACCTGATCCTTCGTTCGGTTTTTCCCGCCAGCGCCTGTCAAAGCCCTCGTCTTTATACAGACTGACTTAAACTGCCCGGTCAGAGTCTTTGTAACTGGCCCAGTCGGCCTTGCCCCCGCCGCCGATCAGGGTATCCCTGCCTTTGCCGCCGTTCAGGATGTCATTGCCATCGCCGCCGCGAAGGGTATCATTCCCCTCACCACCCTGCAGGGAATCCTGACCCGCACCGCCATGGAGCGCATCGTTGCCACCGCCACCCTCCAGGGTGTCGTTACCACTTTTGCCCCAGACTTTGTCGTTTTTTCGGGTTCCCTCGAACCTGTCATCGCCATCCGTGCCTTTTGATCCAGGCGTCCACATGGTTTTTTCCTTCTGTTGAGGGTGAAGATCAGCCGAAGATAAAGTCATCCGCCGTCAGTGCCGTGTGGTCCACGCCCTCCAGCGTGATGCTGCCGCCATCCCAGGTCACAACCGCAGCACTGCCTTTATCGGCAATGGCCAAGCCATCAAACCCGACATCGCTTGCAGTGATGTGGATCAGGTCCATACCATCCTCAAAGTCGGTGATCACGTCATTCCCGTGGCCAGTGGCGAACGCAAAGGTATCCTTCCATTTGCCACCGGTCAGAACATCATCCCCGTGACCGCCAATCAGCGTGTCGGAATACCTGCCCCCGTCAAGGGTATCATCACCACGATTTCCTGCCAGGGTATCACGCCCGACGCCGCCATTGATGACGTCGTTATCGGCACGGCCAATCAGTCTGTCGTTACCCGTACCGCCATCCACCGAGTCCCGGCCACTGGAGCCGGTCAGCGTATCGCTGGCATCGGTGCCCTCGAGCTCGTTGACCTTGCCCCTGGCACCGGTTGTATCAGCCGCGCCCTCTGCAAAGATGAAGTCCTCTGCCGAGAGGTCAACCGGCCGGATTTTGTCCTCGTAGGGTTGCATGAGGATGCTGCTATCCTCATCCCCCCAGGTTATCAGCGTGTTGAACCACGAGTTCGGGGGATTATCGCCCCAGTGGCTTTCGCGATATTCTTCCCTCCAGCCCTTCTCGTGCGGGTTCCCGTCGCGGTCAACAAGGGTAAAGGTCAGGTCGTCAAAACTGTCCGGCACATCATCGCCCCGGAAGATGATCACATCCTCCCCAAAGGTGAAGTTCCAGATATTGTCATGTCCGCTGTGGTTTGCGATAACGTAACTATTGGCCCCGGACCCGCCAGAAAGCCAGTCATCGCCCCGGCCACCTTCCAGCGTGTCTGCGCCCGCGTTGCCGCCCAAGTGGTCATCGCCCCATCCACCGACCAGCAGGTCATCCCCTGCGTATCCAGTGAGGGAATCATCCCCCGCACCACCGTGCAGCAGGTCATCGCCTCCGCCGCCTCTCATGTAGTCATTGCCCTGGCCACCACGGAGCGT
>JACONJ010000058.1 GCA_014323785.1 Paracoccaceae bacterium | reverse complement strand
CGGGCCGTGCGGTTTCCCCCCCCCCCTGTTCGGGGGGGGGCGTTCGGGCGCAGGTTGGGCCTTCGCGGCTTCGCGGCTTCGCGGCTTCGCGGCTTCGCGGCTTCGCGGCTTCGCGGCTTCGCGGCTTCGCGGCTTCGCGGCTTCGCGTAATTACACCCGCACAAACGGGCACGTCAAGCCCCGCGCCCGCGCGGGGATGCGGGTATGTATTCACCCGTGGTCCTTAACATCGCCTGGAACCCTGATTCGTTATCGAACCGGGGGCCGGGCAGGAACCGCCCCCGGCCTTCCCCGGGCGGGGGGTGGAGGGCTGCGGGGGGCTTGCTGTGGTGCTGGCCCTGGGGCGCGCATGTCATTGCCCGCGCCCCGGTGTGTCTGCACCCTGGCCCCGGCCCTGCCTGCGCGGCCCGCTGCCGTTTGCAGGCGGGGCTGGTGCGGCCCGAGCTCCCCGCAGCCCACAAGATCAAGTTCCCCGGTGATCAAGTTCCCTGGTGGCCCTGCGGCCCGCGCCGCATCCCCCGCCCTGCAAAAATGTCGCCCCCCCCTCTTGACAGGGGGTGCAGCGTGGGCTACATACCCCGCACGACCACAGAGGGTTATGATGACCGCCCCTGAACACGCACGACCACCACAGACACCCTGAACCCGAAAGGAACCTGCCCCATGGCTGTGATTAACGGAAACGCTTCCAGCGAAATCCTGGTTGGCCGTAACGACGAGGATGACACCATCAACGGTAACGACGGCAACGATACGCTCGAGGGCGTGGGCGGGAACGACCTGCTGAACGGCGAGGGCGGGAACGACCTGCTGAACGGCGGGGACGGGAACGATACCCTGAATGGTGGTGCCCTCGGCACGGATACCCTCAACGGCGGTGCTGGCCGCGACTGGGCGGATTACAGTGCCTCGGGTTCCGCTGTCACCATAACCCTTCTTGCCGGAACCGGAACCGGTGGCTACGCCCAGGGTGATGTGTTCATTAACATCGAGCACCTCATCGGCTCGGCCCATAACGACAACCTGACCGGCAATGGTGGCAGGAACATCCTGCGCGGCGGGGTCGGGGCCGACACGCTGGATGGCGGGGCCGGCCGCGACCGGCTGGATTACCGCGATTCGGACGAAGGTGTCACCGTGAACCTGGCCACCAATACCGCATCGGGCGGGCATGCCCAGGGTGACAAGCTGAAGAGCATTGAAAACATCACGGGTTCGGCGTACGGCGACACCCTGACCGGGAATGACAAAAAGAACAACCTGCGCGGTGCGGAAGGGGCCGATACGCTGGATGGCGGGGCCGGCCGCGATACGGCCGGTTACTGGGGGTCGGATGCGGGTGTGAATGTCAGCCTGGTTTCGGGCGCGGTGAACACCGGTGGCCATGCTGCGGGCGATGTGCTCCGCAACATCGAACGCCTGCGCGGATCAAAACACAACGATACGCTGACTGGCGATGCCAACAGCAACAACCTGCGCGGTGGTGCGGGGGCCGACGTGCTGGATGGCGGTGGTGGTCGCCACGACAGGGCCGATTATCGTGGGTCCAATGCCGCGGTGAATGTGGATCTGTCCACCGGCACCGGCACCGGTGGCCATGCCCAGGGCGATGTGCTGACCAACATCGAACACCTGCGCGGATCAAACCACAACGACACGCTGACCGGCAATGATGCCCAAAACGCCCTGCGCGGTGGGCCCGGGGCCGACACGCTGATCGGTGGCCGTGCCAGAGATCTGGCTGATTATCGCGGGTCTAATGCTGCGGTGAATGTGAACCTGACCGAAGGCACCGGCACCGGTGGCCATGCCGAAGGCGATGTGCTGTCCAACATCGAAAGCCTGCGCGGGTCTGATCACGCCGACACGCTGACCGGGAATCAAAGGAACAACGGGCTGGAGGGTGGCAAGGGTGCCGACACGCTGACCGGTGGTTCCAACTATGATAAATTCGTCTACATCACGTCAGAGGATTGGGATGGGGATGTCATCACCGATTATGATATAGTGCGGGATATTATCCGCATTCGGAGTGATGATGTTGCGCTCGACGACCTGATCATTGCCGATGACGGTGCAAATGCAACCATCACATGGGATGGGGCCATCCTAACACTGATGGACATAGACCACAGCCAGATCTCCGCGAATGATTTCATTTTCGGGGCCTGACGCCTGCCACCCCCGCCCCGCACGGCGGGGAACTGGCGGGCAGAAACCCGCCAGAGACAGGGGGCGTCTGAAGAAAAACGCCTCCCCCGGCCTGCTTGTGAACCGAAAGCTGACCCAATAATGCCCCAGCTTAAAATCGAAAAGGGATCCTCGGGCCATTCCGCCTATGACCTGCGCAGCCACCTGTCGGACGTGGTGGAAACCCACACGCTTGCCATCCTTGTTGAAAACGAACCGGGCGTCCTTGCACGGGTCATTGGCCTGTTTTCGGGCCGCGGCTACAATATCGAAAGCCTGACCGTGGCCGAGGTGGACCATAAGGGCCGCCGCTCGCGCATTACCATTGTCACGTCCGGCACCCCGCAGGTGATCAACCAGATCAAGATGCAGCTGGGGCGGATGGTCCCTGTCCATGACGTGGCCGACTTGACGGTCGAAGGCCCCTTTGTCAGCCGTGAGTTATCGCTGATCAAGGTTGTCGCCAAAGGCGAACATCGGGTTGAGGCCCTGCGGATTGCCGGAATTTTCCGCGCCAACGTGGTGGATTCGACGCTTGAAAGCTTTGTCTTTGAAATCACCGGCACCCCGGACAAGATCGATGCGTTTTGCGAACTGATGCGCCCCCTGGGCGAGCTGCGCCTGGCCCGCACCGGCGTTGCCGCCATCGCACGGGGGGGGCTGTAGGGCGGTGTGGCGGCTGACGCCTGGGTCAAAACGCCCAATTACGACACAACCGATGTCGCCCATACGCAAGACATGCGCCGGGGAGCCGTCCCTGAATCGGCATGCCACCTGATGACCAAGGGATTGACGGCCATGACAGATGCCCTGCACATAACCGCACTGGAACAGGTCCAGGCCCCGATTGAACGGGCCCGTGGCCTGCCCAATGCGCATTACACGGACCCCGCCACCATCGCCGAAGAAAACACCGCCGTTCTGGCCAGCACCTGGGCAGGGCTGGCCGTGGGGGCCGATGTGCCGGCACCGGGCGATGCCGTGCCGTTGACGTTCCTGGGCCAGCCACTTCTGCTGCTGCGCGATGATGCGGGCGACATCCGGGTGTTTCAGAACATCTGCCGCCACCGGGGGATGATCCTGGTGTCTGCACCGCGCAGGATTGAGGGCGCAATCCGCTGCCCCTATCATTCATGGTGCTATGCCAGGGACGGTCACCTTGTGGCCACGCCCCATGTCGGCGGCCCTGGCCAGAACAGCCATAAGGGAATTGACCGCGCCACCCTGGGCCTGATTGAGGTGCGCAGCCATATCTGGCGCGATGTGATCTTTGTGAACCTTTCGGGCGATGCGCCCGGGTTCACTGATACCCATGCCGCACTTCTGGCCCGATGGGCCGAGTTTGAACAGCCGATTTTCCATGGCGGACCCGACAGCCGCTTTCAGCTGCAGGTTGCGGCGAACTGGAAACTGGCGGTCGAAAACTACTGCGAAAGTTACCATCTGCCCTGGGTTCATCCGGGCCTTAACAGCTACTCTCGCCTTGAAGATCACTATCATATCCAGGAACCGGGCGCGTTTTCGGGTCAGGGTACCTATGTCTATCGGCAGTTGCAGGGTAAGGATGGCCAGACCTTCCCCGATTTCAACGGGTTAGGTCGCCATTGGAACCGGGGGGCCGAATATATCGCGGCGTTCCCGAACGTGCTGTTCGGGGTGCATCGTGACCACAGTTATGCGATCATTCTGGATCCCGTCGCCCATAACCAGACACGCGAACATGTGCATATCTACTATGCCACACCAGACACGGACCCGGATTTGCGCGTAAAGAATGCCGCACTTTGGAAGGGTGTGTTTGTCGAGGACATCTTCGTGGTTGAGGGCATGCAGACCGGGCGTGCGGCCCCGGGCTTTGATGGCGGGCGGTTCTCTCCGGCGATGGATGGGCCAACCCATCTGTTCCACGCCTGGGTTGCCGGCCGGATCGCGGCCCGTCGGGGATGACGTCGAAGATAACCGGGCCACAGTTGCACGCTGCCCTGCTTGCCGCGCACGCAGCAGGCGACAGGGTGCGCCTGATCGCACTTTACGACATGGCCGCGCACGGGGCAAAGACGCAACAGGCAGAAGCATTCTACCTGACCCAGGCCTATATCTTTGCCCTGGAAGCGGGTGCTGCGGATGCGCTGCGGCTGCGAACGCGATTACAGGCCCTTGGCGCAGAAAGCATGGGGTAAGCGCACAGAATACGGCGGAATCCCGGCCCCCTGCCCCGCGTGCGGCAAAATCCGCCTGTTGCGAACCGGTGCGGGATGCGCTAATTACCGCGCAGGCGCGGATTCGTGCGCGTGCGTCTGCCAAAGGGGGAAATCCATGGCCAGTTCGATCAATAAGGTGATTCTGGTGGGCAATCTGGGCCGCGACCCAGAGGTGCGCACCTTTCAGAACGGCGGCAAGGTGTGCAACCTGCGCATCGCCACCAGCGACTCCTGGAAGGATCGCAATACCGGTGAGCAGCGTGAGCGCACGGAATGGCACCAGGTCGCGATCTTTGCCGAGGGGCTGGCGCGCGTGGCCGAACAATACTTGCGCAAGGGATCAAAAGTCTACGTAGAAGGCCAGTTGGAAACCCGCAAATGGCAGGATCAGTCCGGCAACGACCGCTATTCAACCGAGGTGGTATTGCGCCCCTACACCGGGCAGATGGTCATGCTGGACAGCCGCGGCACTGGTGGTGGCGAGTACACCCAAAGCCGTCGCGGCGAACGCGGCGCCGATGATCAGGGTATGCCAGCCAGCGGGGGGTACACCGACATGGATGACGAAATCCCGTTCTGACCCGGCCCCCCCCTCCCCGGTGATCCGGTGATGGTGGCCCGTGCGACATGTCCCCCCTGTGTCCGGTCCGGCGTGCGCGTATGCTTGCCCCCCCTGCCCCGCAACGGATACATTGCCGCCCCTGATACCCAAAGGATCTTCCCGCCATGGCCAGGACCGCACGCAGGACACTGTCAAACCTTTTTGTCTGGATCATCCTGGGCCTGTTGATGGTGGCCCTGACCGGCTTTGGCATCACCAATTTTTCCGGCACTGCCAGCCTGATCGGCAGCGTCGGCACCGCCCGGATCACGGCCAGTGACTATACCCGCGCCCTGCAACAGGAATTGAACGCGCGAATCGCACAGACCCAAACCCCCGTCACACTGCGGGATTTGACCGCACAGGGGATAGACCGGGCGATTCTGGACACGCTGGTCGCACGGGCGGCCCTGGACCACGAGACGCAACAGATGGGCATCTCGGTCAGTGATGCCCAGGTGGCACGGCAAGTGCACGAAACCACGGGCTTTACCGCTGCTGATCGCGCGGGTTATGAAGCCGCCCTGCGCGATATTGGCCTTTCCCCCGCCACGTTTGAACAGGATCTGCGCCTGGATACGGCGCGCGCAATTTTGCAACAGGCGGTGCTGGGCAGTGTCCGCGCCCCCGAAGCATTTGCCGACGTGCTGACCGCCTATCAGGCCGAGACGCGCGATATCTCTATCCTGACTGTCACCGAAATTGACCTGCCCGCTGGCTTGCCCGCCCCGTCCCAGGCGGATTTGCAGGCCCAATACGAAAACCACGCCCAGGCGTTCACCCGGCCGGAGATGCGCACAATCACCTATGCCTGGGTCCGGCCCGCGATGATCATGGATGACACCCCCGTGGACCAGGCCGCCATCCGTGCACTCTATGAGGCGCGCGATGCGGACTACAATCAGCCAGAGCGGCGGCTGGTGGAACGCCTTGTTTATCCCGATCAGGCCCAGGCCCAGGCCGCGCGCGCCGCGCTTGATGCAGGGGACAGCAGTTTCAATGAACTGGTCGCGGCCCGTGGCCTGACGCTGGACGATGTGGATATGGGAGAGGTTCGTCCGGATGATCTGGGCACCGCCGCCGCTGCCGCCGTCTTTGGAACCGGGGAAACGATTGTCATCGGCCCGGTTGAAAGCCGCCTGGGCCCCGCGCTGTTCCGGATCAACGCGATCCTTGATGCCATCGAAATACCCTTTGAAAAGGCCGAACCGCAGTTGCGCACGGAACTGTCCGCCGAGGCCGCGCGCCGGGCGATCAGCGATATCCAGCCCGAGGTTGAAGACCTTCTGGCGGGCGGCGCGACGCTGGAAGAGCTGGCAACCGACACAGTTATGGAACTGGGCCAGATCGACTGGCATCCGGGTATCGACGCCGGGATTGCCGGGTATACCACATTCCGAGAGGCCGCCGCCACCCTGCGCAACGGCGATTTCCCGGACCTGCTGACCCTGTCCGATGGCGGGCTTTTGGCCATGCGCCTGGACGCAATCACCCCGCCAAGCCGCCCCCCCCTGACGGATATTCGTGAACAGGTTCGCGCACACTGGCAGGCCGCGCAACTTCGTGCGCAACTGGCCGACCATGCCAATACGCTTGCCGTGCGCCTGGATACCGGAACCCGCCTGGAGGATCTGGGGCCGCGCATCCGGCAAGAGGTCCAGATCCGCCGCCAGGATTCCCTTGCGGACCTGCCGCCTGCCCTGGTCCCCCGGGTGTTTCAACTGGCCGCGCCCGGTGACACCGCGGTGATTTCGGGGGCCGAGGTGGCGGTGATCGTGCGCCTGGACAATATCCGCCCCGCCCGGCGCGGGGATGCAGGGGGGCAGGCACTGCGGGTATGGCTTACCCAACAGGCAACGCAATCCCTGGCCCGGGATGTATTGGACGCCTTTGATCTGGCATTAAGGGATGAGGTGGGCGTCACGCTCAACCCCGGCATCATTAACGCCGTGCATGCGCAATTCCCCTAAGGCACGGATGGCAGATGGCACTGACCCCGACATATGATACCTTTGCCAAAGGCTGGGCCGCTGGCCAGAATCAGGTCATTTATACGCGTCTGGCCGCTGATCTGGATACGCCGGTTTCAATCATGCTGAAACTGGCCGGGGCCGCGCGCGACAGTTTCATCCTGGAAAGCGTGACCGGGGGGGAAGTGCGCGGGCGCTATTCAATCATCGGGCTCAAGCCGGATCTGATCTGGGAATGCCACGGCACCGACAGCCGGATCAACCGCCAGGTCCAATGTGACCGGAACGGGTTTGCCCCCTGCACCGCCCCCCCGTTAAAGGCCCTGCGTGCTATCTTGGATGAAAGCTCTATTGACTTGCCAAAGGATCTGCCCGCCGCTGCCGCCGGGCTGTTCGGGTATCTGGGCTATGACATGATCCGCCTGGTCGAACATCTGCCCAATATCAACCCGGATCCTTTGGGCCTGCCCGATGCGGTGTTGCTGCGCCCCTCGGTTATCGCGGTCCTGGACGGGGTAAAGGGTGAGGTGATCGTCGTCTCCCCCGCCTGGGTGGCAGATGGCCTTTCGGCCGGGGCCGCCTGGGCCCGGGCGGCTGAACGGGTTTCAGGTGCGCTGCGCGATCTGAAGCGCGAAATCCCCGATATACCCCGCGACAGGAATCCGGCCCCCCCCGCGCCCGTGTCCAACTTTGCCAAGGCCGATTATCTGGCCGCTGTTGAACGGGCAAGGGATTATATCCGTGCAGGCGATATTTTTCAGGTTGTCCCCTCGCAACGCTGGCACCAGACCTTCAGGGAGCCCCCCTTTGCGCTGTACCGTGCGCTGCGGCGCACCAACCCGTCGCCCTTCATGTTTTTCTTCAATTTCGGGCCGTTTCAGGTGGCGGGGGCCAGCCCGGAAATTCTGGTTCGGGTCTTTGACCGAAAGGTAACAATCCGGCCCATTGCCGGTACCCGCCCCCGGGGGGCCACCCCGGAACAGGACAAGGCGTACGAGGCCGACCTGCTGGCCGATAAAAAGGAACTGGCCGAGCATCTGATGCTTTTGGATCTGGGCCGCAACGATACCGGCCGGGTATCCGCAATCGGCACAGTGCGCCCGACGGAACAGTTCATTGTTGAGCGGTACTCACACGTCATGCACATTGTTTCCAACGTGACCGGCACGTTATCCCCGGAGCACGACGCACTGTCGGCCCTTCTTGCCGGGCTTCCCGCGGGCACTGTGTCCGGTGCGCCCAAGGTGCGGGCGATGGAAATCATTGATGAGCTGGAACCCCAGAAGCGCGGCATCTATGGCGGGGGGGTTGGCTATTTTTCCGCCGGGGGGGATATGGATATGTGTATCGCGCTGCGCACGGCCGTGGTGAAGGATCACACCCTTTATATCCAGGCTGGCGGTGGCGTCGTCTTTGACAGTGACCCCGAAGCCGAGTTTGAAGAGACAGTGAACAAATCCCGCGCAATCCGCCGTGCTGCCGAAATTGCCGGACAGTTCCGAACCCGGGGATAACCACTGATGCCTGCTTTACCCTTGCGTCCCGTGGGAGAACAGGTGTAACCCCCCCCCGTCCGGGGCAGGCCCTGCACCGCCCCCCCGCCCGTGCATCGGCGGGCGCGGGCGGCGACAGGTCAGCACCAGACCGGCGGGGTCAGACGAAGAAAATCCCCAGGCCGGTGGCATTCAGGTCGCCGTCTTCATCCAGAATATCTTCGTGACTCAGGTCCCACAGGATCAGGTCGTTGCCATTCAGGGTCACGATGATGCCGTCAGCCGTGCCATCCCCATCCCGGTCATGGGTGGCAGCGGTCAGATCATCGGTATCCAGCCCTGTGTATACGATTGCGTCGTAGTCTGCATCAAAATCAGTGATGACCGTGCCGTCCGCCCAGTCATCGGCAAAGATGAAGGTGTCGTAATCCGTGCTGCCACCGCCACCGGTCATGGTGTCGGCCCCGCCCTCGCCCCGGATGCGGTTGTTGCCAACATCCCCGATCAGGACATCGGCATGTTTGGAGCCGCGCACGCGCTCAATGCTGTACAGCACATCGCCTTCCGCCGTGCCGCCGGAGTTCACCGTGCCATCGACCAGGCTGACAGTCACGCCTTCCTTCGAATCGCGGTAATCCACCATGTCGCGGCCACCGCGGCCATAGATCATATCGGCCCCGCCGCCACCGCGAAAGACGTTATTGCCGTTTGCATCGTCCGTCCGGCGGTGGCCCTTGAGCACATCATCAAAATCGGAGCCGATGATGTTCCCGATACCCTTCAGCTTGTCGCCCTCGGCGTGGCCACCCCGGGCAGTGATATAGCCGTTTTCGTCAACGCGGGACGTATCTGTCAGGGTTGCCTTTGTGACCGGATCCTTCTTTGTTGTCCGAAGATCCACCTGCACACCGGCGTCCGAGTGCTTGTAGTTGATGGTATCCCGGCGGTTGCCAAAGCCATCGATGGTATCGGCCCCGGCCCCGCCGATAAAGACATTCTTTGCTTCGGTGCCAAAGAGGGTATCGGCAAAGGCCGAGCCGCGGATGTTTTCAAAGTTGCGGATCATATCGCCCTCGGCGTGGCCACCGGAGGCGGTGACGAAGCCATCGGAGTTCGGCGTGCCACCAAGGTTCACAGTCACACCGGCGTCCGAGGTGCTGTAATCCAGCCGGTCGTTGCCACCGCCGCCATCCAGCGTGTCGGCCCCGGCCGCACCGCGCAGGATGTTGTTACCGCCATCGCCGGTCAGGTTGTCGCCGTGCGCGGACCCGATGAGGTGCTCCATGTTCTTCAGCTTGTCGCCCTCGGCGTGGCCACCGGAGGCGGTGACAAAGCCATCGGAGTCCTTCGTGGCCCCAAGGTTCACGGTGACACCGGCGTCGGACCCGGTGTAATCGGCCCAGTCGCGCCCGTCCCAGCCGTCCAGAATGTCGGCCCCGGCACCACCGCGGAACAGGTTACCCCCGTCATCGCCGCTAAGCGTGTCAGTGTTGCTGCTGCCAATGACCTCCTCAATATTGCGCAGGATATCCATAATACCGGAGAAACCAAGGTGGTCGTCGGCGGTGCCGGTGGCCAGATCCACCGCGATCCCTTGAACACTGATGTTGGAATAATCCACCCGGTCGCGGCCGGAACCGCCATCCAGCGTGTCCGTGAAACCATCCATCGGATCATTATCACCGGAGCCAAACACGTCATTCCCGCCACCGCCGTTGAGGAGATCCGGGCCGGACCCGCCTATCAGCGTGTCGTCACCGGCCCCGCCGTTCAGCGTGTCGGGCGTAGTATTACCATTACCACCCCCGTTCAGCACGTCATTTCCGGCATCGCCGTTGAGGAGATCCGCGCCGATGTCGCCCATCAGCGTGTCGTCACCCGCGCCGCCGTTGAGCACATCATTGCCGCCCATGCCGTTGAGCGAGTCGTTGCCGCCAAGGCCGTTGAGCGTGTCATTCACTTCATCGGTGCCGGTCAGGGTGTCGGCGTTGGGGGTTCCGTTGGTGAGAGCCATGGGTCAGGTTCCTTCTGGTTCAGGGGGTTTGTCGCGGTCGTGCGACGTTACAAGGGTTTCTGTGGTTTCTGTCGTGGTCGTGCGGGGAGCACCGCCCGCCGCGCTGGCCCGCAAAGACACGCGGCCCCGGCGCAAGGGCCAAAGCGCGGCTACCCGCCCCAGGATTGGGGCGAATCCCGTTCGCAGGGGCCGTGTGTGATAAGGCGGTAAGGGGCGCGTGCGGGGCTTGACAGGGCCACCCGTGCGGGTGTAATTACGCGAAGCCGCGAAGCCGCGAAGCCGCGAAGCCGCGAAGCCGCGAAGCCGCGAAGCCGCGAAGCCGCGAAGGCCCAGCCTGCGCCCGAACGCCAGCCCCCCGACAGGGGGGATGCCGCACGCCGATTATGTCAGCACAAAACGCCATAAACGAATCCTTACACCACCACACCGCGCGAATGCAAGGGGGTTTTTCAAGTTTTCTCGCGGCGGGCGCATTTTTGTTTGAGAGCTGACCAGAATTACAGGCGATCTGGAATTACAGGCGATCTGCCGGGGCGCAGCACGGGTGCGGGCACAACAGTGCGGTAACGGCCCCCGCTATTCGCCCGCCCCGACCGCGATGGGGGGGGCAATGGCCTAGCGGAACACGATGCTCGACAGGAAGATGTTCGACAGGAAGATGTTTAAAACCACAAAGCCGCCGATGACGATGGCAACAAGCAGGCCAGACAGGGTGACAAGAAACCGCTGGTTGTCCGCATCCCGCCTGGCGATCTCGGCTTTCAGGTCCGCCATGTTCGCACGACTGTCCGCGTCGCGCCTGGCGGCGTCAGCCTTCATGTCGGCCTCTCGCCTGGCGGCGTCCGCATCCCGCCTGGCGGCGTCGGCCTTCAGGCCAGCTATGTTTGCGCGGATCGCCTCCCACCCCATGCGATAATCGGCCTGTTGCGTGTTCATGCGTTCCTCCAATACGGCCTGCTGCCGGGCGATGCTGTAGATGCACGGTGTGCGCATAAGGTGGATATGGCACCAGTGGCGGGGGCGTGGCTTTTATGGGCTGCGGGCGGGCCGCACCAGAATCCGCCCGCCCGCACATCTTTTTGGCATTCGTTGCCAAAACGGGATGTCGCGAATCGGGGCGGTAACGGCTGCCCCAGGCACTTGGCAAGACCGTGTCAGACGGCCAGGGGCGACCGTGCCGCCCCGCGCCAGAACCGCGCCATCATCAAGGTTCCCGCGATCACCAGCCCCGCAACCATGCCAAGCCAGATGCCCTGCCCTTGCAACCCCAGAACAAACCCCAGAAAATAGCTCACCGGTACGCCGCACAGCCAGTAGCTGACCACGGCGTAAATCATCGGCACGCGCGTGTCCTGTACCCCGCGCAGCAGACCAAGTGCCATAACCTGGGCGGCATCGGCCAGTTGAAACAGTGCCGCCACGGCCAGAAATCCGATGCCAAGGGCGATGATCGCCGGGCGGAGCGGGTCATCCGGATCAAGGAAAAGCGCGATGAGCTGCCCCGGGATCACAAGGAACATCAGCACTGTCAGGGTCACCATCGCCGCCGAAAGCGCAAGTGCCGCAAACGCACCCTGCCGCAAACCCGACAGGTCATTGCGGCCCCAAGCGTGGCCCGCACGCACTGTGGCGGCAGCACTCAGGCCCACATGCACCATAAAGGTGGCCGAAGTGATCTGCAGCGCGATACCATGGGTGGCCAGTTCCATTTGTCCAATCCAGCCCATCATGATCACCGAGGCAGTGAACAGCCCCGCTTCGGAAAGAAGCGTCAGCGAGATTGGCCAGCCAAGGCGGAACACCTGGCACAGTGCCTCTGCATCCGGATGCCAGAACCGTGCGAACAGATCGTCTTCTGCCACGCCCCTGGTCCGAAGCGCATAGATCACAAGGATCAGCAGCATCAGACCCTGGGTACCAAGCGAGGCAACAGCCGCCCCGCGCAGGCCCAGTTCCGGCAGCCCGGCCGTTCCAAAAATCAAAAGGGCGTTGAGCACCGCGTTCAGCACTACCCCCGCCAATGTCGCCCAAAGCACGATGCGCGTGTGTTCCAGTGCCGACAGGTGGCTGCGCAGAACCAGAAACAACACCATCAGCACCATCCCGGGGCCAACGATACGCAGATAATCCTGCACGTTTTGCGACAGGCCGGGCTCTTGCCCGATGGCGATCATCACGGAACCGGAGAACCAGAAGAACGGCGCAGTCGCCAAGCTGAAGATCACCGCCAGCCAGAACCCCATGCGCGTGACCCGGCGCGCCTGTACCCTGTTCCCGCTGGCAACCGCGGCCGCCACCAGGGGCATGACAGCCAGGGCCAGCCCCATGCCGATGATCATCACCACATGGTAGACCGAGGCACCAAGTGCCACGGCAGCAAGTTCCGGCACCCCATACCAGCCAACCATGACCGTATCGGTCAGGCCGATGGCCACAGTGGCCACCTGACTGCCGATCAGGGGCAAGCCAAGCGTCAGGGTCGCACGAATATGGACACGAAAGGGGGACATGAGATCCCGGTGTATAGCGGGGTGCCACCAGAGGTGCCAAGGGGGACGTGGTCAAAGTGCCGGGAGCACAAACGACCCCGCCAGAACCGCCACCATCACCCCCACGCCAAGTTCCAAAAGCGGCTGCACCCGGGCCAGGGTACCGGCACCCGGCACCTGGGCCAGGGTACCCTTGCGCAGGGTCACCGCCGCAATCGCAACCGCAACCGTCACGCTGGCGGTTCCAAACGCCATGGCAAAACTGCCCAGAATGCCCATCCTGAACAGACCCAATTGTGCAGTCAGGATCAGCACAAAAAGCGCACCGGTGCATGGCCGGATGGCCACGGCACCAACCAGGGCGGCGACAGCATACCAGGTTTGGGCCCCGGCCAGGGCCGCTGCGTCCGGTGCATGGGCATGCCCGCAAGGATGGTAAACGCTGTGATGATGGCGCGGGGCCGCACCGCCCGCCCACAGGCCCCGTGCCCCGCGAAAGGCCAGCCAAAGACCAACCAGGGCAATCAGCGCAAAGCTCAGCGGGGCAGAGGTGTCTTCTGCCAGCGTGGTCAGTTGTACACGCCCCTGGCCCAGCACCCAGAACCCCGCACCCACCAGCAAAACGGCCGTCATGGCCTGCCCCAGGCTTGACAGGAACGCCACGGCGGACAGCCACCAGAAGCTGACCCGCCGGGCAACCCCATATCCGCCGATCAGAATCTTGCCATGGCCCGGGCCCACAGCATGAAAGAAGCCATAAGCAAAGCACAGAGCCAGAAAAACCGTGACCGCGCCGGGGTCTTTGGCATGCAGGGACCGAAGCGCACGGGCCAGCCCGTTCTGGGCCTCACGCTGTCCGGCCAGGGCCCATCGCATGACAGCCTGATCCAGATCGGTGTGCCACAGAACCGCAAGGCCAGCCGCGACCAGCACGGCCAGAAGGATCAGGCCGGTGCGCATGTCACCACCACCTGGTCCGCGAAAATGGCCCCGACAGCCGGAAAATTCTGTTCGGCCGAGATCGCCCCCCCAAGGCGTTCGATTTCCGCTTCCAGAATCGCATAAGCGGCATCAAGATCGGGCCGTACCAGCCGCGGTGCGCACCCGGCCCGGCCCACCACCCGCATCGGCAGGGTCAGTTCAAAGGCGATGTAGAATTCGCGATCATAGATCGCGGCCTTGATCACGGGGGCCATGGGGATTGCCCCCGCCACGGGCCTGCGGTGTACCGTTTCCAACTGGCCGCTGTCTGTCAACCTAAGGCTGACGGGTTCGGGTGCGCCGAGCATCAACGGGGTGCCATCCTGCCAGAGCTCCAGGCCACCTTCAAACCCCACGCCCCAGTTCAGGTCAAAGCCCAAGGTCGCGGCCCGTTCTGCCTGGGTCAGGGTACCGTCAAAATCCGGATCCAGCCCGTAATCCTGCATGATAAGCAGCGAATAAAGTTCATCGTAGCGCCATGTCACCTCAACCGCGACCAGCCGGCCCGCCCGATTATGGAGCAGCACCAGGCCCGCATCAATAAAGATATGCGGATGGGCGCGGCCCGGTGCGGGGACCGCAAGGCCAAAGGCAAGAAGAAGAAACCACACCCGTGTCATCCTGCCCCGGATACTAGGGCGAACTGTTGGAACACCGCAATGGGATTCGCGCCAAGGGGCCGCGGCACATCCACTGCCCTGCTTTCGGGGCCGGAACAGGTGCTCGCGTGGAGTCCAAACAGGAATGAACCCGCGCATGGCTCTGCGATGGATTCGGGTGCCACCAGCGCAACACCCCCCCCCTCAGATGCAGGAGGACATGGCATGCCGTATGCGAAAGCAGGCTTTGGATGACATAATCCAAACCGCTGTGCGTTTCAGCCCCTGGCCGTGCCCGATTTGCGGCTGTCGGGATGCAGGGATGTTCCCAAAATATGGTCCGACCGGCAGATCACCTGGCCCGCCGCGCCCACGATCAGCGGGTCGGGCGGGCGAGCAATCTTCGGATCCTTGTCGGGATAGTCCAGGCTGTCAAGGAAGTGCAGCATGCAGTTCAGCCGGGCCCGCTTCTTGTCATCGGATTTGATCACGGTCCACGGCGCGTCGGCAGTGTCAGTGTAGAAAAACATCGCCTCTTTTGCTTCGGTGTAGTCGTCCCATTTATCAAGGCTGGCCTTGTCAATCGGGCTCAGTTTCCAACGCTTTAGCGGGTCGGTTTCCCGGCTGGCAAAACGGCGGCGCTGCTCTTCCCGGGTGACAGAGAACCAGTATTTGAACAGCCGAATGCCTGAACGGGTCAGCATCCGCTCAAAATCCGGGGCCTGGCGCATGAATTCCAAATACTCGTTCGGCGTACAGAACCCCATCACGCGCTCCACGCCAGCGCGGTTGTACCAGGATCTGTCATAAAACACCATTTCGCCACTGGTCGGCAAATGCCGCACGTAACGCTGGAAATACCATTGTCCGCGCTCATTATCGGTTGGCTTGTTCAGGGCGACAACCCGTGCCGCACGCGGGTTCAGGTGTTCGTTGAAACGCTTGATCGTGCCCCCCTTGCCCGCTGCGTCACGACCCTCGAACAGGATAACCAGTTTCTGGCCCGTCTCACCCGCCCATTTCTGCGCCTTCAGGAGCTCTGCCTGGATATTCGCCTTTTGTGCCTCGTAACGCCGGCGTGACAGCCGAACTGCATAGGGATAAGCACCGGTTTCAAACGCCTGGCGGATCAGATCAGGCGACACCGTGGGATAGGCACCCTGGCCGACCTTGGCGGCGGTTGCCACTGGTTTTGTCACCTCGGGGCCGTCAACGGCGGATTTTGCCACAGTGGATTTTGCCCCGGTCGCGGGGGTGGTTTTAAGGTCATCCATGACACAAGCGTCCCTTTGTTGATGTGAATATGCCGCCATATGTGTAGCGGACCGAAAATATTTCCAGATCGGGGCCGATAAACTCCAGCATCGCCGCCGCGCGGGATCGGGGCCATTCTGTGCCTTACACGGGCCCACACCGGGGCCATGTCACACCGAGCCCATGTCAAACGGTCTGCCCCGAGATGTCCCCCTGTCCCTCTGCGCCATAATCTGCATTATATAGTGGCAAAAGATCACAAGACAGAGCAAAGCCTTGCCTGACGACCTTCGTTCCGCCGCCCCCGACCCGAGTGCCTATGATGCCTCCTCGATCGAGGTGCTGGAGGGGCTGGAGCCAGTCCGCAAACGCCCGGGCATGTACATCGGCGGCACCGACGAGCGTGCGCTGCACCATCTGGTGGCCGAGGTGCTCGATAATTCGATGGACGAGGCGATTGCAGGACATGCCAGCCGGATCGAGGTGATGCTGGCCGCCGATCACACCGTCACAATCCGCGACAATGGCCGCGGCATCCCTGTGGACCCGCACCCGAAGTTTCCCGGAAAATCCGCGCTGGAGGTGATCCTGTGTACACTTCACGCGGGCGGCAAGTTCTCTGGCAAAGCCTATCAGACATCGGGCGGGCTGCACGGCGTGGGTGTCAGTGTCGTCAATGCGCTGTCAGACCGCCTGCGGGTAGAGGTCGTGCGCAACCGGACGCTGTTTGTGCAGGAGTTTTCCCGTGGTGTGCCGCAAGGGCCCGTCCAGACTGTTGGCAGTGCCCCCAACCGGCGTGGGACGACGATGATCTTTCACCCCGACGGGCAGATTTTTGGCCAGCAACAGTTCAAACCCATGCTGCTGATGAAAATGGCCCGCTCCAAGGCCTATCTGTTCTCGGGCGTGGAAATCCGCTGGACATCCGAAATCGACGACGGCGAAACACCAACCAGGGCCGTGTTTCACTTCCCCGGCGGGTTGGCGGATTTCCTGGACAAAACCCTGGAAGGCACCTTAACATATGCCGCTAAACCCTTTACCGGAAAGGCAAATTTTCATGATCGCTTTGATCAGCAAGGCAGCGTCGAATGGGCGATCAACTGGACGCCTGCACATGACGGATTCATCCGGTCCTACTGTAACACTGTGCCCACACCCCAGGGCGGCACCCACGAACACGGCTTCTGGGCCGCCATCCTGAAGGGTATCCGGGCCTATGGCGCACTGGCGGGCAGCCGAAAGGCCGTGCAGATCACCCGCGACGATCTGCTTGCCGGGGGCTGTGCGCTTGTCTCTTGCTTTATTCGAGAGCCGGAATTCGTGGGCCAGACCAAGGACCGCCTGGCCACGACCGAAGCCGCGCGGATGATCGAGGGCACTGTGCGCGACCATTTCGACAACTGGCTGGCCGCCGATACGAAATCCGCGGGCGCGATCCTTGATGCCCTGATCCTGCGTGCCGAAGACCGCCTGCAGCGGCGGCAAGAGAAAGAGACCGCACGCAAATCTGCCACAAAAAGGCTGCGCCTGCCCGGCAAGTTGGTAGATTGCAGCCAGCAAGCCCGCCACGGCACGGAACTGTTCATTGTTGAGGGCGACAGCGCGGGCGGCTCGGCCAAAATGGCGCGAAACCGAAAGACCCAGGCCCTGCTGCCCCTGCGGGGGAAAATCCTGAACGTCCTTGGCGCGGCGGCGTCAAAACTGGGCCAGAATGCCGAGATCAGCGACCTCTGCCAGGCACTTGGGGTGGGCATGGGCGCAAAGTTCAATATCGACGATCTGCGCTATGACAAGGTCATTATCATGACCGACGCCGATGTGGACGGGGCGCATATCGCCGCGCTCTTGATGACGTTTTTCTTCACCTGGATGCGCGGCCTGATCGACGCGGGGCACCTTTATCTGGCCTGTCCGCCGCTGTTTCGCCTGACCCAGGGGGCAGTGCGGGTTTACTGTCTGGACGAGGCGGAACGCGATGCCTGGCTCAAGAAGGGCCTGGGCGGGAAAGGCAAGATCGATGTCGCGCGCTTCAAGGGCCTGGGAGAGATGGACGCAAAGGATTTGAAGGAGACGACGATGGACCCCGCCAACCGCAAACTGATTCGCGTGTGGGTAAAGGATGAGGTGCCGGGCGAAACGGGCGATCTGGTGGAACGGCTGATGGGCAAGAAGCCGGAACTGCGGTTCCGGTATATCCAGGAAAACGCCCGGTATGCAGAGGCCCTGGATGTATAAGGGGGAAACCCGGACGCCCGGCACAGGAAAACCCGCTAGCGGCCGAATTTCTTCGACAGTGCCTGATGCACGGCTGCGGGCACGAAGGGGGCAACATCCCCGCCAAGGCGCGCGATCTCTTTCACCAGTCTGGAGGCGATCGCCTGTCGGTCCGCCTCGGCCATCAAAAAGACGGTGACGATGTCCGGGTCCAGCTTCCGGTTCATGCCGACCATCTGAAATTCATATTCAAAATCCGCCACCGCGCGCAGGCCACGAACGATGATATCGGCCCCCACGTCCCGGGCGCAGTCGATCAGAAGGTTCTCAAACGGATGCACGACGATCCCGGTATCCGTGGCCTTGGCCAGCCTGGCGCATTCGGCCTCTACCATCGCGACGCGCTGGTCAATGCTGAACAAGGGCCCCTTGCCGTGATTAATGGCAACCCCGATGACCAGCCGGTCAACCAGGCGGCAAGCCCGCCGGATGATGTCGATATGCCCCAGGGTGATTGGATCGAACGTGCCGGGATAAAGCCCTATACGCATCGCCGTTTGTCCTTTCCTGTGTTGTCTGGCCGGACGCAAAACCACCCGGCGGGGCCAAGCAAGCCCCAGCCGCCCGGTCGGGGTTCGCACGGAATAACAGCATACCCGCCTGCGCGGATCAGAAGCCCTTGATCATGCTTTCCAGGGCTTCTTTCTCCATCGACAGTTTGGCCAATTGCGCCTTGACCACATCACCGATGGATATCAGGCCGACCATCTCGGCCCCCTCCATAACCGGCATGTGCCGAAAGCGCCCTTTGGTCATCTTGGCCAGAACCTGTTCAGAGGTCTCTCCGCGCGTACAGCTAATGATGTGGCTGGTCATCAGACTGTCCACCTTCCGGGTCATGCAGGCCGGACCCTTCGCGGCCAATTCGCGCACGATATCCCGTTCCGACAGGATGCCGCCCACCGCTTTGCCGTCGCTTGATATCACAACCGCCCCGATCCGACGCGATGCCAGAAGCCTGGCCGCGTCACCGACTGTTGTTCCATGCGGGATCGTGACGACCCCGTCATCAGATTTCGATTTCAGTATCTGTTGAACCAGCATGCGCCCGGGCCTCCCAATTCGCCTTTGTGCCGTATCCCCAGCGTTTTCCGGCAACGCCGTGTCTGTCAAGAAAAACAGTTCCGATTGCCCTGGACATGGCGATCTTATCTTAACAACCGGGGAAATCCTGGTGCCTGGCCCCGGTGCTTAGCCCCGGTGCCGGGTTCGGTGCTCGACCCGGTGCGCACGGGCCGAACGACCCCGGCCAAAGGTGCGGCCAGGCACCCCGTTGCCTTGACACCACGTGCCTCTCTGCAAAACAGACGTGGCATCCCCCTTTCAGGGGCGTGTGTGCAAGGGTAAACTGTCGCCCGAATGGCAAATGCAACGAAGGAATTTCCCCATGGAGGAGCTTGGGCATTGGATCAACGGTCGCCGCGTGGCGGGTACCTCTGGCCGCTTTGCCGATATCTGGAACCCCGCAACGGGCGAGGTGCAGGCAAAGGTGGCACTCGCCTCTGGGGGGGAACTGGATGCTGCTGTCGCCGACGCCGCCGCTGCACAGCCCGCATGGGCCGCGATGAACCCGCAGCGCCGGGCGCGTGTGATGATGGCGTTCGTGCAGCTTTTGCACCGGGATATGGACACACTGGCCAAGACACTCAGCCGGGAGCACGGCAAGACCCTGCCGGACGCCAAAGGCGACGTGCAGCGGGGCCTGGAAGTGGTTGAATTCTGCATCGGTGCGCCGCATCACCTGAAAGGTGAGTTCACAAACAGCGCGGGCCCCGGGATTGATATGTATTCCATGCGCCAGCCCCTTGGCGTGGCGGCTGGAATCACGCCTTTTAACTTTCCCGCCATGATCCCGATGTGGAAAATGGCCCCCGCGCTGGTCTGCGGCAACGCCTTCATCCTGAAACCGTCAGAGCGTGATCCCTCTGTGCCGTTGATGCTGGCCGAGCTGCTGCAGGAAGCGGGCCTGCCCGATGGCGTGTTGCAGGTTCTGAACGGCGACAAGGAAAGCGTTGATGCGATCCTTGATAATCCGGTGATCCAGGGTGTGGGCTTTGTCGGCTCCACGCCCATCGCGCAGTATATCTACGAACGCGGCTGTGCCAGCGGCAAACGTGTTCAGTGTTTTGGTGGTGCCAAGAACCACATGATCATTATGCCCGATGCCGATATGGATCAGGCCGCCGATGCGCTGGTGGGCGCGGGCTATGGTGCCGCCGGCGAACGCTGCATGGCAATCTCGGTTGCGGTGCCCGTGGGGGGGGAAACTGCCGACAGGCTGATCGAAAAACTGGTGCCGAGGGTCGAGGCACTGAAGGTCGGCCCCTATACCTCGGGCGAGGATGTTGATTACGGCCCGGTTATCACGCCAATGGCCAGGGACAGCATCCATCGCCTGGTCCAGTCCGGCCTGGATGCGGGGGCCGAACTGGTGGTCGACGGCCGTGATTTCAGCCTGCAAGGCTATGAGGGCGGGTTCTTTGTTGGCCCGCACCTGTTTGACCACGTAACACCGGATATGGAGATTTACCAAAAGGAAATCTTCGGCCCGGTCCTGTCAGTCGTGCGGGCAGGAACCTATGAAGAGGCACTGAAACTGGCGATGGACCATGCATACGGCAACGGCACCGCCATTTTCACCCGGGACGGCGACGCCGCGCGGGATTTCGCGGACCGGGTGAATGTGGGCATGGTGGGAATCAACGTGCCGATCCCGGTACCGCTTGCCTATCACACCTTTGGCGGGTGGAAAAAATCGGTCTTTGGCGATCTGAACCAGCACGGGGCTGATGCCTTTCGTTTCTATACCAGAACCAAGACAGTGACCGCGCGCTGGCCCTCGGGCATCAAAGAAGGCCGCGCGTTCACGATTCCGGTTATGCAGTGAACGGCCTTGCCAAGGACAAACAGCCCGCAGGGTGCGGCCAGTGGCGACGGCCCGGTGGTGACGTCGCTGGATCCGGCTTCGAGGAGTTCATACCCTTGCCGGAGTTTCGCGACTGGCCTTGTGTAAGGGGTGCGGCGGGGCTGATGTGATTGCCGCACACGGTTTCCAGTGGCCCCCCGAACGGCTGTTTTTAGAACCGTGTAAACGGCTGTTTTTAGAACCGTGTACTTGACACACAAGGATTGCGCCTCATGCTTCTGGCACGATCCAGCGGATCGGGGGGCCAGCGGATCGGGGGGCCAGCGGATCGGGGGGATCGCAATGATCTGTGCAGACATCAGGAACAGGAACCCGACCCCCAAAGAACTGGGGCCAACAGGCATTGCCGCCTTTGCCGATCTGTTCTGTGGGGTCGGTGGCTTTCACTATGCCGCCGCCTCGCTCGGGCTGCGCTGCGTGTTCGCCAGCGACATCGACGAGGCTTGCCGCGATCAGTATCAGCACAATTTTGGCCTTCGCCCGGCAGGTGACATAATGGGCGTGAAGGCCGACCGCATCCCCGACCACGACATTCTGTTCGGCGGTTTCCCCTGCCAGCCGTTCAGCATCATGGGGGAACGCGGGGGGATGAACGACTCCCGCGGGACGCTGTTCCTGGAAATCCTCCGCATTCTTGATCAGAAGCGGCCCCGGGCCGTCATTCTGGAGAACGTCCGCCAGTTTTCAACTTTTGACGCGGGCAGGACGCTGCAGCAGGTTCTGCGCGGACTTCGAACACTCGGCTATGATGTCGACTGGACGATCATGAATGCGCTGAAATGCGGGCTGCCGCAAAAGCGGGAACGTACAATCATCGTCGGGCTGCAAGGCGGGTTACACCATTTCGTCTGGCCGGAAGGCAAAAGTGCATTCCGGCCCCTGTCGGACATTCTGGAAAAGACCCCGGACCGGCGGCATTATGTGAGCGCGGGGATTCACGCAAAGCGGATGGCTGCCCACAGCCCGACGCATCGCCCGGCAATCTGGCATGAGAACAAGGCCGGGAACATTTCCAGCCACCCGTTTTCCTGCGCCCTGCGGGCTGGTGCCAGCTACAACTACCTGCTGGTGGATGGCGAGCGGCGGTTGACGCCCCGGGAAATGCTGCGCCTGCAAGGCTTCCCGGAAAGTTTCGACGTTATCGGCAATGACAGCCAGATCCGCAAGCAAATGGGAAATGCGGTTCCCGTGCCGATGGTGCGTGCCGTGATAAGGAGTGTGCTGCATGCCGCCAATCAAAATACGCGGACAAAACAAGGCCAGAAAGCACGAGCCCTATCCGCTTAGCGAATTCTCGGAAAGCGTGATTCAGGTTCTGGGCAAGCACATTGTCCACTACCTTGCCGTCGGCCACACGGACGTGTCCGGGGATGACTTTGCGTCGATGTTTGCCCAGGCCATCGGTGGAATGCACTACGCCGCACCGCTGGGTATCGCCGATGTCGCCTGGAACGGGATTGGCTGGTCGGTCAAGACCGTGAAGAACAGGGCACCGCACAGCTGTACCAGCGTGCGGCTTATATCGGGTCGCAATGCCCCATCGTACTCAGCGGGGATTTCCAATCCGTTCAATGACATTCAAGCGACGGGGCGGGCTGTGATTGAGATATACAACGCCCGGATCGACCAGGCGAAAGACGAACACGATGAGCTGCGCATGCTTGTCTTCATCCGCGACATGCCAACGCGCCGCTTCACAATCTACGAACGCGAGATCAGCAAATACCCCGTCAACAACTTCGAGTGGCGGCTGAACAGAAACAAGAACTTCGAGGCTTGGGAGGGTGCGCGTCACGCCTTTACCTGGCAGCCTCACGGCAGTCAGTTCACAATCCTTGAACCCGTTCCATCGGGGGCAAGCAGGTTTCAGATCACGAAGAACGTGCCAGTGCTGGAGATGCAGCAGATCATCAACCTGGTGCGCTTCAGTCCCGACTGGATCAGGATCCTGGATTAGATCTGTGCGCCATCCCCGGAAGAATGCACACAGGCCAAGCGGTGAACCAGAGGCAGGGGTATCCGTGGCACCCTGTAAGATTGCACCGCACGAATGGAAGAAGGATCTGCGCGGCTCCATTCGCCTTAGTGCGGCAGGCAGGGACGATGCCAGCGGCTATATACCGTTCCCCCCGATACCCCCCTTGACGCCGCCTGATCGGACCAAAGGTTATTTGCCCATGCGCGTGGCCTTTGGTAAATCGTCTGCGTATAACACGGCAACGGGCGGGATCGGGAAAGCAGCCATGCGCGACGCTATGGAAGATGAACACTCTGCCAGGTTTGAAGATATCCGCGCCGATCTGCTAGACGAATACTGCCAGCCCCATGGCAAGCCATGGATCATCGGTTATTCTGGTGGCAAGGACAGCACGCTTGTGGCGCATCTGGTCTTTGAGATGCTGCTTGCGCTTCCCCCGTCGCGGCGCGTGCGCCCTGTTCATGTTCTGGCCAATGACACGCTGGTTGAAAGTCCGCTTGTCGTGCAGCACCTTGCATCAAGTCTGGAGGAGATCAAGGGTGCGGCCAGTGCCTTTGGCCTGCCCGTCATCACACAGATGACACGGCCCGAATTGGCCCAGTCCTTCTGGGTTAATCTGATCGGGCGAGGATATCCCCCGCCGAACAGGTCGTTCAGGTGGTGCACTGATCGAATGAAAATCCGTCCGACTATCGACTACATCAAAAGCCGTATTGATGAGGCTGGGCAGGCAATCCTGCTGACAGGTGTGCGGCGGTCCGAAAGTGCGGCACGTGCCGCCACCGCGAAGCGGTATGATAACGGGGAACGACTGAATCGACACAATGATCTGCCGCAGTGCATGGTCTACAAGCCGATTATCGATCTGGACATCGACGATGTTTGGGAGTTTCTGGCGTCGAATAAACCGCCATGGGGTGGTTCGCACAGGCACATGATCCAGCTCTATCGAGACGCGGACGGCGGTGACTGCCCTGTGGTCACGTCCAAGGATGATGCGCCATCGTGCGGCACGACGTCTGCGCGGTTCGGGTGCTGGACCTGCACGGTTGTCAAGAAGGACAAAAGCCTTGAGGGCTTTGTTGAATCGGGTTTTAAGGAGTTCATTCCCCTGCTGGAGTTTCGTGACTGGCTGCTGTCCATTCGCGATGATCCGCATCGGCGGCAGGCCCGCAGGCGTGATGGGCGAGTCAGGTTTACCGATGGCGGCACTCTTATACCGGGGCCGTTTACAATGCCAGCCCGCATCGAGATACTGGATAAACTGCGCCAGTTAGAGGCAAAGACGGGTTATACCATAATCAGCCCGAAAGAGAATGATATGATCCATGAACTCTGGTCAAAGGATATTGCCGTGCAGCCGAACACGCGGCTCATGGATACACAGGTAATCATGAAAGGGAAAGCAAATGCCGCGTAATGTTGTCATGCTGCTTGATAACCCCGAGGGGCGGGCGATGGTCAAGGATACCTGCAAGGAAAACGGCATTCACTTTGCGGAGTTGCAGGAACTGGTGCAAGCCGAAGTTGAGCAGACAGGCAGGCAAATTGAACAGATACGTAGGCAAAATCGCGCCCGACTCTGGGACGCGTTTGATGATATCCTGGATCGCATTCAGGTGGAGGACTAAAGCCCATGTATATTTCCCGGATCACCCTTAGGGACTGGAAAGCCTACCAAAGCGCGATCTTTGAGTTCCCGGCACCTGACCCTTCGGGGGGGGGGAACATCATCCTGATCGGTGCCCCGAATGGATACGGCAAGACCAGCCTGTTTGAGGCTATTGTGCTTGGCATGTTTGGCCGCGACGGCCTTTCCCTGATTGCCCGGTCGCCCTTTTCGGGGAATGAAAAGGAACAGCTTGCCACATCCTACCAGGAATTTCTGGAAAGGGCGTTGCACCGCGGGGCACATTCTGCCGGCCGAAACTCATGCTCGGTGAAGCTAAAATTCATCGATGACGATGATGCCCCCTTGGAAATCCAGCGAATCTGGCATTTTAATGATTCTGGTGCCTGCCTCCTAAATGACGAGGAAGTTTTTATCCATGAAGGTTCCACGCGCAGGGCCGTAGGTCCGGACGCAGGTTATAGCCGGGCAGACTGGTTCCGGGATTATATTGCCAAAAACCTGCTGCCCTTCACGCTGGCGCATTTCTTTATGTTCGATGGCGAAAACGTCAGCGCACTGGCCGAACAGGAGATGGCCGCCCAGGTGCGTACCGGTATCGAAGGGCTGCTGGGGATTCCCGTGCTCAAGAAATTGGCTGATGATTTACGCGACTATGCAAGAGACCGGCAGCGTGACGCGCCGCGCGGCGCAGACAAGACCATTGAGAACCTGGAGCGTGAGCTGGAGGCCCTTACCCGTGACTACGAAGAGAAATCCGACCGCCTGAAAGAGATTGAGCCTGACCTGGTCAGGTACAAGGGAGAGCGGGAGCGTCTGACCCGGCAACTGGCCAGTTTCGGGGCGGGGTCACAGGCCCTTTTGCAAGAGCAATATGAACAGAAAGAGGATTTGAATCAGCAGGTCAGAGAAAATCATCGTAAGATGGAAGACCTGCTCCTCAAGAGTTTTGCCATGGCCCTGTCGGGGCCAGCCTTGCGAACCCGGTGCAGGGAACGGCTGGAATCCGAAGGCGTTCGGGACCGTTGGGAAAACGGCAAGGCGCAGGGCGACAGCAACATGGACCGGTTTCTTGATGCGGTGGAGGCTGGTATCGGGTCCATCGCGCCAACCTTGACAGAGAATCAGCGCGAATCGGTGCTTGATACGGCACGCCGCGCCTGGGAACTTCTGTGGTCCCCGCCGCCGGAGGGCTGCGCGGAAAGTTACCTCCACCCCTATCTGAATGAACCAGAGCCGGCAGGGTTATCGACCATCTGCAAGACTTGGATACGCTGGCCGCGCCCGACATCGTGAACGTTCTGGACACGCTTAGGGAGGCCGAAAATAGACTTGAGCGATTGCAGGATGAAGTCAGGCGCACAGAGGGCATTGCACCGCATGTGGACAAGAAGCGCACGCAGCTTTCCGACCTGAACAATAAAATCGAATATCTTGGGCGGGAAATGGACCGCCTCAATCGTGAGATGGCTGCGCAGAAAAGCGAGATAAACAATAAAAACAGCACGTTGGCCCAAAAGTCCGCTGAGTGGAACCAAGCCCAGCCATCCCTGCGGCGGGCGGGACGCGCCCATAAAGTCGCGTCAATTGTTGATCGGATCGTGGCCCGGGCGGTCCCCAGCCAGATCAAGGCTATTGCCCAGGCCATGACGGATGCACACCGCGCAATGGCGCACAAGGAAGACCATGTGGAACGCATTGATATCGATGAGGACTACAATGTGAAACTTCTGAATGCCGATGATCTGGATTTGCGGGGTTACGACCTGTCGGCGGGCGAGAGGCAGATTTTCACCCAGGCCCTGATCTCGGCGGTTTCATCGGTCTCTGGGCGCGGTTTTCCGATGGTGGTGGATACGCCGCTTGGACGGCTGGATAATGAGCATCGGAAAGGTGTTCTCAATCATCTGGTTCGACGCGGGCATCAGGTGATTCTGCTTTCGACCAATACCGAAGTTGTGGGCCCGTACCTGCGCGAAATCGACCCTTACGTGCAGAAGAAATACCTGATCCAGTTTGAGCGGTTTGGCGATATCGGCCAGTCCACGGTACGCGCCGGTTACTTTGAAGAGAACGGAGATACGGGATGAGCATGTCCTTTGTCGAGGTGGCCAGGGCGAATTTTCGCACGGATGCCGACGGAGACGCACTGAATGACAAGTTTATGAAGTGGCTGGGGATGAACAAACGCTATCTGCCCGCCCGTCTTGCCATATCCAGATCGCTGGCCGTCCCTGCCGCACCGGAACCGCTTGCCAGCCACCTTGATTCCGGCAAGACCATCAAGGGCGACACCCTCTTTGGAACAGGAACCGAACTTTCCGTCTGGCTTGCCCTGATTGTCGAGCACCTGGGACATTCCGACATGGACACCAAAAATCTGGTCGCACTGGTCGGGGCCCACTGGAAACGCGGCCTTGAACTGCTTGATCACGAATGGAAGCAATCCGAAGAGGAGGTGGCCAAATTCGTCAAGCGCCTGGTGGAAGCTGCCGAACTTCCCACCTCTGGCGGGTACAAGCGGCACACGGGCGGCAGCACGGCTGGTGCGACCTTCTCTGCTGGTCAAATCAATGTACCCATCGGTGCAATTGCCGAGGACGTGAGCTCAAAAGAAAAGGTTGTGTGGAACCTGAATGGCCAGGGGGGCTCCCCGCACAGTGCCATCATGGGCGGCGTCGGATCGGGCAAGACGCGGACGGCTGTGGCCATGCTGTGCGCGATCCGTGAGCAGGCGGATGTCCCGCTTCTGGCCTTCGACTTCAAGGGCGACCTTGGCACCGATGCTGCGGGCGGCGGCTATCACATTGACGAGATTTTTGGCGCACAGACCCTGGAACCGCCGCGTACACCAATCCCGCTGGATGTCCTGTCCCTGCCATCCCGCGATGATATCGCGATCAGCGAAGCGGCTTCACGGTTCAGGGACTCCTTCGCCCACCTGAAAGGCAGCCAGCTCGGTGCCCGGCAGCGCACGGCCCTTCACGACGCTGCAACCCGCGCCCTCGGCACCCAAAGCCCGTGTGAGTTGCACCATATCCGGGACGCGCTGATCGGCGTTTATGACGAGCAGGGCATGAAACCCGATGGCGCGCGCTCTACCATAGAGGAAATTTGCCTCTATCCGCTTTTCACGCCGGACGAAGATCCTGCCACCTTCTTTCAAAAAAGCCGGATCATCAAACTGCCGCCCAACGTGGCCGAGGACAGCCGGACGATTGTGGTTAACCTGGTGCTGGATGCCCTTGATCAGCACCTGAACAGCCTTACCGATTCTGAAACCGATGCGGACGGCGTGCGGAGTTTGCGTATCCTGTGCATGATTGATGAAGCACATCAGATTTTGGGCAGAAAACTTCCGTCTCTGTCGAGTCTGATCCGCATGAGCCGCTCCAAGGGCGGGGCGATCATGCTCATATCGCAGTCGCCGGATGATTTTTCAGGTGCAGAGGATGAATTCCTTTCCGAGATGGGACTGGTTGCCGCCTTTTCGACAAATGCACCCCCACGCAACACAGCCCGCATCCTTGGCAGAGGGGCCAATCTGGGTACGCTCAGGACGGGCGAATGCTTTGCCAAGAGGCGCGGCGACCAGTCCGCCAGGAAGATTAAAGCGTGGTAATCTGTAATCCGCCTGATATCGAACCAGACTGGAAAGTACCAGGGCGGTACCCCCGTTACAATGAGCACCGAGCCAGATCGCCAACGCCACCAGCCACCTGATCCTAAGGAATTCCACCTCACTCCCATTGGTACTTGCAAACCTTCCACAGCAGCCGGTAATCAGGCAGGCGTTCCATTCCCCAGGAAAGAAAGTACCGATGGATTTCGCCCTGTCCGAGGAGCAAGAGGCCATCTTCAGGATGGCCAAAGGTTTTGGTGCGGCCGAGATCGCACCCTTTGCCTTGGCGTGGGAAAAGGACGGCACGATCCCCAGGGATCTGTGGCCGAAACTTGCCGCGCCTTGGCTTTGGCGGACTGGAGGATAAGATTGGCTGGCGGGCGCAGCCCACCCGGCAGGTGCAGTTTGACGATTGCGTCGTCCCGTCGGAAAACCTGCTGGGGAAGGAAGGCAAGGGGTTTCCTACGCGATGACGGGTCTTGATGGGGGGCGGCTGAATATCGCGGCCTGTTCGCTTGGTGCGGCGCGGGCAGCGTTGCGCACAACGTTAACCTATATGGGCGAACGCAAGGCTTTTGGCCAATCCATCGACCAGTTTCAGGCCCTGCAATTCCGCCCGGCGGATATGGAGATCGCGCTGCAAGCTGCGTGCGTGTTTCTGCGGCAAGCGGCCTGGAAACTTGACATCGGCGCACCAGATGCGACGACAGCCTGCGCCATGGCCAAGACATTCGTCACCGAAACTGGCAGCCAGATCGTTGATCAGTGCCTGCAGCTTCACGGCGGCTATGGCTATCTGGCTGATTACGGGATGGAGAAATTGGTGCGCGATCTACGGGTGCATCAAATCCTGGAAGGTACCAATGAGATCATGCGCATGCTTGTGGCGCGCAATCTGCTGGCCACACGCGGGTGATTGGCAGGGGGGCAGCAGCTCAATGTCGGATGATATCCATATCCGGATCGAAGGTCGCGTCGGGCGGATCACACTAAACCGGCCAGGGGCCCTGAATGCCCTGACCTATGCGATGTGCCGCGCGATTGATGCCACGCTGATCAAATGGGCCGGGATGCCAGAGATCACCATGCTGGTCTTTGATGCCAAGGGCAGCAGGGCGTTTTGCGCCGGCGGTGATATTGCCCGGATGTATGCCACAGGTACGGCAGGCGATTACGCCTATGGTCGTCGATTCTGGGCCGATGAATACCGCATGAATGCGCGGCTGTTCGAGTTTCCCAAACCAGTGGCCAGCTTCATGCAGGGCTTCACCATGGGCGGCGGTGTGGGCGTTGGGTGCCATGGCTCTCACCGGGTCGTGTGCGAAAGCAGCCGGATCGCAATGCCGGAATGCGGGATCGGGCTGGTGCCCGATGTTGGCGGTTCCCTGATCCTGGCACGTGCGCCCGGACGGCTTGGCGAATACCTGGGCACGACGGGTACACGCATGGGCCCAGGCGATGCAATCCTTGCGGGCTTTGCCGATTATTTCATTCCGCAGGAGGCATGGCCCGATGTGATCGACGCCCTGATTGACACCGGGGACTGGAAGGTTATCGACCGCGCGGCCCTTGCCCCGCCAGAGGCCCCCCTGGCCGCGCTGCAGCCCGAGATCGACGATGCCTTTGCCGGTGCGACGCTGCGCGATATCCTGACAGTTCTGCGCCACACCGACAGCGTTTTTGCTGCAGAAGCGATGAAGGCACTTGCCCGTAACGCGCCCCTGTCCGTGGCCTGTGCGGTTGAACTGGTGCATCGTGCACGAATGCGCGATACAATTCACCACGCGCTGACCCAGGAATACCGCTTTACCGCGCGATCAATGGAACATGGCGACTTTCTGGAAGGTATCCGTGCGGCGATCATTGACAAGGACAGGTCGCCGAATTGGTGCCATGATACACCCGAGGCGGTGGGCCCGGCAGAGGTCAGCGCGATGCTGTTGCCACTTGGCGCGGATGAGTTGACATTCACAAGGGAAGGACAGCCATGAAGATCGGTTTCATCGGCCTGGGCAATATGGGGGCACCGATGGCCACCAATCTGGCGGCGGCGGGTCATCAGGTGGCGGGGTTCGATCTGGTGGCCTCTTGCCCCAGGGGTGTGCACCCGGTGCAAAGCGCGGCAGAGGCCGCAGCAGGCCAGGACATCGTATTCACCATGCTGCCTGATGGCAAGAGTCTGCGGTGCGTCGCTGATGAGATTCTGCCAGCCATGGCACCACGCGCGGTGTTGGTCGACTGTTCGACGGTTGAGGTTGACGCCGCCCGTGCTGTCGCTGCCGCTGCGGAAGCGGCGGGCCTTGGCTTTCTTGACGCGCCGGTCTCTGGCGGGGTTGGCGGGGCGGTGGCGGGTACGCTCACCTTCATGGTGGGTGGTGCGCAAGCGGCCTTTGCCATCGCCAGCCCGCTGTTCAGGATCATGGGGCAAAGGGTGGTGCATTGCGGTGGTGCGGGCAATGGGCAGGCCGCAAAAATCTGCAACAACATGATTCTGGGGGTCACGATGATCGCGACCTGCGAAGCCTTTGTGCTGGCCGACAGGCTGGGACTGGACCGGCAGGCGATGTTTGATGTCGTCTCTACCTCCTCTGGCTCTAGCTGGACGATGAACGCTTATTGCCCCGCCCCGGGGGTGGGGCCACACAGCCCGGCGGATAACAATTACCAGCCAGGGTTCGCGGCCGCGTTGATGCTGAAGGATCTTCGACTTGGCCAGCAGGCGGCGCAGGCCACGGATGTCGATACACCAATGGGTCAGGCGGCAACGGCACTCTATCAAGCCTTCGTGAAGGACGAGGGCGGGGGGGGCCGCGATTTTTCGGCCATGCTGCCCAGGTTTGAAACCCGCACCCGAAGCGGATAACCTGGCCATGCATCGTCTGTAAGCGAACAGCTTTCAGGTGTTCCCGCCTTGCTCCCGGCCCACCCTTCTGTCTTGAATCCCCGTAGGTGTCAACGGAACCAGGCGGGTATGTCAAGTCGATTTACTCTTGCGCTCCCTTGTCAACGGCCTGTCAGTTGCCTATATGTGTTAATGTGGTTAGCATTACCATGCACAGTTGCAAAAGGAGTACATCCCATGTCCACAGTCGCCGCCCCCGTCCAATCAGCCCAAGGCTGGTTTTCCCGCAGTGAAGCGTGGCTCGATTCCAAAGGCAAAGGTGCCTGGATCGCCGCCATGGTTCTGGGATTTGTCCTGTTCTGGCCAGTCGGCCTTGCCCTGCTGTTTTATATGATCTGGAGCAAAGACGTGTTCAAAGGATCCTGCACATCCCGCATCAACCGTCGCCATTCCTTTCGCAGTTCCGGCAATTCGGCCTTTGACAACTACAAGGCCGAAACCCTGCGCCGCCTGGAAGAAGAACAGGATGCTTTTGAATTATTCCTGCAGCGGCTGCGCGATGCCAAGGATAAGGCAGAGTTTGACCAGTTCATGGATGAACGCAGCAAATCCGGCAGGGATAATGTTGAAAACGGGAACCCGGTGTAGCGCATAACCGGCCCCCTTCGTGTCGCACGGCCCCCCGCGCCAAGCAGGGCCGTGCCCTTGCTCATCTGGGCTACTCGCCCGCTACGGGTTGCCGGTGACATTACCGGAACGCGCCGCCAGGGGCTGCGTGACATCTTGGTCTGTTCCACGGGGATTAACCGCCCGTGATGCAGGAAAGAAACGTATTGCCCCGCACCAGGCGGCGTTGCATGCTTGGGTGATGTGAATAATCTGATCAGCCCACGCAATGCGCTACACTCTTCTGATCGCGCCACAATTTTATGTAACCACGCCGCAAATCTGCCCCTATCTGGACGGGCGACGGGAACGCAAACTGTTCACGGCATTGCAGGGGGCACACGCCGGCACGTTGAATGATGCCTTGTCGAAACAGGGATTTCGCCGGTCGCAGAACGTGATCTACCGGCCCTCTTGCGCGGGATGTTCAGCGTGCATGTCTGTGCGGATCCGCGTGGCCGATTTCGCGCCGACCAGAAGCCAGTGCCGCACGCTGCGCCGCAACCGCCACCTGGACCGCTGTGCCCGCTCTCCCCGCGCGACCGAGGAGCAATACACGCTGTTCCGCAGCTACCTGGATTGTCGTCACGCCGATGGTGGCATGGCGGACATGGATATTTTTGAGTTCACCGCGATGATCGAGGAAACACCGGTCCAGTCCCGCGTAGTTGAATACCGCGATACGGAAACCAGGAATCTGGTGGCCGTCTGCCTGACGGATGTTCTGGATGATGGCCTAAGCCTTGTTTACAGCTTTTTCTGCCCTGATCTGTCGCGGCAATCGCTTGGAACCTATGTGATCCTCGATCATCTGGACATGGCCCGAGAGGTGAACCTGCCCTACGTTTATCTTGGTTACTGGATTCCGGGATGTTCAAAGATGAACTACAAGGCCAATTTCCCGGCACTTGAGGGTTACGTGAATGGCGGCTGGGTGCCACTGGAGAAGGCGAACGCCTGTTCCAGCCAGAACCATCCGCTTTCTGTCAATTCTGTCACGCAACAGATCGTGTAGCGGACCGAAAATATCTCCAGATTGGGACCGATAAACTCCAGATCGTCGCCAAATGGCGCGATCCTTGGGGCAATCTTTGGGATTTGCTGCAACCCAAAAGACCGGCAGATTGGCCGGCAGAGACGCGAAAACCCGAATGTTCCGGCACCTCCTAGTTCGGTAGCAGGTCCGGTACGATTGTCACGATGCCCGGGAATCCCCACAGGATCGCCAGCCCCACCACCTGGATCAGCACAAAAGGAATCACCCCGCGATAAATGTGGCCTGTCGTAATGCCCGCCGGGGCCACCCCCCTAAGGTAAAACAGTGCAAAGCCAAAGGGTGGTGTCAGGAAAGAGGTTTGCAGGTTCACCGCAATCATGATTGTCACCCATTTCGGATCCAGCGTACCACCATAGATCACGGGGCCCACAATCGGGATCACGATATAGATGATTTCCAGGAAATCAAGCACGAAGCCCAGAATGAACAGGATCAGCATCACCACCAGGAACACGACCAGCTCATTATCGAAGGAACGCAGGTATTGCTGGATGTGATGCTCCCCGCCGAAGGAGATCAGCACCAGGTTCAGAAGCTGGGAACCGATCAGGATGGTAAAGACCATCGAGGTAACTTTCGCCGTCTCTCGCACCACCGGGCTCAAAACGCTGGTCCGGAACAAAACCCAACAGCTGAAAAGCAAGCCGAAGAAGGCAAAATGATAGGCGATTTGCGCCCCGACGTAGGCGACCCAATCCTCAAACGGCACCATCCCCCGCGCGATGCGCAAGTCGAAATTCACCCCAAGCAGGATCATGATGACAATGGCAAAACTGGCCCAGATAACCAGTTTCGATTTGCCGTTTTCTTCCTTTAGCTTGCGGTAGGCTGCCAGCATAATCGCGCCTGCCGCGCCAAGAGCCGCTGCCGGTGTCGGGTTGGTAATCCCGCCCAGAATCGAGCCCAGAACCGCAACGATCAGAACCAGGGGGGGAAAGACAACGCGCAGCAGCTCATTCTGTGCCAGCCGCCCCATGGCCACCCGCGCACCGTAAACTGTTATCAGGAACGGCACCGCCATAATCAGGAAGGTCGCGCCCGGCCCTGTTGCAGGCGTGATTGCCACGATATCCAGCGCAAAGGCCAGAACCACACCCAGACCACCAATGATCAGCGGCCCCGGATCGGCCGAGGGCGAGACGCCGCGGGCGACCACCAGGATCAGCAGGAACATGACAAAGATCGTTGCAACACCCCAACCGATCGGCGCGGCATTGGCCAGCGCGGCGGCGCGGGCGGCGACCAGTTCTTCCTCGCTTAGCTCGGTCACGCCCTGGTCCGCGGTACCCGCCGTTTGCAGGGCCGTGCGCTCTTCAACCGCACGGTCCCAGGCCTCTTGCCCATGCAGCCCGATCATCGCCGCCTGGCACTGCTCGGGCACATTCGTCCGCAGGCTCGGCCCATCCTCCTGTGCGGCGTAGATTGAAACGTTGATGGTTTGTGACCCGATAAGGCCCGTCGACGCACCGATCACGACGGCAGCGATCAGGCCCAGAGGGGCCAGCAGATACCAGGTCAGTGCCTCATTGCGGGTCACGACCTCTCGGCCCTTCCCGCCGGACATCTGCACTGCGGGGGCCTTGGCCGGGTTCAGCAGCGCAAAGCCGAACGCATAGGCCGCATAAAGTACGGCCAGGAATATCCCCGGCAGAAGCGCGGCCTGAAAAAGCGTACCAACAGACAGAACCGCCGGTTCGCCCAGATAGGTTAGCGCATCCGAACAGCCGGCAAGTTGCGCGCGCGTCTCTTGCCCCGTGGCATAGAGATCACCCACAAGTGTGCCAAGCAGAACAATCACAATCGAGGGCGGAATGATTTGCCCAAGCGTGCCCGATGCGGAAATGACCCCCGTGGCCAGTTCGGGCGAGTAGCCGTTGCGCAGCATCGTCGGCAGTGCCAGAAGGCCCATGGTCACAACCGTCGCGCCGACGATCCCGGTGGACGCTGCCAGGAACGCACCCACGATCACAATTGACACGGCCAGGCCACCCGGCAGCGGGCCAAAGACACGCGCCATTGTCGTCAGCAGATCCTCGGCAATTTTTGATCGTTCCAGCGTGATGCCCATCATGACAAACATCAGCACGGCCAAAAGCGTCTCGATGGATTGGCCTGCGATCACCCGCTCATTCATGCGGTTGACGATGAAGGACACGTTGCGGTCCATCGCCTGTTCCCAACCGCCGGGGAACAAATGTTCTTGTACGCGCGGCAACTCCGGGTATCGGAAGACGGAAATCGCCTCACGCACGACCCCTTCGGCCAGAAGCGCGGCATATTCACCAGAACTTGTGTCAATCGCCTGGTGGATCAGCAGCCCCGCACTGTCAAGTGCGGCGATGATTGCAAAGGAAATAACCCCTGCCCCGCCAATGGCAAACGCCACCGGAAACCCCGTCATGATCCCCGCAAAGAGCGTCAGGAAAACGATGATCAGCCCGATCTCGACTCCGTCCAGTCCAAATAACATGTGACGATGGCCCCCCCTGTCAGTCGTTAATTTCCACCAGAAACGGCGTTAGGTCGCCCCCGAATGGATCGCGTGTTCCAGCTCTTCGGCCTTGTCATCCAGCACATCCTTGTCAAGATATTTGCCTGCGCTGTCCTCTCCCTCCAGCCATTCCAGATAGGAGCGCCAGAAGAAAGCGACGGCCTGCAGGAAGACGAGGATACAGAAGGCGACAATCAGAACCTTGAACAGGAAGTAGGCATTGAAGCCATTGGGGCTGAAGCCGATGGTTTCTACATTCCAGCGGAATATCCGCGACTGCATCAGCATCCGGTCCAGATCACTGGTGGCCGTCACAGTCGGCGTCATCAGGTGCCGCCACATAAAGAACCAAGCATAAAGATAGGTAATCACGATCACCGGCACCATGAAGAACAGGCAGCCGAACATGTCGATCACGCGCCTGGTGCGGTGCCTGACGGCGGAATATATCAGGTCCACCCGCACATGCCCATCCTGCACAAAGGTATAGGATACACACATGCAAACAATCATGGCATTATAGAGTTTCAGTTCCTCGGCCCACCAGCTGAGATCCTGCGTAAAGGCAAATCCAAACGGCCCCAGCTGAATTTCTGCCACGCGGAAAATCCGCTGCAAAAAAACGATCATCACCTGTTGCAGAACCATTAAAAGCCCGGCCCAGGCAAAAAGTCGCCCGGTTCCATTGGCGAATGCCTCCAACCCGCGGACGCACTGCCACAGGATTGTGCGCTTCCAGGCAATGCCAAGCACCGTGATAAAGATGAAAATAAACAGGGCGGAGAAAAGTAATTCAACAGAGGCACCGTAATAGATGAAGCGCATGACCGCTTCGGGGTTGGCCCAATTCAGCCAGGCCCCCGGATGAATGATCGCTTGGAACATGTAATATGGGGCGAGTGCAAGGTTTTGCAGCACCCACAGCACAAATTCGATCATTCCCGAACCTCCCTATGCGCAGCCAGGCTTTGACCTGCCCGGTCTGCGGATGAATCGTTCAATCCCGCCCGGCCCAGTGGCAGACGGGCGGGATCACCAGCCTGGGTGGTCAGGCCGCGTTCACGCGGTTCCGTTGGCGGATATACTCGCCATCGCCAATTTCCCACCAGGCCGAGGTTTCGGCCAAAGCGGCAAAGTAGCTGTTTGCGATCTTTGCATAGATCGGATCACCCATGTTCTCTTCACGGACTTCCGCGGCACCGCGGCCGAACGCATCCCAAACATCATCGGGGAACTCCCGCACCTGCACACCTGCCGATTGCAGGCGGGCCAGGGCGGCACCGTTTTCGGCCCAGGACAGTCCCATGTTATTGGCGTGGGTTGCCTCAGCAGCCGCTTCCACCACGCGCTGCTGCGCGGACGTCAGCGAGTTCCATACATCCATGTTCATCGACAGCGCAAGTGCCGAACCCGGTTCATGGAAACCGGCGGTGTAATAGATGCTGGTCACTTCCTGGAAGCCCATCCGCTCATCCGCGAACGGACCAATCCATTCGGCACCGTCAATCTGACCGCTTGCCAGTGCCTGATAGATCTCGCCGCCTGGTATGGTCTGCACCGAGGCACCGAGGCGACCCAGAACCTGACCACCCTGGCCCGGCATACGGAAGCGCAGGCCCTGCAGGTCTTCGGCCGAGTTGATCTCGGCGTTGAACCAGCCACCGGACTGCATCGAGGTGTTACCGGCCAAAAACGGCTTAAGGTTGAACAGACTTGCTAACTCGTGGTGATGTTCTCTCCCGCCCTTGTGGTAGTACCAGGCCAGCAGTTCCACACCAGTCATGCCAAAGGGCACCGAAGTGAAAAAGGCAAAGGCCGGGTGCTGGTTCAGGAAGTAGTATTCGGCCGAGTGATACAGGTCCGCCTGGCCCGAAGACACCGCGTCAAACACTTCGAATGCCCCGACAAGGCTGCCTGCAGGCATCTTGTTGATGGTCAGTTGGCCATCGGTCATCTCGGTGATTGCATTGGCCACCATGGTGGCCGCGTCATCAAAGATCGCGAAGCCATCGGGAACTGACGTGACCATGGTCAGCGTCCGGTTGCCCTGGGCATAGACCGGGGCGGCCAGTGCCGTCGATGTAGCTGCCACGCCACCAAGCGCGGATGTTCTCAGGAACGAACGACGATCCATATTGTTATCCTCCCTATCAGGAATGTCCGCCGCCCTTTGGACAGCGGTGATTGCTTTGGTGACGCCACCTTAGCAGTGCCAATCGCCGCATGGAAGCACTTTAGCACCTGATATGCCGATTTTGTGGACTCACCTGTGAAAGGTATATCACAACCGTCGTTGCCCGCACCCCCTTTCATCCACCCCTCCGGCCACCGAATCATCCAGCCCGCCGAATCGTGCGGGTGCGCCAGTTTCAGGCAATACCATTCCACAACGCGCCAGGGGTAATACTCACGCCGCGGCCTTCTGTGCCAAATCCCGCGCAATAGCAAAGGCCCCCTTGATCCTGTCGGCCTCTGTGGTCCAATCGCGGTGCACCACGATCCTGTTGTCGCGCACCCTGGCCAACCCGCGCTGATCCTGCACGAATTCTACCAGCCCGGCGGGGTTGGCGAATGTGTCGTTGTGAAACCGGATGGTTGCACCCTTGGGCCCGGCATCCAGCCGCGCGATACTGGCACGCTTGCACATCGCCTTGATCCGCATAACCAGAAGCAGGGTGTTGACCTCTTTCGGTAATTTTCCAAACCGGTCGATCAGCTCGGCGGCAAAGCCTTCCAACTCCACCTTGCGTGTCAACTGGCTAAGCCGTCGATAAAGGCCAAGCCGCACATCCAGATCAGGGACATAAGCCTGGGGGATCAGGATCGGGACACCCAGATTGAGCTGCGGTGCCCATTGCCCGCCTTCATCCAGCCGCGCTTCTCCCTGACCCGAACGGATACTGGTGATCGCCTCTTGCAGCATGGATTGGTACAGTTCAAAGCCGACCTCCCGCATATGGCCGGACTGCTCTTCCCCCACGATATTGCCAGCACCCCGGATATCCAGATCCTGACTGGCGATGGTAAAGCCGACCCCCAGACTGTCGAGAGAACCGAGAAGCCGCAACCGCTTCTCTGCCGCTGGCGTCAGTGGTGCGCGCGGCTTTGTTGTCAGATAGGCATAGGCCCGCGTTTTCGCGCGCCCCACACGCCCCCGGATTTGATACAGCTGCGCCAGACCATAGCGATCCGCACGGTGGATGATCATCGTGTTGGCCGTTGGGATGTCGATGCCCGATTCCACAATGGTTGTGGCCAGAAGCACATCATATTTGCCGTCATAAAAGGCGTTCATCCGGTCATCCAGTTCTCTCGCCGCCATCTGGCCATGGGCCACGACATAGCTGACCTCGGGTACCTGGGTCGTCAGGAACTCTTCGATCTCGGGCAAATCCCGTATGCGCGGCACGACATAGAAACTTTGTCCGCCGCGATAATGTTCCCTTAGTAGGGCCTCGCGCAGGGTGACGGCATCAAATTCACTGACATAGGTACGGATCGCCAGGCGGTCAATGGGCGGTGTGCCGATCATGCTTAAATCCCGCACTCCCGAAAGCGACATTTGCAGGGTCCGCGGGATCGGCGTGGCCGAAAGTGTCAGGACATGCACCTCGGATTTCATCTCTTTCAGGCGTTCCTTGTGGTTTACGCCGAAGCGTTGTTCCTCGTCAACGATAAGAAGACCAAGATTTTTGAACCGGATGCCCTTGGCCAAAAGCGCATGGGTACCGATACAGATATCGACGCTGCCATCGGCCAGTCCACTGCGCGTCCGCGTGACCTCAGTTGCTGGAACAAAGCGCGACAACTGGCTGATATTTAAAGGAAATCCCCGGAACCGTTCGGTGAAAGTTCTGGCATGTTGCCGTGCCAGAAGCGTGGTGGGCGCAATCACCGCGACCTGCTGACCTGCGGCGGCGGCGACAAAGGCCGCACGCATCGCAACCTCGGTCTTGCCGAACCCCACATCGCCCACCACAAGGCGATCCATGGGCCGCCCGCGTTCCAGGTCTTCGATCACATCGGCAGTCGCGCTCAACTGATCGTCGGTTTCTTCGTACGGGAACCTTGCGGCAAAGGCTTCCCACATATCAGTGGGGGGGAGCAGCACCGGGGCTGAACGCAACTCACGCTCCGCCGCGATCCGAATCAGCTTATCGGCGATCTGGCGTATGTGCGCTTTCAGCCGGGCCTTTCTGGCCTGCCACGCCGCGCCGCCAAGTTTGTCAAGCAGCCCCTCTTCGTGCCCGTACCGGCTGAGCAGTTCGATGTTTTCCACCGGCAAGAACAGCCGGTCGCCGCCCGCGTATTCCAGTGCCAGGCATTCGTGCGGTGCACCCATGGCAGCCACCGTTTCCAACCCGTTATAGCACCCGACCCCGTGATCCACATGCACCACCAAATCCCCGGGACTAAGGGCTTGTGCCTCGGTCAGATAATTCTCGGCCCGCCGCGTCTGGCGTTTCGGGCGGATCAGCCGGTCGCCCAGCACATCCTGTTCCGAAATCACGGTCAGCCCGCCGCCGGTGAAGCCCTCCTCCAGGGGCCAGACAGCAAGGTTGACGCTGCCGATACCGGAAATCTCTCTGGCATCTGCAATCGGCCTGGCATCGGCCAGACCCTCATCGATCAGAAGGCTTTGTAAGCGGTCCCGCGCACCGTCAGACCAAGAGGCGATAATTACCGCCGACTCCTGTCGCCTCTCCTCAACATGATCTGCCAAGGCCTTGAAAAGGCTTATATTTTCCTGCTTTCGTTCGGGTGCAAAGTTGCGGCCGACCCGGCCGCCGGCATCGACGACACCCGGTCCGCTGGCTTGCGAGAGCGGCGAGAACTGAACTACACGATGCCTGGCGGTGACCATCCGCCATGTCGCGTCATCCAGATAGAGTTGTTCAGGCGGGCATGGCTTGTAGATCGACTTGAATCTCCCCTTTTGTATAAGTGCTTCTTTCCTTGTGTCATATTGGTCGCGGATGCTGTCCCATCGCGCCTGCCGCTGCGCTGCGTTTCGTTCATCCAAGGTGATGGTCGCGCGCGGCAGGTAGTCAAAAATCGTTTCCAGCCGCTCATGGAAGAACGGCAGCCAGTGTTCGGCCCCGGCGTGTTTGCGGCCCGCGCTGACAGCCTCGTAAAGCGGGTCGTCGCTGCCCGCAGTGCCAAATTCAATGCGGTAGTTCTGGCGGAATCGGGTAATCGCGGCGTCATCCAAAATCACCTCTGAGACCGGAGCGAGGTTTACCCGACTAAGGGTTTCGGTTGTACGCTGTGTGGCTGGATCGAACCGCCGCGCACCATCCAGGATGTCGCCAAACAGGTCCAGTCGCACCGGTGCCGCCGCGCCCGGCGGCCAGACATCAATGATACCCCCGCGCACGGCATAGTTGCCCGGTTCTGTCACTGTAGGGCTTTGCGCAAACCCCATGCGGACCAGAAACGCTTTCAGTGCGCCCTCATCCAATCGCCTGCCAACCTCGGCTGAAAAGGCCCCGCTCTGCAGCAGTGTGCGCGGCGGCACGTATTGGGTTGCAGCATTCAAGGTAACAAGCAGCACAAACCGCCCGCTCAGCCCCCCGGCCAAGGTCGCCAGTGTGGCCAGGCGGGCCGCGGAAATCTCGGCATTGGGTGACAGGCGATCATAAGGCAGGCAATCCCACCCGGGGAATTGCAGCACCGGCACAGAAGGCTCAAAAAAGGCCATGGCCCGGGCCATGGTCGCCAGCCGCTTATCATCCCGTGCAACATGGCAAACTGCTTCTTCGCCCTTGGCCAGCTCGTCAAGGACAAGCGCGGCGTCGAATCCCTCGGGTGCACCGCCGGTCAGGATGTGGGGAAAGCTGCCAGTCATTCTGCGGCGTCACTTACCGCACCGCGTTCCCGTGTCAAGTGGATGCCCCCCCCCAGCCGCGGTTCGATCTGCATATTCGTACACATGCCGCAGAAGGTGGTGATAAATCCAGAAGATCGCGATCTTTAACTGAAGGTGCGTTGCACCACGTCATAGGACACCCAGCGCCCGATGGCTGGCCGTAGACCACAGGCCCGAAACCGACACGATATTCAACACAGGGCGCACAAGTCCAAGGATGGTTATACTCACATCGCCAGCGGCATGGCCACCGCTGCTCAACACAGGGCGCACAAGTCCAAGGATGGTTATACCCATTGCTGCCATACCCATATGGCAGCGATATAATTCGGCCCCCCATACCCCTCATGATTGTTGCGCATAGATGTTTTCAGCTTTGATATGCCGCAGATCATGTGTCATGTTTTATGAAAAATATCACCCGTCCGACAAGGCCCCTGGATGCCCGCGAATCAAGGCCCCTTCCCCCGCACCCGGTTCCGCCGCACGCGCTCTGATGCAGCATTGCGCAACCTGACCCGGGAAACCGAACTGTCAGTGCATGACCTGATCTGGCCGGTCTTCGTGCGCGACGGCACCAGCGAGCGGGACGCCGTGGCCTCGATGCCCGGGGTGTACCGGCTAAGCATCGATCTGCTGGTCAAAGCCGCAAAAGAGGCGCAGGGCCTGGGTATTCCGGCGATCTGTATCTTTCCCTATACTGATCCCGCCCTGAAGACCGCGCTCTGCGAAGAGGCATGGAACCCCGACAACCTGGCGAACCGCGCGATCCGCGCCATCAAGGATGCCGCCCCGGATATCGCGGTAATGACAGATATTGCGCTTGACCCCTATAATGCCCACGGCCACGACGGGATCGTTCGCGACGGGATCATCGCGAATGACGAAACGGTGGAGGCACTGGTCAAGATGGCCCAGGCCCAGGCCAGGGCAGGCGCGGATATTCTGGGCCCGTCTGATATGATGGACGGCCGGATCGGTGCGCTGCGCGATGCACTGGAGGCAGAGGGCTATGTAAACCTCACGATCATGTCCTATGCCGCGAAATATGCAAGTGCCTTCTACGGGCCGTTCCGCGATGCCGTTGGCGCATCGGGTGCGCTGAAGGGCGACAAGAAAACATATCAGATCGACCCGCTGAATCGGCAAGAGGCACTAAGATGCGTCGAGCGGGATTTGCGCGAGGGGGCTGATATGGTCATGATCAAACCCGGCCTGCCCTATCTGGACATCTGCCGGGAGGTGAAGGAGCGTTTCGGTGCACCAACCTATGCCTATCAGGTGTCAGGGGAATACGCGATGATCAAGGCCGCCGCCGCAAATGGGTGGCTGGACGGTGAACAGGTGATGCTGGAAAGCCTGATGGGGTTTCGTCGGGCGGGCTGTGATGGTGTGCTGACCTATTTCGCACCGCGCGTGGCACGAATCCTCAACGCTTAGAGTCTGGATCGGCAAAGTCACGCAGAATACCGGGTTTTCCGGATGACAGCAAACGTGATTGCGCGTAGGATGGCAACGAAACTGGCCCCGGAGTGTCCCGGAGTCCGGCACATGGAAACGTGACATAAGGCGGAAATGACAATGAGTGATCTGTCCCGACGGAATTTCGTGCTGTTGAGTGCCGCGGCCCTGCCGCTTGCCGCATGCGGCAACGGTGTTGGCTCCCCTGCATCACAACGGATCGACGCACGCGTCGATTCTGCGATCAACTTCATGTATGAACAGGTGCCTGGCACACAGGAGCTGGCCTTTAACGCCGCTGGCATGCTGGTCATACCCCTGATTACTGAGGCTGGGTTCTTCCTCGGCGGCTCCTACGGGCGCGGTGCATTGCGGATTAATGGCGCGACCGTGGATTACTACCGTGCTGCCTCGGCCACGTTTGGCCTTCAGGGCGGTGTACAGCAATACGCCCATACCCTTTTCTTCATGACCGAAGAGGCGTTAAGCGAGTTCCGCAGTTCCTCTGGCTGGTCTGTCGGGGCAGATGTGAAATATGCTGTGACCAATCAGGGGGCCAGTCTTGGGGTCGACACCACAACCCTGCTTGATCCGGTGATCGCCGTAGTCTACGGCCAGGCAGGCTTGATAGCCGGGGCCTCTTTGAAAGGCACACTCTACCGCCGTATCATCCCCTAAGCCAGACGGCGGCGTCTCGCCCGCCTTGACGGCGGGGTATCCGCGTCGGCCCGCTTTGCGTTCCGCAGGAATTCCCGCTAGGATCAAAAGGGGGAGGTAACACGCCTCTGTTCGATCTTGGGGCTTTGTGCTGATGGCCGTTTTCCTTCGCTGGCTGGTGCGCATAGGAAGCGTTGCGGTGGCCTTGGCTGTGACGGTGATTTGTGTCGCCTGGTGGATGGTCGCCCGCAGCTTGCCCGACTACAACGCCGATTGGAAGGTTGAGGGGATAACCGCCCCGGTAGAGATTGTTCGCACCAACGCCAATGTACCCCATATCTTCGGGCAAACCGATGCGGATGTGTTCTATGGGCTTGGCTTTGTCCACGCCCAGGACCGGCTGTGGCAAATGCTTATGCTGCGAAGGACAGCTCAGGGACGCTTGTCGGAACTGTTCGGTGAACGCACCTTGGAGATCGACATCCTGCTTCGGCGGCTGGACTTGTACGGGCATGCCAGCCGGTCCGTTGATGCGCAATCCCCCGAGACCATGGCCGCGCTGGAGGCGTATGCCGATGGTGTCAATGCCTGGCTGCATCTGGTGAATGATGAAGCCCTGGGCCGCGGCGCACCGGAATTGCTTCTGTTCACGCCCGAAATTTCCCCCTGGCGACCGGCTGACAGTATCGCGGTGAGCAATACGATGGCACTGCAATTGGCCACCCACCATGAGGAGGAGGTGTTGCGCGCCCGCGCCTCTTTGATTCTGGACGACCCCGCCCGCCTTGCCGATTTGATGCCCGATGTTCCCGGCGATGGCACCGCGGCCCTACCGGAATACGCCACATTGATCGGTGCGCCGATGCCGCGGTTCGCGGACAATACCAGCCCGCCGCACGATGCACTCTACCCTGCTTCGCCACGAGGTCTTGGCGGTGCTTCCAACGCCTGGGCTGCCTCTCCCATGCGCTCAGTCACGGGGGGCACACTTCTGGCCAATGATCCGCATCTGGCACTGACCGCGCCGACGATCTGGTATCTGGCGCGGCTGGAACTCGGCACCGGCGGCGTGATCGGTGCAACAATCCCCGGCATGCCGGTTATCCTCTCAGGCCGCTCGGAACGGTTGGGATGGGGACTCACCGCGTCTTACATGGACGACATCGACCTTTATGTGGAACGACTCAACCCCGAGAATCAAGCCCAATACCAGACGCCCGAGGGCTGGGCGACATTCAGAACCCGCCGCTCGATCATAGACGTGGCCAATGCCCCGCCAGTGACTGTGACCCTGCGCTGGACAGGGAGTGGCCCGGTCCTGCCACCTGATGCGTGGAATACGGGCACGATCACGCCCGCCGGTCACGTCATGTCTATGGCATGGACGGCACTTAGCGATCAGAATACCTCAATCCAGACCGGGTTGGAGCTGATGCGCGCTGCCTCCGTGAGGGACGGGCTGGCCGCGGGTGAGAGTTTCGTTGCGCCTTCGCAGAACCTGACGCTTGCCGATGCAGACGGCACCATCGCCTTGCAAACCATTGGGCATATGCCATGGCGCTTGCCCTGGCACCAAAGCAAGGGGCGCATTCCGACACCCGGCTGGCTGCCCGGGAACCGATGGCAGGGCGTAATGCAGTATTCCACCAATCCCGGTTTTGTGAACCCCGAAGGCGGGATCGTCGGCAACACCAACAACAAGATCATCGACCGGGAGTTCCCGCTGCATGTCTCTTATGCCTGGGGCGATTCTCAGCGCGTGATGCGGTGGGAACGGCTGATGCAAGCGCGCCGGGTTCATACCCGTGACAGTTTCATCGAAGCGCAGCTTGATACGCTCTCGGCGGCGGCCCGCAACCTGCTTCCCCTGGTGGCGCGGAACCTTTGGCTGTCAGGTCCGGCCGTGCCCGAGGGCACACCCGAACATCGGCAACGGCAGGCGCTTGACCTGCTTTCGGACTGGAACGGTGAGATGAACGAACATCTGCCCGAACCGCTGATTTATGCCGCCTGGATGCTGGAATTGCAACAGAGGCTGATCCGTGACGAGATAGGGCCGCTTGCCAATGAATTCATGAAGCTAGACCCCTTGTTCATCGAGCGGGTGTTTCGCGATATCGACGGCGCGGCGATCTGGTGTGATATCCGCCCTTCGACCACGCGCGAAACCTGCACCGATATCGCGCGGCTGGCACTGGATGATGCCTTGCAATGGCTGGAAGAGAGGTATGGCCCCGAAGTAGAAAGCTGGCAATGGGGGGCCGCGCATGAGGCACGTCATAACCATCAAGTGCTGGGAGATACAGCACTTTTTTCCTGGCTGGTGAATATCCGTCAGCCTATCTCGGGCGGGGATTTCACCCTGAACCGCGCCGCAACATCCGGCACCCTGCCGGATCCGTTTCTGAATACCCATTCCGCAGGTTATCGCGGCGTCTATGATTTCGCGGATCCCGACAGTTCCGTTTTCATCACAGCCACAGGCCAATCCGGCCATCCACTGAGCCCGCATTACGATGATCTGGGGGTGCTTTGGCGGCGGGGGGAATATATCCCCATGTCGCTTGACCCAGATCTGGCGCGCGCGGGCAACATCGGCATCACGGTTCTGGTTCCGCGCTAGACTGGCCTTTGCACGCAAAGCCGATGAAATGCCTGTTCCTGGCACTTGGTCCAATACACGGTGACCCGCGTTGCACCATCGTCTTGTGCCTCCCGCTCCACCACGCCCTGGTCATAAAGCCACGCCCGTTTGCGCCCCTCCGTATATTGCAATTCAAGGGTATTCCGGTGCCTCGGCGGTGACAGAATCGCGGCGATATCGGTAAGCAAAATTTCGACCCCCTGCCCCGTCAAAGCCGAGATCAGATTCACCCCATCCCGCCGCGCCGCAATTGCCGCCCGTTCGGTCCGATTCTCGGCAACCATCTGATCAGCCTTGTTCCAAACCTCAAGGATTGCGGCATCCTCGGCGATCCCCATATCATCGAGAATGGTCAAAACATCCCTAGCCTGCGCCTGCGTCTCGGGATGGGCAATATCACGGATATGCAGGATCAGGTCGGCATCCAGAACATCTTCCAGCGTTGCGCGAAAAGCTGCCACCAGTTGCGCTGGCAGGTCCGAGATGAACCCCACCGTGTCAGACAGGATCACCCTGGCCCCACCGGGCAGCGTGACCGCACGCATGGTTGGATCAAGCGAGGCGAACACCATATCTTTCGCCATGACACCCGCCCCGGTCAGGCGGTTGAACAGGGTTGATTTGCCCGCATTGGTGTAGCCCACCAGTGCAACCACAGGATAGGGTACCTTTCTGCGCGCCCTTCGATGCAGATCGCGGGTTTTCACAACTCTGGCCAATTGCCGGCGAATGCGCGTCATCGCCTCATCAATGGCGCGGCGGTCTGCCTCGATCTGCGTCTCACCGGGACCGCCGACAAAGCCGAGCCCGCCCCGCTGGCGCTCCAGGTGGCTCCAAGCCCGCACAAGCCGCGTACGCTGGTAGCTGAGTGCGGCCAGATCCACCTGCAGCCTTCCCTCTCGGGTGCGGGCGCGTTCTGCAAAAATCTCCAGGATCAAACCTGTGCGATCCAGCAATTTGCAGCCCCATTCACGCTCCAGATTGCGCTGCTGAACCGGCGTAACGGGCCCATCAACCAGCACAAGACCAATCTTTTCGGCCTTGATAAGGTCCGCCAGTTCTACGATTTTGCCCGGGCCCAAAAAGACACCTGGCCGCGCCCGGGGCAGTCGCACCACATCGGCCCCCGCAATGTCCAGCCCCGGCATGGCGGCGGCAAGTGCCACGGCTTCCTCCAAAGCAAACTGCGCATCGCGTCGGGAACTCCCTGCCTGAATATCGGGATGCAGCACCAGAGCCCGCACCGATGGTTCCTTGACAGCGATTGTGGGTGATTTACCGCTCACTCTTCCCCATCATAAAGTTTGATCGGCTGGGCCGGCATCACAGTGGAAATAGCGTGCTTATAGACAAGCTGCGATTGCCCATCGCGACACAAAAGAACGCAGAAATTATCGAACCAGGTAATCACGCCCTGCAATTTGACTCCATTGATCAAAAAGATCGTGACCGGAACCTTTGTTTTACGGACATTGTTTAGAAAGGCGTCCTGTAGGTTTTGCCTGTTTTCGGCCATGAAGAAACGCGCCTTATAGTTACTGCCGCCTCTGTGAACGGATAGTTCGGGGGCGGACGAATTGAAGTATGGGGTGACATTCCGCTAATTTCCACCCCGATTCCAGGGTATCAGGGTCGCGATGTTGCACAAGTATCACGCACGCCAGTATCCTGGATTGATCAACGCCAGAAGCACCAGCGTTTCTAACCGCCCCACAATCATCGCACCCGCCAGGATCAGCTTGGCGGTATCGGTTAATCTGATATAGGAAATCGGCGTCTCGGCGACCATTTCGGCCAAAGGTCCGGTGGTTGTCAGTGCTGAGATCGCCAGAACCAGCGAGGATTGGAATGACAGCCCGGTCAATGCAAGTGCGACCATCACAACCGCCATGGCAAGGATGAACAGCATGAAGAAAATCCAGGCGATATAGGCCCCCTCCCGGCGGATTCGGCGGCCCAGCCGTCCGGCTCCGGCAACAGAATTGGGGTGGATCAGGCGGCCCATTTCCCGGGTACCGTGCTTGTAAAGCGCATAGACCCGCAAGAGTTTGATCCCGCCCGCCGTGGTGGCCACTCCGCCGCCCGTCAACACCAGGCCCATCAGCAGAAGCCCTGGCGTCGGCAGCCCGGACCAAGCGTGCGCATCAGCCCAACTGTCCGAGACGAAGCCGGTGGTCGTCAGGAAGGACAGCACGGTAAACACGCTTCCCCACAGCGCGGCCGGTGCACCTTGCGGACTGGCCGTCTCACCACCCTCCAGCACCCCCAGCCAGTGCCGGGAAAACAGCAGCACCGACAGCCCCACCACCGCAAGCACAGCAAGCCGTATTTCCCGATCACGGGCCAAGTATCGCGGCGTTTCCATTGAACAGCCAGAGGTAAAGGTACGGCGCGACAGGGCGAACAGGAAAAACAGGAAGATAACCACTTCCCCCGCAAAGCCCCCGCCCCCCCCCTCGATCCCGCCAAGCGGGCTGATGCCCGAGGTTGAGAGGGTTGACATGGCGTGGATTAAGCCAGCCAGCGGTGCCTCCCCCGACAGGATCAGGCCCAGCCACAGGATGAAGGTCAGTATCATGTAGATCGGGGCCAGACGGGTAGCGTGGCGGCGAATCCGTTCGGCTGGCGTGGCAGCCTGCATTTGCCCGGTGGAAACCATGACCCGCCCGCTAACCCGAGCCTCAGATGTTACCTCATACCCGCCCAGGTTCAACGGAGCCAGAACCGCCACCGCCGTCACCCAAATCAGGAACCCACCAAGCCAGCCAACCAGACCGCGCCACAGATGCACCCCTGGTGCCAGACGATCAGGATCAAACAGACTCGCCCCCGTTGTCGTCAGGGCAGAGATCATATCAAGATAGGCGTTGATGTAGCGTGTGTTGCCAACCGCCTCGGCCAAAGGGAAGGCCAGCATCACTGGCAGAGCGATATAGGCCACCAAAAGCCCGGCGAGATGCGCACGGGGAGAGGTTACAGGCAGCAAGGTCTGGCAGGCAAAGCCAATCAGTATTGTTAGAATCAAAAACAGAAGCGAGGCATAGAAGAAGACCCGGCCGGTTAAATGATCGTCCAAGGCCGTCGCCACGAGAGCCGGGGCCATCATGGCCAGTGCGCCAAGACCCATCAACACAACAAAAAGGGGCAGCCGGGACAGATACGTGCGCATCTGCTTAGAAAAAACTGGTCGAGACTTGCAGGAGTGCCTCCACCGCGGGAACGTCCGTCGCCACGGCGAAGATTACGACCACGTCGCCGTCTTCAATACGAGTGGAACCGGTGGGGCGCATCACCTTGCCGCCCTTTTGCACCGCGCCGATCAGCGCACCTTCGGGGAAGTCGATATCACGCACTGCCTTACCCGCGATGGTCGATGTCGAAAGGACTTGCGCCTCGATCACCTCGGCCTCGGCATCCCCAATGGAATATACGCCGCGCACCCGGCCGTGGCGAATGTGGCGCAGAATTGAGCTGACCGTGGTTGCGCGCGGGTTTATATGGGCATCAATGTTCAACGGCCCCAGCAAGGGCACCAGTGTCGGGTCATTGACCAGGGCCACAGAACTGTGCGCCCCGGCATTTTGGGCCCGGACCGAGGCCAGAAGGTTGGTCTTATCATCATCGGTGACGCACAGAACCATATCGGCCCGGTCCACCCCGGCTTCACGCAAAATTTCCACATCCAGCCCGTCGCCATTCAAAACAATGGTGCGTTCCAGCGCATCGGCAGCGCGTTCCGCCTGTTCACGCGATATCTCAACCATTTTCGTCTGCACCCGGCGTTGCCCCTTCTCTAATTCCAGCGCAACTGTCAGGCCCACATTCCCCCCTCCAATGATAACTACGCGATCCTGAAGCGCAGTCTTCTTACCAAAAATCTCGAATGTGCGGGACAAATCCAAGGCATTAGTGAACACATAAATCTGATCCCCCACGTAAAGCTGATCGCCCGGTTCGGGCACAAACAGTGCGCCTTCCCGCCGGATGCCCACAACTATCGCACGAAGGGTCGAGAATAGCTCAGACAATTGCCTAAGCGGCGTGTTCACCACTGGGCAATCCTCATCCAAATGGATGCCCAGCATCTGCACATCGCCGCCCAGAAAGCCTTCCGTGTCAAAAGTGGCGGGCGACGCAAAGCGGCGCAGCGCGGCGGCGGCCACCTCGCGTTCCGGGCTGATCACCACGTCGATGGGCAAATGCTCGCGGCGATACAGGTCGGAATATATCGCATTCAGATACGGTCGCGCCCGCAGACGTGCGATCTTCCGCGTCACACCAAAGACTGAATGGGCCACCTGGCAGGTGATCATATTCACCTCATCAGAGTAGGTGGCAGCGATAATCATATCAGCATCCCCTGCCCCGGCGCGATCAAGCACATCGGGGTACGAGGCAAACCCTGCCAGGCCCTTTACATCCAGGGTATCGGTCGCACGCCGAACCAGATCGGCATTATTGTCAATCACGGTCACATCGTTGTTTTCGCCGGAAAGATGGCGTGCGATTTGCCAGCCAACCTGGCCTGCACCGCAAATAATCACCTTCATATGCCTTTACCCATTGCGGTCAAATCCAGGACGTTTTGCATGGCAGATTGCACACGCGGCGTCAATCGAACCCGTGGGCATCGGCATGCCGAGATGCTGCTGCACCGCGCACCGCATGGTCGCCACAGTTACGGGAATCAACGCAACGTGAAATGAGTCTGTCACCCTAACCGTCTTTGAACCGGTCCATCCGTACGCCCGACCTGTTCGTTGTAACAACACCCAGCGATCTCAACTTACGATGCAGGGTACTGCGCTCTATTCCCACAAAACCCGCGGTTCTGGAGATATTGCCGCTAAAGCGATTGATCTGTGCCATCAGGTAATGCCGCTCGAACAATTCGCGTGCCTCGCGCAGGGGCAAGGTCGTCAGACCTGTGGACAACGCGATGTTGTCCTCCTCCTGTCTCCTGCTTTGCCCCGGCAGGGCGCAGGCTTCGATGGGGTCTGTCCCCTCTCCCAGGATCAGCACCCGCTCGATCACATTGCGCAATTCGCGGACATTTCCGGGCCAGCGCATGGTTTGCAGAATCACTTCAGCATCCTCTGCCAAATCCCGCAGCGGCAGGCCCTGATTGGCATGGAATTGTTCGATGAAATGACGCGCCAGAAGCGGAATATCCTCTCGCCGATCTTCCAGACTTGGCACCTCAATCGGTACCACGTTCAGCCGGTGATAAAGTTCCTCACGAAAATTCCCTGCTTTGATTTCTGCCCGGAGGTTCCGCGTAGTGGACGAGAACACCCGCAGATTGACACGCACCTTTGCCGTGCCACCAACCCGGGTAAAGCTTTTATTCACCAGTGTCCGCAGGATCTTCGATTGTGTGCCGTGCGGCATATCGGCAACCTCATCAAAATAGATCACGCCGCCGTGGGCCTGCTCCAGCAAACCATGCTCCACACCGCGCTCCGCGGTTTCGCGGCCAAACAATACCTCTTCAATATGATCGGGTTGCACCGCCGCAGAACTGACCGTGACAAAGGGCGCATCCGCCCGGTTTGACGCAGCATGAATATAGCGTGCGGCGATCTCCTTACCCGAACCCGCGGGGCCGGTTAGCATGACCCGTCCGTTTGATTGCGCCACCTTTTCAAGCTGGCTTTTCAGTGCCTTGAAGGCTGCCCCCTGCCCGATCATCTCAGCCGCTTTGCTATTATGGTGCTGCAGGGCCGAATTTTCGCGCCTGAGGCGCGAAGTCTCCATGGCACGGCAAATCACGACCATCAACTGATCAACGTTGAAAGGCTTCTCAATGAAATCATATGCACCCTGCCTGATTGCGGCGACGGCAATCTCGATACTGCCGTGGCCAGAGATGATCACCACGGGCAGATCCGGGTTGTCACGTTTGACATGTTTGAGGATGTCAATCCCGTCCATCCTGCTGTCTTTCAGCCAGATATCGAGGATCATCAAACTTGGTGGTGCGGCATTCAACTCGGCCATGCAGGAATTGGAGTTGCTTGCCATCCGTGTTGAAAACCCCTCGTCCCGCAAAATATCGCAAATCAATTCACGGATGTCGCGTTCATCATCCACGACCAGAATATCCGACATGCGCCTCCTCGCCTCCTACAATATCAACCGCGGCAATGCGATCCGCGCGGCAGCCCCTTGGTGTCCATCCTTGTCAAAGGGCGGCGCATCCAGCAAATCCAGTGTGCCGCCATGGTCATTGATAATCTTCTTCACGATGGGTAATCCCAGCCCCGTGCCCTTACTGCGCGTTGTCACATAAGGTTCAAACAGCTTTGCGCGGTCTTTGGGCAAGCCGATACCGTTATCGGCGATCTCGATCATCACATCCTCTGGCCCTGTATGCAACGAAACACGCAATTGCGGTGCAAAGCCTTCCGGCACACCACCCTTGATGCGGCTTTCGATGGCTTCGCCGCCGTTCTTCATCAGGTTGGTCAGGGCCTGGCCGACCATGGCTGCGTCTATCCGTGCCGTAACCGGTCCCGCCGGAATGTCAGTGACGAACTGTACATCGGGTTGGCCTGCGCGTTGCAGCGATATCACCCCGGTCAAAAGTTTGACAAGATCTTCCTGTTGGTATTTGGGCTCAGGTATCCGCGCGAATTTAGAAAATTCATCAACAATGCGCTGTAAGTCATTGGTTTGTCGTATAATAACATTGGTGTACTGACTCAGTGCCTCGGCATTGTCGCCCAGTTTTGGGCCGAATTTCCGGCGTATGTGCTCCGCCGAAAGCTGGATTGGCGTCAACGGGTTTTTGATCTCATGCGCAATACGGCGCGCGACATCGCCCCAGGCTGCCATGCGTTGCGCACTGACCAGGTCGGTAATATCGTCAAAGACCACCACATAGCCTTCCAGTGCACCCTCAGTGTTGCGACGCTGGGTAATGCGGACAAGCAGGCTTCCCGGTTTGCCTCGCCGGGTCAGATTAATCTCTTGTTGCACGCTCTTGCCACCCTGTTTTTGCAGATGCTCAATCAGGCCCGCGAATTCCGGTACCGTCTGTACCAAGGTCAATCCATGACCATGCTGTTCCACTAAATCCAAAAGTCGCATGGCCGCCTGGTTCATAAAGTCGATCAGGCCACGTGCATCCAGCCCGACCACCCCGGCGGTAACTGAGTTTAGTACCGAGTCGAACAACCGCCTATTTCTTTCGGTTTTGGTGTTTTGTTCCACCAGGGCGTCGCGCTGGCTCTTCAATTGCCGGGTCATCCGGTTGAACACCCGCCCCAGCATCGCAATTTCATCATCGCCGCGTTCTTCAGCCACGCGCACATCCAGATCGCCCCGACCGATCCTCTGTGCCGCGCTGGCCAGGCGGCCAACAGGGCGGCTAAGGCGTTCTGCAAACCACAGGCCAAGCCAGATCGCAGCCAAGATTAGGATCAGCGCAAAGCCCAGGTAAATTAAGCCAAAATTGAACAGGACGCGGCTCCGTTCGCCTTCAAGTTGGCGATACAATTGGACGGTGTGCTGGGTCTCATCCAGTAGGGCGATAATCCGGCCATCAACCTCTCGACTGACATAGAGGTAGCGGTCGACAAAGGGTTCTAAGCGTATAAGCGCACGAAGTTCGCTGCTTTCAGGATCTTCGATTAGAACAACTTCCCCACTGGCGGCGCGCACCAGATTTTCCCTCGTGGGGTGTTCGTAATCAAACAAATAGCTGTGCTCGCCGCGCACTCGGATTTCGCCGCCTCCATCGATCACGAAGACTTCCCGCAACCCACGCTGCACCAGCGATTGGCCCTGACGCAGGAATTGGCCCAAGGTACCATCATCCATCAAGGGAGAAGTCCGACGGTTCGCATTCAAGAACGCCGCCAGCGCAGTCGCGTCAACAGCCAGATCATCGCGGTGTTCTTGTTGATATGCTTCCGCCGCATCAAACGAGTTGCCAAGCGCAGAGGAGACGCGATCCGAAAACCAGCCCTCTAGCCCCATATTCACTGTAACCGTCGCAAAGACGGCGACCAGCACCGTGGGCAGAAGTGCCACTACCGCAAAAATGCCTGTCAGGCGCAGGTGCAGGCGCGACCCGGCTGAACGCGCCCGGCGTGCGACGACCTGGCGCACCACCTGGCGCGACACAAGTGTAGCGACTACAAGGATGTAGACCATATTGGCCAGCAGGATCAGCCGCACGGCAGGGGAAGCGGCAACCTCAGCCAAGGGGCCCAGAATCAGGAACGTTGCCAAAGCCAAGACTGGCCCCAGGATGACCAGACCAAGCGTTACGGCATTGCGCAGGCGATGCTGATACCGAAGTGCCAACAGCCTGTTCAATGGGAATTTTACCACATTATCGGCCGGAGACCGCACCATTTCCCCCTGCATGCGGGCCCCGCAGATGCAAGTGCCCCCAGACATGGACTGATCGCACGGCTGTTCCCGATCCGCAACAGCATTGTTGCGATTTTACATCAACTTGCGACGGCGTGCGACGTTGATATTCAGGCTGGCAATCTTCTTGTGAAGCGTATTGCGGTTGATACCCAGAATATTGGCACATTTGGTCTGATTTCCGCCCGTTGCTTCAAGGGCGATTTTGATCAGCGGCCGTTCCACATCTCTTAGAATATGGGTGTACAGCCCCGGTGGCGGTAAATCTCTGTCATGCAGATCGAAATAGTGCTGCAAATGCCTGGCGACCGAGGCCGAAAGAAAATCCCCTTCACGCTCGCCTAACGGCGAATTGATTGCCGACTGGCTGCCCAGCACCGCCTCTACCTCGGCCCTGCTGATCTCCTCGGCCTGGCTGGTGACAGTCAGACGGCGGATGCAATTTTCCAACTGCCGGACATTGCCGGGCCAGGAATAGGCCCGTATCAGTTTCATAGCTTCCGCCATGAACCGCCGGGACGGCGCACCATCCCGCGCGGCGCGGGTCAGGAAATGCGTCGCCAGAAGCGGGATGTCATCGATTCTTTCGCGCAGGCACGGTACCTGGATCGCGACACCGCCAAGCCGGTAGAACAAATCCTGGCGAAAGGTGCCTGCCTCCATCTTCTTCATCAGATTCTTCTGGCTGCTGGCCATGACCCGCGGCGCACCATCGACCATGGCATCCAGCATCCGCACAATTCTGGCCTGCGCAACCTCTCCCAAGTCGGCCACCTCATCAAACAGAACCGAGCCGCCCCGGGCCCGCGACACAATAACCGAAGCGGCATCGGTACCCTCAAGCTCTGTCGCAGAGGCCACAACGAAGGGGAGCCTCCGCCGGTCGGAATAATCGTGGATGGCCCGCGCAATCAGGCTTTTACCTGTGCCGCTTTCGCCAGTGATCAGGATTGGCAAATCCGTGTTCATCACGCGCGCCACAAGCCGGTAAAGTGCCTGCATGGATGCAGTGCGACCGACCAGGGGCAGATCGTCCTGTTCTCCGGCCAGAGCACTCCCTGCTGGCAGTGCCGCAGGCATCCGCCGCTTTTGATCCAGGGCCAAAGCCGTGCGCTTCATCAGCTCCGGCAGATCAAAAGGCTTTGGCAAATAGTCATAGGCCTCGGCTTCGGTCGCCTGGATCGCCGTCCTGATCGTATTCTGGGCCGAGATGATGATCACCGGCAGGCCAGGACGCTGCCCGGTGATTCGGGGCAGCGTATCCAAACCGTTGCCATCAGGCATGACCACATCAGAAATTACCATATCGCCCTTGCCCTCTGCAACCCACCGCATCAGGGTTATTAAGCTGGAGGTTGCGTGCACCTTGCACCCCGCCCGGGTGAGTGCCTGGGTTAGAACCGTGCGAATTGTACGGTCGTCATCGGCAACAAGAACGGTGCCGTCCATCTAATCAGTCTCCTGTGCGCTCAATAGGGTCGTGTCGCGGCCTGTTTCGGCGCAACGGGAAGCGATATACGGAACACGGTACGCCCGGGCACACTGTCCACGGCAATCCAGCCATCGTGATCGGCGATGATTTTCGATACCAGCGCCAACCCGAGTCCAGTGCCATTTTCACGCCCTGACACGAAGGGCTCAAAAATGTCCCGGGCAATAGTTTGCGGCAGGCCGGGGCCATCGTCAATGATATCGATCTGCAGGGGGACGGACGCACCGGACCCATCTTTGCGGCGCACCTTCAAACTGAATTCGTAGAATGTCCGGATACGTAATGTTCCGCCAGACTTGCACGCCTCGGCAGCGTTCTTCAGCAGGTTCAGGAAAACCTGCTGCAACTGGTCGGGATCGGCCCATGTCAGCGGCAGTGACGGGTCATAGTCATCCTCGATCACCATATGGGCGGCAAACCCCACCATCGCAGATTTTCGCGCCCGGTCCAGTATGTCATGGATATTCACCGCCTTCAACGCAGGCAGGCGGACGTTGCCGAAATCCTCGACCTGTTCCAGAAGTTTCAGAATGCGCCGGGTTTCGGCCACGATTAGATTGGTCAGTTCCAGATCCTCGCCTCTGGCATTCATCGAAATCAGCTGCGCGGCCCCGGTGATTCCGGCCAGTGGGTTCTTGATTTCATGGGCTAACATCTCGGCCATTCCGATCACCGATTTCGTGGCGGATTTCAAAGACATTGCCAAATTCAGCCGCCCCGCCAATTCGCGGCTTTCAAGCAGCACAAGCACATGGTTCGGCTTATCCATCAGGGGCGCGATCTGCACATCGCAGGGGATCGGCTTTTTGTTGCCGACGGACACATCGATGGAGTTAACGAAAAGCGGTGCCTGACCATCGCGCACCCGGGTGAACGCAGCTTCCAACGGGGCATCGACGAACACCTTTTCCCAAACAGGGTGGCCTTCAAGGCTGCGTTTGGAGGCGTTTAGAAACGTTTCCGCGGCCGGGTTTACGTCTCTGATCCAGTCCCTGGCGTCCAAGATCAACACCGGGACCGGAAGCGACACCCAAAGCGAGGTGATCCAAGAGGTCATGCAGCCAGTGCCCCCGACTGTTGTTCTCCGGGCAAGGTGGCGGGCAACATTCGTAAGACTGTCCCGGGGCGTCCCCCGTCAAGTTCCTGCGCCGCAATTGATGTGCCAGAGCAGCTGGTAAGTGATTAATCCAGAAACAATCCGTCAGGCAATTGATACAATCCTTTTGGCAAGGTGAAGACAATACATAAAAGCCTGATTGCAGCATATCTCTTGATATCTCTTGCACAAAATAGCGCAAAATTGATTTGCCCCATCATGTCCTTATCCTGCCATTGTCCTGCGTCGCCTGAAATCTTACAATGTGTACTATGATGGAAGGATCTGACAGCCCCCCCCTGGCGTTGCGCACCGCTGCCCTGATTGCCGCCGCCGGACGCGGTCACAGGATGGGCGGCAGAATACCAAAGCAATTCAGGGAGTTGCGGGGCGAAGCTGTTCTAACACATACGCTCCGCGCCTTTGCCGCACATCCCGAAATCGCCGAAATTGTCGTGGTGCGCCATGTTGATGATGACACAAGGTTCCAGGACGCCTGCCCCGACCTTTCAATTCCCGTGCGCGATGTGCTTGGTAGCACAACCCGCGCAGCCTCGGTCCGTGCGGGTTTAGAGGCATTGGGGCCAGAGATTGGCCAGGTTCTGATCCACGATGCAGCAAGGCCCCTGGTCTCTGCCGATGTGATCGACGGCGTCTTGCATGCTCTTCGGCGGGGCCCTGCTGCGGCCCCCGCCCTGCCGGTCACGGATGCGCTTTGGCGGGGGGCAGGCACTGTGACCAGCATCGAAGACCGGACCGGCCTCTGGTCTGCGCAGACACCACAAGGATTTCACCTTGATGCAATTCGTGCCGCCCATGCCGCCCATCCCGGCGGGGCTGCCGATGATGCGGAAGTAGCGCATGCCTTTGGCCTGGAGGTCCAGATCACCCAAGGCGATGCTCGTAACCTTAAGATCACGACTGCCGAGGATTTCGACCGCGCCGCACATCTGATGGCACAGCCCCCTATGGATATTCGCACTGGCAACGGGTTCGACGTGCATCGCTTTGGCCCGGGTGATCACGTGATGCTCTGCGGTGTCGCGATCCCGCATAACCGTGGCCTGCAGGGACATTCCGATGCCGATGTTGGGTTGCACACAATCACCGATGCGATTTATGGTGCGCTTGCCGCGGGCGATATCGGCACATACTTCCCCCCCTCTGATCCGCAATGGAAGGGCGCGGAAAGCCGTATCTTTCTGACCCATGCGGTTGAGCTTGCGGCCCGCTCGGGCTTACGGATCACCCATGTCGACCTGACGCTAATCTGTGAGCGGCCTAGGATCCAACCCTACGCGCCAAAGATGCAAAAGCAGCTGAGCGATCTGATGGGGCTGAACCTGACCCGTATCTCGGTCAAGGCCACCACCAGCGAGCGGCTTGGTTTTACAGGGCGGGGGGAAGGCATCGCAGCACTTGCCACGGTCACCATGGCGGGATCATGACCGCCCTGATCGCCACCCTGTGCGGCATCGGCCATCTGCGCCCGGCACCGGGCACCTGGGGCAGTCTTGCCGCCCTGCCCCTGGCCTGGCTTCTGCATGAAGTCGGCGGTTTCTGGCTGTTCTTCCTAGGAAGTTTTGCCGTCGCGGCACTTGGCTGGTGGGCCACAAAAATCGAGCTCAAGGGACAAACCGATCATGACCCCGCAGAGATCGTTATTGATGAGGTGATCGGCCAGTGGATCGCGCTTTGGCCAGTTTCCTTTGGGGCGGCGTTCACAGATACCGAATTTCTACAGCTCTGGCCGGGCATCCTGACGGCATTTCTGGCCTTTCGCCTGTTTGACATCGCCAAGCCTGGGCCTGTGGGCTGGGCCGACCGCGTGGGCGGTGCAACCGGCGTAATGCTGGATGACGTCATCGCGGGGCTGCTGGCGGCCGTTGTCGTCGCAATCCTGGCACTGGGCGTGCACCTGGTGGTTCTATGAGTGCTGGACCGGTTCTGGCCGCACTGCGGAACCGGGGCTGGATGCTGGTCACCGCCGAAAGCTGCACCGGGGGCGGTATCGCCGCTGCGGTAACTGATATCGCAGGTGCCTCGGACGTGCTGGACCGGGGCTTCATTACGTATTCCAACGCGGCAAAGATCGAGATGCTGGGCGTCTCTCCGGCCACACTGAATCGGGTTGGCGCGGTCTCTGAAGAGGTCGCGCGGGACATGGCCGTGGGCGCGCTGGACCGATCAGTTGCGCAAATCGCGATCTCTGTCACTGGCATTGCGGGGCCCGGCGGGTCAGAACATAAGCCTGAGGGGCGGGTGTGCTTCGGGATTGCGACCAGCCAGGGTGTGCAAAGCGAAACCGCAGAGTTCGGCACCGTCGGCCGTGCCCGGATACGCGCCGCATCGGTCACGCATGCCTTGTCGATGATCCTGAAGGCGGTTTGAATCCAGGGGCCTAAGCCTGCTGATCTGGCTGGTAAAACTGCGCCGCCCGTGCCTCAAACGCGCGAACTATTCGTGTCATCGCATCGTGAAAAAACATGCCCGCTGCCCCCTGCAGCAGGCGGTTCCTGAATTCAAAATCGACCTCAAACCGCACATCGCAGCCACCCTCGACCCCGGCGAATTCCCAAAAGGATTTCATGTGCTTGAACGGCCCGTCAATAGATTCCGTGTTGATCCGTCGCTGGTCCGGGTGTAACGTCACGCGTGAGCCGAAGCGTTCGCGGAACATCCTGAAGCCAATCACCAGATCGGCCAGCATCACCTCTCCACTGCCATCCTTCAGGGGGGTCACGGACCGGATACGCGCCGCCGCGGTCCAAGGGATAAATGCGGGGTAACTGGCCACATCGGCCACCAGCCCATACATTTGATCGGGGGTATACGGCAGGCGTCTTGTCTCGGAATGCTGCGGCATTGGCAGTGTTACGGCTTTCTTCTGGCTGCGTTCATGTCGTAAACTCAGGCGTGGAAATCAAGCCGAAGCAGGTGGGCGGAATGGCGCAACGGACCTATGACATTGACATGATGATCTCGGCCAAGTCCATCGCCGCCCGGATTGAGGCCCTGGCCCGAGAGATTGAGGCAGAGTTCGCCGAGACCGACAAACTGGTTCTTGTTGGCCTTCTGCGCGGCAGTTTCGTCTTTATCGCCGATCTGGTAAGGGAATTGAACCTGCCCGTCGAGGTTGATTTCCTCGAGGCGTCCTCTTACGGGAACAGTACTGAAAGCTCGCGCGAGGTGCGCATTCTGAAAGACCTGCGGGGCAAGATCGGCGGGCGGGATGTGCTTTTGGTAGAGGATATCGTCGATACCGGCCACACACTGGACCATGTGAAAAAGCTGCTCAAGACGCGCCAGCCACGCAAGTTGAAGACCATCGCGCTTTTGGACAAGCCGACCAGGAGAGAGGTCAATGTGACCGCAGACTGGATTGGCTTTGAGATACCCGATGAATTCGTTGTGGGCTACGGCATCGACTATGCACAGCGCAACCGCAACCTGCCCTTTATCGGGAAGGTACGTTTCCCTTAGCTGAAGAATTGGGGCGATGTATGCCCCCGTACCTGCTGTGGCGGGCTTGCCCCTGGGGACAGACCCAGGGCCTTCAGCCGGTTCGCGCGCAGTTTCGTGAAATCGTCGCCCGCGTGGTAGCTTGACCGCGTCAGCGGCGTGGCAGAGACCATCAGGAACCCTTTGCCATATGCCGCCTGTTCATATGCTGCGAATTCTCCGGGCGTAACAAAGCGGTCCACGGCATGGTGCTTGGGCGTCGGCTGCAGGTATTGGCCGATCGTCAGAAAATCGATATCGGCCGTGCGCATATCATCCATCACGGCGTGTACGGCCTGTTTGTCCTCTCCCAGGCCCACCATAAGGCCGGATTTGGTGAACATCGACGAATCCAACTCCTTAACCCGTTGCAAAAGGCGCAGCGAATGGAAGTAGCGCGCCCCCGGCCGCACCCCAGGGTACAGGCCGGGGACCGTTTCCAGGTTATGGTTAAAAACATCAGGTCTGGCGGCGACCACGACCTCCAGCACCGACGGGTCACAGCGCAGGAAATCGGGGGTTAGAATTTCAATCGTTGTGCCGGGAGATTGGCGGCGAATGGCGCGGATGGTTTGAGCGAAATGTTCGGCCCCGCCATCTTCGATATCATCGCGATCAACCGAGGTAATAACCACATGATTCAGGCCCAGCTTCCTGACCGCATCGGCCACGCGCCCCGGCTCGAACACATCGAGCACCTCTGGCGGTTTGCCGGTTGCGATGTTGCAAAAGGTGCAGGCGCGCGTACAAACCTTGCCCATGATCATCATGGTGGCGTGGCCCTGGCTCCAGCACTCGCCGACATTGGGGCATCCTGCCTCCTCGCAGACGGTGGTCAGCCGATGCTCCCGCATGATCTTGTGGGTGGCCTTATAGCCTGCGCCGGTCGGGGCCTTCACCCGAATCCAGCCTGGCTTCCCGGGCTGGGCATTGTCCGGACGGTGCGCCTTTTCCGGGTGACGCAGCGCAGGGATTTTTAGGTCACGCATGATGATTCGGTCCTTGCCCGCTTTTGCACGGCGGTTCCAGCTTGGCTGACCCTGTAATTAGCCCTGATTGTGGGGAATGTTAACCCGTCAATCTGGCAGAAGGTCGCCCGCGGCCCACCCGCACTGTGACGCCTGCCCTGGGCAGCTGAATCGCAGACCTATAAAATTACGGCTATCGAAATCGTGAAGAACGCGACCATAAGGAAAAAACCGAATATCACCATTGTTAGCTCCCCTAATGCGCCATCCCCGGCAACAAGGGCGAAAACGACAATCAGGAAAAAAGAGATTACCAAGGAAGCGATAAAAGCCTCCCGAAAGCCAACCCCTGCGGAGGCACCGACCGCAGCATCAAAAACGGCTACCATTACCCAGCGGACGCCAAGAATGACACCAAGGGCGAAAACCGCCAGAAGCCCAAGAAGAACCTTATCTTCTGTGGGTATCGGCTGTTTATTCAGATCATCCTGATCTTTTTTCATCGTTCTGCCCCATTATGCCGTGCCTTTATTTTCCGGTTTCGCGACCATACATAGATCCGGGGGGCAGTGCGAGTTTTGCAAGCCCCTTGTCGGTGGAAAGGGACTTGTAGATTTCTTCCGTCGGAGCGATCCACACTTTCCCCGTCCCCTTAAATGTTTGAAGAAACCCTTCCCCCGATACGGAAGTCGCCATCCAACTGCGGGACGATTTCTGTACGGTAAAGTTCACCCCACCAGTTCTAAACATTGCGAACGCACCGTCAACCTGCAGGGTGTCATTTTTGAGTTCAATCACCTGAAGTTCATCAAGCGGCACGTGACTGAACAGGACAGCGACACCGGTTCCTTTGATGCTGGTTTGGAACAGCCCCTCTCCCCCTGCCACGGCAGCTGATAATGAGACCATCTTTGCCGTGATGTTCAGGTCGGCACTTCCGGCGTAAAACAGGCCCCTGTCAACTATAAGCTCATCGTCATCAAGATTTACAAGAATGAAATGCCCGAAACTGGGCTCAAGATAAACGCACCCTGATCCGTGGATCTCGTTTACGAAAAAACTTTCGCCTGAGAATTTTTTACGCTTGAACGCGGCCCATGCCCCGCCTCCCGTAGACGCCTTCATCCGCAGGTCACGACCGTGCATATAATAAAGGGTTCCGGGTTCATTGCGCAGTGCCGTGTTCGTCAAGGTAACCCTGACGATTTTAAGATGTACGCCCGCTGATTGCAGGAAAAATATCCTCTCAGCGGCGCGGACATCACTTCCCCCTTTCAGTTGCGGGTATTTGAGCACCTCAAACACGGCACCGTTGCTTTCTGCGCGATCAATAACTTCAAAACTATCCTGCACGACATCCATCTCCTCTTTTGAACTGAAGCGGGGTATACTTGGCCCAAAGGCTGGCATTCTTTCGAAAATCTTCCAACTTCCGGTTCTTCCCGCTGCCCAAAACTGGCCACAAATAGCGGCCTTGTCAATATCCCTGGTGACGACCAGAACGGTATCCTTGTCATCTGGTCGGCGGCGCACGCATCCCAAAGTACCAACGGGTTGGGGCCGCGGGGCCTGTCCCCCGGCTGATCAGATGAAAGCGTCAGGCATAGAGGATTTCCGCCTGGCCACAAAGGCTTTCAACGCCTCATCAATGGCCGGGTCAAGATGCGGCTGCTGATAATCGGCCAGAAGCTTCTGCACCCGCGCCGCCGCCAGGGCCTGGGTATCGCGCCCGCCCTCATCCAGCCAGGTCTCATATGGTTTGTAATCCAAAAGGTCGCTGCGCCAGAAGGCAGATTTGAAATGGTCCCGGGTGTGGGCACAGCCCAGGTAATGCCCTCCCGGCCCGACCTCTCGAATCGCGTCCATGGCATGGGCGGCTTCCCTGGTGTCAACGCCCGCCGCCAAGCGATGCAGGATGCCCAGCTGGTCGGCATCCATGACGAATTTTTCGGGGCTGGAGACCAGCCCGCCCTCGAGCCAGCCACAGGAATGCAGCATAAAATTGACCCCCGAGAGCAGCCCCGCGTTCAAGGAGTTGGCGGTCTCATAGGCTGCCTGCGCGTCGGGCAGCTTAGAGCCGTTGAACGCCCCGGCAGAGCGATAGGGCACCCCCAGGCGCCGGGCCAATTGCCCCGCACCATAGGTGATCTGGCTGGCCTCTGGCGTACCGAAGGTGGGCGCACCTGAATTCATGTCGATTGACGTGACGAAGGCCCCGAAGATCACGGGCGCACCGGGGCGGATGATCTGGCTGTAGGCAACACCGGCAAGAACCTCTGCCAGAACCTGTGTCAATGTTCCCATCACGCTGACGGGTGCCATCGCCCCGCCGACGATGAAGGGAGAGATGATCGTGGCCTGGCCCGCCGCGGCATAAACCTCTAACGCGCCCATCATCACATTATCAAAGGTCAGGGGGGAGTTGATGTTGATAAGCGAGGTCATCACGGCACTCTGGGCAACCGTGTCGGTACCGAACAGAATCCTGCACATATCAACGGAATCGGCGGCGCGGCTGGCCTCGGTCACTGAGCCCATGAACGGCTTGTCGCTAAGCGACATATGGGCGTAGAGCATATCAAGATGGCGCTTGTTCACGGGCACATCCGTCGGCTCACACACTGTGCCGCCGGAATGGTGCAGCCATTTCGACATGTAGCCCAGTTTGACGAACATGTCAAAATCAGCCATCGTTGCGTAGCGTCGCCCGCCTTTGACATCCCGGACAAAGGGCGGACCATAGACTGGTGCCAGAACCAGGGATGTGCCGCCGATCTCAACGCTTTTTCCAGGGGCGCGGGCCAGTTGGGTGAACCGCGCCGGGGCGGTGGCACAAAGGCTGCGCGCAAGCCCCCTGGGAAGGCGCACCCGTTCGCCATCCACATCGGCCCCCGCCGTGCGCCAGCGCACCAGTGCCTCCGGGTTTTCGACGAAATTGACGCCTATCTCCTCCAGCACGGTTTCGGCATTGGCCTCAATAATCTCGATTGCTTCGCTGTTCAGAACATCGAGATTGGGGATATTGCGTTCGATGAAGCGCGCGGTTTCAATGCGCACCGCGCTGCGTTCCGCGCGCCGTGCCGCGCCCCCGCCCCGGGCCCTGCGCCGTGCTTTTGCCATGCCCAATCCTATGCCGTTCCCGTGATGATGCAAAGTGTACACCCGACACCTTATCAGATGTACACCGATTGCGGCATCCCAAACGAAAAAGCGACATCTGCCTTTTGCATTCAATCATCACCAGGCGGGCAAGCGCAAGGCGGGCAGCCGTGCGGCGGCCGGGCTTGTGCGGGGGGCGGCATTGCCCCTAGTGTCAGGCGCATGAGCAGCACCCCTTATGACCGCCTTTTGATCATCGATTTCGGCAGCCAGGTCACGCAATTGATCGCCCGGTGCCTGCGTGAGCTGGGCGTTTATTGCGAAATTCATCCCTGCCAAACAATCACCGAAGATTTCCTTGCCGATTTCGCGCCAAAGGCGGTGATTTTCTCTGGTGGTCCTGCCTCGGTCATCGAGGCGGGTGCCCCCCGGCCGCCCAAGGGGGTTTTTGACCTGGGTGTGCCGATCCTGGGCATATGCTACGGCCAGCAGGTGATGATGCAGATGCTGGGCGGCAGGGTCACGCGGGAGCATGGTACGGCCGAGTTTGGGCGTGCCTATGTGACACCGACTGGGGACAGGATCGACCTGTTGAACGGATGGTTCCAGGACGTCCGCGAGCAGGTCTGGATGAGCCATGGCGACCACGTCTCGGCAATCCCGCCGGGGTTCAAGGTTTATGGCACGTCGCCCAACGCGCCTTATGCCATCACGGCCGACCCTGGCCAGCATTTCTATGCCGTGCAGTTCCACCCCGAGGTGCACCACACCCCGAACGGCCGAACACTTTATAAAAACTTCGTGCGGCTGGCGGGCTTCACCGGCGACTGGACCATGGGGGCCTATCGGCAAGAGGCGATCCGGAACATCCGCGCACAGGTCGGCGACCAAAGGGTGATCTGTGCGCTATCGGGGGGGGTTGATTCCTCGGTCGCTGCCGTCCTGATCCACCAGGCCATTGGCGCACAACTCACCTGCGTCTTCGTCGATCATGGGCTGATGCGGTTGAATGAAGCGGAAGAGGTCGTCTCGATGTTCCGCGAGCATTACAACATCCCCCTGATCCACGCGGACGAAGCCGAGAGGTTCCTGTCCGCACTCGATGGCGTAAGTGACCCCGAAACCAAACGCAAGATCATCGGGAAGCTCTTCATCGACGTGTTCCAGGCACACGCCGACGGGATCGCGGGGGCCGCGTTTCTGGCCCAAGGAACGCTCTATCCCGATGTGATTGAAAGCGTCAGCACCTCCGGTGGCCCCTCGGCCACCATCAAATCGCACCATAATGTCGGTGGCCTGCCTGAAAAGATGGGCCTGCGCCTGGTGGAACCCCTGCGCGACCTGTTCAAGGATGAGGTCCGCGCCCTTGGCCGTGAGCTTGGCCTGCCCGCCGGTTTCATCGGGCGCCACCCCTTTCCCGGCCCTGGCCTGGCCATCCGCTGCCCCGGCGAGATCACGCGCGAAAAGCTGGACATCCTGCGCCGGGCCGATGCGGTCTATATCGATCAAATCCGCAAACACGGGCTTTATGACAGGATATGGCAGGCGTTCGCCACCATCCTGCCCGTGCGCACCGTCGGCGTGATGGGTGACGGGCGGACCTATGATTACGCCTGCGCGCTGCGGGCGGTCACCTCGGTTGACGGGATGACGGCGGATTACTATCCGTTTTCCCACGCGTTTCTGGGGGAAACCGCCGCGCGCCTGATCAATGAAGTGCCGGGCATCAACCGTGTGACTTACGACATCACATCCAAACCACCGGGCACGATTGAGTGGGAATAGGCCGCACCACCGCCGGGGGCGGCGCGGCGCGGTGTCGAAACTGGCCCGCCGCGGTGGATTATTTCGAACGGGAGGGTTGACACCCGATGCCGTGTGCCCCAGGTAAGGGGCGGGTTTGGTATTGAGGGTTGACACCTAATGCCGTGTGCCCCAGGTAAGGGGCGGGTTTGGTATTGGAGGCTGGCTATGGAATCCTTGACAAGTATGTTTGTACTCCGTTCTTTTCTTTGGCGTCATCTGCGTCTCGTGGTTTAGCTCAGAAAAAGCCAGGCGTAAGCGACAAGAGGAAGAGGCAAGAAACCGCCCCGCAAAGCTCATAAAGCAGGGCCGAGCCAGTGCAGAGGATTTGGTCAGGCGTGGCGCGATCTTTGAGATCACAACCGCTTCCGGTGTCCAAGGGCATCACGTGAAAGAATTGGGCTGGTTGAAGTGTGAATGTTATGAGCGAGGTGATGCGGAACAACAGTTGCTCAGGCTGGCAGCCGATAAATTCAAAACGGCCAATGTCCTAACGAAACTAAGCCATAATTTTAGCCAGGAAGAAGAACGCTATAAGACGACCACTGGCGGCACAGGCCGTCGCGTTAGTCCCACCGAAACCCACAGATACAAAACCAAAACGGTCGTCAATAACTGGCAAGCCATGGCGGGTGAAGCCATCCCTGAACAGCAGGTTGATAAATCCCCCATACGCTGGGATGACCGGGTGGCTGTCGTTGACGGTTCAAACGTGACACATTGGGGCGGTGATGCGTTCAATGCGGAAATGAAACACATCGATGCAGAAGTGAAACATCTTTCAGAGGCTCTTGAACACCTTTCATGGGCTCTTCTTAACAAGGATCCTGGAAAGTATCTCAATCTCTGGTTTGATAGTAGGCGGAAGGCACTTCTTTTGCCGATATATGTGCATGTTATGAAGACTTTTGAGGATAAGTTGGAGGGGGTTTTATCGGAGACGTTGAGGGATCATCTGGAGACTTTTGAGGATAAGATTAAGAGGGCTTGGGTGAAGAGGTTGAGTGATTTGATGGAGGAAGCATTAACCCGCCCATCCGAGGATTTTGCCCGTTTAGCCTCCGTCAAGGCCATCCTGCAGATTTTGAAGGCGGAGGGCGTAACGCCCACCGTCGTGTTTGACGCCAACATCGGCTACAAGGTTGAAAACAGGCACATGGATCAGGGGGAGATGGCCACAGCCTTGGGCGGCGGTGTTGCCGTTGAGGTCGTACCATCGGGAACAGTCGCTGACCGAAGAATCGTTGAACTGGCCGAACAGCGCAAGGCGACCATCGTGTCCAATGACCTGTTCCGTGACAGCCTCCGCGCACGCCCCATCCCGAAACGCCGGGGGTTCTTCCTGCCGCAATACGACCACGCGGAGCTCTTGCACCCACGGGCGTGAACCACGCCCGCGCCACCGTCAGGGAGTGGCCCGTCGCGGCGGGTCATCTCGAAAGGGAATGTTGACATCCGGTGCTGTATGCCCCATGTGCGGGGCGGTTTTGGTATTGGAGGCTGGCTATGGAATTTTTGATTGTCCTTGCGGTGATAATTGGGGGCGTCTGGTGGTTTGGCTTTGGAAAAAGAGCCTTACGTAAGCGAAAAGAGGAAGCGGCAAGAAGACGCCGCGCAGAGGACATCGATCATGCCCGAAGCAGAACAAAGGATATGGTCAGGCGTGGCGCGATCTTTGAGATCACGCGCACTAACTTTGTCCGAGGGTATCATGTTAAGGAATTGGGCTGGGTGAAGTATAAGTGTGATGAGCAAAGTACCGCAGAATCGCAACTGCGCAGGCTGGCGGTGGACAAATTCAAAACGGCCAATGTGCTGATAAAACTGAACTATACTCTTTACGACGAAAAATATCGGGCGGGTACCGGACCCCGAGGCAATCCCTACTACGCAATCCCTACTACAGAAACCGGAAGATCAAGACATGGGAAGCCATGGCGGGTGAAGCCATCCCTGACCGGCAAGTTGATAAATCCCCCATACGCTGGGATAACCGGACGGCTGTCGTTGACGGTTCAAACGTGGCGCATTGGGGCGATGACAATTATGCCAGTTTGGATTCCGTCAAGGCCATCCTGCAGCTTTTGAAGGCGGAGGGCGTAACGCCCACCGTGGTGTTTGACGCCAACATCGGCTACAAGGTTGCAAACAGGCACATGGATCAAGGGGAGCTGGCCGCTGCACTGGGCGGCAGCGTTGATGTTGAGCTCGTACAATCGGGAACAGTCGCTGACCGCAGAATCGTTGAACTGGCCGAACAGCGCAAGGCGATCATCGTGTCCAATGACCTGTTCCGTGACAGCCTCCGCGCGCCCCATCCCGAAACGCCGGGGGTTCTTCCTGCCGCAATACGACCACGCGGAACTCTTGCCCCCACGGGCGTGAACCACGCCCGCACCACCGCCGGGGGCCGGCCAGTCGCGCCCCAGGACGGCCCCCCTTCACCGATAGGCGTGAAGCCGCCCATCCGTGCTGACCGCGTAAAGCACGCCACCCGCCACAACCGGACTGGCTGCCGCCCCGCCCGGCAAGGGCAGGGTTAAAACCAGCTCCCCGCTTTCGGGGGCGAACATGCGGATCAGCCCGTCGCCCGAGCCCACCACCAACCGGTCGCCAGCCAGGATCGGGCCGAAATGGGTAAACACGGCCTTGCGGCGGCGTTCGCGATTCCGCACATACAGCGGCAGGTCGGTTCCCCAAATCCGTGCGCCAGTTTCGGCATCCAGACGCACGAGCTCATTGCGGTCAGAGACAAAGAAAACGCTGTCGCCCACAGGCAGCACCGGAGAGTAGGCCCCATCGGTCGCGGTCCAGATCCTCTGCCCCGAGGCCGCCTCTAACGCGACAACACGGCCCGACTGGTTGCCAACATAAATCACATCGCCATCCACAACCGGATCTGCGGTAATATCGGCAAGATTGTTATAGGCCACGCCGCGCCGCCCGCCCGCCACCGTGGTTGCCCAAACCCGCACACCAGACAAGCGCAACGCCCCGACCAGCTCGCCCGAACCAAGCGGAAAGATGACCAGACGGTCAGTGATCGCAGGGGCCGCACCGCCGCTGAGAACCGCACCCGTGGTGGGGGCGGCTGGCAATTGCCAGCGGATGCGTCCGTTGCTGATATCGATGGCCCAGGCCTGATTGTCGCGGCTGACGATATAGGCGGTGTCATTGGCGATGGTCGGCGCGGTAATCCCGGCCCCAAGCCGCTGCCGCCAGCACTCTGATCCGTCGGCGACGTTCAGGGCCACCAGCTCTCCATAACCAGTCGTGGCAAAAACGGTCGGGCCAGCCACCGCAAGCGCACCACCCGAGGCCCCGCCGCTGCCGTGCTCAAAACCCGGGGTCAGATCCACGGACCACAACGCCCCCCCCGAGGTGGCCGTCGCGCGCACCCCCGCATCTGCATCAAGTGTAAAGATCCGTCCATCGGTGACCACGGGATCAGCGGTAATCCGGTTTCGGCGGCTGTTGCCCTGGCCGATAGCGACCGCCCAGATCTCTTGCGGTGCGGCGGACAGCGCAACATGGGGGGGCAAATTGCGGATATTGGCGGCGCGTTGCATCCAATCGGCATTCACAACGGGCGGCGGCAGCGTGATCTCCCGCGGGCCTGCGCCGACAGTGTCCCCCGGTGTGCCCCTGGGCGCGACCTCGGCATTCGGGTTTATATCGGCGGGAAAGGTCTCGGCCAAGGGAACCCGTGTCCCGAACCTTTCGCCCTCCAGCGTCGCGTCCTGATCACAGGCCGCAAGGCCAAGCAGCAGGCCCAATCCCCAAAATCCGGTACGGAACATATTTATCTTCCTGGAAATCTTCATGCGCGTTTGTGCCATTTTGCCCAGCCGGATCACTCCGGATCACTCTGGCGGGCTGTTCTCTGTCAGGGTGACACCCGCTTCCAGTGCCACAATCAGCTGCAAGGCGCGCTGGTGCAAGCCTGGTGGCACCTGCGGCTCTTCCTGGACGCGGCGCAGAAGCGTGATCGCGGCCTCGGTCTCTCCCACGGACAGGTGAACATAGGCCTGCTGTTCCATCGCCAAAGCGCGGTAAGGCGCACCGGGGCGGGCCAGTTCATCCAGCATCTGCAAAGCTTCGTCCGGCACGGCCGGGTCCAGCAGGTGCGCCTGCAAACGTGCCAAATCCCGGTAGCGCACGGGCAGATCGGCACGCCCTGCCAACGCGCGCAGCCGTGCCGCCGCCCCGGGGGCGCGGGCTGTGCCACCGGGGCCGATATCCAGGGCCTCCTCACCCGCCTGCAAAAATGCCAGGATAATCCCGGCCTCCGGCGTATCCGCCGGGATCGCCGCAAGCGCGGCCAGCCGTTCGGCGGGCGTCTCTTGACCGAACGCCGCCAGAAGCGCATCGCCAAAGGCTTCGGCACTGGCCGCGGCCTGGCTACGGCGGAGTTCGATATAGGCGGTACCGCCGACAAGCGCAAGGATCGCCAGAACACCGACCCAGCCCCACCGGCGCAGCAGCGTGAACAGCCGGTCACGGCGGACCTCTTCCGAGATGTCGTTGAAGAAACTGTCACTGTCGGACATTGTTTTTTGCCCCTGAACCCGCATCCTGGCTTTACCCGACTATCATTCCTGCCACCCTAACCCAAAACACCGCCGATTGCCAAGACCCGCCGGCGCAAAAATCAATCGACCGCACTGTGCCATTCTGTGTTGCACCCTTTGGGAGAGAGGGTTAACTTGCGCACAGCAATTCAGCGCAAGACACCTGAACGCCCAAAGGCATCTCCATCATTCTGTCGCCTGCCGGCGGCGGGCAAACGAGGCTTCCGATGAAACTTTTCCCGATTGTTACCGCAGTGGTCGTCTGTGTCGCGCTCTATTTCATCCTTTTGGACCGCCAGGCACTTGTGGATTTCGCCGCCCGCTTTGGCGGCGGGGATGATGCCGATATGGCCGCCATGGCCGACGCAACCGTCGAGGATACCGCAACCGCCGGGTCTGGTGCCGCCACACTGGCCGACGAGGTACCCGGGGCCGTACACGTTGTGGCCCGGCGCAGCACGGCCTCGGTTGCGGAAAACGCCGTTTTACTGCGCGGCCGGACCGAAGCACTGCGGCAGGTTGATGTGCAGGCCGAAACCACCGGCCGCATCATCTCTGATCCCATTCGTGCGGGAGCTTTCGTAGAGCAGGGGCAGCTCCTGTGCCGGATCGACCCCGGGACCAGGGCCGCCGCCCTGGCCGAAGCCGAAGCCAGGCTGTTAGAGGCCAGGGCCCGGCTGCCCGAGGCCATGGCCCAGCTGCCCGTCGCCCGTGCCCGGCTGGCCGAAGCCGAAGCCAGCCTGACCGCGGCGCGGATTGACGGCAATGCCGCCAGCCGGTTAAGCGAAAGCGGCTTTGCCTCGGAAACCCGTGCGGCCAGTGCCGCTGCTGCTGTCAGTGCCGCAGAGGCCGTGATCGAATCCGCCACGGCCGGCGTTCAAGCCGCCGAGGCGGGCATCCAAAGTGCCCAGAGCGGTATTCGTGCCGCCGAAGCCGTTGTGCTGCGCGCCGAGGAAGACATCGGGCGCCTGAATATCCACGCGCCGTTTGCCGGCCATCTGGAAAGCGACACTGCCGAGTTGGGCGCACTGATGCAGACTGGCGCACATTGTGCCACCGTCATCCAGCTTGACCCGATCAAACTGGTTGGATTCGTGCCCGAGGCGCAGGTTGACCGGGTAAAAACCGGTGCCCCGGCGGGCGCACGCCTGGCAACTGGCGCGGACGTTCGGGGCAATGTCGTGTTCCTGTCCCGTTCTGCTGACCCGCAAACCCGTACGTTCCGGGTAGAGATTGAGGTTGACAACCCCGATCTGGCCATTCGTGATGGCCAGACGGCTGATATCCTGATCTCTGCCGCGGGCACGCCCGCGCATCTGCTGCCAGGCTCCGCGCTGACCCTGGATGACACCGGGGTGCTGGGCGTTCGCATTGCCACCGAAGACAGTGTCGCACAGTTCATGGCGGTCTCTATGCTGCGCGACACGCCGCGTGGCGTATTGCTTGCGGGGCTGCCGGATCAGGTTGATGTTATCACCGTCGGGCAGGAGTTCGTCACCGATGGGGTTCCCGTGCACGTCACTTATGAGGAGCCGACGCAATGACCGGAATCGTCGATTGGGCCGCGTCAAGGGCGCGGATGGTTATCGCCTTTGTGTTCCTGTCTCTGACGGCAGGCATGGCGGCCTATATCGGCCTGCCGAAAGAGGGGGAACCGGACATCGACATCCCCGGTCTGTTCATTTCGGTCCCCTTCCCCGGCATTTCCGCCGAAGACAGTGAGCGGCTGCTGATCCGGCCGATGGAGGCGGAATTCCAGGATATTGACGGGCTTTTGTCGATCAGGGCCACCGCCTCGGAAGGCTTTGGCGGGGTGTTCCTGGAATTTGAATTCGGCTGGGATAAATCCGCGACAATCGCGGATGTCCGCGATGCGATGGGCCGCGCGGAAACCGAGTTTCCCGATGGTGCGGAAAGCTGGCAGATTTCCGAGATCAACTTTTCCGAGTTCCCGATCATCATCGTGGCCCTCTCCGGTGATGCGCCCGAGCGTACGCTTCTGCACCTGGCCAGCGATATGCAGGATCGGCTTGAGGCCCTGCCACCGATCCTGGAGGCCGGGCTGGCCGGTGACCGCGCCGAGATGCTGGAGGTTATCATCGATCCCCTGGCACTTGAAGCCTATAACGTCACCGCCACCGATCTGATCGGCGCGGTTGTCAACAACAACCAGCTGATCGCCGCTGGTGAGGTTGAAACCGAAAACGGGGCGATTTCGGTCAAGATCCCCTCGAGTTTCGACAATGCCGAAGACGTTTATAACCTTGCCATTTCTGTCAACGGTGACCGCGTGGTGACATTGGGAGAGCTGGCTGACATTCGCCTGACCTTTGAGGATCGCGCGGGTACCGCACGGTTCAATGGCGAGACGACGGTGGCCTTGCAGGTCGTCAAACGCCAGGGCTTCAACGTGATCGATACCGCCGCACTGGTCCGGGCCGAGGTAGAGGCAGTGCGCGCCTCCTGGCCGCGGGAGTTGCAGGATTCGGTTCGGGTCTCGGCCACGCTGGACCAGTCCCTGACGGTGGCCGGGATGGTGCGGCAGCTGGAGGGCTCGGTCCTGACCGCCATTGCACTGGTGATGATCGTGGTTCTGGCAGCCCTTGGGACACGTTCGGCGATGCTGGTCGGCTTTGCGATCCCCACGTCTTTTCTTCTGTGCTTCATCCTTTTGGGCGTCATGGGTATCGCCATTTCGAACATCGTGATGTTCGGGCTCATCCTGGCTGTTGGAATGCTGGTTGATGGCGCGATTGTTGTGGTTGAATACGCCGATAAACGCCTGCAGGCGGGGGCCCGCCCGATGCAGGCCTATACCGACGCGGCCAAGCGGATGTTCTGGCCCATCGTCAGTTCCACCGCCACCACGCTGTGCGCCTTTCTGCCGATGCTGTTCTGGCCCGGTGTACCGGGGGAATTCATGGGCATGCTGCCCGTGACGCTGATCTTCGTACTCTCGGCTTCGCTGATCGTGGCACTGATCTACCTGCCAGTTCTGGGCGGCGTTGCGGCGCGGTTCAGCCGCCTGACAGAGCGTGGTGCCGCGATGGTCAGGAACCTGATTCCCGGCTACTGGTTGCGCCTGGTAGCCACGTGTCTGGTCGGCTACTGCATGTTCATGGCGGCAATGATCACCGTGAACCCGGGGATTCTGGGGCTGGCGGCACCGGGTACATCCGCCCTTGTGGCCATGCTGCCGGGGGCTTTGATGTTCATCACCGCCTCGGTGCTGATGTCGGTTTTTCTGGGCTCGGTCCAGATCGTGCGCACACCGAAGCCGATCAAAGCCGGGTATCGCCACACGCCGTTCGGCTGGTGCATTCACACCATTGTTGGCAACCCCGTGATGCCGCTGGTCATGATCGCCCTGGTGGTCGGGTTCGTGCTTACCGTTTTCACCTATTTCGGGGCGAACAACAACGGCGTCGAGTTCTTCGTGGAAACCGAACCGGAGAATGCTGTTGTTTATGTCCGGGCGCGCGGCAACCTGTCCGTGGACGAGATGGACGCCCTGGTGCGCCATGTTGAAGAGGTTGTGCTGGCAACCGAGGGTGTGCGCGATGTCTTCGCCTTTTCCGGCGACGGCGGTTTGAACAATAACACCGGCGGTGCAGCTGTCCCCGCCGATACGATTGGCCAGGTTCAAATGGATCTTGCGCCTTGGGGTACCCGTGAAGATGGCAATGTTATCCTGAACCGGCTGCAAACGCGGCTGGCGCAAATCCCCGGCATCCAGACCGAGATTTTTGAACAGGCCAATGGCCCTGCCGAGGGCAAACCAGTGAACCTGCGCCTCTTCGGCGATGACTGGGATGCGTTGCAAGAGGCCACGCGCCTCGCCCGTGCGCATTTTGAAACCGTACCTGGCCTGACCCTGATCGAAGACACCCTGCCCCTGCCCGGCATTGATTGGGAGTTGAACGTGGACGTCGAGGCCGCGGGCCGTTACGGGGCCAGCGTGGCCACGGTGGGCGCGATGGTGCAATTGGTGACGCGCGGCATTCTGCTTGATACAATGCGCGTGCCAACCTCGGATGAGGAGATCGATATCCGCGTCCGGTTTCCCAGGGAATCGCGTGTGCTTTCAACGCTGGACAGCCTGCGTGTCCGCACCGGGGACGGGCTCGTGCCATTGTCAAACTTTGTGACCTATCAGCCCACACCGCAATTGGCCGAGATCAATCGGATCGACCAAAGCCGCTATTTTGAGGTAAGGGCGGATGTAGAGGCCGGATTGGTGGCCGTCGAAGCCGCCGATGGGCAAAGGCTTGGATTCTTGCAAATGGTGACGGGGACCAGCCTGCCTGCCGATTACGCGCTGGGCCCTGACAGGCACTACCGCGTCTTTGCCCTGGCCGACGGCGTGACGCGGGATGGGCTCGATGCGGCCATGGCACGCGATACCCTGCCCTCTCTCGTGCCGGTCAACGCGAATGAACGGATTGCCGTCATCACCGACTGGCTGTCAACCGGGGCCGTCTTCCCTGACTCAGTCAGCTGGGAATGGGCAGGTGATCAGGAAGACCAGGCCGAAAGCCAGGCCTTCCTTGGGCAGGCATTTATCGGTGCGCTCGGGTTGATGTTCATCATTCTTCTGGCGCAGTTCAACTCGGTCTATAACGCGGTTCTGGTGCTGCTGGCGGTTGTGTTGTCAACCACCGGGGTGCTGGTCGGGATGCTGGTGATGGATCAGACCTTTTCAATCATCATGACGGGTACGGGGATTGTGGCCCTGGCCGGGATCGTGGTGAACAACAATATCGTTCTGATCGACACCTATCAGGAATACGCGCGCTACATGCCACGGCTGGAGGCGATCACCCGCACCGTCGAGGCACGCATCCGGCCCGTGCTTCTGACCACAATCACGACCATGGCGGGCCTGACCCCGATGATGTACGGAATCAGTCTGGATTTCGGGGCCGGGGGGTACACGATCAACAGTCCAACCGCGCTGTGGTGGAAGCAATTGGCCACCGCTGTGGTGTTTGGCCTGGGCCTGGCGACGGTTCTGACGCTGATCTTTACGCCCTCGGCACTGGCACTGCGCGTGTGGTCCGCGACCATCATGGCCTGGATCGCCCGCACCCTCGGGCGGCTTGGCGCAGGCGCGATGAGCCGCCGGGCCGATGACTGGGCACTGGCCCGGGCCGCGCGGCGCACCTTCATCCCTGAACTGCTGTGGGATCCGGTGCCTGGGGTTGCCCCGGTCGCCGCGCCCTACACCCCTTCGGTTTCGGTAGAGGTGGCCATGCCCCCGGCCCATGCGAACCCTGGGGCAGAGGTCACCCAGGCGGACGAGAGCACCGACCCCGAACCGGATATGAACACCCCGCCGCCGCCGTTGAAAGCTGCGGAATAAATTGGCACCAGTCACACACACGCAGCACGGACCGCAAGGGCGCGGTGCGCCCCTAGGCCGCGTTCTCTTCGGCCATTTGCCGCTGCCACATCGCCGCATAGTGCCCATTTTGCGCCAGCAGCCCGTTATGGCTGCCGCGTTCCGCGATTTCTCCGGCACTTAGGACAAGGATATGATCGGCCTCTACCACCGTGGACAGGCGATGCGCGATGGTGATGACGGACCGCCCCTGCCCCATCGTCTTCAATTCGTCCTGGATGTCGCGCTCTGTCTCGGTATCGAGGGCCGATGTGGCCTCATCCAGCAGCAGGATCGGCGGATCCTTCAGAAGCGTCCGGGCAATCCCGACCCGCTGTTTTTCGCCGCCAGAGAGTTTTAACCCGCGTTCGCCCACTTGCGTCTTATACCCTTCAGGCAAGGTGGCAATGAAATCGTGGATTTTGGCCGCCTGTGCCGCCTCTTTGATCGCGGCACATGTTGCCTCGGGGCGACCATAGGCAATGTTGTAGCGGATCGTATCGTTAAAAAGCACCGTGTCCTGTGGAACCACGCCGATCCGGGCATGCAAACTGTCCTGCGTGACCGTGCGCACATCCTGCCCGTCAATGCGCACGGCACCGCCATCGACATCATAGAAACGGAACAGAAGCCGGCCGATGGTGGATTTGCCTGAACCCGAGGGACCGACCAGTGCAACAGTCTCTCCCGGGGCGACGCGAAAACTCAACCCCTTCAGAATCGGACGTGCCGCATCATAGCCAAAGACGACCTTGTCAAAGACAACCTCGCCCGAGGTACAAATCAAACCCGGGGCACCTGGCCGATCCGTCACATCGGCGGGCTGTTCCAGCAGGTCAAACATCTCACCCATATCTACCAGGCTTTGCCGGATTTCCCGATAGACCGTGCCAAGAAAATTGAGCGGCATGGTAATCTGGATCATATAGGCGTTCACCATCACGAAATCGCCCACCGTCAGGCTGCCGTGCTGCACCCCCAGGGCGGCCATCCCCATCACGACTACCAGACCGGTTGTAATGATGAGCGACTGTCCGAAATTCAGGAATGCCAGGGAATAGGATGTCTTTAGTGCCGCCTGTTCATAGCCCTTCATCGCGCCATCGTACCGGCCCGCCTCTCGCCCCGCGGCACCGAAGTATTTGACTGTTTCGAAATTCAGCAGACTGTCGACGGCTTTTTGGTTGGCATCGGTATCCTGATCATTCATCTGTTTCCGGATTTTTACCCTCCATTCCGTGACCTGGAAGGTGAAAATGATGTAGATCGTGATGGTGACGGCCAGAACCAGAAGGTACGAGATATCAAAGACCACCGCCAGGATAACCCCGGTCAGAAGCAGTTCCAGCATCAGTGGGCCAATGGAAAACAAAAGGAACCTTAGCAGGAACTCTACCCCTTTCACTCCGCGCTCAATGATGCGGCTCAGGCCACCCGTCTTGCGCGTGATGTGATAGCGCAGCGAGAGCGCGTGGATGTGTTGAAAGGTCTCCAGTGCCAGTCGTCGAAGGGCCCGTTGTGCAACGCGGGCGAAAATCACATCGCGCAGTTGCTGAAACCCGATATGCAGGGCCCGCGCCATGCCATAGGTGACTGTGACGCCCACCGCGCCGAACATCAGCAGCCATGCGGCAGAACCTTCGCCTTCGCCCGCCAGGATGTTGACAGCCGCCTTGTACAGAAATGGCGTAAAGACGGCGATGACCTTTGCCAGAACCAGCATGACCAGTGCCAGAACAACCCGGTTCTTCACCCATCGCTGGCCATCCGGCCACAGATAGGGCGCGACCTTTCTGATCGTGCGCCAGCCGCTTCGGTGCTGTTGCCGTTCGATGGGGGTCTGATCACCTGGCATGGGCGGGCGCGTACCCTTCTGGATTCAACTGGTGGCCAACCTTGGGGCAGAAGCCGGGGAAAGGCCAGGGGGCGTTCCATGGATTATTCAACCGCAGGCGCGGGGATGGTGAAGACCTGACCGGGAAAGATTCAGATTGGGGCCGCGTCGGGCGGGATGTGCAACGCATACCCCCCGCTGCCGTCAGCGACAAGGTTAAGACGGTGCTTTGGCTGTGGCGGTTCGGCGACCTCTCACATGACTTCTGCGGCCAGAGTGCCCCTGACACGACGTCTTTCAGATCATGGGACAAAATACAATTTTGTGCAAGGGTTCCCGCGCGTTTTTAGGGTTCTGACCAAGGCCGAAGCCGCCGCCTTTACCCCGTACTACACCAAAGAAAGACGCAAGGAAGTATTGAAGGTAAGATGGGTGCTTGGCAAGGCGAACAATAAAAGACGTTAAAAAAAAGCCCTTGCGTTCTTGCAGGGGTGGTGATAGGGATTTTCGGGATAATTCGGGTGTTGACGGGGATTGATTCGTTTATGGCATTTTGTGCTGATATAAATCGTCCCGCGGCCCGCCCCCTTTCGGGCGCAGGCCGGGCCTTCGCGTAATTACAGCCGCGCACAGGCTGAAAGGGTCATAACCCCCGCGCCGCAGGCTTCCACGCCGCGCCGCACAACCTTGAAAGGGACAAAACATGTCCATCCATAACCAAATCTTCACAGCCGAGCCCTCGGCATCGGCCATTGCCGTCCCCGAAGGGGCGCAGGGCGTTCTGCTGCCCCTGGCCGCAGAGGCCATCGCGCACAGTGTCCGCGACGGGGCCGACCTTATCGTGGTCCTGCACAGCGGGGGCCAGGTCGTCATCTCGGATTTCTATGCCGAAGAGGGCCGGGAACTGGTGCTGGTTGACCCGCAGGGGGAGTTTCTCCTTGCCGAACTGGGCACCGATGGCGCGATAATCGGGTGGGAACCCCGCACGCGGTCCGAGATTGCGGAGCTCTTTGGCCTTTCAGCCGAGGATGTGGCCGCGCTTGATGCGGCTACGGGGTCTGACCTGACCGCGCATATGTCCACGCAGGGCTTTCTGGAGGACATCGGCCCCCTTGCTTGGGTTCTCGGTGGCTTGGCCGTCATCGCCATTGCCGTTGCCCTCAATGATGATGACGACGACGATGACAACACGGTGACCGGCACTGACGGTGACGATACGCTGACAGGCACTGACGGTGACGATACGCTGACAGGCACTGACGGTGACGATACGCTGACAGGCACTGACGGTGACGATACGCTGACAGGCACTGCCGAAGCCCAAACGATTGATGGCGGTGAAGGGAACGACACGGTCATTTATGCGGATTCGGATGCGGGCGTGAATGTCAGCCTTGCCACGGGCATGGGCAAGGGTGGCTATGCCGAGGGCGATGTTCTGCGCAACATCGAGAACGTGACCGGATCGAAACATAACGACACCCTGACCGGTGATGCTATGGCCAACCGTCTTGATGGTGGTGCTGGTGCCGACGCGCTGGATGGCGGGGCGGGTTCCGACATGGCCAGTTATGCGGGTTCGGGCGCGGGCGTGATGGTGGACCTTAGTGCCGACGACACCGTGGCCCAGAGCGGTGGCCACGCCCAGGGCGATACGCTGGCAGGCATCGAGAACCTGATCGGTAGTGCCATGAACGACACCCTGACCGGTGATGCTATGGCCAACCGTCTTGATGGCGGGGCGGGTGACGACATACTGACCGGTGGTGCCGGGATCGACAACCTGGACGGTGGTGCTGGTGCCGACGAGATGCACGGTGGTGACGATAACGACGCGCTGAACGGCCGTGCCGGAAACGACACGCTGGTAGGCGGTTCCGGGAGCGACGCCCTGAACGCTGGTGACGATGACGACATGCTGACCGGTGGTGCGGGTGCCGACGCCCTGGATGGCGGTGCCGGAACCGACACGGCCAGTTATGCGGGTTCGGATGCTGGCGTCAGGGTGGATCTTGCGGCGAACACCGCCAGCGGTGGCCATGCCGAGGGCGATATGCTCAGCAACATCGAAAGCCTGATCGGATCGGACCATGCCGACACCCTGACCGGTAATGTTATGGCCAACCATCTTGATGGCGGTGACGGTAACGACATGCTGACAGGTGGTGCTGGTGCCGACACACTGAACGGTGGTGACGGAACCGACACGGCCAGTTATGCGGGTTCGGATGAAGGCGTCAGGGTGGATCTTGCGGCAAACACCGCCAGCGGTGGCCACGCCCAGCGCGATACGCTGACCAGCATCGAGAACCTGATCGGATCGGACCATGCCGACAGGCTGACCGGTGATGCTGGTGCCAACCTTCTTGACGGCGGTGCGGGTGAAGACAACCTGAACGGCGGTGACGATGACGACACGCTGACCGGTGGTGCGGGTGACGACAGCCTGCGCGGCGGTGAAGGTGACGACACGCTGACCGGTGGTGACGATGACGACAACCTGCGCGGTGAGGACGGGAACGACACCCTGCGCGGTGACACCGGGGCCGACACTTTGCGCGGTGAGGACGGTAACGACATCCTGGACGGTGGTGAAGATAACGATTCGCTAAACGGTGGTGAAGATAACGATTCGCTGAACGGTGGTGCGGGTAACGACATCCTGCGCGGCGGTGAAGGTGACGACACGCTGGTTGGTGGTGCCGGTGCTGACGAGCTGGCTGGTTCTGGTGGGATCGACACGGCCAGTTATGCGCGTTCGTATGAAGGCGTGAGCGTCAGCCTCGTCGCGGGTGCCTCAAACACTGGCGGCGGTGCCGCAGGCGATACGCTGGCAGGCATCGAGAACCTGATCGGATCGGACCATGCCGACACCCTGACTGGTGATGCTATGGCCAACCATCTGGAAGGTGGTGCTGGTGCCGACACGCTCGATGGTGGTGCCGGTGACGACATGCTGAAAGGTGGTGCTGGTTCTGACCACTTCGACTTCATGGGTGGGTCCGGTGCGGATACCATCACAGACTTTGACGCGGCCGAGGGCGACAAGATCATCCTTGACGGGAACGCGTTCGCGGGTGCCGCGGCGGTTGTTGGTGCTGTAACGGTTGTTGACCCCAACACCCTGCGCCTTGCTTTGCCAGGTGACGGTAACAGCGTCACCATCACCGGTTTTGCGACGTCTACCCTTAACCCGGATATGTTCATCTTTGCCAAGGAAGGCACCTCTGCTGCCGAAACGCTGACCGGTAGTGAAAATAACGACCGGTTGGAAGGTCTTGCCGAGAATGACACGCTGACTGGCGGTGCCGGTGCTGACACGCTGGACGGCGGTGAAGGTACCGACACGGCCGGTTATGCGGGTTCGGACGCTGCTGTGAATGTGAACCTTGCGGCTGGCACGGCCAGCGGTGGCCATGCCGAGGGCGATATGCTCAGCAACATCGAAAGCCTGATCGGCTCGGACAACGCCGACACCCTGACCGGGAATGATGAAGCCAACCATCTTGATGGCGGTGACGGTAACGACATGCTGACAGGTGGTGCTGGTGCCGACACACTGAACGGTGGTGACGGGAGAGACTCGCTGCGAGGTGGCGTCGGTGAAGACGTGCTGCGAGGTGGTGAAGGTGCCGACACGCTGCGCGGCGAAGGCGACGCCGACGCGCTGAACGGTGATGCCGGGAACGACACGCTGATCGGCGGTGCCGGTGCCGACACGCTGGATGGCGGTGCCGGGACAGACACGGCCGGTTATGTGGGTTCGGGTGCTGGCGTGAGTGTGAACCTTGGTGCCGACGACACCATGGCCCAGAGCGGTGGCGACGCCGCAGGCGATACGCTGACCAACATTGAGAACCTGATCGGATCGGACCATGCCGACACCCTGACCGGGAATGATGAAGCCAACCATCTTGATGGTGGTGCCGGTAACGACTCGCTGGACGGTGGTGAAGGTGACGACACGCTGGACGGTGGTGCCGGGAACGACAGCCTGACCGGTGGTGGCGGTGCTGACCACTTCCGCTTCCTGGAGTCCAAGTCTGGTGCGGACACCATCACGGACTTCGACGGGACCGAGGACAAGATCATCCTTGACCGGGGCACGTTCGCGGACTTCGCGGCGGTTCAGGCCAAGGCAAGCGGTGCCACAGATGCCGTGATTGATCTGGGGTCTGGCAACAGCATCACCATCAATGGTGTTGCGGCGTCTGCCCTTACCGCGGACATGTTCTTTGAACCTGCCCCTAGTGCTCCCGCCCCCCAGCCCGGCACTGGCAACACGCTGACAGGCACTAACGGTGACGACACGCTGAGAGCCACTGCCAGTGCCGAAACAATTGATGGTGGTGCCGGGACCGACACGGCCAGTTATGAGGATTCGGACGCTGGCGTGAGTGTGACCGTTAATGGTGCCGCCAACGGTGGTCACGCCCAGGGCGATACGCTGACCAGCATCGAGAACCTGCACGGCTCGGCCCACGCCGACACCCTGACCGGGGATGCTATGGCCAACCATCTTGATGGCGGTGCGGGTGCCGACACGCTCGATGGTGGTGATGGAACCGACACGCTGACTGGCGGTGCCGGGAACGACAGCCTGACCGGTGGTGCCGGTGCTGACCACTTCCGCTTCCTGGAATCCGGGTCTGGTGCAGATACCATCACGGACTTTGACACGACCGAGGACAAGATCGTCCTTGACGAGGACGCGTTCGCGGATGCCGCGGCGGTTATTGATGCCGTAGAGGTTGTTGACGCCAACACCCTGCGCCTTGCTTTGCCGGGTGATGGTAACAGCAGCGTCACGATCACCGAGGCTGGCCATGGGTATGCTGATAATGCGGCGGCCAGGGCAGGGTGGACCAGCGATCAAAACGACAATGGCTTTATCATGCTCGTTGACCCCGACGCCACCACATGATGGATGCGTGATCACCATCGCCTGTTCACCTGAACTCTCGCGGCGACCGGGGATCCAAACCCCGGTCGCCGTTCGCGTTTGCCGCCGGACAGCCCGCTGGTGGCCGGGGTCAGGCCAGGTGATCCTTGACCATTGGGCCGACGCGCCCAAAGTCCATCTGCCCAGAGTATTTTGATTTCAACGCGCCCATCACACGGCCCATGTCGCGGATATCCCTGGCCCCTGTACCCGTGATCGCATCCTGAATGGCGACCGCGATCTCCGCTTCCGACAGTTGCCGGGGAAGAAATTCCTTGATCACTGCAATCTCGGCCTGTTCCCCTGCGGCTAATTCCAAGCGTCCGCCCTCTTCATAGGCTTGTGTGCTTTCCTGGCGCTGTTTGACCATTTTGCCAAGGATTTGACGCACGGAAGCGTCGTCTACACCATCATGATTGCCTTTGGCACGGGCATTGATGTCGTGATCCTTGATCGCGGCGTTGATCAGCCGAAGCGTTGACAGCCGCGGGGCGTCCTGTTCCTTCATGGCCGATTTCATCGCCGATGTAATCCGCTCTCTGAGTGGCATGGTGCGTTTTCCTGTGGCGGTTTCCGAAATCAAGGCCATGGTCCGGCCTGATGTGGCTGTCAATAGGCCATCCGGTCACCTGTTGCAACATGCCCGCTGGGCACGCATGCGGAGCTGATCTGTCAAGCACAACCACAACCCGGTAAATGTTGCAACATGCCCGCCGGGCACGCATGCGGAAGCTTGACCGTGCCGTGAACCAGCCATAGGGTTCATGCGGTTTTCCGGCCCTGTATATCCAAGCGCGGAGTCACCCATGCCAGACATCCCGACCGCCTGCCTGGTGCTGGCCGATGGTACGGCCTTTTACGGACGCGGCTTTGGTGCTACGGGCCAAACGGTGGCCGAGCTGTGTTTCAACACCGCCATGACCGGGTATCAGGAGATTATGACCGACCCGTCCTATGCTGGGCAGATTGTCATCTTTACCTTTCCCCACATCGGCAACACCGGCGTGAATGCCGATGATGACGAAACCACCGGTGCGGTGGCCGCGGGCATGGTGGTGAGATGGCATTCGACATCACCCTCGAATTGGCGGGCCAGGGGGGAGCTGACACACTGGCTGGCAAAACGCGGGCGCATCTGCATCAGCGGTGTTGATACCCGCCGCCTGACCCGTGCCATCCGCCGGCAGGGCGCAGCCCATGCGTCCCTGGCCCACGATCCAAAGGGACAGTTCGATACGGACGCATTGGCGGTTGCGGCCCGGGGCTTTGCCGGGCTCGAGGGCGCGGATATGGCCAGGGATGTCACCTGTGCGCAACCCTGCCGGTGGGATGAACTGCGGTGGGCCTGGCCCAGGGGCTACAGCCGGCGCAAGGGGCCGGGCCCAAAGGTTGTGGCGGTCGACTATGGTGCCAAGCGCAACATTCTGCGCTGCCTTGCCTCTGCCGGGTGCGATGTCACTGTGATGCCCGCCACCGCAACGGCGGAAGATGTGCTGGCCCGGGCGCCGGACGGAGTGTTTCTGTCGAACGGCCCCGGCGATCCGGCCGCAACCGGTGCCTACGCCATCCCGATGATCCGGCAGGTGCTCAAGGCTGACCTGCCCGTCTTTGGCATCTGCCTGGGCCACCAGATGCTGGCCCTGACCCTGGGGGCGCGGACCGTCAAGATGAAGCACGGCCATCACGGGGCAAACCACCCTGTGAAAGACCTGGAAACCGGCAAGGTCAAAATCACCTCGATGAACCATGGCTTTACTGTGGACCGCCAAAGCCTGCCCAAGGGTGTGAAAGAGACGCATGTTTCACTGTTCGACGGGTCAAATTGCGGCCTTTGCGTGGAAGGCCAGCCCGTGTTCTCGGTGCAATACCACCCGGAAGCAAGCCCAGGACCGCAGGACAGTTATGACCTGTTTGAACGCTTCGTCACAGCAATGCGTGTGCGCAAAAGCATTCCGGCCTGATCACCGCCCTGCCCCTGGCTGGATTAACCCCGCGTTAGGATCATCAACTGCAAATCGAGTCCCATTCGGATTAGGATCTTTGGTGGGGCCGCGGCATTCTGGACCGTCGCAATTGACTCCTCTGTTTTTATTTCCCAGGATGCAAATGGGGGGGAGTATACGCATTGATGACCACCACCGCCACTGCCCCGAAAGACGATAATAACCGCTCGCCTTGTGCCATACCTAATGTGACCGACACCGACATCCTGATCTCTGGCGGGGGCGTCGCGGGGCTCGCCGCCGCTGCGGCGTTCGGGAAAGCGGGCTTTTCGGTCATCTGCGTTGACCCGACCCCGCCGGTGACCGGGCGCACGGCGGCAGGGGCCGACCTGCGCAGCACGGCCTTTCTGCAACCTGCGCGTCTGTTCCTGGACCGGATCGGCCTGTGGGACAGGCTGGCACCCGAAGCGATGCCGCTTTGGGTCATGCGCATTGTCGACGCCGGGGGAGAGGCCCCCACGCCGCGCGTTATCCATGATTTCAACGCCGCCGATATTTCGGACCAGCCTTTTGGCTGGAACCTGCCCAACTGGCTGCTGCGGCGAGAGATGGCAGCGCATCTGGCGCAGATGCCAAACGTGGCGTTTTACCCTGGCATCGCCACCGCCCATGTCCTGACACGAGGGGCCGAGGCCCGCGTGACGCTAAGCGATGGCACCCGTATCCGTGCGCACCTGATCGTGGCCGCGGATGGCCGCAACTCTCCCGTGCGCAGGGCAGTTGGGGTTCCGGTGACAACCTGGTGCTATGGGCAGAAGGCCCTGGCATTCGCGGCCACGCATACGGTACCGCACGAAAACGTCTCAACCGAGATCCATCGCTTTGGCGGGCCGTTCACGCTGGTGCCGTTACCAGATTATCAGGGCCGGCCCTCCTCGGCGATTGTGTGGGTAGAGCGCGGCCCCAGGATTGCCCGTCTGATGGCATTGCCCCCCCCCGATTTTGAGGCAGAGATGACGGACCGGTCGGGCCACCTGTTCGGGCCACTGACGCTGGCGTCCCGGCGCACGGTCTGGCCGATCATCAGCCAGTACGCGCAACGGATGGAGGCCGAACGCACAGCCCTGATTGCCGAGGCCACCCACGTCGTTCCCCCCATCGGTGCGCAGGGATTGAACATGAGCCTGGCAGACGTGCGTGTCCTGCTGGACCTGGCAGAGGCGCATCGCGGGGATCCGGGCGCGGCCCCTGTGCTGCGCCGCTATCACCGGGCCCGCCATTGGAAGGTTCTGGCCAGAGGTGCCGTGATCAATGCGCTGAACCATGCCTCAATGGCCCAGGCACAGGGGCTGCGGGACATGCGCCTGCAGGCATTGAATGCGCTTTACGCTGTGGCCCCCTTGCGCCGCGTCCTGATGCGGGCCGGGCTTGGCGCAACGGGGCTGGTAAATGGTCCTTGATTCACTGCTTGCAGAATCTGCACTCCAGGGCTAACGTGATCATCCAATTCCTTGCGGCTATGGTGCGCGGCAGGGAGACACCGCTGACAAAGGAAAAACTGATGCGCGTTTATTATGATCGCGATTGCGATGTGAACCTGATCAGGGACAGGAACGTGGCCATTCTGGGCTATGGCAGTCAGGGCCATGCCCATGCGCTGAACCTGCGCGATTCCGGCGCGAAGAACGTGGTTGTCGCCCTGCGCGAGGGCTCTGCCAGCGCGGCGAAGGCCGAAGCCGAGGGGTTGCAGGTGATGGGCATCGCCGAAGCGGCGGCCTGGTGTGACCTGATTATGTTCACCATGCCCGATGAGTTGCAGGCCGAGACCTACAAAAGATACGTACACGACACCCTGCGCGAGGGCGCGGCCATCGCCTTTGCCCATGGGCTGAACGTGCATTTCGGCCTGATCGAGCCAAAGCCTGGGGTCGATGTGATCATGATGGCCCCAAAGGGTCCCGGCCACACCGTGCGCGGTGAATACATCAAGGGCGGCGGTGTGCCCTGCCTGGTGGCCGTGAACAACGATGCCTCTGGCAAAGCGTTAGAGATCGGCCTGTCCTACTGCGCGGCCATCGGCGGCGGACGTTCAGGCATTATCGAGACAAACTTCAGGGAAGAGTGTGAAACCGACCTCTTTGGTGAACAGGCGGTGCTCTGCGGCGGTCTGGTAGAACTGATCCGCATGGGGTTTGAGACCCTGGTTGAGGCTGGTTACGCGCCAGAGATGGCCTACTTTGAATGCCTGCACGAAGTGAAGCTGATTGTCGATCTTGTCTACGAGGGTGGCATTGCCAACATGAACTACTCGATCTCGAACACAGCCGAGTATGGTGAGTATGTTTCCGGCCCGCGGGTTCTGCCCCGTGAGGAGACAAAGGCCCGTATGAAGGCCATTTTGACCGACATCCAAAGCGGCAAATTCGTGCGCGACTTCATGGCCGAAAACGCCGTGGGCCAGCCGTTCTTCAAAGGGACACGCCGGATCAACGATGCCCACCAGATTGAGGAAGTGGGCAAAACCCTGCGCGGCATGATGCCGTGGATTGCCGCCGGCAAGATGGTGGACAAGGCCAGGAACTGACCGCTGACATCACGCAAGGCCAGCTCTGTGTGGGCCACCCGGCCACTGGCCGTTTGATGTTCCATGGGGTGTCGTCATCGCAAAGCCTCTGCCACTCGGGTGCGCAAAACCGGCAAAAGCCGGGCCGCGAACCAGGGGTTCTTCCTTAGCCAGTCCGTATTGCGCCAGGACGGGTGCGGCAATGCCATAACGCCGGGCGGCAAACTGTGCCAAGCGGCAACCGTATCAGCCACCCGGGCCTTGCGCCCCAAGTGCCAGTTGTGGGCAGAACCGCCGACCAGAAGGGTCAGGGCAATGTTGGGCAGGGTCGCCATCACCCGTTCACGCCAAGTCGCCGCGCAAATCTTTGGCGGCGGCAGATCTCTGCCATGCGCATCATAGCCCGGAAAGCAGAACGCCATGGACACAATGGCCAGGCGGGACCGGTCATAGAACTGCGCCCGGTCAAGCCCCATCCAGTCCCGCAGCCGGTCACCGGAACGGTCATTGAACGGCAGGCCCGTTTCATGCACACGCCGCCCTGGTGCCTGGCCGGCCACAAGGATTCGCGCGGCGGGGTCAAACCACACCACAGGGCGCGGGGCGTGGCCGGTGGCTGTGGCGCGGAACTGCCCGGCGCAAAGGCGACATCGCCTGATCTCATCTGCCAGGCTCATGGATTGCATGGAAAAAGGTATAAAGCCGGGCGCACCAAAAGAAAAGCAATTGACAAGATTTCGTTGTTTCTATAAATATGGAAATATGAAACAGGATAACCTTCCCCCCGTCCGACATCGTCTGGGCCGCAACGGCCTTTGCCGCGCTTGGATCCGAAAAACGGCTGGCTATCATCCGCAGGCTGGTGCGTGCAAGCCCCAAAGGTTTGCCCATGGGTACCCTGGGTGCGGATGTGGGGATTGAGGGTTCGGTCCTAACCGGTGCAATCACTGCGGGAATCGCCTAGGGTGCGCTTGCCTGAACAGTGCTGCCCGATGCCTGTATCGTGCACCGGGCAGAACCACTGGCCCATCACTGCTGACGGGCGGTGCGATCATCGCGATTGCGGTGAGTTAGGCTGGTTGCGGCGAGCCACCAACGATGCATCCTGCACCGTATTGGGCTTCGATCATCAGCTTGGCATTGTATGCATAATCTGCATCCACATAGACGGTTTGTTGGATACCGCCGGACTTGGACAAGCGAATTCGTACTTTCCATTTCCTCGTAGCCATTGTGCCCCCATCTGGTCTGGTTTTCAGGTGCGGGCGGGATTGCCAGCACTTGTGCAAAACCTTAATGACAATCTTGAGATGTTGCAACGTCTGTTTTCATCTTTTCGCATTTTGGTTTAACCCATTGATTAAGAACAAAATTTTTCGGGCGCAAAACATCGATGTCGCCTGTTCCAAGCGCAACCGCGGAACGGGCGCGAAATATGCGGGCTTGCCTTTCGGGTCTGTTCCGGCGTTTAATCGCATCATACCATCTGCAAACAGATTTATGCCCGGAACATGAAACACGTAAACATCGGTGCGGTGACCTGCGGCAATGACCGCACATTAACAGTCATCGCGGGGCCCTGCCAGTTGGAAAGCGTGGATCATGCACACATGATTGCGGGCACCCTGAAAGACGCCTGCAACGCGGCCGGGGCGCAGTATGTGTTCAAGGGCTCCTACGACAAGGCCAACCGCAGTTCAATCACCGCCGCCCCGGCCCCTGGCCTGGAACAGGGGCTGAAGGTTCTGCAATCCGTGAAAGCCGCGATTGGCGTTCCGGTTTTGACGGATGTTCATGAACCGGAACATTGCGCCCCCGTGGCCGCGGTCTGTGATGTTCTGCAAATCCCGGCCTTTCTGTGCCGTCAAACCCCGCTGCTGCTTGCGGCCGGCAAAACGGGCGCGGCGATCAACGTCAAAAAGGGCCAATTCATGGCCCCCTGGGACATGGCCCACGTGGTTGCCAAGATCGAAAGCACGGGCAACAGGCGTATTCTTTTGACGGAACGCGGGGTGTCATTCGGCTATAACACGCTTGTGGTTGATATGCGCTCCCTGCCGGAAATGGCCAGGACAGGCTACCCGGTTGTCATGGATGCCACCCATGCCGTCGCACAGCCCGGCGGATTGGGGGGAACCTCTGGCGGGCAGCGGGAATTTGCCCCGGTCCTGGCGCGGGCCGCCATCGCCCTTGGGATTGGCGGGCTGTTCACCGAAACCCATCAAGACCCCGACACGGCCCCCTGCGACGGGCCGAATATGATTCACCTGTCGGATATGCCGGGTTTGATCAGAACCTGGATGCAATTTGATGCCCTTGCGAAAGAAGCCCCCATTCGCCTTTGACCTGAACGGAGCTGCCCCGATGAAAACACCCCTGCCCGAAGTGACGCGGAACTGCTGGGATTTCCTGCACGTTCCGATGATCGCACCCGCGGGTTTTCGTGAATATGACGCACGCTGGAAATACCCGGATGAGATCAATCTGCCCGGCCTTTCTGCGCTTGGCCTGGGCCTGGGCACACAGATGTATGAGGCCGGGATCGCGCCCGTGATCGCGGTGGGGAACGATTACCGCGAGTACTCGCTTTCGGTGAAAAACGCCCTGATCCTGGGGCTGATGCAGGCGGGCATCCAGGTAAAGGATATCGGCACCGCCATCAGCCCCATGGCCTATTTCGCGCAGTTCCACCTTGATGCACCGGCGGTGGCGATGGTGACGGCCTCACACAACCCGAACGGCTGGACTGGGGTCAAAATGGGCTTTCACCGCCCGCTGACCCATGGCCCGGATCAGATGAGCCACCTGCGCGATATTGTGATGGGCGGCGCGGGAAAGGCCCGCCCCGGCGGCGGTTATGCGTTCATTGATGGGGTGCGCGCAGCCTACCTGGACGACCTGGCGGGCGGTGTCCGGATCACCCGAAAGCTCAAGGTTGTCTGCGCCACAGGCAACGGTACCGCGTCCGCCTTTGCCCCCGAACTGTTTCGGCGTTTGGGGGTAGAGGTTGTGCCCTCTCATACCACGCTTGACTACACCTTTCCAAACTACAACCCGAACCCCGAGAATCTGGACATGCTGCACGACATGGCCACCAGCGTTCGCGCCTCGGGTGCTGATTTTGCGCTTGGGTTTGATGGCGATGGCGACCGTTGCGGCGTGGTTGACAATGAGGGAGAGGAAATCTTTGCCGATAAAATGGGCGTAATCCTGGCCCGCGATCTGGCCCGGCTTTATCCGGGCGCAACCTTTGTGGCGGATGTCAAATCCACCGGGCTGTTCGCCTCGGACCCCGCGTTGAAAGCCCATGGTGCCAAAGCGGATTACTGGAAAACCGGCCACAGCCATATAAAGTGCCGCATGCACGCGGTGGGGGCCCTGGCAGGGTTTGAGAAATCGGGCCACTACTTTCTGGCCCCCCCCATCGGGCGCGGCTATGACTGCGGCCTGCGTGCTGCTGTTGAAATCTGCAAGCTGATGGATCGGAACCCCGGAAAATCAATGGCCGACCTGCGCCGCGCCTTGCCACAAACCTTCGCCACGCCGACCATGTCACCCTATTGCGCCGATACGCAGAAGTACCAAGTGCTGGCGCGGCTTGTGGCCAGGCTAAGGGCAAAGGCCGCCGAGGGGGGCACGCTTGGCGGGCGCAGGATCACGCAGGTGATCACCGTCAATGGTGCGCGGGTGGTGCTGGACAATGGGGCGTGGGGTTTGGTCCGTGCCTCTTCCAACACACCGAACCTTGTGGTGGTTTGTGAAAGCCCCGAGAGTGCGGCCGAGATGCGCGCGATCTTCCACGATCTGGACGCCGTCATCCGGACCGAGCCATCGGTTGGCGATTATGACCAGACGTTCTGACAGCATCATCAGCCCCGCAGGGATCGCGCGGGAAGAACGCAAGGCTTGCCACCGAAAATCGGCCAGAGGGCTTGACTCTGTGGCCTCTGTGGCGTAGCCAGCGCATCAGCGTTGGGGTGTAGCCAAGTGGTAAGGCAGCGGTTTTTGGTACCGTGTACCGTAGGTTCGAATCCTACCACCCCAGCCAGGTTCCGGTGTTTGTGAATTTTTACCCTGTGTTTTGGGGGTGCGGGAAGGCCGCGTTACAGGTGTTACAGGTTTTGTGTTACCTCTCGCAGGGCGGTTGTGAGCACGTGCTCCCGCCAGGGCCGGAAGCACGCCAAAATGCGATCTTCGGCCTCGGTATAAAAGAAAACAAACCCGTCTTCGGCCAAGGGAACCCGTGCTGTGTGCGGTGCCCCATCCTCATCAAGGTCTTTGAATTCAAGGGATGGGGCGCAAATCAGGCTGCCATTAAACGGCCTGCCGATGCCGTGGATGGCAAACACCAGTTTTGCCCGGCGCGACCACTTCAGGTTAAGTGCCACCCACGCCCGGTATGCACGGGTATTCGCAAAATAGCCCAGGTGATTTTTGGCGGTGTCCACAATCTGGGCGCGGAAATAGTGGCCTGTTTCAGCGTCGCTTCGGTTAACCTGCACGGCCGCGTTATCCAGGATTTGCTGCACTGCGCCCTCCAGTTCCGGTGTGATCGCGTTCAGCCTGTCTTTAATATCCTGCTCAATGGCGGCGGCATAATCAAAGACCTTTTCAAATTCCTCTCGTTTGTCAGCCGCAGCCTTACCGGCCGCTTTGCGAAGGTCGTCAAGGGCCGTTTGAACGTGATCTGCAACCGCAGATTCGGGTTCCCTGGCCAGCACGGATTCGGAAATCGCGCTGGCCTTGCGGAACTGCGCCATCTGAAGCCGTGTGATCAGCGCAATAAGGGGTTTCAGATCGCCCCCGTCTGCCGCTTCGAGGGCGTCAATGTATTCCGGCTTGTCATCGCGCGTGACAACAAGGGGGAACAGGCCCTGCTTTACCAGCACCAAGGTGACAATCGCGCGGGCAACGCGGCCATTCCCATCCTGAAACGGATGAATCCGGGTGAACCGGTGATGCAGCCACGCGGCCTGGACATCATCCGGCACATCATCCGCCACGTGCTGCCCGTGCAGGGTGATCAGGCGTTCCACCTCTGATTGAACGTGTTCGGGTGGGCAGTATTTATACGCGATGCCCTCCCGCACGGGATGGTTCGGCTGCTTCTTCCATGCCCCTTTGATCAAAGGGATTTTGATGTGCTGCCCTTGTGCGTCCACGCCTTCTGTTGTGTGCTGGCTGCGCAGCAGGGCGGCGTGAAGTTCCCTGATGTAGGAAACCGAGAGGCTGCGGCCACCTTTCACGAAGTCAAAAACCCCGTCAAGCGCATCCTTCTGGTCGCGCAGGAGCTGGAGCACATAGCCCCGGGGTTTGTTTGTTGTGCCATGGCTTATGAGGTCGGCCTGAAACCCCTTTTCGATCAGCGTTTGCGTGACGCCGCGTTCAATCTCGTACAGGTTTTCGATTACGCTGGTTTCAATTGCCCATTCACGGCTTAGCCGTTCCGTGAACTCTGCCAGTTGGGGGCTACCCTTCAGCCGCGCCCTTTGTTCTGCCCACACGGCCCGGATGCCGGGGATTTCCGAGCCGCCAGGTTCGGCGCGGTCGGGTTTAATATCCGTGATCCCGGTGGCCATGTTCCAGATGGGGCGTTCCGTCATATCACGCGGGCCTTCACTTGGGCTGTCCTGTCGCCGGTTGGGGTGTGGCGGGGGGCCACGCCCGCACCCCCCCTGCACGGCCCGGGCGCGGCCGGGCCTGTTGTGTGTGCCGTGCTGGCACTGGACCAGCCACCGGGCTGGCGGGGTCAGATGATGAAAATTCCCGTGCCGTCTCCGCCGACCTGCTCATTATCCATAAGAACGTCGTAATCCACGCCCTGCAGCAGCAGGACGTTGCCACTGCCAGCCAAGGTGGCGGTAACACCGTCATTCGTGCCATCCCCGTCGCTATCGTGATTTGCGAAGGACACATCATTCGTATCCAGCCCCTTGTATTTGATCTGGTCATCAATCACATTAAAATCGGTGATGACCGTGCCATCGGCCCAGTCCTCAACGAAGATGAAAACGTCGTAATCCGTGTCGCCACCACCGCCGGTCAGCGTGTCGGCCCCGCCTTCGCCCCTGATCCGGTTGTTGCCAACATCACCGATCAAGACATCGGCATGTTTGGAGCCGCGGATGCGCTCAATACTGTTCAGCACATCGCCTTGGGCATGGCCACCGGAGTTGAACGCGCCCGGGATCAGGCTGACAGTCACACTCGCAAACGACCCGGCATAGGTGGCCAGGTCATTTCCCGCGCCGCCCTGCAGCGTGTCGCTGCCCCCGCCGCCCTGCAGCGTATCATCGTCCAAGCCGGCGTCCAGGTAATCAGCACCGCTGCCGCCCTGCAGCCTGTCGGTGCCGCGGCCACCGATAAGCCTGTCATTGTTGTCACCCCCAATAAGCACGTCGTTGCCGTTGTTGCCCTTGAGCGTGTCATTGCCCTGACCGCCGTCCAGCGTATTATCCCCCAGTTCGCCAGAAAGCACGTCATCGCCACCATGGCCGTAGAGCACGTC
>JACONJ010000057.1 GCA_014323785.1 Paracoccaceae bacterium | reverse complement strand
GAGGTCGGTGCGGACACCATAATGGACCCAGTCGGAACCATTACCACCCTTAAGGACGTCATATCCAAGCCCGCCAGCCAAGGTGTCATCACCATGATGGCCGAAAAGTTGATCAGTCCCAGCACCACCCATCAAAAAGTCGTTGCCTAAACCACCCTGAATCCAGTCATTGAGATTTGACCCTTTCAGGAAATCATCACCACCAAAACCGTAAAGTTCGGTTCTGTCAGCGTTTCCAAAAAGCCAGTCCCGGTTGTTTGACGCACCGTATTTTTGGCCACCAACCTCGTCGTCAAAAATCCCGTTAAGGGTGCGGTTGTAATGGCCGTTGTATCTTGTTCTACTCGTGTCTTGTTTCCTTCCACATGTTGTTCGGGACGATTCGCCGTCCCGTGTTCTTCAAAGTGCCGGCAGAATCGCCCGAAAGGCAACGCGGCTGTTGCACATATATGCATCCTAAGCACCGGAATCTACCCAATGCAACACCTTTTTTACCCCAACGCCAACCTCTTTTACCCCAACGCCAACCTCTTTGCCACCAAAGCCCTCCAAAGGCCAATTTCCACGCATCCCGGCCCGAATCAAATTCAGCACAGGGGGGCGGGGGCGACATAGAACGATTCGCCACTACCACGCACCGCTACGGCACCGCTAAAGAGTGATACCGAATCCAGTGCCGGTTATGATGGCCCGCCAGTGATCTTCTTTTCGGGATGGGCGCTTGCATGGCACCGCGTTTGCCGCAATGCTGGCGGCAGGATGCCTGCCATTTGCGAGGCGCATTGCCGATGAGCCCTGTTCCGCGCACCGCCGGAACCGACAGCAGGCGCGGTCTGGCCCTGGTCAGCCCGCCATTCATCTATGCGCTGGTGATGCTGGTCGCCCCCCTGGCGGCAATCGTTCAGTTCAGCTTCTGGACCCAGGATTTTCTGACCATCGACAGAACCTTTACGCTTGACAATTACCGGGCGGCGGTGACCGACCCGCTTTATGGTGAACTGCTGTTCCGGTCCCTTCGGATCGCGGGTGCCGTCACTGTGGTCACGGTGCTTCTGGCCTTTCCCGTCGCCTATTTCGTCAGTTTCCACGTTGCGCCCGGGCGCAAGGCACTGTGGCTGTTTCTGATCACCATTCCGTTCTGGACCAGCTATCTGATTCGCGTGTTCCTGTGGCGCGTGATCCTGGCCTTTGACGGGCCGATAAACGGCACCCTGACGGGCCTTGGCATTATCGGGCAGCCCCTGGGCTGGATTCTGTACAATGCCAACGCCGTCATTATCACGCTGGCCCATGCCTTTGCCCCCTTTGCCATCCTGCCGATTTTTGTCAGCCTGGAAAAGCTTGACCGGACCCTGCTGGAGGCCGCGCGGGATTTGGGCGAAACCCGGACGATGACCTTTCTGCGCGTGACCCTGCCGCTGGCCATGCCGGGGGTGCTGGCCGCCGGTCTGATCGTCTTTATTCCCACAATCGGGGATTATGTTACCCCGCGGCTGGTCGGCGGGTCCGGCGGCACGATGATTGCCAACATGATCCATACACAGTTCATGCGGCTGAACAACGCCCCCTTGGGGGCCGCGCTGGCGGTGCTTGCGATGCTGTCGGTCACGCTTGTCTCGGTCGCGTTCATCCTGATCACGCGGCACTGGACACGGGGGGGGCGATGACGGGCAGGGGGCTCCGGATCTATGCGGTGATCTATCTGATCTTCCTGTACGCACCGATCCTGCTTTTGCCGCTGTTCGCGTTCAATGACGGCACGATCATCGCGTTTCCCCTGCAGGGCTTTACCACCCGCTGGTTTGGCGAGCTGGTGCGCACCGCGGCGTTGATCGAGGCCGCTGTGAACTCGGTGTTCATTGCCATCGTGACGGCCATCCTGGCCACCTGCCTTGGTCTTTTCGCGGCGCGGGCGGGCACACGCTACCAATTTCCGGCCAAGAGCGGCATTCTGGGCTTTATCATGCTGCCGCTTATCCTGCCAGAGATCATCGTCGCGGTCGCGCTGCTTGTGGCGATGCTGCAGGCGGGGATATCGCCCTCGGTCTGGACGGTGGTTGCAGGCCACGTGCTGATATGCACCCCCTTCGCCATCGCCATTCTGAACGGCGGCTTCGCCCATCTGGATACAAGCCTGGAAGAGGCCGCGATAGATCTGGGGGCGACCCGGTGGGTGGCCTTTCGCCTGATCACGCTGCCCCTGGTCATGCCGGGGACCGTCGCGGCACTGCTGGTGTGCTTCACGATTTCGCTGGATGAGTTCATCATCGCCTTTTTCCTTTCGGGCAATGAACCGACATTGCCGGTGTACCTTTGGGGGCAGCTGCGCTTCCCCGGCCGTTTGCCGGTGATCATGGCCTTGGGAACGATCCTGGTGGCTCTGTCGGTCCTGCTTCTGCTTGGCGCAGAATACGTCCGCCGCCGGGGCCTGCGCCGGGCCGGTGTGAAGGACACAGGGGGCTTCCTGTGAAGGACATCGCAGACGGGACGCCCATCATTACCCTGGAGGCGGTAGAGAAATTCTATGGCACCTATCACGCGCTGCGCGGCATCTCGGCCCGGATCGGGCAGGGTAAGTTCTTTTCGCTGCTTGGACCGTCCGGCTGTGGCAAGACCACGCTTCTGCGCGCGATTGCGGGGTTTGAGGGTATCTCGGCCGGTCGGATCACCCTGGCCGGGCAGGATATGAACGGGGTGCCGCCGAACAGGCGCCCGACCAATATGGTGTTCCAAAACTACGCGATATTTCCGCATCTGAACGTGGCACAGAATGTCGGCTTTGGCTTGCGCAAATCCGTCATGCGCGCGGACAAAAAGGCCATGGCCGTCGACAGGGCACTGGATATGGTGGGCCTTGGCGGTTATGGCCCCCGCGCGGCCCATGCGCTGTCCGGCGGGCAACGGCAGCGGGTGGCCTTGGCCCGGGCCCTGATCCTGAAGCCCAGGGTGCTGCTGCTTGATGAACCGCTCTCGGCACTTGACAGGAAGCTGCGTGCGCAGATGCAAACCGAGCTCAGGCGGCTGCAGCGTCAGGTGGGCATCACCTTTGTCCTGGTCACCCATGATCAACAGGAAGCGTTGATCATGTCCGACCGGATCGCGGTGATGTTCAATGGGCGCATCGCGCAACTGGCCACGCCGCAGGAGCTGTACCGCCGTCCGGCCTCACGCAAGGTGGCAGCGTTCATCGGGATGATGAACTTCCTGCCCGCTGACGTGCGCGGGCATGCGGGCGATGGGGTACGGGTAGAGGTTGCCGGGCTTGGAACATTGACCCTGGGGCAAGAGCAATGCCCCACTGGCATCACCGGCCCCGCCAGCATCGGGCTCAGACCCGAAAGCCTGACGCTTCTGTTTGACGGGCAACGGGCCAGGCGTGTGGTGGACGGCACAGTGGAAGAGGTGACCTTTTACGGCGAAACGACCTGTTACGACATCCGCCTTGACGGCGCACCCGGTGTGGTCTCGGTCTCAATGCAAAACGTGCCGGGCCAGCGCGTGCTTGCGCGTGGCAACCGCGCCACGCTGGCCTGGGATGCCCGGGCGATGGTGCTGTTTGCCCAGGGGCATGCGCCCGCCCCCCTGCCGGCGCGGCGTCAGCCCTTTTTCACAAGATAGGCCGTGGCACCGGCCAGGTCTTCGCCGCCCAGGAATTCATGTCCTTGTTCGGCACAGAAATGCGGCACATCCACATGCGCCGCGGGGTCATCGGCCACCAGCCGGATCACCGCACCAGGGGGCAGGGGCTGCATCCGCTTTTTCAGCCGCAGCACGGGCAAGGGGCACAAAAGCCCGCGCGCGTCGATGTCCATATCAATTGCCATTGCCATGCGCACCGGATACCCGCCCGCGCCCCCTGTGTCCACGCGATTGTGACGGCAGCGTCTGTTGCAGCCCGAAATAAACTCTGAATCGGACCCGATAAACTCCAGATCGCCGCCGCGGGGGGGGGTGATACCCCGGACAACGGGGCGACCAGGGGTATGTAAAATTGTACGTTCACTGCCCCCTTCGAATCGATCTGTCCTCATCGATTTGACAGATTGCAGCCTGAAACTGTGTCCATTTCGCCACACCTCTGGCTAAATTTGCCCCGCGGGGCAGAAAAGTGCAAAATCTGCAGATTATTTGCCCCGCGGGGCTTGTAACCTGATGACCACCGCGCTATCTATACTCTGTGTGCAGCAGTTCAGCTGCCCCCCGCCGCAGGGGGTGACAACGGCACAGGACGTGTGCTTACAAAGGACGAATCGCCCGATACCATCGGGACACCAGCGGGCCGTGCCCATGCGGTCCCAAGACCGGATGCAAACACAAGGAGACTCACCAATGGAAAAGCGTCAAACAAAATACCAATACGAAAATGGTCCGAAATTCCTTTCAGATCCCAATGAATGGAGAACAGGTTTCCAATGGGGTATAAAAGAGAACAAACGTGGCCACGACTGGTATATATGGTCTGATAGAAGTGCAGATATAGAAGGTTCAGACGTCAATGACATATTTTTTCTTTGGGGGTCTAATAATTACGATAATCACAACGTGGAATCCAAAGACGGAGACGATACTTTCAGCACTTGGGGCATCGGTGGATACTTCAATGCTGGAGTCGGAAATGATAAGTTCCGTACACACGACATAAGAAGTGACATCACAGTTAGAATGGGATCAGGGAACGATACTGTAGACGTAGAGATCTACGCTAAAAACATACACGATATAGATATACGCACGAATAGTGGATCAGACATGGTTATCGTGCGCCTTGATGAACCAAATGAAGCACACTATTCAGATGCTTTCTATTTTGACTCTATCAATAATTTTAAAGAGAAAGACCGTGGGGATATAACTATCCGGACGGGGTCTGGGGATGACATAATCCAGATTGAATCAGCTTCCCATAACAGGTCCATTGATGGTGGATCAGGCACGGATACGTTGGATTACTCCTGTTATTATGTCAGTGCTTATGTCGATCCCAATGATCCAAAAAACTGGAGTAACGGTGATGGCACAGGATGGCTCATTCGCAAGATAGATGAAGAAGCTGAAGGCGTAGGAGTTAATCTTGCCGAAGGAAAAGGAACACGAGGTATCGCAAAGGGTGACACTATCAAGGGCATAGAGAGAGTTATTGGAACTATTTATGATGATGCAGTGACCGGAGATTCTGGTGCAAATGAAATCTATGGACGAAAGGGTGATGACATTCTGAAAGGCGGTGCCGGGAATGACAGCCTCGATGGCGACCGTGGTGATGACCGCCTCCAGGGCGGGTCCGGGAATGATGCACTCTGGGGCGGGCGCGGGAAGGATGTGCTGTGGGGCGGGTCCGGGAATGACACGCTCGATGGGGGCGGTGGGAATGATCGCCTGAACGGCGGTGCAGGGAACGATGTTCTGACCGGTGGTGCCGGGGCCGATACCTTTGTCTTTTACGATGGCCACGGGAATGACACCATCACCGACTTCACCCGTGGCACGGATGTCATCCGCTTCCGGGGTAAGGATGTCCCGCAAGGCTTTGATGCGCTGAGCATCATCACCGGCACCGCTGAAAATGTTGACGTCACCTGGACAACAAGGGACAGCCTGGTGCTGGAGGGCGTCTCTCAAAATGAGCTGACCATCACCGGTAACGATGAGGGCGATTCCGTCATCACCTGGAACACAGATGGCACAGAGAACAGCCGCGTGCTGGAGGGCGTGGCCCAGGACGCCCTGACCATCACCGACAACGCTGAAGGTGCTGCCGTCATCACCTGGAACACCAAAGACAGCATCACGCTGGAGGGCGTGGCCTCCGCAACCCTGACGGCAGAGGACTTCATCTTTGCAGGGGATGCGGATGATAAGGCCGGGGCCAGGGGCAAGGTCAACGAGCTCGACGGCACCGATGCCAGCGATACGCTGACCGGCTCCAGTGGCCGGGACTCGGTGGATGGCGGTGCGGGTAACGACAGACTGATTGGCCGTGCCGATAACGACGTCATCAATGGCGGTGTCGGGCGCGATACCCTGGCAGGAAATCGTGGTGATGATACCCTTGACGGGGGCAGGTATTCCGACACGCTGATTGGTGGTCACGGGGATGATGTTCTGACCGGTGGCAAGTGGAAGGATACCTTTGCTTTCGATACTGGCCACGGGGATGACGTGATCACCGACTTTGAAGACGGCATGGACCTGATCCAGATCACTGCAAGCGATGTCGGGTTTGATGACCTGGCCATTGCCAATGAAGGCAGTGCTGCGGTTGTGACCTGGGCTGGTGGCAGCATCACGCTGGAGGGCGTGGACCACACGGCCCTGACCGAAGCCGATTTTGTGTTCTAAGGACAAACACTATAACACACCAATCACGGCCCCCTGGCCATACATCAGGGGGGCCATTTTCCGCTGAAACCGGCCGGGATGGCAATGATACCCTCTGCGGCAGCAAGGGGAGTGATACCCTGCACGACGGGGCGGGGTGCACAATCCCGCCCCTTGTAACGGCCCGTCCCACTTAGTCTCGTTATATTCCACCAAGTCCCACATCCATGTCCCCTGTTTGGCGTTTATTTCGCACCGCCACACCCTGAACTCTGACAAACGCGGATCGAACCAGGCACGGATCACGTTCAGATGTCCTGTGAGTGACACACCGCCGATGGCAAACCCGGTTTGCGCCCGGAACAGGCCAGCATCCGCTTTGCCCAATCGACCGCTGGCCAAGGCACACGCCCGTACCAAATCCACCTGATTTCCGCCAACGGTGATGAACAGCACCACATTACCCTGATCTTCATCGTGAAAGATGACGGATTTGGCAATTTGATCAAGGGCGCAATCAACCGTCGCGGCAGCTTCGGCTGCGGTGCGTATGCTGGCGGGCATTTCAATCACATCCGTGTCGACCCGCGCCGACGCCAGGGTGTGTTTCACCCGCTTCAGGCTTTTGCTCATGGCGTTGTCCCTTGCCCCCTGGGGCGAAGCATTGCAAGGATCGCAAAATGCGGCAAGTGTAGTGGAGGGGGCGATGGAGGCCGAGATCAAAGCTGCCGAGCGTGCGGTGTGGGCCGCGCTGGTGACAGGCGATGCCCAGGCCGACCGTGCCGTGCTGAGTGCGGATTTCCTGGGGGTTTGCCCAGGGGGCTTTTCCGGCCGCGACAGGCATTCAGACCAGCTGGCCGATGGGCCGACCGTGGCGGAGTTTGACATCAAACAAGAGCATTTGCGCACCCTCGGCCCTGATCATGTGCTCTACAGTTACCATGCCGCCTATCGCAGGCCGGGTCAGGAGGCGTGGGAGGAGATGTACGTCTCCTCGATCTGGCACCGCACGGGGGCAGGCTGGATCAACATCTTCAGTCAGGATACGCCCGCGGGGGATGTATCGCCACCGTGATCAATTTTGCCAGCCGCATTACCCGCCACCCGATCCCGTTCGATCCCGAACGCGGAGATGAGGGCCTGGCCCAGCTGCCCGGCCTGCCGTCGGAACTGCGCCCGCTGATCCGCGGCACGGCGGGGTGTAGCCCCTATCTGGCACGGCTGATCAGGCAAGAAGCCGCTTGGCTGAACGAGATCCTGACATTGGAGCCTGAGACGACACTGTCAGATATCCTGGGCGCAACCATCGCCCAGGCGGGGTCTGACCTGAAGCCCGGCTTGCGGCGACAGAAACGCCGGATCGCACTTCTGGCGGCTCTGGCCGATTTGGGTGGTGTTTGGGATTTGGAAACCGTCACCGCGGCATTGACTGATTTTGCCGATGCCGCAACCAGAGCTGCTATCACCACCCATGTCGCTGCCGAGATCACGCACGGCAAGCTACCCGGCATAAGCGATGAGGGGGAGGCCGCAACCGGTGCCGGGCTCGTGGTACTGGCGATGGGAAAGATGGGCGCGAGGGAGCTGAACTACTCCTCCGACATTGACCTGATATGTTTATTTGACGAAACCCGGTTTGATCCCACCGATGAGACGGAGGCGCGCACAAGTTTCATCCGCGCCACTCGGCGCATAGCTGCCAGCTTGTCGGAAAACACCGCCGATGGCTATGTCTTTCGGACAGATTTGCGCCTGCGCCCGGATGCAGGCAGCACACCTGTCTGCATGTCCATGGCCGCTGCCGAACGCTACTATGAGGCCGAAGGGCGCAGTTGGGAACGCGGTGCCTATATCAAGGCGCGGGTCGCCGCAGGTGATGTGCAGGCGGGCCATCGGTTTCTGACCACGATGGTTCCTTTTGTCTGGCGCAAATATCTGGATTTCTCGATGATCCGCGATATGGATGACATGCGCCAGCGGATCCGGTCGCACAAAGGGCTGCATGGGGCGATCACGCCAGAGGCGCATGACATAAAACTTGGTGCGGGGGGCATCCGCGAGATCGAGTTTTTTGCCCAGGCCCGACAGTTGGTGGCGGGTGGCCGCGATCCCGATCTCAGGTTGCGAGGTACTGTACCCGCGTTGGCGATGCTGGCCCAAAAGGGCTGGATCACAGCCGAAACAGCCGCCGAGTTAACCACGCATTATCGTGCCCATCGGGAGATTGAACATCGGCTGCAAATGATTTCGGATGCGCAAACCCAGACCCTGCCGTCAACGTCGGAAGGGTTCCATCGGCTTGCACGGTTCTGCGGCGCGGGCGATACTGGGGCATTCCGGCGCGATCTGGCGGCGCGACTTGCTCTGGTTGACGGCATAACCCGGCCGTTCTTTGCACCGGACCCGCGGGCCGTGCCAGAACCTGTGCTTTCGACAACCGTACGCGATATAGTGGAGCGGTGGCCCGGCTACCCCGCACTTCGTTCAACCCGGGGCAAAGAGATTTTCGCGCGGCTACGGCCGGATCTGCTGGCCCGGTTTCAATCCGCTGCCAAACCCGAAGAGGCTCTGTCCAATTTCGATGGCTTTCTGCGCGGTCTGCCAGCCGGGGTACAACTCTTTTCGCTCTTTGAGGCGCATCCGCCGCTTGTTGATCTGATCGTGGACATTTCCGCGACGGCCCCGGGCTTGGCGCGCTATCTCTCACGCCATTCCTCGGTTCTGGATGCAGTTCTGGGTGGCAGCTTCTTCACACCATGGCCTGAGGCAGGGGAATTGGCCTCTGATCTGCGTGAAAGACTGGCAGGGCAGGATTTCGAGGCACAACTTGATGCCGCGCGGCACTGGCAAAAGGACTGGCATTTCCGTATCGGGGTGCATCACCTGCGCGGGCTGATCACGGCAGAGGAGGCGGGTGCGCAGTATTCCGCCCTGGCGGATGCTGTGGTGGCCGGGCTCTGGCCTGTGGTGATGGACGATATCGCCCGCCGGCACGGATCTGCGCCGGGGCGGGGCGCAGCGGTTCTGGGGATGGGTAGCCTTGGTGCCGGGTGCCTCAGCGCACGTTCAGACCTTGACCTGATCGTGATCTACGATGCCACCGGGATCGAGATGACCAAAGGTCACCGCCCCCTGGACCCGCGGGCCTGGTTTGCCAAAGCGACGAGGGCCTTGGTTACGGCACTGTCAGTACCCACGCCTGCGGGCAATCTTTATGAGGTGGATATGCGCCTGCGTCCTTCAGGGCGGCAGGGGCCGGTAGCCACGGGATTGGCGGCGTTTCGGCGGTATCAAATGACCGAAGCCTGGACATGGGAGCATATGGCACTGACGCGCACCCGGCCCGTTGCAGGAGCGGTTGACCTGCTGGCGGATATCGAAGCGGTCCGTCGGGGCGTCCTTGCAGCGGAACGGGGCGCGGCGTCGGTTCTGGCGGGTGCCCGTCATATGCGGGCGCGGCTGCAGGCCGCGGGGCGGTCCGGGGATGCCTGGGCGGTGAAAGAGGGACCAGGCGGTGCACGGGATATTGAGCTTCTGGGGCAGGCCGCGGCACTGACAGCGGGTGCGCCCGCCCGCGATTTGGCGGGGCAAATGGTGGCAATGGGCAAACTGGGCTGGCTGACCGGGGCAGAGGTTGCGTCGCTTTGCGCGACATATGCCCTTTACACCCGTGTCAATCAGGCCGTTCGGCTTCTGACCGATCAGGAACTTGACCTTGAAGAGATCGGCACCGGGGGCCAAGCGGTTCTATGCCGCGAAGGGGGGTGCGACAGCCCCGAAGAGTTGACCGAACTGCTTGACGCAAGCCGCGTCGAAGCAGCAGAGGTCATCTCGCGAGTCTACACTGCCCATGCCAGCACCCCGCCCATACCCCCATCCAGTGAACCAAAGATGCCATGAGCAAACCTGGTGATGAAAATGACCCCAAAGGCCTGATCCGGGAGGCCTATCTGATCGAGGGGATCACCCTGGGCGAATGCCGGTCGATTTTTATGGATTGGGTGCTAAGCCTGTCGGTTTCCCCGCCGCATCAGGCCATTGAAGTCCTGCTGGACCGCCATGGCACGTGCGCCGAAAACCACCCCATGACCCATGTGCTGCGTGCCGGACTGGACGCACCCCCGGTGGCCAGACGCCGGGGTGGCCGGGAAGGGCGGTTCGCAAAAAAACAGGTGACACCCCCGAAGTGATTGTAGCGGTGAGACATAAAACCAAAATCGCAATGAGATATTACCCAAAATTTGGAGGGCACAGGAACCCGACGCGTTCATTTTCTGCGACAAGTCTGGAAATGACACGATCACAGACTTCACCATCGACGAAGTCGGGATTGACGTGCGTGAGATGAAGTCAAGAGATTCGGGAATCTGGTCATGAGCGGTACAGGCAAAAATTGAGGAGACTGCCAGCGGCGATATACTTATCACTGGGGACGACAACCCGATCACGCCGGAAGGTTCGACAAAGCCGAGCAGGAACAACTTGGACTAAGCCGGAGTCGGGACACCGTATGTGATCAAGACCTGTGACGCGCACAGACCATTGCAGCAGAGCGCGGTGACGCCGCGACCAAGGATATGGCCGTCAAAAGCCATAGAGAACACCCACAATTTTAATGGTTTTAATGGTTGACATTGCCCGCCCGGTGGCACGAGTGCAAGGGTGACCACACCAGTCCATTGCCCCCTCCCAAGGGTGGCCACAGTCCCACAACAATGCGGCGGCCAAGTCCTGGTGCAATGACGCGATAGACAAACAATACACAGACGACAGGGCAATCAGATACAGGCAGAAGAAAACGGGCCAATAACCACAAAATCGCGGCATATTCTGGGTGCTGATGCAATGCCCCCCCCTTTGTTCTGACGTGTAAAATTAGGTATTACGCGTAGTGTGGCGGTTTGGAATGCGGATCGTACGTTGAATTGCATCTTCTGCCGTTTTTTGCCTGCGGGCATTTTGTTCTTGTGTCAGGATGGTTCCAAAATACATCGCCCATGTTTCGGGATCGCGGAAAGCCTGGCAGGGTATGGGTGCGGCCCCTCTGCTCCCGAAATGCTGTGACGGAGGTTCATGATCAAGTCTCCCTCTGACACGTTGTTGCGATCCATTCTGCACAGCAGCACAAGTTTTGCCTGCGTCGGCGTGTCACCCAATCCGGTCCGCCCCAGCCATTACGTAGCGCGGTATCTGGCACTAAAGGGATTTCGCGTAACTCCCGTCAATCCGGTTCATGCAGGCACGATGCTGTTCGGGAGGCTCGTGGCGGGCACACTCTTGGAAATCCGTTATCCGGTTGACGTGGTCGATATCTTTCGTCGCCCCACGGCGGTGCCCGGAATTGTGGAGGAGGCACTGCAGCTTGATCCCCTGCCAAGCGTGATCTGGATGCAAATCGGTGTTACCCATGCCGAGGCGGCAGCGAAAGCCGAAGCAGCAGGGCTGATCGTGATCCAGAACCGTTGCCCGAAGATAGAGTATCAGCGGCTGTTCGGGGAATTGCGCATGGGCGGATTTGCAACCGGCGTGATCTCGTCAAAACTTTGAATCGCCACGGCACTTGGGCGCCTTGCCTTCTCCTTGATGCCGGATGTGCCCTCGCGCCGGGTAAGTGCGGACAGTACATCCTGTAGCGTCACATCGCGGGCCGCCAGCATCACCAGCAGGTGATAAAGCACATCCGCCGCCTCTTCGGTCAGGCGCATCTTGTCGCCTTTCACGGCCTCAATAATGGCTTCAACGGCTTCTTCACCAAATTTCTTTGCCGCCTGTTCCGGACCCTGCGCCAACAGTGATGCGGTCCAGGATTTGTCGGGATCGGCGGATTTTCGCGCGGCGATGGCTCCGGCTAGGCGGGTCAGGGGATCATTCATGACATCCTCATCGATATACCGGCGGCGGCCATATGCGCCTTGGCCTCGCTGATCGTGTAATCTCCGAAATGAAAGATCGATGCCGCCAGAACCGCGCTTGCCCCACCTTCGGTTACGCCCTCTACCAGATGGTCCAGCGTTCCAACCCCGCCTGAAGCGATTACAGGGATTGAAACAGCATCGGAAATCGCCCGGGTGAGGGGGATGTTGAACCCCGCCCGCGTGCCGTCTTGATCCATCGATGTCAGCAGGATCTCCCCCGCGCCCTTTCGGGCGACCGTTACGGCGAACGCCACCGCATCGATTCCGGTGGGCGTGCGGCCACCATGCGTAAAGACCTCCCATTTGCCGGGGGTCGCCATCCTGGCGTCGATGGCCACAACAATACATTGAGAACCAAACTTGTCCGCCGCGCACGCCACCACATCGGGGTTGGCCACGGCGGCCGAATTGAAGCTGACCTTATCGGCACCCGCCAGCAGCAAGCCCCTTACATCTTCAACTGTGCGCACGCCGCCGCCGATAGTCAGCGGCATAAAGCACTGCTCTGCCGTCCGCGTGGCCAGGTCATACATCGTGCCGCGGTTTTCGTGTGTAGCTTGAATATCAAGGAAACAAATCTCATCTGCACCCGCAGCATCATAGGCGCGGGCCGATTCTACCGGGTCACCCGCGTCGATCAGATCGATGAAATTGATGCCTTTGACCACACGGCCATCGGCTACGTCGAGGCAGGGGATGATACGAGTTTTCAACATGGGGGCTTGGTGTAGACGGAAACGCCGGGGCGGGGAAGGGGCAGGCGACCTTGGATGACTGGCGGTGGGCCGTTCCTGATGTAAGACAACGGTTTTGGGGATGTGTCAGGGGCCAGGCAAATTGTCGCCGCTGCCAGGCAGCATAATCGCCCCCGCTGTCAGGGTGCAAGCCCCGGCACGGGCGGTCATGCCAAGACCTTGAGTGCATCGCCCAGATCCAGTGCACCGTCATAGAGTGCCCGGCCCAGGATTGTGCCCGAGACCATGCCAGTGTCGCGCAGCGCAATCAGGTCGGCCAGTGATGACACCCCGCCCGAGGCAATTACAGGGATGTCGGTGGCCTGCGCCAGCGCGGCTGTCGCGCTAATATTGGGGCCCTGCATCGCGCCGTCGCGGTCAATATCCGTGTAGATGATCGCGGCCACGCCTGCATCCTCAAACGCCTTGGCAAGGTCCGTGACCATCATGCTGGTCTCCTTGGCCCATCCCCGCGTAGCGACCCGGCCCTTGCGCGCATCAAGACCCACTGCCACCCGGCCGGGAAAGGTCTGGGCAGCCTTGCGCACGAAATCGGGGGTCTCCACTGCCATGGTGCCCAGGATCACACGTGCAATGCCTTTTGCCAGCCACATCTCAATCGTCGCTATGTCGCGGATGCCGCCGCCCAGTTGCACAGGAACGTCTGTGGCAGCAAGAATGCCCTCGACCGCCGCGCCATTCACCGGATGGCCCGCAAAAGCACCGTTAAGATCCACCAGATGCAACCATGCACAGCCAGCCTTCTGAAACGCTTCGGCTTGGACGGCGGGATCGTTATTGAAGACGGTGGCCTGTTCCATATCGCCCTTCAACAGGCGCACGACCTGACCATCCTTCAGGTCAATGGCGGGGTATAGAATCATGGCACGCGATCTTTCCGGGAAGGAGCCGTGCGCCATTTCCCTTTGGGGCGGCACTGGTTGCCGGGCGCAGGTTAGGTAACACGGCGATATAGTTACACGCACACGAACGGTGGGGCCAAGCCTCGTGGGTTCATATACCCCCAGCTTTCCATACATTTCCGGCGGGTTCCCGTTGCTCCGGGCGCAGGCCAGCGGTGGGCCATCGCGTTTTCCGATACACCTTGGGCGCAGGAATGTCTTGCTTGCCCGTGGCACGGGGTTGGGTGTAGGGTCAACGGGTCGCCTGAACGCAAAGGGACGTCTTTATGGCAGATGGGAACGACACGCACACCGGTACCCCCCCCCACGGCGGCACCGAAACCACGACGGCGGCGGGTGCACCCCACCCGCCCACGGACCCCTATGCCATTCGGCCCCGCCCCCACAATACCCCCCGGCCCCGGCGGCTTGTCATCGCGACGATGAAGGATGAAGGCCCCTACATCCTGGAATGGGTTGCCCATCACCTGAACCTGGGCTTTGACGGCTTTGTCATCTTCTCCAATGATTGCACCGATGGCACCAACCTGATCCTCAACCAGCTGCACAGGATGCGGATCATCCAGCACTTCGACAACTCCGCCGGACTGTATAGGGGTAGCCCCGAGTGCAATCGTCAGACACGTGCCTACCGTCGCGCCCGCCGCCTGGATGTGGTGCGGCAGGCGGATTGGGTGCTGGTCATTGATGCGGATGAGTTTCTGAACATCCACGCGGGCGATGGCAGCCTGGATGCCCTGCTGGAGGCGGTCCCGGCGCATACCGATGCGATCTCGGTCAACTGGCGCCACTTTGGGTCCGCCGGGCAACGGAACTTTTACCCTGCCCCGGTCACCCGGCGCTTTACCCGCGCCCAGGATGT
>JACONJ010000056.1 GCA_014323785.1 Paracoccaceae bacterium | reverse complement strand
AGAACGACAGCCTGACCGGCGATAGCGGGAACAACCATCTGATCGGTGGCGCGGGCGATGATGTACTCAAGGGCTTGGGTGGGGATGACGTCCTCAAGGGCGACGGCGACAACGACGAGCTCGACGGCGGCGGAGGGGATGACATCCTCTGCGGCGACGACGGTGCCGATACCCTCAGGGGCGGTGCCGACGGCGACAAGCTCGATGGGGGCAGGGGGAACGACTGGCTCGAAGGCGATGACGGGGATGATCAGCTCGAAGGCGGTGACGATGCTGACACGCTGGACGGCGGCGCGGGCGATGATGTCCTTCACGGCGGGAAGGGCAGGGACACGTTCGTGTTCGATACCGGCCATGGGAATGACACCATCACCGACTTCCAGGATGGCGTTGACCTGATTGACATCAAATCAAGTGATGTCGGGTTTGATGACCTGGCCATTACCGCTGAGGGCAGGGATGCAAAGGTCACATGGGATGGTGGAATCATCCTGTTGAAGGGCGTGGCCCCCGCGGCCCTGACGGCAGAGGACTTCATCTTTGCCAAAGCCAAAGTTGCACCTGAACCCGCGCCGCAGCCCGAGGCCCAGTATAATGTGATCGCTGGCACTGGTGGCGATGATTCGTTGACCGGCACCAATGGCCGGGACTCGATGCATGGCGGTGCAGGAAACGACAAGCTGATCGGACGCCATGACAATGATGTTCTAAATGGTGGCAATGGCCGTGATACCCTTATCGGGAATCGCGGGGATGATACCCTTGACGGGGGCCGTCATTCCGACACGCTGATTGGTGGCAACGGGGATGATGTTCTGACCGGTGGCAAGTGGAAAGATACCTTTGTGTTTGGCACTGGCCACGGGAGTGATGTGATCACCGACTTTGAAGATGGCATGGACCTGATCCAGATCACTGCAAGCAATGTCGGGTTTGATGATCTGGCCATTGCCGATGAGGGCAGTGATGCAAAGGTCACTTGGGATGGTGGAACCATCCTGTTGAAGGGCGTGGCCCACACAGACCTCACCGAAGCTGATTTTGTGTTCTGAGCAGGAACATCAAAGTTGGTTTGGGGGGGTGCGGCACCACGTAAATCGGACCATACAGAAGCACCTGCCCGATGTTCAAATGCCACAGCAAGGCAGAGAGAGGAGAATGAAATGAATAATAACATTGGCACGAAAGATAACCCCTGCATCGGAACTGATGATCATGACTGGATACACGGTGGATCCGGGAATGACTGGATACGCGGCGGATCCGGGAATGATTATATCTTCGGTGAGGATGGTAATTATCTCCTCTGGGATGAGTCCGGGGATGATAGACTCCATGGTGACATTAGCAATGATCACCTATGGGGCGGGTCAGGGAGTGATAAACTCTACGGTGGCATTGGCAATGATCACCTATGGGGCGGGTCAGGGAGTGATAAACTCTACGGTGGCATTGGAAATGATCGCCTCTGGGGTGAGTCCGGTCAGGATAGACTCTCTGGTGGCATTGGTGATGATCACCTATGGGGTGGGCCCGGTCAGGATAGCCTCGAAGGCGGTGAGGGCGATGATCACCTTCACGGCGAAGGGGGTGTTGATTTCATCGATGGTGGATCCGGGAATGACTTTATCAGGGGCGGTTCCGGGAATGATAGACTCTCCGGTGATGAGGATGATGATCGCCTATGGGGTGAGTCCGGGAAAGATAGACTCTTCGGTGATGAGGGCGATGATCACCTATGGGGTGGGTCCGGCGATGATTACCTCTTCGGCGATAAGGGCGATGATCGACTCTACGGCAACAAGGGGGATGATAGGCTCCACGGAACCTTCGGAAACGACTCGCTATGGGGTGGGGATGGTGATGATTACATCCAGGATGGTTTTTGGGCATCAACCCGTCGAGGTGGTATCTTGATATGGGAGCGCGAAATTGGAAACGGAGACGACCACCTCTGGGGAGGTGAAGGGAATGATACCCTTGATGGTGGCACTGGGTATGACAGGCTGATCGGTGGTGCCGGGAATGATCGCCTGACCGGTGGTGATGGGGCCGATACCTTTGTCTTTTACGATGGCCATGGCCGCGACACCATCGCCGACTTCACCCGTGGCGAGGATGTGATCCTCTTTCGGGGTAACGGTGATGATGATCACTTGGGTGTGGTGGACGTGCCTGATGGTGATGATGACGCGACCCGCTTTGAGGGCGAGGACGCCCCGAAAGGCTTTGATGCACTGACCATCACCGGCACCGATGAAGGTAATACCATCATCACTTGGGGAACCGAAGACAGCATCACGCTGGAGGGCGTGGCCTCCGCAACCCTGACGGCAGAGGACTTCATCTTTGCAGGGGATGCGGATGATAAGGCCGGGGCCAGGGGCAAGGTCAACGAGCTCGACGGCACCGAGGCCAGCGATACGCTGACCGGCTCCAGCGGCCGGGACTCGGTGGATGGCGGTGCGGGTAACGACAGACTGATTGGCCGTGCCGATAACGACGTCATCAATGGCGGCGTCGGGCGTGATACCCTGGCAGGAAATCGTGGTGATGATACCCTTGACGGGGGCAGGTATTCCGACACGCTGATTGGCGGTCACGGTGATGATGTTCTGACCGGTGGCAAGTGGAAGGATACCTTTGCTTTCGACACTGGCCACGGGGATGACGTGATCACCGACTTTGAAGACGGCATGGACCTGATCCAGATCACTGCAAGCGATGTCGGGTTTGATGACTTGGCCATTGCCAATGAAGGCAGTGCTGCGGTTGTGACCTGGGCTGGTGGCAGCATCACGCTGGAGGGCGTGGACCACACGGCCCTGACCGAAGCCGATTTTGTGTTCTGAGGCGGAACATCAAAGCCGCTTGGAGGGGATCCGGAAAGCGGCGTTGATTTGTGCTGCACCGGGGCATAGAAGCCGCAAACCAGCGTAAGGCCATCCGGTGCCGGGTTCCACGGGGGCTTCTGGGGGCTCTATACTTACGGGGTGCCTAACTAACATCTCCTTCGAAGCCCTTGTAAACACCCCATAAGCCCCTGCCGTGGATACGTTTTCCCCCGGTGTTGCCAAGGTGACCGTGCACCTGGCAGTCACGCGGCTGCGTTGTCTTGCGTGTATGTGTGCAGCGCGGCCTGCGTGCCGTCCCTCCAGATCATGCGCAGCCAGCCTTCGAAGGCTGCCGCGAACGTCGCATGACCAGCCAGGTCACCATAGATGTTTTCCTGTTCCAGCCATGCAATCGGACGGCTACGGGCCAACCCCGCGCACGCGCACAGGGCATTCCAATTGGGGTCGTTCGGGGCGATCATCGATCCGTCCTCTCGCGTGCCTGCGCACATCCGTGCCCAAAGTGCTTCAACCAGCGCAAGCCCAGAGATTGGCGTTCCGGTGGCCAAGCCTTCGCGCAGACTGGAAAGAACAAAGCCAGCGTGGCGCGACGATCCATCAAAGGCCACGCGGCGCGTCGTGTCGTGGACAGCCGGGTTGGAAAACCGCACCCCTGTCAAACGCACATAGTTTTCAGGGGTCATGTCCGGGACAGCCGCAACATGCGGGACGATCTCGGACATTTCCACCTTGCGCCAGAACGCCGAGATCAGCGGGTCGGCCATGCAGTCGGCTATGGTGGCAAGCCCGAGCAACTCGCCAGCATTGGCCAAAACCTGGTGGCCTGCATTCAGGATGCGAATCTTCATCGCCTCATAGCCGTGAACCTTATCGGTGAAGATTGCGCCGACGCGATCCCAGTCGGGACGGCCCGTGCAGAACGCATCCTCCATTACCCATTGGCGGAAGTTCTCGTGCGTGACGGGCGCGTTGTCCTCAACGCCAAGTGCCCGTGCCGCCCTGGTCTCTGCCGGGCCCGTAGCAGGCACGATGCAATCGACCATCGAGTTGGGAAAAGTGCAATGATCGGCGATCCAACCCGCAAGCACCCTGTCCGACAGTTGCGCGAGCCCCAGCACAGTGTCGCGGGTAATGTCACCGTTCCCGCGAAGGTTATCGCAGCTTTGCACGGTAAAGGGCCCTCTGCCCGCATCGCGGCGCAGGCGCAGGGCCGCGACAATCGCGCCAAAGGCGGTGCGGGGCCGGTCCGGATAAGCCGCGTCATGGGCGATGTCCGGTTGGGTCGGGGCGAAACTGCCAGTCGCCGGATTCACGAAGTAGCCACCCTCGGTCACCGTCAGGGAAACGATGCGGATGGCCGGGTCCGCCATCTGTGCGATGAGGGCCGCGTTATCGGCCTCGACGGGAACGAAGCCGATCATGGCACCGCAGACCTCGGCACTTGTCCCGTCAGGCCGTAGCTCAATCAGCGTGGTCAGGCAATCCTGCGCCATAAGCTTTTCACGCATGACCGCATCGCCAGGGCGCACGCCGGCACCAACGATGGACCAATCCCGCGCCGCGCCGACGTTCATCAAGCGGTGCAGATACCAGGCCTGATGGGCGCGGTGGAAGTTGCCGACGCCGATATGCACAATACCGGGGGTCAGTTCATCGCGGTGATAGGTCGGGCGCGCGATGTCGGCAGGAAGCTCTGGCAGGTGTGCGCGGCTTAACCGGATAAGGGGGGGCATCAGCTCATCCATTGTCCGCCATCCACGTTGTAGGTTTGCGCGACGATGTACCGGGCATCATCGCTTGCCAGAAAGACCGCCATGCCAGTCAAATCTTCGGGCCTGCCCATCCGTCCGAACGGCACGGCTGCGCCCGTCTCGGCCTTTTTCTGGCCTGGGGCCTTGTTTTCATATTTTGCAAAGAAGGCATCAACACCATCCCAGTGTTCGCCGTCGACGACACCGGGGGAAATCGCGTTCACGTTGATCCCGTGGCGGATAAGGTTCAGCCCCGCCGATTGAGTGAGAGAGATAACCGCAGCCTTGGTCGCGCAGTAGATAGCGACCAGCGGTTCCCCCCGCCGTCCGGCCTGACTGGCCATGTTGATGATTCGGCCCTTGATCCCCGCGTCGATCATATGGCGGGCCACGGCCTGCATCGTGAACAAGGTGCCTGCGACGTTGATTTCGAAAGTGCGGGCATAGTCCCCGCGCGTGATCCCGGTGATCGGCGCGGCCGTGAAAACGGCGGCACTGTTGATCAGGATGTCGATACGGCCGAACACAGCGATAGTTTCAGCCAGAGCTGCATCAATGCTGTCCTGCCGGGTGACGTCCATCCCGACGGCCATGGCGGATGTGCCTATGTCCTGCGCGGACTTGCGCACCCCGGCAACATCGATGTCGGCCAGCGCAACGCGTGCGCCCTCAACCGCGTAGGCGCGGGCAAAAGCCAGGCCGATACCGCGCGCTGCCCCCGTGATAAGTGCCGATTTGCCGGCCAGCCGTGTCATTCGATCCTGCCCCCCCCGGCGTCGAACCGATGGATGATACCTGTGCGCGGGGTCATATAGATGCGGTCGCCGTGCATGAAGCCGACCTCACCATCGGTGCGAACAGTAATGGTCCGGGCGATGCCGGTCCCGTGGACATGGAAGAACGTATCGGAGCCCAGGTGCTCGGACATGCCGACCACACCCGACCATTCCCCCTTGCTATCAGAGACAGAGATGTGTTCGGGCCGTACGCCGATGGTGTGCGCGCCATGATTCGCGGCCTCTGCACCTGTGATGAAGTTCATCTTAGGACTGCCGATGAAGCCCGCGACAAAGAGGTTGCACGGATTCCGGTAGAGATCCAGCGGGGAGCCCACCTGCTCAATCACGCCAGACCGAAGCACCACAATCCTGTCGGCCATGGTCATCGCTTCAACCTGATCATGGGTAACGTAGATCGTCGTCGCGACCAGCGTGTTGTGAAGTTCGCTGATTTCCATCCGCATGCCTGTACGCAGGGCCGCATCAAGGTTAGACAGGGGCTCGTCGAACAGGAACGCCGCTGGTTCGCGGACAATGGCGCGCCCGATGGCCACGCGCTGCCGCTGACCGCCCGAAAGCTGACTTGGCCGCCGGTCGAGATAGTCGCTCAGGTTCAGGACCGACGCAGCATTTTTCACGCGCCTGTCAATCTCGGCCCGATCAAGTCCTGCCATTTTCAGGGGAAAGGCGATGTTCTTGCGCACCGACATATGCGGGTAGAGGGCGTAGGACTGAAACACCATGGCAAGACCGCGCCTGGCGGGGGGGACGTCTGTGGCGTTCGATCCATCGATCTCGATATGCCCTGTTGTAATGTCCTCAAGCCCGGCGATCAGGCGCAGAAGCGTAGACTTCCCACAGCCCGAGGGACCGACGAAGACCGTAAATTCCCCATCCTCAATGGTGAGGTTCATGGGCGGGATGACCTGCACCTCGCCGAAGCTTTTGGTGACGTCCCTAAGTTGAATACGTCCCATCGGAATGGCTTCCTTATTTCACTGCCCCGAAGGTCAGGCCGCGCACGAGCTGCTTCTGACTGAACCAGCCGAGGATAAGGATCGGGGCAATGGCCATGGTTGAGGCCGCGCTGAGTTTGGCGAAGAACAGGCCCTCGGGGCTGGAGTAGCTGGCAATGAAGGCTGTGAGCGGAGCCGCGTTGACCGCCGTTAAATTGAGCGTCCAGAACGCCTCATTCCAGGCAAGAATGAAGTTTAGAAGAACAGTCGACGCAATGCCGGGCACGGCCATGGGGATGAGTATGTAAAGAATCTCTTCCTTCAGTGTCGCGCCGTCCATCCGCGCGGCTTCAAGAATCTCACCCGGGATTTCACAAAAATAGGTGTAGAGCATCCAGACGATGATCGGCAGGTTGATGAGCATCAGGATGATCACCAGCGCGATGCGGCTGTCGAGAACCCCCAATTTAACGCAGATCAGATAAATTGGGTAAAGTACGCCGACTGCGGGCAGCATCTTGGTCGACAGCATCCACAGAAGAATGTCCCCGGTACGCTTCGACGGAACAAAGGCCATGGACCAGGCCGCTGGCACGGCGACAAGGATGCCGAGCAGCGTGGACCCTCCCGCGATGATCACCGAGTTCCACAGGAAGCGCATGTAGTTGGAGCGTTCCTGCACGATGGCGTAATTCTCCAGCGTCCAGTCAAAATCCAGAAATACGGGCGGATTGGCGATGGCTTCGGCCTCGGTTTTAAACGAGGTCAGCATCGTCCAAAGGATCGGGAAGAAAATCAGAAGCCCGATCACCCATGCAGCGGCGGTGTTCAGAATTTTACGGTTCGTGGTGACAGCACGTGCCATAGTTTGGCTCCTACCTTAGGCGGTCCAGGTTCCTGCCGACGATGCGCATCAGGAATAGCGCGACGATGTTGGCAAGGATGATGGCATAGACCCCGCCTGCGGAGCCGAGGCCTACATTCTGGCTCTCCAGCACACGCTGGAAGATCAGGTAGGTCAGCGTCCGAGTGCCAAAGGCACCACCGGAGGTCACGAAAATCTCGGCGAATATCGACAGCAGAAATATTGTCTGGATAAGAACCACGATGGTGATCGCACGGGCCAGATGCGGCAGAATAATGTACAAAAACCGCGCGATCATGTTGGCCCCGTCCATCTCGGTGGCCTCCATCTGTTCGCTGTCGAGCGACTGGAATGCCGTCAGCAGGATCAGCGTGGCGAAGGGCAGCCACTGCCATGACACGATCAGGATGATCGAGAAGATCGGCAAGTCGCTTAGCCAGACAACCGGATCAGCTCCGAAGGCACGCCACAGGTACGCGAGAAGGCCGTTCGTGGAATCCATGAACATGTTTTTCCAGACCAGTGCGGAGACTGTCGGCATGACAAAAAACGGTGCGATGACAAGGAGGCGGACGACGCCTTGGCCCCACATCGGTTGATCGAGCAGCATGGCCAAAAGGATGCCGAAGCTCACCGTGATGAAAAGGATTCCGCCGACGATCAAGAGCGTTGTTTGAACGGCGGGCCAGAATGCGCTGGAAGAGATGAAACGGGTGTAATTCTCGAACCAGACAAAGCCCTGGTCGCCACCACGCAGGGGAAGGAAGCGGCGGAACGAGAACCACAAAGTCATCGAGAGGGGGATGAGCATCCAGACCAGAAGAAGGAAAACCGCTGGTGCCATCATGAAGCGGGCCGCCGTCCGCGATTGTCTGGTTGCCATGGCACGTATCCCCTTTGTTCGGCATCCGTGAAACGGGATGTCGAATCGGGTTTGGGGGTGTCTGGTGTCGGAAGGCGACAAGGTCGCCTCCCGCGTCGGCATGATGGGCACATTCAGCGGTATCCAGCGGCTTCCATCGCTTCGCTGGTGATGGCTTGTGCACGCTCCAAAGCCTCTTCAACGGTCTGCCGACCGGCATAAGCGGCGGCGAATTCCTGGCTTACCTCGGTGGCGATGCCGGCAAATTCGGGGATAGCGACGAACTGGACGCCAACATATGGCACGGGTGCAACAGTCGGGTTCTGCGGGTCAGCTGCATTGATCGAGTCCAGCGTCTTCTGCGCAAAAGGCAAAGAGATATAGTCCGGATTCTCATAGAGCGAGGTACGGGCACCCGGGGGCACGTTGGCCCAGCCTTCGTTTTCGGCAACCATCTCAATATACGTGCGCGAGGTGGCCCATTCGATGAACTGCTGCGCGGCGTCGGCCTGCTGCGTGCCTGCCGGGATGGCCAGTGCCCAGGCCCAAAGCCAGTTGGCGCGGCGCCCAACCCCCTCACTGTTCGGTGCCAGCGTGAAGCCGACGCTGTCGGCGACCTCGCTTTCATCAGGGTTGGTCACGAAGGATGCGGCGACGGTGGCGTCAATCCACATGCCGCACAGACCCTGCTGAAACAGCGACAGGTTTTCATTGAACCCGTTGGTCTCGTAACCATCGGGGCCGTAGTCATTCATCATGTTGACGTAGAAGTTCAGTGCCTCGGCCCATTCGGGTTGATCAAACTGCGCGTTCCAGTCCTCATCAAACCAGCGTGCGCCAAAGGAATTGCCAGTCACAGTGATGAAGGCACCCCCCTCACCCCAGCCCGGCTTGCCGCGCAGGCAAATGCCGTTGACGCCGTTTTCCGGATCATCCATCGCGGCGGCTGCCTGGCGGATGAACTGCCAGGTGGGCGCATCGGGCATTTCCAGCCCGGCCGCTTCCATCAGGTCGGTGCGGTACATGACCATAGACGACTCACCGTAAAACGGGGCCGCGTACAGGGTGCCGTCATGGCTCAGACCTGCGCGCATCGCAGGCAGGATATCGTCAACATCATACTCTGCCGACAAGTCATCAAGCGGCACCAGCCAGCCGTTGGCACCCCAGATCGGCGTTTCGTACATGCCAATTGTCATGATGTCGAACTGACCGCCATTGGTGGTGATGTCGGTCGTGACGCGCTGGCGCAGGACGTTTTCTTCAAGCGTAACCCACTCGACGCCGATTCCGGTCTGTGCGGTGAACTGGTCGGTGTAGCCCTGCATGCGGATCATGTCGCCATTGTTCACGGTTGCGATAGTGATCGTGGTGTCTTGGGCAAAAGCAGGCGTGCCGATGAGCGCGAGCATCGTCGTGGTACCAAAAAAACGTTGCCAAAGTGACATCCGTTATCTCCCTTCCTAAAGTTGAACCTGATTCGTGATTGTAGTTTTTCCTGAACTTCGCGTCAATGTAAAAGTGCATGCTTGGCCGGGGGAGTTTTCCCTCGGGTCGGGGCTCTGGCCGCTTTTTGTTATAGCTGTTGCCCCATTCGCCTCTGTGCTGCAGCTGCAGGAAGGGCGCGGTCACGCCCCCCGAGAGGAGCGTGATCGTTACCATATCCATCCATGGGAACGCGGTCATCAGTTTGTAAGAGGTATAGGCCCCCACCGCCATGAACCCGCCCGTGCCAAGCGAGACCTGCCCGCAATAGCCAGTCAGGATGTTCAGCCCGATGGCGGCGATGGCATAGATCAGAAAGGGCAGCATGATTGCGTTGGCCCAGTAATCATTGATCACGACGGGCACGACCAGAAATGCGACTATCACAACGAAATAGTAGCAATACCGGTCAAACGTGATCGGAAAGGTCTGAGTGTCGGCGATGTAGGAGGTTTTGAAATCCCCCGCTTCACGGTAAAGCATGTCGCCCCCGACCTGTGATCTCATCGCCATGCATAACAGTGCAGCCCGCCGCAACCCGCTGTCGGCCAGTGTGTTCAGGTTGACGCACGAGGGCTGTAGGACGGTTCAGTCTGCGTCGACCTTGCGGCGTGCGAACAGCACAACGGCAAGGCCCAAAGCGGCCAGAACCAGTGCGCTCCAATGCATCGGCTGGTCGCCGAACAGGCCAGCCGCCAGGAACAGACCCGAGAACCAGAAGATCGCGAAGGCGACGGTTGTCACGATGGCCCACATTTTGCGCTCTGCGGTGGTGCGCCCCGTGGCGAATTCCGGTGTGCCAATATTCGGCTTCTGTATTTCGTCCAATGGCATTGGCCTGGCACCCTCCAATCGGTAGAACCGCTTCGGGGGGCTCTGCCCCGGGGCGCGGCACTGTCGTCTTGTATACATGCACGGATGCAGTTTGCACGGAATTGCCCCGCGTGTCAGCTGGTTTTTTCCTGACCTCGATCATCGTCACACCCTTTCGATGATCTTTTCGCCGAACAGGCCCTGCGGCCGGAACACCAGGAAGACCAGTGCCAGCACATAAGCGAACCAGTTTTCCGTCGCGCCACCGATCAACGGGCCGACCGTGAACTCAAACAATGCCTCACCCACGCCGATGATCAACCCGCCGACAATTGCCCCGGGAATTGAGGTGAAGCCGCCCAGCATCAGAACCGGCAGTGCCTTGAGCGCAATCAGCGAGAGTGAGAACTGCACACCGGATTTCGCCCCCCACATGATGCCCGCCACCAGTGCCACGATACCGGCCAGGGCCCAAACCAGTATCCAAACATGGTCCAGCTTGATCCCGACCGACAGTGCCGCCTGGTGATCATCGGCCACTGCACGCATGGCACGGCCCTGCATGGTGTATTGCGTATAGGCCACCAGCCCGCCCACCAGTATCGCCGCGATGATCGCCGCCGAGATATCCAGATTGTCGATGAAAAACCCGTAGCCGAAAATCTGAAAGGTTGCCTGATCAATGGCGTCATTGATGCCCTGGGGCAGCCCGACATCAAGGTTGCGGATCTCCGACCCCCACATCAGGTCCGAGACGCCCTCTAGAAAGCAGGCAAGGCCAATCGTGGCCATAAACAGGATGATCGGCTCCTGCCCGATAAGATGCCGGAAGATGAAGTGCTGCACAAAAAACGCGAAGCCGATCATCACGATGACAGTCAAGAGTATCGCGAAAACAGTCGGCACCTTCCAGCCGAAATAATGGACATCGGTGACGAAAATCTCATTGATCAGATGCCCGAAGGGCACTCGGCCCTGCTGAATGCCCACAAGCGTCATCGCCGCGAACAGTGCCATGACCCCCTGGGCATAGTTGAAGATGCCCGAGGCTTTGAAGATCAGCACAAAGCCCAAGGCAACCAGCGCATACATCACACCGTTCAGAAGGCCGTTTCTTCAACATTCATGCCTGCCATCGGCTCATCCAGCAGCAGGATCGATGGCTCGGCCACCAGGGCACGGGCCAGTTCCACACGCTTCTTCAAGCCATAGGGCAAACGGCCCACCGGGGTTTTGCGGATGTGCTGGATTTGCAGAAAATCTATAATCTCTTCGGCCTTCCGTCGGTGTGCCACCTCTTCTCGCTGTGCCTTGCCCCACCAGAACGCCTGATCAAGGAAGGAAGAAGACATTTTATTGATTCGCCCGGTCATGACGTTATCAAGTACCGTCATCCCCTCAAAAAGCGCGATGTTCTGGAACGTGCGCGCGATGCCTTGGCGGGCAACCTGAAAAGGCTTCATGAGCGGGCACTTTTGGCCGCGATACCAAACCTTTCCCTCCTGCGGGTAATAGAAGCCGGAAATCACGTTCAGCATAGAGGACTTGCCCGCACCGTTCGGCTCGATGATGGCGCGGATTTCGCCCTCGCGGATGTCAAAGGAGATATCCCTGATGGCGACCACTCCGCCGAAGCGCAGCGTGGTGTTGCGCATCTCCATCACCACGCTGCCGATGGTGCGGCCATCCGCGGTGGTGGTGCCCTTGTGGCTCATCTTACTTGTCTTGGCTTATCTCATTCATCGGTGAATTGCTTTTGCTGTGCGGACGGGGGGCCTCCTCATCCCGTGCTTCCAAAATGTGCCTCCGCGCCGGGCTTGTAAAGTGTTTTTTGTATCAGGGCAAAAAACCTCTGCCGTATTGACCGGCGAGGGCGTAGCGCGTGGCAAGGAACACCGCTGTCTGTGAACACGCCGTCATCGCGCCTTGTCCCGTGCGGCCTGGCCAGAGCGGAAAATCAACACCCCGACCAGCCCGTAAACCAGCAAGGCGACAAGCACCCAGGCGACATTGCCCGCCCAAACCCCGGGCATCCCGAACAGCAGTGCCGCCACCCCGCAGAGTCCGATCACGCCGCCCTGAATGGCAGCGGCACCCTTTTTCACGAAACGCCCCGCAACCCAGGACGCCACGAAACCCAGAAGGAGCAAACTGACGGCGAACAGCTTCATTCCGCCGCGACCTTCTGTTGCGCCCCTGGTGCCACAACCCCGGCATCCCGAATCTCCAGCGTCGCACTGATCCTGCCCCTGCGCCCATCCTCATAGGTCACTTCGGTTTCAGTTTGCTGCCGGGGCTTGCTGCCATAAAGTGCCTCGATAAGGTCCAGGAATTTCTCCTCGATGATCCCGCGGCGGACCTTGCGGGTCCGGGTCAGTTCGCCATCATCGGCGTCCAATTCCTTGTGCAGAATCAGGAAGCGGTGAATCTGACAGCCCGAGAGCATATTATCCCCGGCGACTGAGCGGTTCACCTCTTCCACGTGGGACTGGATCATGTCCAGAACCCGGGGATGGCCCGCCAATTCCTGGTAAGAGGTGTAGGCGATATTGTTACGCTCGGCCCAATTGCCCACGGTGGTCAGATCGATATTGATGAAAGCCGTACACATCTTGCAGCCACTGCCGAAAACGACAGCCTCCAGGATATTTGGGAAAAACTTCAACTTGTTCTCCACATATTTCGGGGCAAACAGGCTGCCATCGGCCATCTTGCCCACATCCCCGGCCCGGTCGATGGTCCGCAGATGCCCCGTATCGGGTTCGATGAAACCTGCATCGCCCGTGGCAACCCAGCCTTCGGTATCCTTGGTCAAGGCCGTACTTTCGGGGTTCTTGTAATACTCCACAAACACGCCGGGGCTGCGATAATAAACCTCACCGCTGTCGGCGATACGTATCTCCACCCCCGGTGAAGGTACTCCCACCGTATCGGGCCGCACCTGGTGATCGGGCTGTTGGGTGATGAAAACACTGGCCTCGGTCTGGCCGTAAAGCTGTTTCAGGTTGATGCCGAGCGCACGGTAGAAATCGAAAATCTCCGGTCCAATCGCCTCGCCCGCGGTGCAGCCGACGCGCACCCGGCTTAGGCCAAGCGCGTTCTTCAATGGGCCAATGATCAGAAGGTTGCCCAGCTGGTATGCCAGTTTGTCTATCGCGCCCACAGGCAATTTATCCAGCAGTTTGGGTTCCACCTGTCTGGCGTGGTCCATGACACGGTGGAACATCCACCGCTTGAAAGCAGACGCATCCTCCATCCGAATCATAACTGACGTCAGCAGGGTCTCAAACACCCGCGGCGGCGCGAAATAGTAGGTTGGCCCGATCTCGCGCAGGTCGGTCATCATTGTGTCATGACGTTCCGGGCAATTGACGCAGAACCCCGTCCAGTAGGCTTGCCCGATGGAGAAGATTAAATCGCCCACCCAGGCCATCGGCAGATAGGCCAGAACCTCTTCATGGGGGGGATAAGCCTGTCGAATTCCGAGGAGGCTTTGGAGGTCTCAATGATATTGCGGTTCGACAGAACCACGCCTTTCGGTTTGCCCGTCGTGCCCGAAGTGTAAAGCATCACACAGGTTGAACACGGCCCGATCTCCCCGGTGCGTTTGGCCAGTTCCTTCCCGAACCGCTCATGGGCGGCACGCCCTTCGACCTGAATGTCGGCCAGATCATGCAGTGTCTCGTGGTCGTATTTCCGCAGGCCCCGCGCATCAAGATAGAGGATATGATCAATCCGATGTACATGCTCTTGCGCCTCGATCACTTTATCGACTTGTTCCTGGTCGCCTACAATCACAAAACGTGCGCCACAATGCCCCAGCACATAGGCCATTTCCTCGGCAACGGCATCCTGATACAGGGGCACAGGCACCGCACCTGCCTTTTGTGCAGCCACCATTGACCAGTAGAGTGCCGGGCGGTTGCGCCCGATCACCGCGATATGGTCACCCCCGGTTCACGCCCAGGGTCAGCAGACCAAGGGCGATGGCGTCGATCTGTTCGGCGACCTCTGCCCAGGTCCAGCTCTGCCAGATACCGAATTCCTTTTCCCGATAGGCTGGCTTCGATCCAAACTGTGCTACATTCCGCGCCAGCAGCGCAGGAATGGACGCAGGCACATCCGCCGCCGCGCGTACCTTTGCCAAATCCCAATCCTCCCCTAGACCTTGACGCACTCCTCTGCGCACCAAAACCGCAAGCGGTGGCATAATTCCTGATCGGCGTCAAATTGTCCTGACTTTTACCCAATCCCCAGGACGGGTGGAACAGGGCGCACCCCTGTCCCAAGGCAGGTGCCGAACCACGCCGGAAATATCGGGAATTCGGGGAAGTTCAGGGCTTGACACCCCGTGCCGGTAGAAGTGTGTTTCCGAGCTTGGGAATCCCCCGACTCGGGCAGACCAGCACAAACAGGAAGGACTGACCCCATGCCAATCATAAAGTGCGCAAAAACCCATAACGGCGAAAAGGTAATTGCGGACAAATATTACGCGCCCGTTGGCGATGACGCGCCCGTTGGCTACCGGCTTATCGGGGGGCGGGGGGACGACACGCTTATCGGTGAATATAGCAACGATGTACTGATCGGTGACACTGTACGACTATGCAATGAACGTCAGGGGGGTGCTGACCTGCTGCGCGGCATGGGTGGGGACGACCTGCTGTGGGGTGGCGGGGGTGCCGACACGCTGGACGGCGGGCCGGGCAATGACACTTTGCGCGGATGGTTCGGGAATGACGTGCTCATCGGTGGTGCCGGTGCCGATACCCTTAGGGGCTTTGAGGGGCACGACACGGCCAT
>JACONJ010000055.1 GCA_014323785.1 Paracoccaceae bacterium | reverse complement strand
CGGGCGCAGGAATGTCTTGCTTGCCCGTGGCACGGGGTTGGGTGTAGGGTCAACGGGTCGCCTGAACGCAAAGGGACGTCTTTATGGCAGATGGGAACGACACGCACACCGGTACCCCCCCCCACGGCGGCACCGAAACCACGACGGCGGCGGGTGCACCCCACCCGCCCACGGACCCCTATGCCATTCGGCCCCGCCCCCACAATACCCCCCGGCCCCGGCGGCTTGTCATCGCGACGATGAAGGATGAAGGCCCCTACATCCTGGAATGGGTTGCCCATCACCTGAACCTGGGCTTTGACGGCTTTGTCATCTTCTCCAATGATTGCACCGATGGCACCAACCTGATCCTCAACCAGCTGCACAAGATGCGGATCATCCAGCACTTCGACAACTCCGCCGGACTGTATAGGGGTAGCCCCGAGTGCAATCGTCAGACACGTGCCTACCGTCGCGCCCGCCGCCTGGATGTGGTGCGGCAGGCGGATTGGGTGCTGGTCATTGATGCGGATGAGTTTCTGAACATCCACGCGGGCGATGGCAGCCTGGATGCCCTGCTGGAGGCGGTCCCGGCGCATACCGATGCGATCTCGGTCAACTGGCGCCACTTTGGGTCCGCCGGGCAACGGAACTTTTACCCTGCCCCGGTCACCCGGCGCTTTACCCGCGCCCAGGATGTGGTGCGCCCCGGCGATACGTCCCTGTCCATGGGCTTCAAAACCCTGTTCCGGCCCCGGTCCTTCCTTCGCTTTACCCCGCACCGGCCTGTGTTTGACCCCGATCACGGGGCTGACCTGGCAGCCATCACCTGGGTCAATGCCAGTGGACAGCCCATGGGCAATGCGTATATGGAAGATCGCCCGCTTAGATGTTTTTCACATTCCGGGAATGTGAGTCATGAGTTTGCCCAAGTAAACCATTACGCGGTCAAGTCGCGCAAGGAATATCTTCTACAACAGCTTCGAGGCGGCGTGAGTTTTGGGCTGCGCGGAATCTCTTATTGGGAGCGGCTCGATCTGAACGCGTGTGAGGATTGCACGATTCGCTCGGGCGATTTGGAGGGTCGCATCGCCGCGCTGTTGCAGGATGCAGGCCTGTGCGCCCTGCACAACGCAAGCCTGTATCAGACAGTGCGCAGGATGAACCATCAGGCAAGGCAACCGGCGGCAAAAGCCTTTGTTGAGGGCAGGGTTCTGACCAAGGCCGAAGCCGCCGCCCTTTCCCCACCCCGCTCCAAAGCAGAGCTCATGGCACGCCTGGAAAAACAAGCCCTAAAAGCAGCACGCGACGCAAGATGGGCCGCGAAAGAAGCCGGCAAGGACAAGCTGGCCACGCAATCAAAAAATTAATGTCTTAAACATCTTGACGCAGCCTGCGCGATGGTGTATCCTGTTGACACCCGCGTGCCACATTGGCATGCTTGACACATAACGCATCCCCTGCTACGTCCATGTAAAGGATCCGTGCAACACCCTGAAGATAAGGAACCTGACCCATGGCTCTCACCAACGGAACCCCCAACGCCGACACCCTGACCGGCACCGATGAAGTGAATGACACGCTCAACGGCCTTGGCGGCAACGACTCGCTCAACGGCATGGGCGGCAATGATGTGCTCAACGGCGGCGCGGGTGACGACACGCTGATAGGCGACATCGGCGCGGATCTCCTCAACGGCGATGCCGGGAATGACTGGCTGGACGGGGGTGGCGCGAACGACACGCTGAACGGCGGGGCCGGGGCGGATGTCCTCAACGGCGGTGGCGGGAATGACGTGTTTGGCTTCGGTGTTTTCGACCCGTCGGATGGCTCACTGGACACGCTGGATGGCGGGTCCGGCCGCGACCTGGTGGATTATTCCAACATCCATTTTGCGGGGATCGCGGTGGACCTGGCCACCGGCACCGCCACGGATGCCCATGGTGTTCCTGGTCAAACAGATACCCTGCGCAATATCGAAGATGTCATTGGCGGCAGTTTTGCCAGCGGCGACACGCTGCTTGGCAATGCCAGGGGCAACCTGTTCCGCGGTGGTGCCGGGGCCGACACCCTGGATGGCCGCGGTGGCCGCGACTGGGCGGATTACACCGGGTCCGACGCCAGTGTCGTCGTGAACCTTGGCGGTACGAAAGATTCTGACGGCTATATTTCCGGGTCTGGTGGCCACGCCGAGGGCGACAAGCTGAAGAACATGGAGCACCTCATCGGGTCCGCGCACGGCGACAACCTGACCGGCGATGGCGGTAACAACATCCTGCGCGGTGCGGCCGGGGCCGACACGCTGGATGGCGGCGGTGGCAACGACCGGCTGGATTACAGCACCTCGGACGCCGGTGTGACTGTGAACCTTGGTGGCACGCCGAACTCCGATGGCTTCGTCACCGCCTCCGGTGGCCACGCCGAGGGCGATATGATCCGCAACTTTGAAAACATCCGCGGCTCGGCCTTTGCCGATACCCTCTTTGGCACCGAAGCAAAGAATGTCTTTATCGGCGGGGCCGGGGCCGATACCATCGATGGCTTTGGCAACCACCGGGATACCATCAACTACAAGCACTCGGACGCCGGTGTGCAGGTGGACCTTCGGACAACAAAGACAGCATTGAGCGCGTCCGGGGCTCCAAACATGCCGATGTCCTGATCGGTAAAGATGGCAACAACCGCATCCGGGGCGAGGGCGGGGCCGACACGCTGACCGGTGGCGGTGGCAGCGCGGATTTCGACACCTTCATCTTCGCCGAGGACTGGGATGATGGCACGGTCATCACCGATCTTGATACAGACTTCGACGTAATCACATACAAAGGGCTGGATACCGATGATCTGACCTTTGCCACCCAAGACCGGGATGATGATGGCACGGCTGACGGCATGATCATGACCCTGAATGGCAACGACCTGATCCTGTGGGACGTGGCTTACGACGATCTTGTGGATGAAGACGGCGACCTGAATGAAGACAGCCTGTTTCTTTTCATCGTCTGACCCCGCCGGTCTGGTGGTGACCTGTCGCCGCCCGCGCCCGCCGATGCACGGGCGGGGGGCGGTGCAGGGGCAGGCGCACGAACCTGGAGTACTCAAAGCGGACCCCGAGCAGCAGTCTGCCCTTGGTCTTGCGCGGATATTGCCCCCCGATGCGCGGCCGGTGAACGCGTCTGTCGCGCCTTGATGTTGCCCTTCACCCTGCTTGTAGCGGAAAACGCCCGGCCATCTTATGATCCTGTTGATCGATAATTACGACAGTTTCACCTACAACCTGGTGCATTGCCTGGGGGAGCTGGGGGCCGATGATATACGCGTGGTGCGCAATGATGCGCTGGATGTGACGCAGGCGATGGCAATGGCCCCCCAGGCAATCGTGCTGTCACCCGGTCCCTGTGGTCCATCGGGCGCGGGCATCTGCCTGGCCCTGACCACGGCCGCGGCCGCGGCCGCCACCCCGCTTCTGGGCGTGTGCCTGGGCCATCAGGCCATCGGTGCGGCCTTTGGCGGGACAGTGCTGCCCCATACCGATATCGTGCATGGCAAACCGGGAACGATACATCACAACGGAACCGGCGTGTTCCGTGGCCTGCCCTCTCCGTTTCTGGCGACGCGCTATCACTCTTTGGTCGTGGGGCGCAGGGGGCTGCCGGACTGCCTGGACATCAGCGCGACGCTGGCCGATGGAACGATCATGGGGCTGCGTCATACGCACCTGCCCATCGAGGGCGTACAGTTTCATCCCGAGAGCATCCGTTCCGAACATGGCCATCAGCTGCTGCGGAATTTTCTGGAACTGGCCAGCATCGGAGCCCCCGCATGACCCAGGCGATGAAACGGCTGATTTGTGCCGCCGCAGAGGGGCCGTTGAACCCAACGCAGGCCCGGGAAGCGTTTGGCTACTTGTTCCAGGGCACGGCCACGCCCGCGCAGATGGGCGGGTTTCTGATGGCCCTGCGCACGCGCGGCGAATCGGTAGCGGAATATGCTGCCGCGGCTGCCGTGATGCGCGCCAAATCCGTGCCGGTGGCCGCGCCCGAGGATGCAATTGATATTGTCGGGACAGGTGGCGATGGCAAGGGGACGCTGAATATCTCTACCGCGGCGGCCTTTGTGGTGGCGGGTGCGGGCGTGCCCGTGGCGAAACACGGCAACCGCAATCTGTCGTCACAATGCGGGGCGGCGGATGTCCTGGGCCAATTGGGCATTGATGTCACGGTTGGCCCAAAGGTGGTGGAACGCGGCATCGCCACGGCCGGGATCGGCTTTATGATGGCACCGATGCACCACCCGGCCGTCAGGCATGTCATGCCAGTGCGCCAGGAATTGGGAACCAGGACAATCTTTAATATCCTTGGGCCCCTGACCAACCCCGCGGGCGTCAAACGGCAGTTGACCGGGGCTTTTTCCGTCGACCTGCTCCAGCCCATGGCCGAAACCCTGAAATATCTGGGGGCAAGGAAAGCATGGCTGGTCTGTGGGGCCGACGGGACCGATGAGGTTTCGATTGCCGGGCCAACCCATGTTGCCGTGCTGGACCAGGGCCGGATTACCACGCGGCAGGTTCACCCGGAACAGGCCGGCCTGCCCGTTCATCCCTTGCGCGATATCACAGGCGGCACACCCGGGGAAAACGGGCGGGCCCTGAAGGCCCTGCTGGACGGTGCACCGGGGGCCTATCGCGATGCCGTGCTTTTGAACGCCGCGGCGGCACTGATTGTGGCAGACAAGGCTGCGGGGCTGGCCGATGGAGTCGACATCGCGCGCGAAAGCCTTGATGCGGGCCGCGCGAAATCTGCCGCGCTGCGCCTGGCGCAGATCACCACGGACGCTGCCGCCCCATGACCACCCCCGCCATACTTGACAGGATCAAGGCCCGCAAGCTGGAAGAAATCGCCCGCCGAAAGGCGAACCGCCCCCTGGGCGATGTTGAAACCGCCGCGCGCACAGCCGACCCCGTCCGCCCCTTTGCCACCGCACTGGCCGGGGCCATGCGCAGGGGATATGGCCTGATCGCCGAGATCAAAAAGGCCAGCCCCTCAAAAGGGGTCATACGAGAGGATTTTGATCCGCCTGCCCTGGCCAAAGCCTGTGCCAGGGGCGGGGCAACATGCCTAAGCGTTCTGACCGACAGCCCCGGTTTTCAAGGCGCGGACAGGTTTCTGACCACAGCCCGTGCCGCCTGCGCCCTGCCCGTGCTGCGCAAGGATTTTCTTTATGATCCCTATCAGGTTGCCGAGGCGCGCGCCCTGGGTGCCGATTGCATTCTTTTGATCATGGCCAGCCTGGGGGATGCCCAGGCCGCCGAGTTGCAGGCCACGGCCCAGGCGTGGGGTATGGATGTCCTGATTGAGGTCCATACCCCCCGCGAACTGGACCGGGCATTGCATCTTTCGTCACGTATGATCGGGATAAACAATCGTGATCTCAATACCTTCAAGACCACACTTGATGCCACGCGGCAGCTGATCAGGATGGTCCCGGATGATCGGCTGGTGGTGTCCGAAAGCGGCCTGGCCACACCGGCAGACCTGGCCGATATGGCGCGTTACGGGGCGCGCTGCTTTCTGATTGGCGAAAGCCTGATGCGTGAACAGGATGTCGCCCTTGCAACCCGGCGGCTTCTGGCCGAACCGCTGACGGCAGCACCCTGATGGCGGGCACACTTACCCATTTTGATGCGGCGGGACAGGCGCACATGGTTGATGTGTCGGACAAACCCGCAACAGCCCGCATCGCCGTGGCCCAGGCCCGTGTGCGCATGACGGCCGAGGCTTTGACGCTGGTGGAAACCGGCAGCAGCGGAAAGGGCGATGTGCTGGGTGTGGCCCGGCTGGCCGGGATCATGGCGGCGAAGAAAACCGCCGAGTTGATCCCGCTGTGCCATCCGCTGCCCATCAGCACGGTCGAGATCGCGCTGACACCCGATGCAGACTTGCCCGGCGTCAGGATTACAGCCACGGTTAAGACAACTGGCCAAACCGGGGTTGAGATGGAGGCCCTGACCGCCGCTGGTATTGCCGCGCTGACCGTCTATGACATGCTAAAGGCCACCGACCGCGGAATGGAGGTCGGCAGCCTGCGCGTGCTGCACAAGGATGGCGGCGCATCCGGCCGGTATAAGGCCGCGCCGTGATTTCCGTAGCCGAGGCCCTGGCGCGATGCCTGGCCTTAACCCGCCCCCTGCCCACGGAAATGGTTGACCTGGCCGCGGCCGCGGGCCGTGTTCTGGCCAGGCCGGTGGTCGCCGGGCGCGATCAGCCGCCTTTTGCCGCCGCGGCCATGGATGGCTATGCGGTGACAGGCCCCGACGCAACCCCGGGGGCCAGACTGCAAGTGGTGGGGGAAGCCGCCGCCGGGCATATGTGGCAGGGTGCGCTGGCCCCTGGTCAGGCCTTGCGCATTTTCACCGGTGCGCCAGTGCCCAAAGGTGCAGGCCGGATCGTCATCCAAGAGGATGTAACGTGCGCGGGCACCACAATCACCCTGTGCGCGAATTTGGATAACGGGCCCTATATTCGCCCCGCTGGCGGCGATTTCAAAGCCGGTGACCGGATTGCGGCCCCGCGCCGCCTGACCCCCGCCGATGTGGCATTGGCCGCGGCCATGAACCACCCGCACGTAACAGTCGTGCGCCCGCCCCGGGTTGCGCTGATTGCCACCGGGGATGAATTGGTGGAACCCGGTGAACGCCCCCGTGCGGATCAGATCGTCGCCTCGGTCACCTATGGTCTGAAGGCCCTGCTGGAAGCCGAAGGCGCACGTGCCCGGCTTCTGCCCATTGCGCGCGACACCCCCGAAAGTTTGCAGCAGCAACTTGGCCTGGCCCAGGGCGCGGACATGATCGTGACGGTCGGCGGTGCCTCGGTCGGGAACCACGATCTTGTCGCCGGTGCTGCCGAAACCCTTGGGATAACGCGCAGCTTTCACGGGGTTGCCATGCGCCCGGGCAAGCCGCTGATGGCCGGGCGGCTGGGGGCTGCCGTGCTGCTCGGCCTGCCGGGCAATCCGGTGTCCGCAATGGTATGCGGCCATATCTTTCTGGTGCCGGTCGTGCGCGCCTTTCTGGGCCTGCCCCCGGGCCGGCGGCGGCGCGTCCATGCCCGGCTGGCCGTCGCACTGCCCCGGAACGGTCCGAGAGAGCATTATATGCGCGCGCAGCTTTTGCCTGGGCCGGATATGCCCCGGGTTTACCCCCTTGACAGCCAGGACAGTGCCCTGCTGACCCGGCTTTGCAGTGCAGATGCGCTGTTGATTCGGGAACCGGGGGCCGGGGCCGCCCCTGCGGGAACGGTGGTTGAGATCCTGCCGCTTTCCCCTTTCGACTGATACTGGGGCGTCCCCCCAATGCCCGAATGAAACACGTGCAGGGCAAACCGGCCAAGGGGCATCCGTGCCTATTGGCCGCGGTATGTCTGTGTCCACAACCGTGCACCTTGCACGCCGCGTGCGGTTGTCATGGTCAGGCCCGCATGGGTCTGATGAAAGGCCAGTGACCCAGTCTGTGCCAGAACCTTGGAATCGATCAAAAGGCAAGCTGCCCCGGCCGCACCGGACAGGGGGGCCGGGGCGACAAGACGCCGGGGCCCGGGGGGCAGCCGTGCGCCATGCGCTCCCCGTAACAGATTAAGCACCCAAGTGCGTGCCGTCCCCAGCTCCGGCACATCGGGGCCGATATCGGCAGATGTCAGAACCACATCATAGCGCGCACAGGCTTCGGCCACATGCTCGGCCACGCCGCGCCCTGTGCCATGCCACAGGGTTACCCCGGATGCCAGTGTCACCACCTGCCCCCCCGTTTCTGGCCACCATCCCGCACGCGCGGCCGCGGTTGCCTGATTCGCTGAATCACCGTCGTTCTGAAGCCAGGTCCGGGCGACAAATCCATCACCACGGTACTTGCTAAGGGCCCGGTTACCCTGCGCCGTCAAGGCACCCGCCAGGCGCCCGTTCGGGGACAGCAAAACATCCGGGCGGTCTGCCCCGGACCAGAGCACCAGCGCGGCAAGCAAGGGCAGGACACCAAGCACCCGCCCGCGCCCGCGCCACAGGATCAGCATCATGCCGCCGAACGCAATCAGGCCCAGGATACCCTGTGGCGGTGCGCTGATCGGGCGGGTTGCACCCGGCAGGTCGGCCACGAAGCCGGCGACACCCAGTATCCAGACCAGGCCGTGTTCCATGACCCACAGGGCCGCCGCCTCTAACCCGAACGGCCAAAGAACCAGGGCCACCACCGCCATCGGGATCACAACACTGCCCATCACGGGTACCGTCAGCAGGTTCGCCAGCAGGCCGTAGACCGCGATCAGGTTGAAATGCCCGGCCGAGAACGGTGCGGTCGCCGCCCCCGCCACTGCCGAGGATATGACCAGGGCCACCGGCCCCCTTATCAATAACGGCTGGCCCGTCATAACCGGGTGCCCGCGCAGCGCGTTGAAAACCGCCACCAGGGCCGCTGTCGCGGCAAAGGACATTTGAAACCCTGGGCCCATCAGCGTCTCGGGCCGGCGGAACAGCACGACCAGCGCGGCAATCGCCACCGATCTTAGCGTGATCGCCCGCCGGTCCAAAATCACAGCGGTGAACATGACGCCCACCTGGATAAAGGCGCGTTCTGTCGCCACACTGCCGCCGGACATCACCAGATAGCTCCCCCCCCGCCGCCAAGGCCACCGCCGCTGCCCATTTGCGGATTGGGTAGCACAGGGCCAGTGCCGGGATCAGGGCCAGGCCAAATCGCAGTGCGGCATAGACAAAGCCGGTCAGAAGCCCCATGTGCAGGCCCGAGATCGCCACAAGATGCGCGATGTTGGAATCACGCATATCCTGCAACGGCCCCTGCAACAGGCCAGCGCGATCCCCCGTCAATACCGCCGCCGCAAAGGCACCGGCATCGCCGGTGATCCGTTCCTGCAAAGTTGCCGACAGGGTGCGGCGCAGCCGCGTCAGGGGCGGCACCCGGTCCTCTCCGGATGCCAGTTCCAGGGCCAGTTCCAGGGCCGGTGTGCGGGTATAGCCGACCGCGCCAAGCTGCTGAAACCAGGCGTGGCGCTGAAAATCGAAGCCGCCCGGTTCCGTCGGGCCCTCTGGCGGCAAAAGGTGCCCGATCACCGTTATCCGTGCGCCGGGCTCCGGCAGATACCCGCGCTGATCCCCGTGCAGAGAGATTCGCACCCGGTTCGGTATGTCCCCGGGGGCCATCCGTTCAAGGACAACCTGATCCAGCGTCAATCGAAGCGCATCCGAGGCGGAACGGTCAATCTGCACGATTCGCCCTTTGATCGGGCCGTAATACCGGAAGTCCAGGATTGGGCCGGAAAGCGAATGCGCACGCATCCCCCCCAGGGCCAGCCCCGCCGCCGCCAGGGCCAGGGCCAGCCCTGCGGGGCCGGCCTGTTCCGGCCAGCGGAGCGCACAGCCCAGGGTGGCCACCGCCACCCCAAGTACCACGGCATAAACCACGGGTCCGGGTTCCTGCCCAATCTGGAAATAGACCGCAATGCCAACCGCCAGGCATACGGGTGCCCACGGCATCAACGCCCCGCGCTGGCCCTGCTGCAGCCGGTTGACCCACAGCCAGGGGCGCACTACCCGTGTCAACCGCCACTTTTCCCGCCGTATGCTTGTGCCCACTCTTGATGTCTCTGTTCTGCTTACCTATAATGGTGACTCTATCCGGATATTTAGAACTGGATTAAGAACTCAACGACATCTGTCCTTGCTTCAGCTGGTTAGCCTCCGATGCCAACCGGTTAACCCAGCCGGTGGCTTGCACCGCACTGTACAGTTCCGTTAAGTCTACTGCAAAGACAACAGGTTAACCCAACCAGCGGCTTGCACCGCACCGAGAGGATAAAGATGGCCAGGAACCCTGACGGCGTTGTCACCCGCTTTGCGCCCTCGCCCACCGGCATCCTGCATATCGGCGGGGCGCGCACGGCACTGTTCAACTGGCTTTATGCCCGCGCCCGTGGTGGACAATTCCTGCTGCGGATCGAGGATACTGATCGCGCCCGGTCTACGACCGAGGCGACCGATGCAGTACTGACGGGCCTGGCCTGGCTGGGCCTTGGTTGGGATGGTGAACCGATAAGCCAGTTCGCCCGCCGCGCCCGCCATGCCGCGATTGCCAATGCGATGCTGGCAGGCGGCAGGGCGTATAAGTGCTTCTCTACGCAAGAGGAGATCCAAACCTTTCGGCAGGCCGCGCGGGCCGGGGGACGTTCCACGCTCTTCCGCAGCCCCTGGCGTGACGTGCCGGACAGCGCACACCCCGATACGCCCTTTGCCATTCGCCTGAAAATACCCCGCAACGGAACCAAAACTACGGTGATCAAAGATGCAGTGCAGGGCCAGGTGACTGTGCGCAACGATCAGCTGGATGATATGATCCTGCTGCGCTCGGACGGAACGCCAACCTATATGCTGGCTGTGGTGGTGGATGATTTTGACATGGGCGTCACCCATGTGATCCGTGGGGATGATCACCTGAACAACGCCGTGCGGCAAACACAGATTTACACGGCCATGGGCTGGCCCATGCCGGTCTGGGCGCATATCCCCCTGCTCCACGGTCCCGACGGCAGGAAACTGTCCAAACGCCACGGTGCGCCGGGTGTCCTTGACTATGCCGCCAAGGGGTATCCCCCCGCGGCACTGCGCAACTACCTTACCCGTCTTGGGTGGAGCCATGGCGACGATGAAGTGTTCACTGATGCGCAGGCGACGGATTGGTTTGATCTGCCCGGCATCGGTAAATCCCCGGCCCGCCTTGACCTTAAGAAACTTGACAGCGTCGCCTCCTGGCATATCGCACGGATGGACGATGCAGCCCTGATCAAGGAGGTCAGCCGATTTCTGGAATTGACCGGACAAAAGCCGCTTTCGCAATCACAGAACGATGGCCTGAAGGGTGCCATGTATTGCCTGAAGGATCGCGCCAGGTCTTTGGATGACATTGTGCAGAAAGCCCGATTTGTGTTGGTGGAACGGCCCGTGGACCAGGATGCAAAGTCCGCCGCGGTGCTGACCGATGCATCCCGTGGCATATTGTTGGAATTGACATCGCATCTGCGAAATGATAGGTGGACACGGGCGGAACTTGAAGCGTGCCTGACCACCACCGCCGCCGCGCATGGGATGGCATTCGGGAAGCTGGCGCAGATGCTGCGCGCCGCGCTTGCGGGACGAACAGTGACCCCGAGTGTTTATGACATGATGCTGGTTTTGGGCCCCGATGAAACCATTGCCCGCCTGGCGGACGCCGCGGCACTTCACTCTGATCAGCCCGGGGGCCAGTACCATGCCCTTCCCGGGCCACCGCAACCCGCGCACGCCGCCTGATCAGTGCCTGATCATCCTTGGTGCCGGCCCCCCTTGGGGCCAGCACCCCGGACAGAGGCCAGTAATGTACCCCCGTTCGGGCCGTACGCCCGGCCGGGCAAAAGAAAGAAAGAAAAACATGACCGACAGCAAAACCGCAACGCTCAGCCTGGATGGCAAAATGCTTGAGTTGCCAATACACTCACCCACCGCCGGACCCGATGTGGTCGACATCACGAAGCTGTATTCCCAGGGCGGCGTGTTCACCCACGACCCCGGCTTTACCTCTACGTCTGCCTGCGAAAGCTCTATCACCTTCATTGATGGCGACAAGGGGGAGCTGCTGCATCGCGGCTATCCGATCGACCAGCTGGCCGAGAAGTCGCATTATCTCGAGGTGTGCTACCTGCTGCTTTACGGCAACCTGCCCTCGGCAACCGAGCTGGAAACGTTTGAAACCACGATCACCCGCCACACCATGCTGCACGAGCAGATGGCCAATTTCTTCCGCGGGTTCCGGCGCGATGCGCACCCGATGGCGGTTATGGTGGGCGTGGTCGGCGCAATGTCGGCCTTCTATCACGACTCGACCGATATCAACGATCCCCGCCAGCGCGAGATCGCCTCGCATCGCCTGATCGCCAAAATGCCCACCATCGCGGCCTGGGCCTATAAATACACGATCGGCCAGCCCTTTGTGTACCCGCGCAATGATTTGGATTATGCCTCAAACTTCTTGCGCATGTGCTTTGCCGTACCGGCCGAGGAATATGTGGTGGACCCGATCCTGGCCCGTGCCATGGACCGGATATTCACCCTTCACGCGGATCATGAACAGAACGCCTCGACCTCGACGGTGCGGCTGGCATCATCCTCGGGCGCGAACCCGTTTGGCTGTATCGCCGCCGGCATCGCCTGCCTGTGGGGGCCGGCCCATGGCGGCGCAAACCAGGCCTGCCTGGAAATGCTGGAAGAGATCGGATCGGTCGACCGGATCCCCGCATACATCGCACGGGCCAAGGACAGGGAAGATCCCTTCCGCCTGATGGGCTTTGGCCACCGGGTCTACAAGAACTTTGACCCGCGCGCGACGGTGATGAAGAAATCCGCCGATGAGGTGCTGGATTTGTTGGGAATTGAGAATAACCCCAAGCTTCAGGTCGCCAAGGTACTCGAGAAAGAGGCCCTGAATGATCCGTATTTCGCTGACAAGAAATTATTCCCGAACGTTGATTTCTATTCGGGTATCATCCTGGAGGCGATGGGCTTTCCCACGGCGATGTTCACGCCGATCTTTGCGCTTAGCCGTACGGTGGGCTGGATTTCCCAGTGGAAAGAGCAGCTCGCCGACCCGGCCATGAAAATCGGTCGCCCGCGCCAGCTGTACACCGGGCCGACGATGCGGGATTACGTGGATATCGAAAACCGTTGATCGCACCGCCCCCGGACAGAGCCCGGCCCCCCGGACAGGGGCCACCCCGAACATGTGGTGGCCTTTTGTAGCGGGTCCGGCCACCCGGCCGGCGGGGCGGGTGCCGGCCACTTCCGTTTCGTGGGTGGGGGCGGTGCCGATACCATCACGGACCGGGATAAGTAGGGGGGGCAAGCTCATCCTTGACGTGGCGGATCACGTCACCCGACCGGTCCACACCGGTCCACACCGGGCCCCTTGACCGGGCCCCTTGCCGTACCACAAGCCAAAGACCCCGTCGAACTTGCTTTCGCCTTGCAACTCGGCCCGTTGCGTGCCCCAGAGTGCCGTGGTGGCCAGGTCTTCGTTCAGGCTTGGCTGAAAAGGATGTTGGCAGTACGCAGGGCCTTTTTCGCCCGGTTCATCTGAAGACCGACCGCGCCAAGGGGGGGACCACGATAGCCGGTGACATAGCCCGCGGTGTTCAGGCCCGCGGCACGGTCACGTTCCCTTTGGGCAAGCATCAACCGCACCAAGGCTTGCGTTCCGTTCAGCAAAACCGGCGATTTCGTCAGGTTGAACCGATCCTCAAGCGTAACCGGCTGAACACCCATCGTGACCTGCCCCCCCCGAATGATGCGGATGCAACAGGTATAGTTCAAAGATACGAATCTGAAAACCTTTTCCTTGTGTATACCCGCACAATTCACGGTTGATTCGTGCTGCAAACCGGTTATCTGTCCTGCCTGATGTGGCTGCTTTGGGCAGTGATGCAGGGAGTGCGACCGATGGACTGGGATAAGCTGCGGATTTTCCACGCGGTTGCCGATGCCGGCAGTTTGACCCACGCCGGGAACACCCTGCATCTAAGCCAGTCGGCGGTGTCCCGGCAGATCAGGGCGTTAGAAGAGAGCCTTAATACCACCCTGTTTCACCGTCACGCGCGGGGGCTGATCCTGACCGAACAGGGTGAGTTGCTGTTCGATGCGACAAAATCCATGAGCAAACAGCTGAACGCCACTTCGGCCCGGATTCGCGACAGCGCGGAAGAGGTGTTCGGGGAACTGCGGGTGACCACGACCATCGGATTCGGATGCCTGTGGCTGGCCCCGCGCCTGCCCGCACTTTACCGGCAATACCCCCATCTTAAAATCGACCTGATGCTGAAAGAGCGCGTGCTGAATCTGCCCATGCGCGAGGCAGATGTCGCCATCCGAATGAAAGAGCCCAGCCAAGCCGATCTGATCCGGCGTCGGTTGATGACAATCAATATGCGGCTTTACGCCTCTCCGGGGTATCTTGCGGCCCATGGTACGCCGGACAGCCTGGCCGGTCTGCGCGACCACCGGTTGATCAGTCAGAACGTGCAAAGCGCACAGGTCAGCGCGGGGGCGCAACTGGTCCGGGAACTGATGATCTGGGACATCCACAGTTTCCTGACTGTCAATAACTATTTCGGCGTATTGCAGGGGGTTATCCATAATTTGGGGATCGGCGTTTTGCCGGATTACCTGACCCATGACTTCCCCGACCTGGTGCCTGTTCTTCCGTACATCGTTTCAAGCGATGTGCCCGTTTTCCTAGCCTATCCCGAAGAGTTGCGGCATTCCAAGCGGGTTGACGTGTTCCGCAATTTTGTTTTGGAAGAAGTGATCGCCTACCGTCGCCGCAAACGCGATGCCCAAGCGACAGAGGGGCAATAGGCGTGGACGCCATTCTGCGCGATGTGTTCCCCCAAGGCAAGGGGTGAACGTGACTCCGGTGTGGACCGGGGGACAGGGGCAGGATAAGACTTGGCACCGGACCATTGCGCGGGTTGCCATCCCGCCCGGCTGCATCTACATTCCCGATGGAACATGTTACGGAGCACACCTATGCCCATGCAAGCCCAGGAAATTGAACACCTTCTTCGGGAAACCTTTCCCGACGCGCAGATCGTGGTCAGCGGTGATGACGGGATCCATATGGCCGCGCTGGTGATCGATGAAAGCTTTCGTGGCAAGAACCGGGTGCAGCAGCAGCGGGCGGTTTATGCCGCACTGAAGGGCAGGATGGACGGCCCGGCGGGTGAATTGCACGCCCTGGCCCTGACAACGAAGGCACCGGAATGACAGCCCCCGTTCAGCAGACAAAGGATATAACCAACATGACCGCAGAAGATCAGATCAAGGCGACGATCGGCACCAATGACGTCGTGCTGTTCATGAAGGGCAGCAAGATGATGCCGCAATGCGGGTTCTCGTCCCGTGTGGCGGGGGTGCTGAACTTCATGGGCGTGGACTATGCCGATGTGAATGTGCTCGAGGATGCGGGCCTGCGCCAGGGCATCAAGGATTTCTCTGACTGGCCCACGATCCCGCAGCTTTACGTAAAAGGCACGTTTGTGGGCGGCTGCGATATCATCACCGAGATGACACTCTCGGGAGAGTTGGACACGCTTCTGACCGAAAACGGAATTGCCTTTGACAAGACGGCCGCGGACAAGATCCGCGAAGCCAGTGCATGAGTCCACTGGTGACAACGCCTTCGGCACCCGGTTGTTTCCCGCGTGGAGCAGCCAGGGGAATCCCGTTAGCCCTTCCTGATGCGTTTGGTGCGTCGCGACGGGGATGATCCTGTGCGGTTCCTGTAGGGGGTCTGGTCAGCCTGGCTGCGCATCCAAAGCCGGATGGGCGTCCCGGGCATGTCAAAATCATCCCGCAACCCATTGACAAGATAGCGCGAATAACTCTCTGGCATATGTTCTGGTCGGGCGCACATAACGACGAATCCCGGCGGGCGGGTCTTGGCCTGGGTCATGTAGCGGAGTTTGATGCGCCGCCCGCCCGGTGCCGGGGGCGGGTGCGCCTGGACCATACCAGCCAGCCAGCGGTTCAGTGCAGCGGTCGGTACCCGACGGTTCCAAACCTTGTAAGCGCACAGGATGGCGGCGTGTAACCGGTCCAGCCCGTACCCGGTTTTGGCCGAGACCGTGACCAGAGGTGCCCCACGAAACTGGGGCAAAAGCCGCACGAACGCCTCTTTCAGGTGGTGCAGCGTCTTCTGTTTGTCACGCGCAATATCCCATTTATTGACGGCGATGACCACCGCGCGGCCTTCACGCGCGGCCAGATCGGCAATGCGCAGATCCTGCTGTTCAAAGGGGGTCGCGGCGTCAAGCAGAACCACAACGACCTCGGCAAATTTCACGGCACGCACGCCATCGGAGACCGAGAGTTTCTCGAGCTGTTCGTGTATCCGGGCCTTTTTACGCATGCCTGCAGTGTCAAAGATGCGCATCGCTGTGCCGCGCCAGATAACCGGCACTGCGATGCTGTCGCGGGTAATCCCGGCTTCGGGGCCAGTCAGCAGGCGATTTTCACCCAGAATCTGGTTGACCAGCGTCGATTTTCCGGTGTTCGGTCGCCCGACCACGGCGATTTGCAGGGGGCGTTTCGCGGTGGTCGTTCGGCTACCATCGGGGGGATTCTCTGCGATATCAAGATTCGTTTCGGGCTCACCCGTCTGTTCCGCTGCGGCTTTCACCATCGGGGCCAGGATAACAGCCAGTTCTGCCATACCTTCCCCATGCTCTGCCGACAGCGCAATTGGCACGCCCAGACCCAGGCCACAGGCCTCCAGAACGCCATCCTGGCCCCTGCGCCCTTCGGCCTTGTTCACGCCCGGAATTATTGTGACCCCGCGCCTGCGCAAAAGATCAGCAAAGAGCTGATCAAGCAGCGTGATCCCGACACGGGCATCAACCAGGAACAGGCAGGCATCGGCCATATCGACCGCGCGTTCCGTCAGCCGCCGCATACGCCCCTGCAGGCTGTTCCCGGTCGCCTCTTCCAGGCCAGCCGTATCGACCACCGTGAAGCACAGATCACCCAGACGCGCCGTGCCCGTGCGCAGGTCGCGGGTTACGCCGGGCTGATCATCCACCAAGGCCAGACGCTTGCCGACAAGCCGGTTGAACAGGGTGGACTTGCCGACATTAGGTCGTCCAACAAGGGCAAGGGTGAAACGCATGGCGATCTTGCAGGCGCGTGTCCGGAACGCGCAGTCTAACGCAGCTTGCGGTAATTGCAAGGTGCCCGGTACCTATCCATTGTGCTTATCCACTGCTTATCCGCCAACAGTGTCATCGATACCAGGGGCAGGAAATATCGCCCCGCCCGGTGCATCACGGCGGCCCCCGGAATCCGGTGGCGATCACAAACTTCTCTGAACTGTCCGCCCGGCTGGCCGCAGGCTTTACATTCGCAACCTTGCTGAACAGCTGCTTCAGCCGCTTCTGCACCCCGCCCTCGGCCCCGCCAGCCAGAACCTTGGCAACGAAGGTTCCGCCTGTGTCCAAAACGTCAAAGGCCAAATCGGCTGCCGCCTCACAAAGCGCGATAATCCGCAAATGGTCCGTCTGCTTGTGCCCCGAGGCGGCGGTGGCCATGTCGCTCATCACGACATCCGCGCCACCGCCAAGCCATGTCTTGATCTGTTCAACTGCACCATCGGCCATGACATCAAGCACCCGCTGGTCTGATCCCGGAATCGGCTCTACCTGTTGCAGGTCCAGCCCGAGCACCCGGCCCACGGGCTTGCCGCGCCTGGAACCCAGTGCGTTCACCCGCACCACGGCCACCTGGCTCCACCCGCCGGGGGCCGCGCCAAGGTCAACCACCCGTGCGCCGGGCAGAAGAAACCGGTATGTGTCATCCAGTTCCAGAATCTTGAACGCCGCCCGCCCGCGATAGCCTTCGGTCTTCGCGCGTTTGACATAGGGATCGTTCAGCTGCCGTTCCAGCCAGCGGGTGGAGCTCGGTTTTCGCCCCCTGGCCGTCTTTACCCTGACTTTCAGGTCGCGTTGACCGCGCCCGCTTGTTTTTTTCGTCATGCCACCTTGCCCCTGTCCGTACCCTCTTTGATGTGCGCATATCGCCCGCCAAAGGCACCGTGCCCGGGCCGTGGCCCCTTGGGTGAACCCCCCGTCCTTCTAACACGCCGTCCAGGGATGTGTGCCCAAATCCAGCGCAGCATATCGCCATCGGCGGGGTCGCTTTGACCGCAATTGATGTCGAAAACAGCCTTGGGTCGCGATCCGCCCGCGTCTACGATAGCGTACAATACATCACAGGATTCGCGCACATGCCCGCCGTCACCATCGTCTATTGGCGAGATATTCCTGCCCAGGTCATCGTTGGCAAAGGCCGCCACGGGTCCAGGGCACCGTTGCCCGAACGCTTTGAACAGGCGATTGATCGCTGCGCGATGAAGGTAGGGGCCAGGGGGGATAACGCCTATCTCTCTGAATGGCGCAAGACCGCCCCGGTAGAGATCCAGGGCACCCCCGACCATATCGCGCAAGCCCAGGCCGCCGCACTGGACGCCGTCTATGATCAGGATCGGCTGACATACCTGATCGCCCATAACGGATGGGACACCGCCGCGCCTGCCCCATGACCCCGCCGCCAACATCACCCTTAAAAAGAGCTCCCGATGGTCGCCTTGCTGAACTTCAAACGCCCCGCCCCGCCCCAGGCCAGCGTTACGCTTGCCCCGGACCTTGAAGCCTTCCTGAACGGCTACTCGATCGAGGTGATGCCAAGGACCGCCCGGAAGGTCCAGGATTTTCGCGCCCTTCTGCCCGAAAACACGCGGGTGTATATCGCCCATATCGAAGGCACGCCAATCAGGGATATGGTGGCCACGGCCAGGCGCCTGGCCCATGACGGCTATAACGTTATGCCGCATTTTCCGGCCCGCCTCATTAAGGACAAGGCCACGCTGCAGGATATGATCGCCCGCTACCAGGGTGAAGCCGGTGTTGATCAGGCACTTGTGCTGGCTGGCGGGCCGCGCACACCCCATGGGGAATTTGAGTCCTCGATGCAGTTGATGGAAACTGGCCTGTTCGACAAGGCGGGTTTCAAACACCTGCATGTGGCAGGCCACCCCGAAGGCAACCGGGATATCGATCCGGACGGCGGCGAGGCGATGGTGATGAAGGCACTGCGCTGGAAACAGGCGTTCCGGGAGCGCACGGATGCAGCGATGGCCATCGTCACGCAATTTGCGTTCGGGGCCGGGCCGGTCGTCGCCTGGGCTAACCGGCTTGCCGCCGAGGGGGTCACGCTACCCATTCATATCGGTATTGCCGGTCCCGCCAAATTGCAAACCCTGATCACATTTGCCATTGCCTGCGGTGTCGGCCCCTCGCTTGACGTGCTACAGAAGCGGGCGCGTGATGTGACAAAACTGTTGCTGCCGTATGAGCCCATTGACATCCTGACCCAATTGGCCACCCACAAGGCCACCATCCCCGATTTCAATATCGAACGGGTGCATTTCTTTCCCTTGGGCGGGATCGCGACAAACGCCCGATGGGCCATCGATCACGGGGGGGCATCAACCCGCCCCGCCGCCAGTGCCCAAGCCCAAGGATCGCCATGACCCGTACCATTCTGGAATCGAAATCCAAAACCGTCGTGATCGGCTTTGATGAGCCGTTTTGCATCATCGGAGAGCGGATCAACCCCACAGGCCGCAAGAAACTGGCCGCCGAGTTGCAGGCGGGCGATTTTTCGACCATCAGGAAGGACGCACTGGAACAGGCTGCCTGCGGGGCGATGGTTCTTGATATCAATGCGGGTGTGGTTTACAACTCGAACCCCAACCCGAATGAGACCGAGCCGCCACTGATGGGCAGGATGGTCGAACTGGTGCAGGGCCTGGTGGATATCCCGTTGTGCATTGACAGTTCCGTCCCCGGTGCGCTGGAAAAAGGTTTGAAACTGGCCCAGGGGCGGCCGCTTCTGAACTCAGTCACTGGTGAGGAGGATCGGCTGGAAGCGATCCTGCCCCTGGCCAGGAAATACAACGTGCCGGTCGTTGCGATCTCTAATGACGATACCGGGATTAGCGAGGATCCCGAGGTCCGTTTTGCAGTGGCAAAGAAAATCGTGGAGCGCGCCGCCGATTTCGGCATCCCGGCCCATGACATCGTGGTGGATCCACTGGTCATGCCCGTGGGGGCGATGGCAAGCGCCGGGCGTCAGGTCTTTACGCTGGTGCAAAAACTGCGCGAAGAACTGGGGGTAAACACGACCTGCGGGGCCTCTAACATCTCTTTTGGCATGCCCAATCGCCAGGGCATCAACGCGGCGTTTCTGCCCATGGCTATTGTCGCGGGTATGACATCCGCGATCATGAACCCTGTGCTGCCACAACAGATGGAGGCGGTGAGTGCTGCAAATGTCCTGATGAACCATGACCCGAATGGTGGCAGATGGATCACATTCGCCCGGATACAAGAGGCGGTGCAGACGGGCACCCCGTTCCCCGAAGCTGCAACCGCTGCGCAACAGGCATCGGCCACCGGGCGCGGCGGGCGGCGCGGTGGGCGACGGCGGGCCTAGCCCTGGTCTTGTGGGGCATGGGGCATCCTTGCGAAACAGGCACATGTTAAAAACCGAAATAAACACCAAAATTGAAAGGTTTAGGCGGGACTTGATGGGACTTGGCGGGATGGGGTTTGAGCCTGGTGTTGAAATCGGCACCCGTCCGGCCCCTTTTCACGGCAGGGCAAAAGGGCAAAGGCCACCCCTTTCCCGGGGTGGCCCGTTGCTTGTCGTAAGGTTGGGCGCGAGCCCTGCACGGCCCCACGCCGCCCGTGCATCGGCGGAGGCGGGCGGCGGCAGGTCACCACCAGACC
>JACONJ010000054.1 GCA_014323785.1 Paracoccaceae bacterium | reverse complement strand
CAAAGCATCATCGGTTTTTGTGCCTGTGATCACCTTATATTGGACCTCTGGTGCAGCAGGTTTCTGATCAGGGGCAGGGGCAGGGCCAGGTTCAGGTTTCGGCGCAACTTCGGCTTCGGTCACATGGTTGAAGTCATCTGCTGTCAGGGCCGTGTGGGCAACGCCAGTCAACAGGATGCTGCCACCATCCCAGGTAACGATTGCATCGCTGCCATCATCGGCAATGGCCAGGTCATCAAACCCAACCCCGCTTGCGGTGATCTGGATCAGGTCAACGCCATCTTCAAAGTCGGTGATGGTGTCATTCCCGTGGCCACTGCTGAACACAAATGTGTCAGCATTCGTGCCGCCAGTCAGAACATCATCCCCATGACCACCTATAAGGGTGTCGTCACCAAGGTTCCCTCTAAGGGTATCGTTGCCGGTGTTTCCGATAAGGGAATCATCACCACTGCCACCGGATATAATATCATCTTCCTTGCGTCCGATGATTTTATCGTTTCCGGCATACCCATTTATCGAGTCCCGGCCATTGGTGCCCGTCAACGAATTGTTGTTACCATTCCCTTTGATCACCTTATACGGGGGCTTGGGTGCAGCAGGTTCCTGATCAGGGGCAGGGCCAGGTTCAGGTTTCGGCGCAACTTCGGCTTCGGGAAGGATGAAATCCACTGCCGTCAGGGCCGTATGGGCAACGCCAGTCAACAGGATGCTGCCACCATCCCAGGTAACGATTGCATCGCTGCCATCATCGGCAATGGCCAGGTCATCAAACCCAATCCCGCTTGCGGTGATCTGGATCAGGTCAACACCATCATCAAAGTCGGTGATGGTGTCATTCCCGTGGCCACTGCTGAACACAAATGTGTCCGCATTCATACCGCCAGTCAGAACGTCATCCCCATGGCCACCTATAAGGGTGTCGTCACCCCGGTTCCCTCTAAGGGTATCGTTGCCGGTGTTTCCGATAAGGGAATCATCACCACTGCCGCCAGTCAGGACATCATCATCCCGACGCCCGATCAGTTTATCGTTTCCGGCATACCCATTTATCGAGTCCCGGCCATTGGTGCCTGCCAACGAATTGTTGTTACCATTGCCTTTGATCACCTTATACTGAGGCTTGGGTGCAGCAGGTTCCTGATCAGGGGCAGGCTCAGGCGTGACTTCAGCCTCTGGCTCAGGATCGGGCGTAACCTCGGGTTCAGGGTAAGGTTCCGGTTTCAGGCTGGAGAATACAGACCATGAGACGTCCGCGTTCAGGAAGGTAGCGGAGCTGTTACTCGAACCCCATGTGACCTTTACCGAGGTTCCGTCCTGCACGGCGACCATATCCACATCATCCCCGGCGGCATGGCGAAATGTATCAACGCCATTCTCAAAGTCGGTGATCGTGTCATGGCCACCAACGGCAATCAGGTTGGTCACCGGAAGTTGGGTGAACCCCAGAACAAAGGTATCGGCACCAGTGCCGCCAGTCATGACATCGTTGCCCCCACCACCGACGAGCCGATCATCACCGGCACCACCGGTCATGACATCGTTGCCCTCACCACCGATGAGTCGATCATAACCGGCACCACCTTCCAGGGTATCATTACCAACGCCAGACTCGATGTAATCATTCCCAACACCGCCCTTGATGTGATTCGCACCATCATCACCAACCAGGTGATCATCATGGGCAGACCCAAGAAGGTTCTCGATGCTTCGATATGTATCACCAGCGGCATCCCCCTCGACATTTTCATATTGAACGCCTTTCAGGGATGTAATGACACCACGTCCAGCGTTTTCATAACTGGCCCAGTCTGTTCCGGCACCACCGTCAAGGGTATCAGCCCCGGCACCGCCGATGAGGGTATCATTTCCATCTTGACCCAAAAGATGGTCATCACCGGAACCACCAAAAAGCAGGTCATCACCGCCACGGCCATACAAGAAATCGTTTCCTGGATTGCCTTCAAGGCGATTCGCACCATCATCACCAACGATAAAATCATTGTAGTGGGAACCAATGACGTGTTCAAAGCCAGAGATGTGATCTTCTGTTGACCTGGGGCCCGTGCCATAGTGGGCTTTCTTTGAGTCAAGAAAGATTTGCACACCGGCAGACGCATCATAGTAAGAAATGGTATCAGTGCCGGAACCGCCCTGAAACCATCCTTTGGTGCCATTGTGAAAGGCATTCACGTAGTCGTTGCCACCGAAGCCGAGCCACCATGTGTAGGTCTGACCACCGTATGTCCCAGTGAAAAAGTCGCTGGCATCTACGGCATCATCTCCTGTGGAGCCGATGCCACTTTGATATATACGGAAAGAGATGACCAACCATCTTCAACACGACCACCATCCCAAAGATAGTGATTGTTTGTGTAGACCTTGGGTATTGTAAAAATGGCCTTCTTCCTTTCCAAGTTAGGCGGGATGATTCGCCATCCCGGTGTTGTTTAGAGTGCCAGCAGAATCGCCCGAAGGCAACCCGCCTGTTGCACATAGTCGTAGAGTAAACACCGAATCTGCCCAATGCAACACCTTTTTTAGCCCAACGCCAACCTCTTTGCCACCAAAGCCCTCCAAAGGCCCTTTCCCCCGCATTCAGGCCCGAATCAAATTCAGCACGGGGGCGCGGGGGCGACACAGAACGATTCGCCACTACCATGCCCGAATCGCAGCAACTCGCCCCAAACGCACCCGAATCGCCGATAAGGGCCGCACCCCGGGCCGCACCAGGCAGGCCATCGTTTCCAGGGCTGCCATTTGCCAGGGCCATTGTATCAGCCCCCCCCTAAACCTCTGGCCCGATAAAGACCCGCTGGCGACCGGGGGCGAATCGGCAGCGCAATCATGGCACAAATCATGGTAATTGAATGCAGTGTTCCCCCCGGAATCCGGAACAGGTATTGTAGGGATCCCGGCCCCGTCCCTTGCCCGAATCATCACCTGTCTAAGGTGCCCATGCGCATGACCAGCCCCCCCGCAATCCTTGAAACCGCCCGGCGCGTCCTGCGGCTGGAGGGGCAGGCCGTTACCGCCATGGCCGAACACCTGCCCGGGGATTTTGCGCCGGCGGTGGGCGCAATCCTGGGCGTAAAGGGGCGGGTAATCCTGTCAGGCATCGGAAAATCCGGCCTGATTGCGCGCAAGATCAGCGCGACTTTTGCCTCTACCGGCACGCCGTCGGCCTTTGTTCACGCGGCCGAGGCCAGCCATGGCGACCTGGGGATGATCATGCCGGAAGATCTGGCGATCCTGATTTCCAATTCCGGCGAAACGGCGGAACTGCGGGATATTGTGGCCCACGTCGCACGCTTCGCGATCCCGATGATCGCGATTTCACGCAATCCTGACAGTACCCTCATGCGCGCGGCGGATATGCGCCTGCTGCTGCCCGACGCACCGGAAGCCTGCGCCATCGGCATGGCACCGACGACATCGACAACCCTGACCCTGGCACTTGGCGATGCGCTGGCCATCGCGGTGATGGACCAGCGCGGCTTCCTGCCCGAACATTTCCGCGATGTTCACCCGGGCGGACGCCTGGGCGCACAGCTGAGCACGGTGGCGCAGCTGATGCACGGGGCCGACCGCCTGCCCCTGGTCCCGCCGGAGTGCCCGATGGGTGAGGCAATTGTGGTCATGAGCAGAAAGGGCTTTGGCATTGTGGGCGTGGTTGCGGACGGTCATCTGGCCGGCGTGATCTCGGACGGGGATTTGCGGCGCAACCTTTCGGGTCTGCTGGAACGGACGGCGGGCGATGTGGCAACGACCAGTCCCCGCACCATCGGGGCGGGGATGCTGGCCGCTGAAGCCATGGCGATGATGTCAGCGCATAGAATCACTGCGCTGTTCGTCTTGGATAAGGCCAGCCACCCCGTCGGCCTGTTGCATATCCACGACTGTCTGCGTGCGGGCCTGGCCTGACGGGCAGCGCGGGGCGGGCATGGTCAGGCATGGCACCGCATTCAGCCCCGCCCGATGCCTGCATACGCCGTGAACCCGGCCTTTTTCGCCACGCCCGGACTGTACATATTGCGCAAATCCGCCATATGCGGCGTGGCCATCATTCCGGCGATTCGCCTGAGATCCAGGGCCCGAAAAGCATCCCATTCGGTCAGAATCACCAGAAGATCGGCCTTGCCGGCCGCCGTGTAGGGGTCATCCAGCCAGTGTACACCGGGGCAGCAGGGCCTTACCCTCACGCTGGCCATGCGGGTCAACCACGCGCACCCTGGCACCGCCACCAACCAGGGCCGGCACGATGGTCAGCGCGGGCGCATCGCGCATGTCGTCGGTGTCCGGCTTAAAGGTCACGCCCAGAACCGCGATGGTCTTGCCGTTGAAATGTCCCCCGCACAGGCTGCGCAATTTTCCGATCATCCGGTGCTTGATATCCTCGTTCACGCGGATGACAGTCTCAACGATCTGCAGCGGCATCGCGTGGTCCTGCCCAATCCGGGCAAGGGCCCGGGTATCCTTGGGCAGGCAGGATCCGCCATAGCCGGGCCCGGCCCGCAGGAAGGCGGGGCCGATCCGGCCATCCAGGCCGATACCCTCTGCCACCGCCTGTACATCCGCGCCAGCCCGTTCGCAAAGCGCGGCGATTTCATTGATAAAGGTGATCCTGGTGGCCAGAAAGGCGTTGGCGGCGTATTTGATCATCTCTGCGCTTTCCGGGTCCGTGGTCAGGATCGGAACGTCCCGCAGGCGCAGCGGGCGGTAAATCCGGGCCAGAACTTTGGCCGCGCGCTTGGTTGTGACACCCGTAACCACCCGGTCGGGATGCATAAAATCATCAAGCGCGGCCCCCTCGCGCAGGAATTCGGGGTTTGAGGCAACATCGAATGCCGCCCCGGGATTGGCCTTGGCGACGGCCTGTTTGACCTTGCGGTTTGTCCCCACCGGCACAGTTGATTTTATGATGAGCACGGTGTAACCGGTCAGTGACTGCGCGACCTCTCTCGCGGCGGCCATCACGTGGGTCAGGTCCGCATGGCCATCGCCCCGCCGGGCGGGCGTGCCGACGGCGATGAACACCGCCTGGGCCCCGGATACGGCGGCGGGCAGCAAGGTGGTAAAGCTCAGCCGCCCGTTTGCCACATTCTTTGCCATCAGATGTTCAAGCCCCGGTTCATAAATCGGAACCTTGCCAGCCGTCAGCGTGTCGATCCTGGCGGGGTTCTTGTCAACGCACACCACGGTGTGCCCAAACTCGGCCAGGCACACCCCGGACACAAGGCCGACATAGCCGGTTCCGATCATGGCAATACGCATCTGCCCGCTGCCTGTCCGGACCTGGTCGCCCCGCTGCCTGCGCACCCTGTCACCCATGCCTGCCCGGGGGTTAAGGGTGTCAGACACCGTAATATCCGCGATACCACCGGACAAAGGCAGCAACCCCGTCCGCAACGCGGGTGTGCGGGCGGTACCCCGTCAACCGATACAAAAGCCCCGTATCCGCCCATGTGGCGGGTACATCGCCCGGCTGCATCCCCAACATGGTGCGGCGCGCCGTTGTGCCCGTCGCGGCCTCGATTGCGGCAATAACATCCATCAGCTGCACAGGTGCCGAGTTGCCGATATTGACCACGCGATAGGGTGCCACGGGGGACAGGCTGTCACCTTCGGCGATCATCCCTGGTGCCTTTGGCCTTGCGGGTATCGCGGTGATCAGGCGCACGATCCCGTCCGCCAGATCGGTGACAAAGGTGAAATCCCGCGCCATATCGCCGTGATTGTAGATGTCGATCGGCTTCCCCTCCAGAATCGCCCTGGTGAATTTGAAGATTGCCATATCCGGCCACCCCCACGGCCCATAGACGGTGAAAAAACGAAACATCGTCACCGGAAGGTCATACAGATGGGCATAGGAATGGGCCATCGCCTCATTCGCCTTTTTCGTGGCGGCGTAAAAGGACATTTGCGTATCGGTCTGATCCGTCTCGGCACTGGGCATGCGGGTATTCGCGCCATAAACCGACGAGGTAGAGGCCAAAAGAAGATGCGCAGGCGGAACCCTGCGCGCGGCCTCCAGCAAACGGAACGTGCCGATCAGATTCGCCTCGACATAGCGTTCCGGATGATCCAGAGAGGCCCGCACACCCGCCTGCGCGGCAAGATGGATAACCGTATCGGGCCGATGCTGCCTGAACACGTCCAGCAGGCGACCGGGCGTCTCAAGCCGCGCCTCGACGGCCAGGAACCCCTGCGATTGCAACAGAATGGCATGTCGGCGGGCCTTCAGCGCGACATCGTAATACTCGGTCATCGCGTCCAGGCCAATCACCTGCCAGCCCTGGGACAAAAGCCTTTGGCACGTGTGAAACCCGATGAATCCGGCCGATCCGGTGACCAAAGCGGTCCGTTGTGTCAACGATGTCTTCATGCAACGCAGCCATAGCAATCACCGCCGGAATCGCCAAGCCGCCGATGAATACAAATATGGGGGCGGGCGCGGTGCGGTGCTTGGCTCTGGTTCCGCTGCACCGGCATTCTGCTTACTCTCCATCACGAAAAGTGCTACGATTCGCGCCCTGGGACGGAATGCGCTTGCTTCCGGTCCGGCGCGCCCTTAGTGTGGGCTTTGGTGCCATCAGGGCAAGGGGGGGCAATGACAGATCGATGCAATCGCGGACGGCACCGGATGTCCTGGGCTGTTTTGTGCTGTTGTCTTGCCGCCTGCCCCGGCTTTGCCGACAGCCTGGACCGGGTGGCAATCGAACGGCCAAGCCTGAATTTCTATGGCACCAGCGGCCTGATGGATATGCCCTCGGCTGAAATGCAGCCTGATGGAGAGGTCGGCGTCACGATTTCGCATTTCGGCAACATTACCCGCAACACGCTGACCTTTCAGTTCACGCCCCGCTTCTCGGGGTCGTTCCGCTACGCGGCAATGAACAACTGGAACGATGGCAAGGCCGATACCTATTATGATCGCAGTTTTGATATACGCTACCAGATATTGCCAGAGGGGCCGTCCTGGCCCGCCATCACCGTCGGGCTTCAGGATATCGCCGGCACCGGCATCTACGCGGGTGAATATGTCGTCGCCACCCGCCATCTGGGCGATACCCTGACCATCAGCGGCGGCATCGGCTGGGGGCGGCTTGGCAGTGCCAGCCCGTTTGGCGCACCCTTTGGCACGCAGCACCCGGAGTTCTCGTCCGGTGACACCGGCGGCGAATTCTCGGTGGATCAATGGTTCCGCGGTCCGGCGGCGTTCTTCGGCGGGTTGGAATGGCGCCCGGCAGACCGGCTTGGCGTCAAGCTTGAATACGCATCGGATGCGTTCCGTGAAGAAACCGAACGCGGCCTGTTTACCCGAACCTCCCCCTGGAATGTCGGCCTGGAATATCAGGTTAACGATACGCTTCGTCTGGGCGGGTACTATATGTATGGTGACAAGGCTGGCCTGACCGCACAGTTTTCCTTTAATCCGGGTCGCCCCGCCGCGCAGGGGCTTCGGCAGACCGCCCCCCCTGCCATCGTACCGCGCCCCCTGCCACAGGATCCCCCGGGCGCGTGGCCCGTCAATTGGGTGGCCACCCCCGGCATCACGCGCACAATCCGGGATGTGGTGCATAATCGCCTGGCCCTGCAGGGCCAGGTTCTGGTGGGGTTTGCCCTTGCCGCTGACACAGTTGAAATCCGCATTGAGAATAACCGCTACCGGGCAACATCCCAGGCCCTTGGCCGCGCCGCGCGCGTTCTGACCGGCGCGGTACCCGATTCGGTCGAAACCTTTCGCATCACCCTGATGGATCAGGGCATGGCCCTGTCCACAACCATCTTCCGCCGCGCGGACCTTGAGGTGCTGGACCACGAACCGGACGCGGCCGAGGCCCTGCGCACCAGAACCCGCTTCGCCGCCGCCGCCCCGACCCTGCCGGGGGATGTGGTGGATGCGCTTTACCCACGGTTTGGCTGGTCCTTCCTGCCGTACACCCGTCCCAGTTTTTTTGATCCGAAGAACCCGTTTCTGATCGACGTTGGCCTGCGCCTGCGCGGCGTTGTGGAATTCCGCCCCGGATGGGAGCTCCGGGGCGCAATCACCCAGCACTTGGACGGCACACTTGACCGCGCCCGGATGGGCGAGTCCCGCCTGCCCCGGGTCCGCACCAATTTTGCCCGATTCGAACAGAATGACACCCCGGTTCTTGAAACCCTGACCCTGACCCATGTCCGCGCACTTGGGCAGGATTATTTCGGACGCATCACCGCTGGTTATCTGGAACGCATGTTCGCTGGTCTTTCTGTCGAGCTGCTGTGGTCCCCGGTCGACAGCCCCCTGGCCCTGGGGGCCGAGGTCAATTACGCTGTCCAGCGGGATTTCGATATGCGCCTGGGCGTTCAGGACTATGATGTGGTCACCGGCCACGCCTCAATTTATTATGATTTCAACAACGGCTATCTGGCGCAAATCGATGTCGGGCGATATCTGGCGGGGGACTGGGGGGCAACCTTGACACTGCAGCGGGAATTCCAGAACGGCTGGACCATCGGGGCCTTTGCCACGCTGACGGATGTCCCGGCCCGGGATTTCGGCGAAGGCAGTTTTGACAAGGGCATCACGGTCGAAATCCCCCTGACCTGGTTTACAGGGCAGCCGGGACGGCACAGCATCGGCACCACGATCCGCCCGATCACCCGGGATGGCGGGGCCCGGCTGGATGTGCCGGGACGCCTGTATGACAGGGTGCGCCAGCGCCAGATCCTGCGCATCGACGATCAATGGGCGCGGGTATGGCGATGAAGCGGCGTCTGGCCCTGTGTCTGGCCCTGGGGCTGGCTGCCTGCGGTTCTGGCCTGAGCGGGGATAACGCCCTTAATACCCTGGGGCAGGTGATTGTTCAGGGCATTCGCGGTGCTGGCGGGGGCGGGGATACCTTTGCGCTGACCCGCGCAGACCTTGCCGCGCAAGGCTTCACCCTGCCCTTCATGGTTGGCACGCTCGAGGTGCGCGGGCTGCGCACGGGCCTGGGCCTTGCCGCCCGCAGCCGCGATGTTGTGACCTGGGGGGCCGCCGACAACAGCGCGATCAGCCTGCGTCAGGGGGTGCTGACCGCCACGCGCGGCCTGGGGGCCGACCTGTACAGTGCCGAAACCCGCCAGGTCTCCGCCGCCATGGCACAGGGCAGTCCCGCGGAATATGCCCGCACCTACAGGCATCTGGACGGGCTGGACCAGATCGTCCTTACGCGTTTCACGTGCCGCCTGCAGCCCGCGGGGTCCGAATCGATCACTGTTTTTGAGCAGCCCGCGAGAACCCGGCGCTTTGATGAAAGCTGCCGCGCCCAGGGAATTGACGCGCCGCAAATCACAAATACCTATTGGCGCGAAGGCACCATCATGCGGAAATCCCGTCAGTGGATCGGCCCTGAATTGGGTTATCTTGTCATGGAACGGGTTATTGATTAGAAACGCGCGTGGAATGTGCTTGACGGGGGCGAAAACTTCATTTTTACTGTTTGCAATGATGCCTTGACTGTGGCAAACTCGTTTCGGTATGGTTGCGCGTAGCTCCGTATCACTAAGGAAGGAACTCTGAAATGAAAAATGTCCTTGTGAGATCAGCCACCTTGGCTCTGGTCTTGGCTTTGACAGCGGGGATGGCAATCCCGGTGGCCCATGCCCAGGTAACTGCCGGATCCGAGGCCGCGGGGGGGGACGGAACAACACTGCCCGCCAGTGCCGCGGGGGCGGGGTTTGGGGGGGCTGTCCCCTCCATTATTGGACTTGCCACTGCTCTCACAGTCGCCATTATCGCCTCCGATGTGGAACCCGCTGTAGCGGAAGCCGTTACACCAACGGACCCTGCACCACCACCTGTTCCTACTACAAATACTACAACTACTACCCGGTAGCAGGTCGTTGTGTTTGTAGATGATTGCCTGGGAGCAAGAAAATGAAACCGTTCTTTTCAACCCTTGCACCCGCGGCTTTGGCCTTGATCTGCGCCTTGGGGGTTGCGGTGCCGGTGGCCCATGCCCAGGCCACGACAACCCCCACCCTGCCCGCAGCCTCAGGGACGGGACTGGGCGGCATTGCACCCTCGGTTCTCGTGGCTGGTGTTGCTGTCACTGTCACTGTCCTCGTCTCTGATCTGTCAGGCACAACCACAACCCGGTAAATGAAATGTCCAGTCGACCCTGCTGTAGCGGGCCGAAAATATCTCCAGATTGGAACCGATAAACTCCGGATCGCCGCCAGGCGGGGGCTGATGTGCTGAACGGTGCCGGGGGGCCAGGCACGGAAAGCGCACGGAAAGCCCGGTGATGACGCGGCCGGATTGGGACAAGCCGGTGGGGCGGGGCACAAGGAAAAACCGGAATTATGCGCGATAATCCCTGAACCAAAGCGGCATGGGGGGCGTTTTTGGTCATGCCCCCCGAATCTCATCCCGCCAAGTCCCATCAAGTCCCGCCAAATCCCGCATCACATTCCTACTGTTTCGGAATGTGTCCCCCCTTCACACACCAGCTGCGGCCTGAACACAGGCCCAGCTGCTCTGGCACATGTCATTCAGGGTCTTCTCTGCACGAAACCCCAGCACCTGTTCAGCCAGCCCAACCTGTGCACAACAAATCGGAACGTCACCAGGGCGTCGGGCCACATACTGAACAGGCAATTCGCGTCCGCAGGCGTGGCCATAGGCATTGATCACATCCATAACCGAATGGCCCCGCCCGGTACCAAGATTGACCGTGTGGCTTTCACCCCTGTCCAACAGGGCCTGTAATGACAAAACATGCCCCCGGGCCAGATCATCGATGTGGATGTAATCACGGATACAGGTGCTGTCAGGTGTCGGGTAATCATTTCCGTAGACCGTCACCTCGGGCAGGTCGCCATTGGCCACCATGGCCACAAGCGGTACCAGATTACCTGGCCCGGTGCGGGGATTTTCCCCCAGTCGCCCCGAGGCATGCGCCCCGGCCGGGTTGAAATAGCGCAGAATGCCAATGCCCCATGCGGGGCCTGTCGCCTCCAGTACCTCTTCCCCCATAATCTTGCTTTGCCCATACGGGTTTACGGCGCGGCGCGGTGCCGATTCGGGCGTTGGTATCTGATCCGCATCGCCGTAGACCGTGGCCGAGGACGAAAAAACAAGCTTCCTGCACCCCGCCTTGTCCATTGCGGCCAGCAGGCACAGAAGGCCGCCAACATTATTGTCCAGATAGCGCACGGGGGCTGCCACGCTCTCGGCCACGGATTTCAAGGCTGCAAAATGTACCACCGCCCGGATGTCATGATCGCGAAACACAGCATCCATAAGCGGACGGTCGCGGATGTCCCCCTGGATGACCTTTGTGGGTTTACCCGTGATCCGCGTCAGCCGTTCGGGAACATCAGGATAAGCGTTTCCGAAATTATCCAGAAGCAACACATCATAACCCGCATCCAACAGTGCCAGGTATGTGTGGGATCCGATATATCCCGCACCTCCGGTCAGAAGGATTGTTTCGCCCGTCATCGTCATTGCCCTGGGCGGTTCGGAAGGATGCTGCCGGTCACGCCCCGCGCCGCAACCGGAACACGATCCGCCGGATCGTTTGCATAACCAGGATAAAATCATAGCAGATACTGCTGTGCGCCTGATAAATCAGGTCCAGCCGTGCCTTTCGTGGCACACAGACGCGCACATAGACGGCTTCGGTTTCCTCGATCGTTTTGCAGCGGTTCAGCAAGAGTTCCTCCCGTTTATGAAAATGCAGCGAGGCGAGGCCCGTGGCCCCCGGATGGCTTTGCAGAACACGCCCATACAATTCGGGGAAAAGGTTCACATATTTGCGCACGGGCGGCCTGGGGCCAACAAAGCTTAAATCGCCTTTCAGGATATTCCAGATTTGCGGCAACTCATCCAACCTGCGTGCCCGCAGCCATGCGCCCGCTTGTGTGATGCGGCCAGATTTATGACCGCCTAATGGACCAGAGTCGCAACTTACCGTCGTCATGGTGCGGAACTTCACCAGCCCAAAGGCGCGATCAGGGCTGCGCATGCGTTCCGAGACGTAGAAGACAGGGCGCCCCTGGACGACCAGCAGCCACAGGGCAATGCCAAGGATGAACGGTGTCAGGATGATCCAGAGTTGCAAGACGAAAAACAGATCAAAAATACGTTTTTGCCAGGTCATCCAACACTCTTCATGCTTCATACACATGCTTTTCATCTGCTGCTTCGCTATTATACCACTTGCCCCGGCAAGCCAAGCCCCTTGTATCCAAGGGGCCGCTTCTGCCCGCCGTGGTCAACACATCCAGTCTGGTAACCGGCCCCACTGTACCCCCGAATCTGCCGTTGCAGAATCTGCTGCAGCTGGCATGTTGCGCCTGGTGCCAAAATGTGCGTATTCTGATCCTTGTCGCCGAAGGGTTGATGACGCTGATCACAGCCATCGGGCGGGACTCAAACGGCTTTCGTTACTGGTGTGGAGGGTGAATGATGCAATGGGTAAGGTTCGGGACCGCAGCCGTGATCTGCGGTGGGCTTGCGGGGTGTTCTTTGCCCCGCAGCGCACCCTTTGAACAGGAGATTCTGCGCGACACCGATAATGCGTCCGCGGATTTCGCAGTTTACCCCGTTACCGGAGAATTCCTGCCAATCCTGGAGGGGTGGCCCCGCACCGAAGGGCAAACTTACCCCTGGATTGCCGCAGACGCCGCAAGCCCTGCCCCTCGCGGGCAGATCATCGCACCCGGCGATACGCTGAACCTGATGATCTGGGACTCTACCGCCAATTCGCTTCTGGCGTCAGAACAGCAGCGCACGATCCCGATCCAAAACATCCGCGTCGCCCCGGACGGCACGATCTTTGTACCCTATATCGGAGACACGCTGGTTGCGGGCATGTCGCCGCAAACGGCCCGGGTGGCCTTGCAAGAGGCCATGGATACCGTCGTACCCTCGGTGCAGATTCAATTGGCACTGACCGAGGGGCGCGGCAATTCCGTGGATCTTGTCGGCGGCGTCGGTGCGCCGGGTACCTATCCGATGCCGGATCGATCCTTCACAGTGCTCAGCCTGATCTCGCAGGGCGGCGGGGTATCACCGGACCTTCAAAACCCGCAGATCAGGCTTATACGGGACGGCCGGATTTACGGCACGTCGATCAGCCAGCTTTATGGTGCCCCCCGGCTTGATATCCGGCTGCAAGGCGGCGACCGGGTGATTGTGGAGCAGGACAAGCGTTATTTCCTGTCGCTTGGGGCCACAGGCGTGCAGGCGCAGCATTCGTTTAATCGGGATACCGTCACCGCGTTGGACGCGCTTGCCATCATCGGCGGTGTCTCGGCCAGTCTGGCTGATCCCCAGGGCGTTTTGATCCTGCGGGAGTATGACACTTCAACCCTTGACCCGGATGACCCCGGACCGCGGCAACAACGCGTGGTCTTCGCCCTGGATTTGACCAAGGCGGATGGCCTGTTCAGTGCCCGCAGCTTTCACATCGCGTCGGGTGATCTGGTTCTGGCAACTGAAAGCCCCGTCACCTCGGTCCAAACGGTCCTGGACCTGATCGGTTCGATCCTTGGTCTGGGCGGGTAGCCGGATTGGCAATTAATGCGCCCGTTCCGGCATTGGAATATGCAGCGCACGTGGCACCAAGCCGTTCATCTTTTCCAGGTGGATTGGAAGCGTATGGCTGAGGAAGTCGTAGTGTTTCAGCGCATGCGCCCGCGCAGCGGGGCCAAGATGGGCGCACTCCCCCGGGTTGCCTAACACATCGATCACCCGCGTGGCCAGGGCTTCCGGCTGGAAGAAATCAAACAGCAGGCCCGTCTTGCCATCGGTCATCACCTCTCGCACCGGGGCGGTGTCTGATGCAACGATGGTCGCCTCCATCGCCATGCTTTCCAAAAGCGACCAGGACAGCACGAAAGGCACCGTCAGATAGACGTGGCAGCGGCTGACCTGAATGATGCTTTGAAAGTCACGATAAGATACACGGCCCAGGAAATGCACGCGGCTCCAGTTCAGCCGGTCGCCTAACTCGCGTTCCATCTCGGCCCGATAGCCACCTTCAGCGTCGCTTTTCTTGCCATAGGATGCTTCACTCCCACCGATGATCAGTACCCGGGCGCGCGGCCGTGCCTCCAGAATCTGCGGCAAGGCGCGCATGAAGATGTGAAAGCCGCGCACCGGCTCCATGTTGCGGGCCATATAGGTGAGGATCTCATCGTCCCTGGTCACGTGGCGACCCAACCGGTCCAGATGCACCCTTGCCTTGCGCTTTGGTTTCAACAGGTCGGCGCGGATGCCGTCATGGCAGCAGTAGATTTTTGGATGAAAGCTTTTGGGAAAGGTGTTCATCTGCCACTGGGTAGGCGAATGGCCCAGATCGACAGTTTCGATATTGGCAAAGTTTGCCGCATTGCGCGCGTGCATAAAAAAGGGCGTGTGGGGAGAGGCCGGGAATTCAGGATCAAACCCCACCGAACCGCCCTTGGCAAGATAGAAATACTCGAAGAACCCCAGAACCGGAACCCGTGGCCAAACCTGTTTGATAAAGGTCAGTTCCCCCCAGCCCACATGGCCCAGGATCAGATCAGGGACAAACCCGTTCTTTTCCAGCCTTTGACAGGCCAGGACAACGCCATAGCCGGACCCGCAGCATTCTTCCCAGTATTTCGACAGCCCATAGGCATCCTCGCCTGGCTTGTGATGCGGGCGATAGCCGTAGATTTTTATGCCCGGGATTTTCGGGGGGGAAGCACTTTGCATCAGGGCAACCATGTCGTGCCCACCTTGGTTGATCAGCCAATCGACTAACTGCCGGTACTGTCCAGGAAAGTTCTGATGGACAAAGAGAATTTTCATAGTGCGTGCCAACTCTTCCAAATGTTCAAGCAGGTTCACCCGCCTTTTAAGCGAATTCGCCAGCCTTGCAACCCATCAAACCCCTTTTAGCAGGGACAACAGATAGGCACCATAGGCGTTTTTCTTGAACAGTGCCGCCCGGCGGGCCAGCCCCTCGGCAGTGATCCAGCCGTGATGGTAGGCGATCTCCTCTGGGCAACCCACCTGCAACCCCTGGCGGGTTTCCAGTGTGCGCACGAAATTCCCGGCCTCCAGCAGGCTGTCGTGGGTGCCGGTATCCAGCCAGGCATAGCCCCGGCCCATGACCTTGACGTTCAGTGCCCCCTCGGCCAGATAGCTGTGCAGAAGATCAATAATCTCCAGCTCTCCCCGGGCAGAGGGGGTAAGGGTCTTGGCGCGGTCGGGGGCGGTGCCATCAAGGAAATACAGGCCCGTGACAGCATAGCGCGACACAGGCGTGTCCGGCTTTTCGATCAGCGTCTCTGCCTGACCCTGGGCGTTGAAACTGACCACGCCGTAGCGTTCGGGGTCATCAACATGATAGCCAAAGACGGTCCCGCCCTCACCGGGGGAAGCGGCCATCAGCTTGGGCAACCCATGGCCGAAGAACAGATTATCCCCCAAAATCATCGCCGAGGGTACCCCGCCCAGGAACCGCTCTGTCAGAAGATAAGCCTGGGCCAAACCCTCGGGTGCTGGCTGGATGATATAGTCCAGTGCCAGGCCCCAGGCACTGCCATCGCCAAGTGCCGCCTGGAATTGCGCCTGATCCCGGGGCGTTGTGATCACAGCGATGTCCCGCAGCCCGGCCAGCATAAGAACACTTAGCGGATAGTAGATCATCGGCTTGTCATAAACAGGAACGAGCTGTTTAGAGACACCCATGGTGATCGGATAAAGCCGTGTGCCCGAACCACCAGCCAGGATGATGCCTTTGCGTACTGTCATCTTCAGGGTTCTTTCCGCCTGGTCAGGCCGTGGGTAAGTGCCGCCCGCCAATCCGGCCGCTGCAAGCCAAACACCGCTTCGGTGTCATTGCAATCCAGCCGGGAGTTGCGCGGGCGCATGGCGGGGGTAGGGAACTCCGCTGTCAGGATATCCTCAATGGCACAGGTCAGGCCCGCAGAATCGAGGATGGCGCGGGCAAACCCGGCCCAACTGGTGTCTGGTGTGCCCGAAAAGTGGTAGCACCCGCCATTGCCTTGGGTCTGTTGCAGATGCAACCCGACGCGCCAGCAAGCCCTGGCCAGGGCACCGGCAGGCGTCGGCCCGCCGACCTGATCGGCCACAACGCGGACCGAGTCTCGTTCGGCCCCAAGCCGCAGCATTGTAGTTACGAAATTCTGCCCCGTCAGGTCAAAGACCCAGGACGTGCGCAAGATGGCCGCTATACCCCCGGCCGAAAGCACCGCTGCCTCTCCGGCCTGTTTTGTGCGCCCATAGGCATTCAAAGGCGCGGTTGGTGCGTTGGGCCGCCATGGTTCATCGCCGCTGCCGTCAAAGACATAATCGGTTGAGATATGCACGAACGGCACGGCCATCCTGGCACAGGCTTGCGCCATGGCACCCGGCGCATCTGCATTGACAAGCTGCGCCACCGCCTCCTCGGTTTCGGCGGCATCGACCCGGGTGTAGGCGGCGGCGTTGATTACCATTCCGGGCCGCACCGCAAGGATGGCTTCCGCACAGGCCGCAGGTTCTGTCAAATCCGCCTGGCCGCGGTCTAACGCGTGAACGCCCGGCTGCTGCGCCAGAACCCGGCCAACCTGACCCGTGGCACCAAATACCAGAATTGTCATGTGGCAAGCCCCAGGCGGGTTCCCACACCGTCGCGAGACTGCAACGCCTGCCACCAGGCACGGTTGTCCAGATACCACTGCACCGTGCGCCGCAATCCTTCGTCCAGTGAGGTGCGGGGTGCCCACCCCAGTTCCTCTCGCATACGTGCCGGATCAATCGCGTAGCGCACGTCATGGCCGGGGCGGTCGGCAACCAGGATGATCTGATCAACGTAAGGCGAAGATTTCGGACGCAGTTCATCCAGGATCATGCAAATGGTCTTTACCAGCTCCAGATTGGTGATCTCCGCCTCTCCGCCGATAGCGTAGTTTCGCCCGATTTTACCCCTATCCAGAACCGTCAAAAGTGCCTGGGCATGATCCTCAACATAAAGCCAGTCCCGCACGTTGGAACCCGTTCCATAGACCGGTATGGCCTTCCCCGCGATAGCGTTGAGGATGACCACCGGAATCAGCTTTTCGGGGAAATGGAACGGCCCGTAATTGTTTGAACAATTGCTAATGACAACCGGCAGCCCGTAGGTTTTATGCCAGGCGCATACCAGATGATCTGCCGCTGCCTTTGACGCGGCATAGGGGCTGTTGGGGGCATAGGGGCTGGCCTCGGTAAAACGGCCCTCTGGCCCCAGGCTGCCGAACACCTCATCGGTAGAGATGTGATGAAACCGAAACGCCTCGGGCCTGCCCCGACCTTCCCAATAATTCCGTGCCGCTTCCAGCAGGGTGGCGGTGCCGCCGATATTGGTGGCGACAAAGGCCATCGGCCCGTCAATGGACCGATCCACGTGACTTTCCGCTGCCAGATGCATGATCGCATCCGGCTGATACGCCAACAGAATACGGTCCAACGCGGCGCGATCCCGAATATCGGCTTGCTCAAACCGGTAAAGCGGGTCACTGGCAACACTGCTAAGATTGTCCAGGCAAGCCGCATAGGTCAGCGCATCCAGACACAGAACCCTGCGCCCTTCAGCCACCGCACGCCGCACCACAGCCGAGCCGATAAAGCCCGCACCACCTGTCACCAGTAGCGTCACGCCTCTGTCCCGGCCGTGGCGGGCCCGGCCTTCAGTGCGGTGAACCGGCCCGCCGCGCTGTCCTTGTCAGACAAGGTTGGGCTGGCGTCGCCCAGGCCCCAATCAATCGCCAGGTCGGGGTCGTCAAACCGCACCGCGCATTCACAGTCCGGCGCATAGACCGCACTGCATTTATAGGACACAAGCGTGTGCGATGCGCGGGTAACGAACCCGTGCAGGAAGCCCGCGGGAATCAAAAGCTGCCGACCGTTTTCAGCACTCAACTCTGCCCCATACCACTTGCCGTAGCTGGGGGAATTGCGGCGCGCATCTACCGCGACATCAAATATCGCCCCTTGAACGCAGCGCACCAATTTAGCCTGCGCAAATGGCGGAGTTTGCAGGTGCAAGCCGCGCAGGGTGCCGACAGTGGTGGAAAGCGATTCATTGTCCTGCACGAAATCAAACTCAATCCCTTGGGCTGCCAGGGTATTCCGGTTCCATGTCTCGGTGAAATACCCGCGCCCGTCGCCAAACCGCTTTGGCGTCAGAACCCAAAGGCCCGGGATCGGCGTTGCATCGACCTGCATTGATGAAATCATCCTCTGGCCCAAAGATATGTCCGTATTCCATAGCAGGGTTTGCGCCGCAAGTCACCCGGCAAAGCCCTTGGGGTTGCAGTTGCCCCGCCTGTACGCGCACGATAGGGTAAGGCCCGCACAGATTTAAGCACATGCAATGACACTGACAACCACAGGCGAAAATAGCCCTTGCAAAGGTGACTTGCCGGGTGCCCCACGCGGATGCTGAAGGACCCGGCTGACCGGGTGCAGCCATGAAACTGGCCGCGCCCTGGATGCAGCACCCCGGCACACGGGCAGTGATGCAAGCCATAGATAGTGCCGGATATCAGGTGTTTTTCGTCGGCGGGTGTGTGCGTAACGGTCTGATGGGGCGGTCGGTGGATGATATCGACATTGCAACCGATGCCCGGCCGGAAACCGTGATGGAACTGGCCGTGCGGATAGGGGCCAGGCCCGTACCCACCGGGCTGGCCCATGGAACGGTGACGGTCGTCGCCAGTGGCAAGGCGCACGAAGTGACGACGTTCCGCACCGATAAAAAAAGTTTCGGGCGCCATGCGCACGTGGCCTTCTCGACCGGGATAGCCGCCGATGCGGGTCGCCGCGACTTCACCATAAACGCGCTTTACGCCCGCGCCGATGGTACCATCCTGGATCCGACCAAACAGGGGCTCCCGGATTTGTCCGCCAGGCGGGTGCGCTTCATCGGCCAGGCCGAAGACCGAATCACCCAGGATTATCTGCGCATTCTGCGATTCTTCCGCTTTCATGCGTGGTGCGCTGACCCGGCACGCAGGATAGATGCGGACGGACTGGCGGCATGCGCGGCACTGACAAGCGGATTAGAGATTCTTTCCAAAGAGCGGATTGGCGCGGAGATCAAGAAGCTGCTGTCAGCGCCCGATCCCTCCCAGGCCGTCGCGGCAATGGAACACTCTGGTGTTTTGACCACGGTTTTGCCCGGAACATCCGCCAGGTTGCTGCCGGTTCTGGTTAAAAGGGAACGGCACTGCCGCGTTCCGCCTGAACCAATCCGGCGGCTTGCCTCGCTTGCTGGGCCCGTGCCTGACGATGCGCTTCGCCTTAGCCGGGCAGAGGCCACTGCCTGGCAACGACTGTCGGACGGGATGACCAGCGAAACAGATGCCGGAGAGCTTGGATATCGGCACGGGTTTGAAACCGCACGCGACATCCTGATTCTGCGGGCGGCGGCCAGTGAACAACCCCTGTCGCCGGACCAGCTGGCCAGGGCCAGACGCGGTGCCGGGGCCATCTGTCCGATCCGCGCCGCGGATTTGATGCCCCGCCTGCGGGGCCCTGCCCTGGGTGCGGCCCTGGCAGCATTGGAGGCGCGCTGGATCGCGTCGGATTTCACACTCAGCCGCAGCGACCTTCTTAACTGACCGTCGCTGATTCCCCTGTTCCCGACAGCAGCACCGGGATTTCGTCCCATCCTTATCGATCATGAAGGATGGAAGTTCCATGGGGTTCCCCCCTTGACTTGCCCCTGATCTGTGGGAATCATCCGTCAAACAGCTTCCCGGCAAGGCGCATGGCCCTGACCTCTGCTGCAAACGGAGACCTTATCTTATGGACGGAAACAATATGCATGGCCGTGGCGGCTGTCCGGTGAATCACGGCGGGAACACGTCGCTTGGCAAGCCGGTTACCAAATGGTGGCCCCGTGCCCTGAACCTTGACATTCTGCATCAGCACGGTGCGCGCACCAACCCGATGGATGCCGATTACAACCACAGGGAGGCCGTGAAGGGCCTGGATTTTGCGGCCGTCAAGGCCGATCTGTGCGCCCTGATGACCCAAAGCCAAGATTGGTGGCCAGCCGATTGGGGCCATTACGGCGGCCTGATGATTCGCCTAGCCTGGCACTCTGCCGGTTCATATCGGGTGCAGGATGGCCGTGGCGGGGCCGGGTCCGGCAATATCCGCTTTGCGCCGCTTAACTCCTGGCCCGATAATGCCAGCCTGGACAAGGCACGGCGGCTGCTGTGGCCAGTGAAGAAGAAACACGGCAACGCGCTGAGCTGGGCCGACCTGATCATCCTGGCGGGCAATATGGCCTACGAATCCATGGGCCTGAAGACCTTTGGCTTCGGCTTTGGCCGCGCTGACATCTGGGGGCCGGAACAGGATGTGTATTGGGGGGCCGAGGCCGAATGGCTGGCCCCAAGTGAAAACCGCTTTGGCGATCTTGACGATGCCTCCACGCTGGAAGCCCCCCTGTCGGCGGTTCACATGGGGCTGATCTACGTCAACCCCGAAGGCGTGAACGGCACCCCGGACCCGGCGCGCACCGCGCAGCATGTGCGCGAAACCTTTGCCCGGATGGCGATGAATGATGAGGAAACCGCAGCCCTTACTTGCGGTGGCCATACAGTGGGTAAGGCCCATGGCGGCGGGGACCATGACCGGATCGGTCCGGAGCCCGAAGCGGCAGGTATCGCCGAACAGGGCCTTGGCTGGGCGAATCCGAACCAGGGGGGCAAGGCCGCGAACGCCTTTACCTCGGGCATCGAAGGGGCCTGGACCAAAGAACCCACGAAGTGGGATATGGGCTATTTCGACTATTTGTTCGGCTATGAATGGGTGGTGACCACATCGCCCGCAGGTGCGCATCAGTGGACGGCGGTTGATATGCCGGATGCGGAAAAGCCGTTGGACCCCTCGGACCCGTCACGCCGGGCCATACCGATGATGACCGATGCCGATATGGCAATGAAGGTTGACCCGATCTATAATGAGATATGCCAGCGGTTCCGCGCGGATCCCGCGTATTTCGCCGATACATTCGCCCGTGCGTGGTTCAAACTGACCCATCGCGATATGGGGCCAAAGGCAAATTACTACGGCCCCGATGTTCCAGAGGAAGACCTGATCTGGCAGGATCCGATCCCGGCCGGTTCCGTCGCCTATGACGTTGACGCACTCAAGGCCAGGATCGCGGCCTGTGGCCTGACCACGGCCGAGATGATCGCCACGGCCTGGGACAGCGCACGCACCTTCCGCGGCTCGGACAAGCGCGGCGGGGCCAATGGGGCACGTATCCGCCTGACCCCGCAGAGGGACTGGCCCGGCAATGAACCCGCGCGCCTGGCAAAGGTTCTGGGCGTTCTGGAGCCGCTCGCGGCAGAGGCCGGTGCCTCGGTCGCCGATGTGATCGTGCTTGCCGGTAATGTCGGGCTGGAACGGGCGATTGCGGCCGCGGGCTTTGATGTGGCGGTGCCCTTTGCGCCGGGCCGGGGCGATGCGTGCGCGGCCCAGACCGACGCCGCCTCCTTTGACGTGCTGGAACCGGTCGCCGATGGTTTCCGCAACTGGCAGAAAGCGGCCTGTGGCGTTCCGGCCGAGGAGATGATGCTTGACCGCGCCCAGCTCCTGGGCCTGACCGCGCAGGACATGACGGTGCTTCTGGGCGGCATGCGGGTGCTGGGCACCAACCACGGTGGCACGGGCCATGGCGTCTTCACGGACCGCGTGGGCGCACTGACCACGGATTTCTTCGTCAACCTGACGGATATGGCCAACAGCTGGCACCCGCTGGAGGACGGCACCTATGAAATCCGGGATCGGCAGAGTGGCACACCCAAGTGGACCGCAACCAGTGTCGATCTGGTCTTTGGATCCAACGCGGTTCTGCGGGCCTATGCCGAGGTCTATGCCCAGGATGATAACGGCAAGAAGTTCGTAAACGATTTTGTCGCCGCCTGGACCAGGGTGATGACCGCGGACCGCTTTGACCTGTTGCACTGATCACGGCACCACATCACACAACCGTCCGGGCGGCACAGGCTGTCCGGGCGAAGCCCCCGGTGGCCCGGCCCAAGTCCCGCTTCATCGGGCTTTCTGGGCGTGTGCCTGTAAGACTGTGCCCGACGGGTGGGCTGTCATCTTATCGGGTCACCCTTCCAGCACCTCCAGTTCATCGATGAAGCCTTCGATCATGCCCAGGCCCTTGTTCCAAAAGGCCGGGTCGCCGGCATCCAGGCCGAACGGGGCCAGAAGCTCCTTGTGGTGCTTTGCCCCGCCCGCTTTCAGCATATCAAAATACTTTTCCTGAAAGCCGGGATCGCCGTCCTCGTAGACCGCGTAAAGCGCATTCACAAGGCCATCGCCAAAGGCATAGGCATAGACGTAGAAGGGTGTATGCACGAAATGCGGGATATAGGCCCAGAAGGTTTCATATCCCTCCATGAAGTTGAACACCGGACCCAGGCTTTCGGCCTGAACGTCCATCCACAGCGCGTTGATATCATCGGGTGTCAGCTCCCCCTTGCGGCGCGCGGCATGCAGTTTGCACTCGAAATCATAGAACGCGACCTGGCGGATGACGGTGTTGATCATATCCTCTACCTTGCCCGCCAGCAGCACCTTCTTCTCTTCCGCCGTCGCCGCCCCGGCCAGAAGCCTGCGAAAGGTCAGCATCTCGCCAAAGACGCTGGCGGTTTCCGCCAGGGTCAGCGGGGTGGCACTTAGCAATTCGCCCTGACCGGCCGCAAGGCGTTGATGCACCCCGTGGCCCAGTTCATGGGCCAGCGTCATCACATCGCGCGGCTTGCCCAGATAGTTCAGCATCACATAGGGATGCACATCGGTCACCGTGGGATGGGCAAAGGCACCTGGGGCCTTGCCCTCTTTCACGCCCGCGTCGATCCAGCCCCTGGTGAAGAACGGCGCGGCCAGCGCGGCCAGCCGCGGGTCAAAGGCGGCATACGCTGCGGTGACGGTGGCGCATGCCTCTTCCCAGCGCACAAGCCGGGTTTCCTTCATCGGCAGGGGCGCGTTGCGATCCCAAACCTCCAGCCGCTTCAGGCCCAGCCACTTCGCTTTCAGCGCATAGTAGCGGTGGGACAGCCGCGGATAGGCGGCGACAACGGCGTTGCGCAGTGCCTCGACCACCCCGGGTTCCACATGATTGGCCAGGTGGCGGCTTGACTGTGGCGTGGGCAGGCTGCGCCAGCGATCCTCGATCTCCTTTTCCTTGGCCAGGGTGTTGTGAACCCGGGCAAACAGGCCAATCCTGCCCTGGAAGGTTTTGGCCAAGGCCCGTGCGCCTGCCTTGCGCCGGGTGCGGTTCTGTTCGGTCAGCAGGTTCAGCGTGGCCTCAATGCCCAGGCACTTACCATCGACATCGAAGCCAAGGCTCGCGATCGTCTCATCAAACAATTTGTTCCAGGCGGCCGCGCCAACAGAGGATTGATCATGCAGGAACCGTTCCAACTCATCCGACAATTGGTGGGGTTTCATCGCGCGCATGCGGTCAAAATACGGCTTGTAGCGCGCCAGCGCGGCGTTCCCGGCCAGGCGATCGGCCAGAATCCCGTCCGCGATCCGGTTGAATTCCAGCGAGAAGAACACAAGCGGCGTGGTGGCGACCGTGATCTTGTCCTGGCAATCGGACATGAATTTCGCCCGCTCCGGATCGGTGGTATGCTGGGAATAGCGCAGCCCGGCATAGGACATGATCCGCCCGCTGACTGTCTCAATCTTCTCATACCTCTGCACACAAGCCAGCAGGTTCGGGGCCGACAGATCGGCTAATTTGCCTTGATAGGTGGCCGCGAACTCTGCGCATTCGCCCGCTAGCCAGGCCATGTCACGCGCCAGTTCCGCCGCGTCCGGGCCTGGATAAAGGTCGCTCAAATCCCATTCCGGCAGATTGCCCAAGGGGTTCGCTCCGGCTTCGGCAGCGGTATCCCGAACCGGGCGGGATGTGAAGGGGGTTAGGCGGCGCATCGGGATTCCCTCGGACTTGTGTCGACGTGACAAGCAGATATGCAGAGCAGGCCACCCTGTGCAATCGCACGGGTGCAAAAAGATGCCCACCGGGGCTAATTGTTATCCGAAACAGGACGTAGCCACCCGCGATGGCGGGCGCACAAGCCCGCCTTGGGTGCAGGATTCTGTTTGCGGTATTAGGGCTGTCCCTGCATCGCGGGTCACGCCCCCCCTTAGCTGGCGATGACATCCAGATACTCCTACGGCCAGCCCAAGGGACAGCCGCCGCACCCTGTTTGGCATTCGGTTTCATCCTTAATCGGGGACCGGTTCCGGGGCAATTTATCCGCTGCTGCAGGAATTCGCTTGCGTCGCCATCCCGCGCGGAGTCTGGATGTATTGGAATGACAAACCTTGCCGACCAGAAAGCGGCCTTGCGCAAAACTGCCTGCGCCGCCCGTAAGCTGGCCCATGGCCAGGGGCACGGCCCGGCGGCAACCGCGCGGCTGCTGGATGAGATTGGCACGGTGCAGGGCCGGATCATCGCGGCCTACATGCCAATCCGGACCGAGGTTGACCCGCGCCCGGCGATGGCGGTGCTGTCCGCGCGGAACCGCATCTGCGTTCCGGTGATCGATGGGGCGGACAAGCCGCTTCTGTTCCGGGAATGGAGGCCCGGTGCGCGGATGGTCAAGGGGCCCTTCGGTGCGCAAATCCCCGAAGCGGGGGAATGGCTGGTGCCGCAGATTCTGTTTGTACCCTTGGTGGGCTTTGATGCCAGGGCGAACCGGCTCGGCTATGGCGGAGGGTTCTATGACCGCACTCTGGCCCGCCTGCGTGCGCGGGCCCCGGTGCGAACCCCGGTGCGGGCCATCGGTTTTGCCTATACCGCACAGGAACTGCCCCCGCTGCCGCAGGAGCCGACCGACCAGCCGCTTGATGCCATTGTTACCGAGGCGGGCATTATCCGCCGCCCCGCGCGATTCTTGCCGTAGCACGCGGGACGGCCTAAACTGCTTTCCTATGCGATGTTTGTTCCTGGGCGATGTGATGGGCCGCGCCGGTCGCAATGCCATCACCACTCATCTGCCGAAATTGCGCGACGCGTGGCGGCTGGATTTCGTTGTGGTCAACGCCGAGAACGCCACTTCGGGCATGGGCCTGTCGGGCAGGCATGCCGGGGTGCTTCTGGCGGCAGGGGCTGATTGCCTGACCCTGGGCGATCATGCCTTTGACCAGCGCGATATGCTGCAATTCATCGAGGGGGAGCCACGTATCCTGCGGCCGCTCAACTACGCCAAATCCGCCCCGGGCGGGGGGGCGCGGCTGTTCAATGCCCGCGGCGGGCGCAAGGTACTGGTGGTGCAAGTCCTGGGGCAGGTGTTTATGAAGCGTCCTTTTGCTGACCCGTTCTCGGCACTTGAGGGCACCCTGGCGCGCTACCCGTTGGCGGGCATGGCGCAAGCGATCATTGTCGATATCCACGCCGAGGCGACATCGGAAAAGATGGCCATGGGGCATGTCTGCGATGGCCGTGCCAGCCTTGTGGTGGGCACCCACACCCATATACCCACGGGCGATGCGCATATCCTGCCCGGTGGAACGGGGTATCAAACCGATGCAGGCATGTGCGGCGATTACAATTCGGTGATCGGGATGGATAAGGCCGAACCCATGCGCCGCTTCGTTACCGGCATGCTAAGGGAACACTTCACCCCCGCAAGGGGGGAGGCCACACTTTCGGGGGTGTATCTTGAAACCGATGATCGCAGTGGTAAGGCCACCAGGATTGCACCCGTGCGCCTTGGTGGCCAGTTGCAGCAGGCCACACCCTGAAGCGCGGGTTGCCGTGAAGAGGCTTCCACCAAAGCGCAAAGAAACGCTGGCCCGAATCGCCAGAAGGCGTTGGATAAAAGGCTGCGCAGACAGGCAAGGCGGCAACCGTTCAGTCCGGAAATTCGCCCGGAACCGGAGCAGTGTTAGAATCCTGAGTGGGACGGGGGAATTGCTCTATTTTGGCAAGGACAATATGCGGTTGAAGGAGCATGGCCTGCATATTGGCGGGACGCTCGTTGAGTGGACCATACCGACAAATGACCTTGAGGAGTAGATTCGAATGAGCAGGACGATCACCATTTCGAAAGACTACACGCGGTTCCCGGGCGGTCGTTACGTTGAAGACGGTGCGGGTAACGGAACCACCTTCCGAGAGGATTTTATGAAACCCGAGATGGCCCGCCAAGACGGAAGTGTCATAAGGGTGGTTCTTGACGGTGCGGCCGGCTATCCATCATCGTTCCTTGAAGAAGCGTTCGGCGGCCTTGTGCGTGTGGATGGGTTCGCCGCGAAGGATGTTCTGAACCGGTTTGAATTCGTTGCGAACGAACCCGGGTTTGCAAGGTACATTGAGCTCATTAAGCAGTATGTCCGGCAAGCCCAGAACGTAACTCGCCAGAATTGACAGAGGCTGTCTCCCCTTTTGTGGCCGCTGTGATCGGCGCAGGTGCTGCACTTGTCGTGAAAGGCGCAGATGCGGTGCTGGCCCGTCTATTTCGATATTATGATAAGCGTGCTGACAACATAGATGCCGACCTGGCACTGGCGCATAGGGTGATTTTTGAGGTGAGAGACCTTGCAAACGACTATTGGTGTCAGGACAGGAGAGACGAGAAGACCGAGGCAGCACTGACCGGCCGACTGATGTTTCTGGGAATGGTGTGTGAGGGGCTGTTCAAACATAAACCTGTGCACCATCAAGCGATCAAGGGCCAGGTAAACCGGCTTGATGAAGCCTGTACCGGGGGTGATTTTGCCACCAACCCGCGTCGTGCCGCGCCACGCAGGTGTTCGGACATAGAGATTGCCGCCTACAGATTGGCTTACGAAAGCGGCAAAAGACACCACAAGTTGTAACCTTCTTGTCGCAGCCACGTGCAGCCACACCAAAACAGGGCGGCTGGACGGCAGGACAGCCTTGGGGAATGATGCCAGCTGAGGCAGTGCTCCAAAGGGCGATATGATCAGTCTGACCCTGTCGACCGGAACCCAGGCCATCGCGGCACTTGCGGTGGTGGTACTGATGTTCGTGATGTTCGTGCGCGAACGTTACCCGACCGAAGTTGTTGCACTGGCGGGGGTCTCGGTGCTGCTGATCACCGGGCTTTTACCCTATCAGGATGCGCTTGCGGTTCTGTCGAACCCCGCCCCCTGGACCATCGCGGCGATGTTCATCACCATGGGCGCGCTGGTGCGCACCGGTGCGCTGGAACGCTTCACCACCATGGCCGAGGCGAACGCGCGGCACCGCCCGATCATGGCACTTGGCGCACTGATGACCTTTGTGGTTGCGGGCTCGGCCTTTGTGTCAAATACGCCCGTGGTTGTGGTCATGATCCCGGTCTTTGTACAGATTGCGCAGGCACTTGGCCACCCGGCCTCAAAACTGCTGATCCCGCTGAGTTATGGCGCGATTATGGGCGGTACGCTTACCTTAATTGGCACCTCAACCAGCCTGCTGGTGGATGGTGTGGCCCGCTCGCAAGGATTGCCGCCGTTCACGATTTTTGAGGTCACGCCCATTGGCCTGGTCGTGGTGGCTTGGGGCATGCTTTACATGTGGCTGGTCGCGCCCCGGCTTCTGCCGGATCGTGGTTCCCTGGCCGATATGCTGTCATCCCGGGACAAGATGAAGTTCTTTACCGAGGTGGCCCTGCCCGGGGACAGCGCACTTATCGGCCAGAACGTCAATGAGGTTGATCTGTTCCGTCGTGAGGGCGTGCGGCTGATCGATGTGCTGCGCGGCGATGCCTCACTTCGGCGGAACATGGCCGATGTGATTCTGGAGGCGGGGGACCGTGTGGTTTTGCGCACCGAGATGTCCGAGGTTCTGGGCCTGCAACAGAACAGGCAGCTGCGGACGGTTGATAAGCTGAGATCGGTGGCCACGCAGACGGTCGAGGTGCTGATCACACCAGGCTGTAGGATGGTGGGCCGGTCCCTTGGCGCGATGCGCCTGCGCCGTCGCTACGGGGTGTATCCGCTTGCTGTGCATCGCCGCAGCCGGAATATCGGGCGACAACTGGATGATCTGGTGGTGCGCGTGGGTGATACCCTGCTGCTGGAGGGGGATCCGGCGGATATTCAGCGCCTGGCCGCGGATATGGAACTTGTTGATGTTGCCCAGCCCTCGGCCCGTGCCTATCGCCGCAGCCATGCGCCGATTGCCATCGCCGCGATGGCGGGAATCGTGATTCTGGCGGCCTTCAACGTGGCACCGATTTTTCTTCTGGCGATTGTCGCTGTCGCGGTTGTGCTTCTAACCCGCTGCATCGATGCCGATGAGGCGTTCTCGTTCGTTGACGGGCGGCTTCTGGTGCTGATCTTTTCCATGCTGGCGGTCGGCACCGCGCTGCAGGCCACCGGGGCCGTCGCCCTGATCGTGGGGGGGATCGCGCCCTGGCTGGCGGATTTGCCGCCCGTTTTGCTGGTCTGGGCGATCTATCTTCTGACCTCAATCCTGACCGAGCTTGTCTCTAACAATGCCGTTGCCGTCGTCGTGACCCCCATCGCCATCGGGCTGGCGGGGGCCATTGGCGTTGAACCGCGCCCCCTGGTCATCGCCGTGATGATTGCCGCCTCAGCCAGTTTCGCCACCCCCATCGGGTATCAGACCAACATGCTGGTCTATGGCCCCGGCGGATACAGGTTCACCGATTTCATGAAGGCTGGCCTTCCCCTGACGCTAAGCCTTGGTTTGGTGGTCAGCGCGGTTATCCCGATGATCTGGCCGCTTTGACCCTTGCGTTGCCGGGAAAGTGCCTGCCAGGTTCCGCCCGCTTTGCTTGCCTGTGGCAGATTCGATTCCCGTGCCTCTGCGCGAAACACAGCACACCCCGGCAGGGTGGTGGCGTCATCTGTGCCGGCTGCTACAGGGGGATTGCGGTTCAGGTCCACACTGCCGTATAGGTGTGGTCCTGCACAGCCGGAACAGCACGGGGTGGGGGGAAGCCATGGCAGGCCATTCCAAATGGGCAAATATCCAGCACCGAAAGGGCCGCCAGGATGCGGTACGCTCCAGGCTGTTTTCAAAACTCGCCAAAGAGATCACGGTTGCGGCCAAAATGGGCGATCCCGACCCGGACAAGAACCCGCGTCTGCGCCTGGCCGTGAAAGAAGCGAAATCGCAATCCATGCCCAGGGACGTGATTGAACGCGCGATCAGGAAAAGCCAGGGCGGGGATGCCGCAACCTATGAGGACATCCGCTATGAGGGCTATGGCCCGGGGGGGGTTGCCGTGATCGTCGAGGCGATGACCGACAACCGCAATCGCACGGCCGCTGCCGTGCGCGCAACCTTTGGCCGGCACGGCGGCACTTTGGCAGAGACGGGCGCGGTTGCCTTTATGTTCAACCGCAAGGGGCAGGTCAGCTACCCGACCCAGGCGGGGGATGCGGAAACGGTGATGATGGCCGCGATCGAGGCGGGGGCCGAAGATGTTGAAAGCGGTGCGGACGGGCATATCATCTGGTGCGCTGACACAGACCTGAACGATGTGTCCAACGCACTGGAGGCGGCACTGGGCGAAAGCGCAAGTGCCGGGCTGGTCTGGCACCCGGCCACCACCACCGAACCGGATTTCGACAGCGCGCAAAAGCTGATGAAACTGCTTGAGGCTCTGGAAGAGGAGGAGGACATCCAGACCGTCACCGCGAATGCCAAAATTCCGGATGAGGTGACGGCGCAGCTCTCGGCCTGAAGCTGGGGGGATCACCCGCCACCACCAGGCAGGGCCACCCTGTCTTGACACACCGCAGGCGGAGTCCCCATAAAGCCCTGCGCCATCAGGAGGATTGAAAGAATGACGCTTTCCGTGCAACAGCAAATGCTTGTTGAACAGCGCGTTGTGAATGAAGGAAAGTCGACCCTTGCAGCTTATCTGCTGGCCATTTTTCTAGGCGGGCTTGGCGTGCACAGGTTCTATCTGGGGCGGACGGGATCGGGTATTGCCATGCTCATTCTTAACCTGTTCGCATGGCTTATGTTCGCCATTGCCATCGTCGGCCTTATAGTCTCGGTCGAGGGTGAATCGGCAGAGCCGTCCGAATGGCTCGCACTTCCCCTTATCGTCGGTGCTCTCTTATTGGTTGGTGTCGGGATTTGGCTGCTGGTAGATCTCTTCCTTATTCCCGGAATAATCGAGGCCGACAGGCGCGCTCTTCGGGCCCGGATTACGCTGGAAATCGGGGCCGCCGGACGCACCCGCGCCGCCGGATAAGTAACCTGCATTCGGCCTGACCTTCGCGCACCCTTGGCGTGCAGGGTTCAACACAGCACAACGCACCCCGCCGGAGCCCGCTGAATGGCCGATGCCTTCCTGCCCGGGTTCGCCCTCGGTTCTGGCCTGATCCTGGCCATCGGGGCGCAAAACGCCTTTGTGCTGCGGCAGGGGCTGCTGCGGTCCCATGTCTTTGCGGTGTGCCTGACCTGTGCCGCATCCGATGTGGTGCTGATCGCGATTGGTGTCACCTCATTCACGGCGGGTGTCCAGGGCATTGCCCTGGCTGCTCCCGGCCTTCCGGTTTGGCGGCGCGGCGGTGCTGGCCCTCTACGGGGCGCGGGCCTTTCACGCCGCGTGGACGGGTAGCGCGGTGCCAGTGGCCGGAACCGCACCGGGGCAGCCGCTTTGGCCGACCATCCTGACCTGCCTGGCACTTACCCGGCTGAACCCGCATGTCTATCTGGATACCGTCATTCTGCTTGGGTCCGTTGCAACCCAATACGGCGACGGGGCGGTTTGGTTCGGGTTCGGGGCCGCGGCGGCAAGCCTGATGTTCTTCTTTGCCCTCGGCTACGGCGCACGTTTGCCCTCGGCTACGGCGCACGGCTTCTGGTGCCGATTTTCGCACAGCCCCTGGCCTGGCGCATCCTGGACACCGTCATCGGCGTGGTCATGTGGGTGCTGGCGGTGCAGCTGGTGTTCCTGGGCTAAAGATGCCTTGCCCCCGGCCAGCGGATCATATCCATGTGCCGCCCATGTCTGATCTTTCCCCTGCATCCTCTGTGCGGCCCGCGGGCCGGCCCGTTGTCGGCATCCTTTGGATGCTGGCCACCGGGGTCTGTTTCGTTGCGGTGGCCACGATTGTGAAACATGTGGGGCCCGATGTACCCGCCGCCCAGTCCGCCTTTCTGCGCTATGTCCTGGGCCTGGTCTTTCTGATCCCGATGATCCGGCCGATCCGGCGGGCACGGCTGAACCGGCGGGCACTTGGCCTGTTTGGCCTTCGCGGGGTCGCCCACACCGCCGGTGTGATCTGCTGGTTCTACGCCATGACACAAATCCCCATCGCCGAGGTGACGGCGATGAACTACCTTAGCCCGGTTTATGTGACCTTGCTGGCGGTGATGTTCCTGGGTGAGCGTCTGGCCCTGCGCCGCATCATCGCGGTGGTCCTGGCACTGGTCGGGGCATTGATCATCCTGCGCCCCGGCTTTCGAGACCTGGGGCCAGGCCATCTGGCGATGCTGTGCACCGCCGTGGGCTTTGCTGTCGGCTATCTGATTGCCAAGATCATGGCCGATGAGGTTGAGGCCCCGGTCGTTGTCGGGATGCTGTCGATCACGGTGACAATATGCCTGGCCCCCTTTGCCATCGCCGTTTGGGTTCCGCCCACGTGGGGGCAGGTCGCGCTTTTGTTCCTTGTCGCGGTCTTCGCCACGGCAGGGCATTACACGATGACCCTGGCCTTTGCCGCTGCGCCCTTGACGGTAACGCAGCCCGTGACCTTCCTGCAGCTGGTCTGGGCAACGCTTCTGGGGGTAGTAGTCTTTGATGAGGCGGCGGATATCTGGGTGCTGACCGGCGGGGGCATGATTATCGCGGCGATCAGTTTCATGACATGGCGAGAGGCGATGATCCGGCGGCGCACGGTAACGCCCGCGGTGCCGCAGACCAAAGGCTGACACCCCTGACATCAGGGGGGGGGCGATGACGCAATACCGCGCGGCATAATCGCAAACGGGGGCGTTCCATTCCCCCCAAGCCGCCCTGTGTCCCGCGGCCCCATCCCACGCTTCCCCAGGATATTTGCGATGTGGACAGCCCCCCCCGGGCAGTTTATCACGCCGGGGCAAAGGAGAGGTGTGCCGATGTCGGGCCATGGCAATCCGATTCCAATGACCGCCCGGGCGGGCGGGGCCTTAAGGGGTACGGCCAGGGTGCCAGGGGACAAGTCAATATCCCATCGGTCCCTGATCCTGGGCGCGATGGCCGTGGGCGAGACGCGGATCACCGGCCTGCTAGAGGGTCGGGACGTGCTCGGCACCGCGACGGCGATGCGCGCCTTTGGGGCCGAGGTAACACGCACCAGGGACGGGCTGTGGTGCGTCCATGGCGTAGGCGTGGGCGGGTTTGCCGAGCCGGACCGGGTGATCGATTGCGGCAATTCCGGCACCAGTGCGCGGCTGCTTATGGGGGCGATGGCGACGGTGCCAATCACCGCGACATTCACCGGTGATGCTTCACTCAACCAGCGGCCGATGGCGCGGGTGACAGACCCTTTGGCACTGTTCGGGGCGCATGCTGTGGGCCGTGCGGGCGGACGGCTGCCGATGACACTGATCGGGGCAGAGACCCCGGTGCCGGTGCGTTACCGCCTGCCGGTACCCTCGGCACAGGTGAAATCGGCGGTGCTGCTGGCGGGGCTGAACGCGCCGGGCCAAACTGTGGTGATCGAAACCGTGGCAACGCGGGACCACACCGAACGCATGCTGCGGGGCTTTGGCGCGGATATTACAACCAGCGTGACCAGAGATGGCCGGGTGATCACCCTGACGGGCCAGCCGGAACTGGTGCCGCAGGAGATCACTGTGCCGTGCGACCCATCTTCGGCTGCCTTTCCGGTGGCTGCGGCACTGATCACCGAGGGGTCTGACGTGCTGGTGCCCAATATCGGGCTAAACCCGACGCGAGCTGGTCTTTACGATACGCTGCGCGAGATGGGCGCGGATTTAACCTGTGAAAACCAGCGCGAACAGGGTGGCGAACCGGTGGCCGATCTGCGTGCGCGCTTTTCCCCGGACATGCGGGGAATTGAGGTGCCGCCTGGGCGTGCGGCTTCGATGATCGACGAATACCCGATCCTCTCGGTGGTGGCGGCCTTTGCCCGGGGGGCCACGTTCATGCGCGGGGTAAAGGAGTTGCGCGTCAAGGAAAGCGACCGGATCGACGCGATGGCGGTCGGCCTGCGCACCGCGGGCGTAAAGGTAGAGGAGGGGCCGGATTGGTGGCGCGTGCATGGCCGCGGTCCCGGCGGGGTGCCGGGCGGGGCCACAGCGGCAACCCATCTGGACCACCGGGTCGCCATGTCGTTCCTGTGCCTGGGGTGTGCCACCACAAAGCCGGTGCATGTGGATGATGCCAGCCCCATCGCCACCAGTTTCCCGGCCTTTGAACCCTTGATGCGGGGCCTGGGCGCACATCTGGACCTGGCGAATCGGTAGGCGATGCGTTGCATTCGGCGCACGTCGCTGGGATAGTCGGGCGACAATTACAAAGGGGGGATTGTATGCTGACAGCATCCTGCCTGTGCGGCGACATCCGGCTGAGGATCGATGCCAAACCCGGTCCGGTGACAGCGTGCCATTGCAGGCAGTGCCGCAAAATCACCGGCCACCACAGTGCAGCGGTTCCGGTGCCCTGGGCCCTGGTTGAGGTCACAGGCCAGATCACCTGGTTCGACAGCTCGCCCGCCGCGCGGCGGGGTTTTTGCGGACGGTGCGGTTCCTATCTGATCCGGGAAGGATATGACGGTCTGGCCTATGTGTTCACCGGGGCAATCGATGGGGCAACAGGGCTGCGAATGGATGGACATATCTTTTATGCCGACAAGGGCGACTACTACCGCGTTGGAGAGGTGCTGCGCTGCTACGCCACAGGACGGTCGGGGCCGGAGATTGCACCATGAATTTCAGCGGGGCTTGCCTGTGCGGGGCAGTGCGCTACCGGGGCACTGCCCCCCTGCGCCCGGTGATCGCCTGTCATTGCACGCAGTGCCGCAAGACCAGCGGCCACCACGTGGCGGCAACATCGGCCCCGCGCGATGCGGTGGACATCGAGGGCGATGTGACCTGGTATGCGTCTTCGGCAACGGCGCGGCGCGGCTTTTGCGGGACGTGCGGCAGCAACCTGTTTTGGGACGGGCCCGGCACATATCTGTCGATCTTTGCAGGCACGCTGGACGGTGATCTGGGTGTGCGGCTGGCGGGCCATATCTTCTGCGCTGACAAGGGGGCCTATTACGGGATCACCGATGAACTGCCCAGGGCCGCACAGGATAATCCCGCATTGACAACCCAGGTAATGCCATGAGTTTTACGGTGGCCATCGACGGCCCCGCGGCGGCGGGCAAGGGTACGATCAGCCGGGCCGTGGCGGCGCATTTCGGGTTTGCGCATCTGGATACCGGACTTCTTTACCGGGCGGTCGGGCGGCGGATGCTGCACGGGGAGGAACCCGTTGCAGCGGCCCGGACGCTGCTTGCCGAAAATCTGGAAGGGGCTACCCTGCGCCACCCGGACGTGGCACAAGCCGCCGCCAAGGTCGCCGCAATCCCCGATGTTCGTGCCGCGCTGATGGATGTTCAGCGTACCTTTGCCGCCAGGGCGGGGGGGGCGGTGCTTGACGGGCGTGACATCGGCACGGTGATCTGCCCCGATGCGCCGGTGAAACTGTTCGTGACGGCCCGCGACCACGTACGGGCGCAACGGCGGCTTGACGAATTGACCGCGCACGGGGCCAGCACGGATTTCGCCACCGTCCTGGCCAGCCTGTGCACCCGCGATGCATGCGATGCAAAGCGGGCCACGGCCCCCATGAAACCCGCCAGAGATGCGGTGGTACTTGATACCTCTGACCTGAGTATTGAAGAGGCAGTGGCGCGGGCGGGCGTGTTAATCGAAAAGGTGCGCTAACATTTCCAACCCGCCAAGGGGGAGAGGACCGATGACCAACGATACAAACGCCCCTTGGGCAAAGGATTTGCTTGGTTTCAAGAAGACGGGAAAACCTTCACCTCCCTGATTAAGTCGATTGACGATGCCAGGGTAATCTCTGTCGAGGCCGGGTTCTGTCGCGGCAAAACCTTCTTTTGTGAAAACTGGGCCAGGCAGCTGCGTGACGTCGACGAGGTTGTTGTGGACATCGGCGCGCGGTAATCGGATCATTCCGGTGATCCTGTCGTCACGTTCATCGGCGCATTGGTGGGGGCATTGGATGCACGGGATCGGTCCGGCGCAAAAAAGTTCTGGGATGAGACCAGAAAATGGGGCAGTATCGCGGCACGAGCGGTTGGCGGTGCGGTTGCTGGAAAGGCGATAGATGAGATTGTGGGCGTGGTTGGTGACGCGCTGACAGGGGATAAAACACATGAGATTCTGGGCAATCTGGTCGATGAGGCAGGAGAAGGATTGTCAAAAACTGCAAGGAAGATGATTGCCACTCAATTGGTAGCCGAAAAGGCGCGGCAGGAAATACCGGAGCAGCTAGATGCTTTGCGCCACGCCCTGACGAAAGGGAAAGGTACAAGCCGCGTTGTGGTTCTTATTGACGAGATGGACCGCTGCCATCCGGATTATGCGATTGCTTTGCTGGAGGCGATGAAACTGGTCTTTGACCGGCCCGGTTATGTGTTTGTCCTGATGATCAATTCAGACCATCTTGAACGCATCGCGGCACACCGTTTTGTGGGTTGGCACAAGGGTGAGAAACATGACACAGTGCAGGAACCCTACATCGATAAGTTTGTGGATATGCGGCTGAAACTTCCGTCATCTGAAGGGGCGATTGGCGAGGCCGCGCAGGCGTTGGCGATGAAACTGCCCGAACCAGCCATTCCATTTGGTGAAGGATCGGAATTCACGATTAAGCGTGCCGCACAGGTCGCCGCGGATTTGGCCCCGATCAGCGGATTGTCAATCCGGCAGATCAAGCGCGTTGTGCTGCGCGTGGAATTAGCGTTGCGATGCTACCAAGAGGTGCCGGTGGATGCACCTTTGTTAGTTTGGCTTAGCTTCAACGATAACGTGAAGGGGGGGCACTTCCCTGAGTCAATTCCTTTCGCGGAGCGAACTGCAGCCAGATCTCGCAACCCGTTGGAAAAAAGACTATTATAGAGCGAGCCTCGACTCAAAAGGTAAGGGAAAATATCAAAGACCAGAAGAGAGAGATCATGGGCAGGCTGGGCAATGACTTGATTGCTGCAGCAAAGAAGTGGCACAGGCTTGGCGATCCAACGCCCGGGCCTGAGTGGGTTGATTGCGCTCTCGTTTTCGATGGCCTTGCCCCTTGGTACATCCCCGAACACCAGGCAATGCTGGATGCGGTCCACCGGATCGCCACCGACTAATCTGTCCCTTGCGTAACGGCCTGCCCCCCGTTACGATGTGGTCTTGTCGCATCGGCGGATCAAACGCAGAACAACGTGAACGGGCAGGGTTTGGTTATCTGGCCTTGCCTGTGTTTCGCCCCGCGCCCCGCGTGGCGCAGAACCGCCCATATCGATGGGCATACCCGCCCCCAGGTTGCGCGGTGGCAGGGCACCAAACAGACCGGCGGAGACAACCGCCCGGCCAGTGAAATCAAACGCCCGCGCCCTCAGGCACCTGAAGGGGGCAGGCACAAACGGGAACCGGATCGCCATATGTGCGCTAAAACAACCATGGAGGAGTTCGAAGCCCTCCTGAACGAAAGCTTCGAAATTGATACCCCAAAAGAGGGGTCTGTCGTCAAGGGCAAGGTCATCGCCATCGAGGCAGGCCAGGCCATCATTGATGTTGGCTACAAGATGGAAGGCCGCGTCGAGTTGAAAGAATTCGCAAGTTCCGACGAAGCCCCCCAGATCAGCGTCGGCGATGAGGTGGAAGTCTATCTTCGCAAGGTCGAGAATACCCGGGGAGAGGCCGTGCTAAGCCATGATATGGCCCGGCTTGAAGCCGCCTGGGACCGCCTGGAAAAAGCCTATGCCGATGAAAACCGCGTCGAAGGCGCGATCTTCGGCCGCGTCAAGGGCGGGTTCACCGTGGATCTGGGGGGGGCCACGGCCTTTCTGCCCGGTTCTCAGGTTGATGTTCGCCCGGTGCGCGACGCAGGCCCGCTGATGGGCCTTAGGCAACCCTTCCAGATTCTCAAGATGGACCGCCGCCGGGGCAATATCGTGGTTTCCCGCCGCGCCATCCTGGAAGAATCCCGCGCCGAACAGCGCGCCGAGGTGATCGGCAAACTGACCGAGGGCGATGTGCTCGACGGTGTCGTCAAGAACATCACCGAATATGGTGCCTTCGTGGACCTGGGCGGTGTTGATGGCCTGCTTCACGTCACCGACATGGCCTGGCGGCGCGTGAATGACCCCCGGGATATCCTGTCAATCGGGGAAACCATCAAGATTCAGGTTCTTAGGATCAACATGGAAACCCACCGCATCAGCCTGGGCCTGAAACAGCTTCAGGGCGATCCGTGGACTAGCATGGAAAGTAAATATCCCCTGGAATCAATCCATACCGGCCGCGTGACAAACATCACCGATTACGGTGCTTTCGTGGAATTGGAGCCGGGTATCGAGGGCCTCATACACGTCTCTGAGATGTCATGGACCAAGAAGAATTTGCATCCGGGCAAGATCATCTCTACCTCGCAAGAGGTCAAGGTCATGGTGCTGGAGATCGACACCGCGAAACGCCGCATCTCGCTTGGCCTGAAACAGACCACGCGCAACCCATGGGAAATGTTCAAAGAGCAGTCCCCAGAGGGCACCCTGATCGAGGGTAAGGTCAAGAACATCACCGAATTCGGCCTGTTCATCGGTCTTGATAACGATATCGACGGCATGGTGCATCTTAGCGATCTGACCTGGGAAGGTCGGGGTGAGGATGTAATCAGCACCTACCGCAAGGGTGATGTCGTCCAGGCCATCGTGTCTGAGGTTGATACCGAGAAAGAGCGAATCAGCCTGTCGGTCAAGGCGGTTGATGGTGCCCCGTCTGCCAAAGCCGCGGTTGGCGTGAAGCGTGGTGCGCGCATCACGGCTGAGGTGGTGGCCATCAAAGATGGCGGGATCGAAGTGGTCTATGAAGGCTTGAAATCCTTCATCCGCCGCGCTGACCTCTCCCGCGACCGGGACGAACAGCGGCTCGAGCGATTCAAGGTCGGCGATAAGGTTGATGCCCGCGTTACCAGTGTTGATGGCAAGGCCCGCCGCTTGGGCCTGTCGATCAAGGCACGCGAGATCGCCGATGAGAAAGCGGCCATCGCGCAATACAGCTCTTCCGATAGCGGCGCATCGCTTGGCGATATCCTGGGCGACGCGCTGAAAGGCGATGACGAGACGTAAGTTGCGAACCCGGCGATAGGGGTGAACAGGCCCTGCCGTTTCGGCGGGGCCTTTCTGCGAAATAACTGTGGATAATTCGATATTCGTGCGGGATTCTGCTAAGCGAATCATTCAGCAGTCGGCGTATCCGATAAGCGCGAGTCCCGCAAAACCGATTCGCGCGTACATCCCAAGGAGACAGCAAATGAACCGCAAACAGATCATGGCCAGCACTGACTACGGCAATCGTGCCGAAGCCTTTGAAGCCTTTGATGATATCCCCACCAACCCGAACCTGGGTACCACCATCGGCGATGTGATCAACCGCCGCTATGGTCGCCGGGATGTCATGAAGGGCACCCTGGCCGTCAGTGCCGCCACCGCGCTTTTCGGTACGACTGCGATCTCGTCCCGCCCGGCCCATGGGCAGATGGCAGCCAGCAGCCGCTATGTCTTTGATGAACTGGCCTGGGGCAATGATGAGCAGCATCACATTGCCAAGGGCTACAATGCCGACATCCTGATCAGGTGGGGCGATCCGATCTTCCCCAGCATGGCAGAGTTTGACCCGCAGAACCAATCGCCTGAAGATCAGCTGATGCGGTTCGGCTACAACAACGACTATGTCGGCTTTTACGAGCTGGAGCCGGGCCGTGGCATCCTGTGTGTGAACCACGAATACACCAACGAAGAAGTCATGTTCCCCGGCCTTGGCCGTCAGGATCGCGAGGGGTTCCAGGGCATGACCAGAGAATTGGTGAACATTGAAATGGCGGCCCACGGCGGCTCGATATTCGAGATCGTCAAGGGTACCGACGGCAAGTGGTCGGTTGTGCTCGACAGCCAATACAACCGCCGCATTTCACCCCTGAATACCGCGATGACCTTCTCTGGCCCGGCGGCTGGCCACCCGCGGATGCAAACCGCCGCAGACCCGACCGGCATGCACGTGATAGGTACCATCAACAATTGCGCTGGCGGGATGACCGCTTGGGGTACCTATCTGATGGCAGAGGAAAATTTCCACGGCTATTTCTGGACCGATATCGTTGATGGCGAGGGGAACCCGGACATCTCGGCACAGGCCGAAGCAACCTCTATGGGCCGCTACGGGCTGCCTGGCCGCTGGTATGCCTGGGGCCGGTACCATGATCGGTTCAATATCGATCAGGAACCGAATGAACCAAATCGCTTCGGCTGGATTGTTGAGGTGGATCCGCTTGACCCAGCCTCAACCCCTGTCAAGCACACCGCCCTTGGCCGGTTCCGCCACGAAGGGGCCGAGTCGACCGTGGCCGCTGATGGCCGCGTGGTGCTCTATTCCGGTGACGATAACCGCTTTGACTATGTCTACAAGTTTGTCTCCGACAGCACAGTGTCAGAGGACCGGGCGGCGAATATGCGGCTTCTGTCGAAGGGGACGCTTTATGTGGCGCGCTTCAGCGACGATGGCAGCTATGAATGGCTGGCACTGATCCATGATGCAGGTCCGCTGACGGCCGAAAACGGCTTTCACAGCCAGGCTGACGTCATGATCGACACCCGCCTTGCTGCTGACCTTCTGGGGGCCACGCCGATGGACCGCCCCGAGGATATCGAGCCGCGCGGCGACGGGGCCGTCTTTGTGATGCTCACCAACAACTCGCGCCGCACGGCCGAACAGGTAGATGCCGTGAACCCCCGGCCGGAAAGCCGCTTTGGCCACATCCTGCAGATGAACGAAGCGGGCGGCGCACACACCGCGCTTTCGGGCACCTGGGATATCCTGGTGCAATGCGGCGATCCCGGCATCGCCCAGGTTGGTGCCGTGTGGAACCCGGAAACCTCGGAAAACGGCTGGTTCAGCTCGCCCGACAACTGCGCACTGGATAACAATGGTCGCCTTTGGATTTCCACCGATCAGGGTTCGGGCTGGAGCCGCACCGGCAAGTCCGATGGTCTTTATGCACTGGAAACCGAGGGGGCATTGCGCGGCCATTCCAGGCTGTTCTTCCGCTGCCCCGTGGGCGGAGAGGTCTGTGGCCCCTATTTCGCGGACAATTCCCGGGTACTGTTCCTAGCGGTTCAGCACCCGGGCACCGACGGCACCGCCGATTTCGCAGGGTTTGAACGCGCCTCAACCTTCGAGGATCCGGCGACCCGCTGGCCCGACTTTGCCGCAGGTATGCCGCCGCGCCCCTCCATCGTGGTGGTGACGAAGCAAGGCGGCGGTCAGATCGCCGTTTGATTCGGCACACGCCACGGGCGACTCGGCTGCTTGGGTCATCCGCCTGGCCAATGGACGCAATGCAGACTGAATTGCCTGATGTCATGGCTGGCGCGATGTTGCCGCCAGCGTCATCATCGCCCTTGATGCTGTCGAAAATCCGGCTTATACATCCCCATTGGGGCGGCAGAACGTTCCGCAGCCTTGATCGTTCGCGGGGACGTACCCTGCAGCAAAGAAAACCTTGTCCGCGGGCAAACCGCGCAAACCACGAAGGAGCGCGTCAGATGAATATGATCGCGGAACTGGAAGCTGAGCAAGTCGCCGCGCTTGGCAAAGAGATTCCGGATTTCAAGGCAGGCGATACCGTGCGGGTCGGCTATAAAGTAACCGAAGGCTCCCGCACCCGTGTGCAGAACTACGAAGGCATCTGCATCGCGCGGAAGAATGGCGACGGCATCGCCGGTTCCTTTACCGTGCGGAAGATCAGTTTTGGTGAAGGCGTGGAACGTGTGTTCCCGCTACACTCAACCAATATCGAAAGCATCACCGTTGTGCGCCGCGGTCGCGTGCGCCGGGCGAAGCTTTATTACCTCCGATCACGCCGGGGCAAATCCGCCCGAATCGCCGAGGATACCACCTATAAGCCCAAATCCGGGGCTAAAGCGTAAGGAAACGGCAAGATGAAAAAAAACACGCATCCTGATTACCACGTCATCAAGGTTAAAATGACCAATGGCGATATCGTTCACATGAAATCGACCTGGGGTGCCGAGGGCGATACCTTGGCACTGGACATTGACCCGACTGTGCATCCGGCCTGGACCGGCGGCGGTTCGCGCCTGATAGATACCGGTGGCCGCGTATCGAAATTCAAGAACAAATACAAGGGTCTGGGCTTTTAGTGCTGGATTGCCTAGGTTGGGCGGGCTTGGGCGGCGCACTTGTGCAAGACAACAGCGTGCCCTACATGGCGGCGTTTTGCGCACCCGAATCAACCGCAACACGGGTATCGCAGTGAACGCGGGTTCCTGGCGTTACTGCGCAACCTTCCCGTTCGGGCCCTTCCTGCGCCCGTTTTGCAGGTGGCAAAAGGCCACCCTGTGGCGGGGGTGGCCTGATGCGCTTTCGGGGTGCCGTGACATCGGGTGTTCAGAAGATGAAATCCTCCTCCGTTATGGTGATGTGGTCCACCCCTTCCAGGGTCAGGGTGCTGATCGGGCTGTCGCCGTCTTCGTGGTCCTCGCCCAGGTCAATCCTCCAGGTGATAATCGCATCCTCACCATCCTGGGAATCGGTAACGACCAGGTTATCGCCGAACACGATGTCCCCCGCCTCTGATTTGATGCGGATTCTATCCCCCCCGACCTTCACATTCTCCGTCACTTCCTCCTCCTCCTCCTCGTTGTACTCCCCGTCCTCGATGCGCTCGATGAGGTTCTTGACCCTCCTCTCCTCGAACTCCCCGACCGTGAAATCGGTGATGGTCGCGCCCCCGAAGGGGTCAAGG
>JACONJ010000053.1 GCA_014323785.1 Paracoccaceae bacterium | reverse complement strand
GCGGAGCAGTTCATCTTTGACGCATGAACGCCCCCACAGGGCCAGCACACCCCACAAACCAGCAGGCCACCCCCCGCAGGGTGGCCTGTTTCGTTTGTCTGTGGGCCCAATCGCCCTGTCTGCCACGCCTTGGGCGGGATTACGCCGCCGCCAAAGAACCAACGCCGCAGGCCCCGGGCCCGCCGCATGGCGGTTTAGGCAGCGGCCAGCCGCATGGCCACGTTTTCCCAGTTTACCAGCGTGTCCAGAAAGTTGCCAAGATACGCCGGGCGCCGGTTGCGGAAATCAATGTAATAGGAATGTTCCCACACATCGCAGCCGAGCAGCGCGGTTTGCCCGAAACACAGGGGGTTCACGCCATTTTCGGTTTTGGTGACTTTCAGCGTGCCGTCGGTCTCAACCACCAGCCAGCACCAGCCAGCCCCGAACTGCCCGGCACCCGCGGCAGAGAACTGCGATTTGAATTCCGCGACCGAGCCGAAGGCATCGATAAGCCGCGCCTCTAGCGCACCAGGCATGGTACTGGTCCCAGGGGTCATCATCTGCCAGAATTGGTTATGGTTCCAAAGCTGGCTGATATTGTTGAAAATCCCGCTTTGGGCCACTGCCGACGCGTCATAGGTGCCGGTGATGATCTCTTCCATCGATGCGCCGTCCCACCGGGTACCGGCGATCAGCTTGTTGCCGTTATCGACATAGGCCTTGTGGTGCAGGTCGTGATGATACTCCAGGGTTTCTTTCGACATGCCTTTGCTGGCCAGCGCATCGTGCGCGTAGGGAAGTTCCGGAAGCTCGAACGCCATGGGTTATACCCCTTTGCTGTGGATGACAATCAGGCCGCATGATGAAGGTGCACAGGGCGGACGTCAAGGGGGCTATGCGGGGCGCGGGCTGACGTGTCTAATAGACCCCGACGGCCCCGCCCTGTTGCGCGGCAAGGGCCAGCGTGTCGAAAGCATAGCGCGCGACGGAACGGGCACAGACCACGCGCGCGGCCTGGGGGCCGGTCATCCAGACCGCGGCGGGTACCTGGGCCAGCCGCGTGCGCCGCATCTGACCGGGGGCAAAGCTGTCGGGGTGCACATCCACGGGCATGCGTTTTGCCAGAACCTCCCGCGTGCCTGGCCCCTCGATGGCGAAGAGTACCCGTGCGTCCGACATATTGACGGCCAAGTGATGCCGATCTTTCAGCGCGTCGGACAGGGCCGCGACCAGCACATCGGCCTGGGCGTGGGGGCAAAAAAACAGGAGCTCATCCGGTGCCATCCAGGCCACGGCCCCCTGTCCTATCCGGGTTATTTGCCGCTGTCCCGGCACGGCGTGGCCAGTGGCCGCCATAACCCCGGGGGCCGCCCACCCGGCGGTCAGATCCAGTTTCAGGCTGACCATGCCCTGCAGGCCCGGCTCCCGGACCACGGCCAGCCCCCCGGCCCGTGCGCCCGGCAGTGCGCTGACCCCCATGCCCTCAGGCATTTTGCGCCGTTCCTTTCGGGTCGTAAAAGACCGGGCTGACGATTCGCGCCAGGACGGTGCCGCCATCGGTGGTGCTGAAGGCCAGAACCTCTCCCATGCGATCAGGCCCGTGTTTTACCAGCCCCATGGCGATTCCGCAGCCCAGGGTCGGTGAATGATAGCTCGAGGTAACCCGCCCCTGCGTATTGCGCTGGCCCGCGCTGTTTTCGCCCTTGGCCAGGGCATAGGCCCCATCGGGCAGGACCGTGCCATCAAGCGTTTGCAGGCCAACCAGCCGCCATCGGTCGGGATCGGTCATGTGACGGCGGGCTTGCGCACGCTTGCCCAGGTAATCGGCTTTTTTCCTGGATATCGCCCAGCCAAGCCCCAGATCCTGCGGGGTAACGGTGCCGTCGGTTTCATCGCCGATCATGATAAAGCCCTTCTCGGCCCGCATCACGTGCATGGCCTCGGTGCCATAGGGCGTGGCGTTGAATTCGGCCCCGGCCTCTAACAGCGCATCCCAGAGTGCCCTTCCCTGGCTGGCGGGGACCGCGACCTCAAAACTCAGCTCCCCGGAAAACGAGATGCGGAACACCCGCACATCAAAGGCACCGATCCGGCCCTCTGCCCAGGCCATAAGGGGCAGGGCCCGGGCGCCTAGGTTCCACCCAAGTTTTTCAAGAACCGCGCGCGCCTTGGGCCCCACCACGGCGATCTGGGCCCACTGCTCGGTCACATCGGCCGTGTAGACCTGCCAATCCCACCACTCACATTGCAGCCAGCTTTCCATATGGGCGTGAACATGCCCGGCCCCGCCTGTGGTAGTGTGCGCCAGAAACGTTGTGTCATCAAGCCGCGCCACCACGCCGTCATCCATCAGGAACCCGTTTTCGTTGCACATCAGCCCATAGCGGCAGCGGCCCGGTTGCAGGGTGCTCATCATATTGGTGTAGAGCATGTCCATGAACCGCCCGGCATCAGGGCCTTTGACAAGGATTTTGCCCAAGGTCGAGGCATCAAACAGGCCCAAACGTGTGCGGGCCCCGGTGACCTCTCGCATTACGGCATCGGCGCGGCACTCGCCGGGCCTGGGAAAGCAATAGGGGCGCCGCCACAGGCCAACAGGTTCAAAGACGGCCCCCTGCGCCGTATGCCAGTCATGGATCGGCGTGCGCCGAATCGGCTGAAACACATGGCCCCGCGCCTCCCCGGCAATCGCGCCCATGGATATCGGCGTATAGGGCGGGCGAAAGGTTGTGGTCCCCACCTGCGGGACAGGGGCCTTCAGCGCATCGGACAGCACCGCCAGACCGTTGATATTGCCCAATTTCCCCTGGTCCGTTGCCATGCCAAGGGTGGTGTAGCGCTTGGCGTGTTCAACGCTTTCATACCCCTCTTGCGCGGCCAGTTGCACATCCGTGACCTTCACATCATTCTGGTAATCCAGCCACATCCTTGCGCGTTTCCCGATGTCCGCGCCAAGCGGCATCATCCAGACCGGCACAGGCGGGGCCTCTGCCGGGGCGGTGCCGCCGGGCAGGATGCCTGACAGGTGCAGGTCGCCATTCGCGGCCCCCACGGCGCGCACGAAGCCATCGCCGGCCTGGTTTGTCGGTGGCTGCGCGGGATCAGGGCGGAAATGGGCCGCGGCTGCATCCCAGATCAGTTTGCCCCCGCAATGGGACCAAAGATGCACCACGGGCGACCAGCCGCCCGACATGGCCACCACGTCACAGGCGATCCGTTCCGTCACAGTCCCCGTTCCCGCGTGCCGGCACAGCGCGACGCCGGCAACGCGCCTGCGCCCCTTTACCCCGGCGATCGCGGTCCCGGTCTTTACCCTGATCCCAAGTGCCCGCGCCTGTGCGGGCAGTACGCCGGACGAATCCGGGCGCGCGTCAACGATACAGGGCACGGACAGCCCCGCCCGTTGCAGCGCGATGGCGGTGCGGTAGGCATCATCATTATTGGTAACGATCACCGTCCGCTCCCCGGCAGAGACACCGTAATTGACCACATAATCCCGCAGGGCCGAGGCCAGCATCACCCCGGGCACGTCATTGCCGGCGAAACTCAGCGGGCGTTCAATGGCCCCGGTGGCGGTGATGACCCTGGCGGCGCGGATGCGCCACAGCCGATGGCGAGGCCCGCCCGCGTCCGGGGCATGGTCGGCCACGCGCTCATACCCCAGAACATAGCCATGATCATAAACCCCGGCCCCCGTGATGCGCGCCCGCAGCGTGACGTTTGGCATATCGTTCAGGGTGTGCAGGGTGACGTTGACCCAATCATCTATGGGCATCCCGTCAATCCTGCCGCCATCAACAGGGCCGCGCCCCCCCCAATGCGCGCTCTGTTCCAGCAGAAGCACCCGCCGGCCTGCCGCGCCGGCCTGTTTCGCCGCGTGCAGGCCCGCCACCCCCCCGCCAATGATCAGCGTGTCCGTAAAGACGTGGAAGTGCTCATACCGGTCGGCGTCCCGCTCCCTTGGGGCGGCCCCCAGGCCCGCGGACTGGCGGAGGACGGGCTCAAACACGTGTTTCCAGAACGGGCGCGGGTGAATGAAGGTTTTATAGTAGAACCCGGCGGGCAGCACGCGGGCGGCAAGGCCGCCAAGCGCACCGATATCAAACCCAAGGCCCGGCCAGTGGTTCTGGCTGCGCGCGGTCAACCCGTCGAACAATTCGGTGGTGGTGGCGCGCTGGTTGGGCTCAAACCGCCCGCCCGCGCCCAGGTTGACCAAGGCGTTGGGCTCTTCCACGCCCGCAGCGACGATGCCGCGCGGGCGGTGGTATTTGAAGCTGCGCCCGACCAGCATCTGCCCATTGGCCAGAAGGGCCGAGGCCAGCGTATCGCCCGCAAGCCCGTGCATGCGCCTGCCGTTGAACGTGAACGCGAGCGGACGGGAGCGGTCCAGATACCGCCCGCCCCGGGCAAGGCGTGTACTCATGTCGGGGTCCAGTCCGGACGCCTGGCCCGGATCGCAGCGATGATGGCACCGGGCGGTTCCGTGGTTTGGGCGGAATAGGTGCCAAAGACCTGGTGCGTGACGGTGCAGCGCGCGGCGTGGAACCATTTGCCGCAGCCACAGGTGTGGCACCAGCGTTCAAAATGCACCCCCCTGGGGTTCCGGCGGCGGAACAGATAGCCTTCAAAATCGTCATCACTGGCCCCGGGGCCAGGGCGCGTCAGGTGCGCTTCCCCCCCCGGGGTCAGCTCGGTTTCATCGGCGTGGACACCGCAATACGGGCAGCGCAGGATTAGCACCGATCATCTGTCCTTTGCCTTGCGACTCTCAGCTCTTCTTCGCTGAAGAATCGGGACCACCCGGGCCGCTGCACCAGGCATTCAAGGGTCAAATCCACCCTTCCACGCAAAAGCAGTTCGGTGAATCCCTCACTCAGTTTTGCGTCCGCCAGAAGCAGCCGTGCCGTGCCAAATCCGCCGTGTTCCGCCAGCATTTGCCTGAACCGGGTCGGGTTATACCGCACGTCTGCCTGTGCCTGGTCCGCCATGGCCCGAAGCTCCCGGGTAAGGCGTTTTTCGTCTTCTTCGGTCGGTGTATCCATCAGCGTTCTCCATCCTCTTCGGTCGGTGTATCCATCAGTGCGCCACCCCCGCGGCCACGCTTTCGTCAATAAACCGGCCCGCGCGGAACCGGTCCAGTGCAAATGGCCCCGCCAGGTCGCTTGTTCCCCTGGCCATCAGCTCGGCCATGGCCCAGCCGGAGCCCGGAATTGCCTTGAACCCGCCGGTACCCCAGCCGCAGTTGATAAAGCAATTGCCCAGGGGTGTTTTTGAAATAATCGGCGACCGGTCCCCCGTCATATCCACAATCCCGCCCCAGTGCCGCAGCATCTTGAGCCGGGAAATCATCGGAAAGGTTTCGATCAGTGCGCGGACGGTGTCCTCAATGTGATGGAAACTGCCGCGCTGCGCATAGGTGTTGTAGCCATCCGCCCCGCCGCCGATCACCATTTCGCCCTTGTCGGACTGGCTCATATAGCCGTGGACCGTATTGGCCATCACCACCACATCCATGCAGGGCTTGATCGGTTCACTGACCAGGGCCTGCAGCGCGACCGATTCGATGGGCAGGCGGAATCCCGCCATGTCTGCCAGCACGCCAGAGTGTCCGGCAACCACAATGCCCAGCCGGGCGCAGGCGATGGCCCCTTGTGTCGTCTCTACCCCCGTCACCTGGCCGTTCCGCGAACGGATGCCCGTGACTGCGCATTGCTGGATGATGTCCATGCCCATCGCGGAACAGGCCCGCGCATAGCCCCAGGCCACCGCATCGTGGCGCGCGGTCCCGCCCCGGGCCTGCCAGAGCCCGCCCAGAACCGGATAGCGCGGGCCGTCGAGGGCGATGATCGGGCACAGCTCCCTGACCCGTTCGGGGCTGATGAACGCGGTTTGCACCCCCTGCAGCGCATTGGCATGGGCCGTGCGGCGGTATCCGCGCACCTCGTGTTCGGTCTGGGCCAGCATGATCACCCCCCGGGGGCTGAACATAACGTTATAGTTCAAATCCTGGCTTAGCGTTTCATAAAGCGCACGGGCTTTTTCATAAATCGCCGCGGACGGATCCTGCAGATAGTTTGACCGGATGATCGTGGTGTTGCGCCCGGTATTGCCGCCGCCAAGCCAGCCCTTCTCAATCACCGCGACGTTGGTGATTTTGTGAATCTTGCCAAGGTAATACGCCGTTGCCAGCCCATGCCCCCCGGCCCCCACGATGATCACATCATAGCACGGTTTCGGGGCTGGCGCGGTCCAGGCCCGTTCCCAGCCCGAATGATGGCGCAGGGCCTCGCGGACAATGGCAAAGGCAGAGTAGCGACGCATGACGCCCCTTTTGCGTGCGGATGGTGATAAACATACGGGACAGGGCGGAAGCATGAGGGCATCGGATGCGGCATTGCAAGGGCGGTTTGCGACGTGATGTGTGGCACCCCCCTGACAGGCCCCCCTGACATATCCCGGCGGATTGTATCTTTGGCCCTGATGCGCCACATCTTGCAGCAGCACGGCACGGACGAAAGGAAAGAACCCGATGCTTTTCTGGATTGCGGCCAGTGCCGTTTCGGTTGTGGTGGTGCTGGCCATCCAGGCGGCGTTTCTTTTGCACCCGCGCGGCGGGGTGCTGCCCGCGCCAGCCTATGACCTTCAAATCTATCGCGACCAGATGAACGAGCTGGAACGCGATGTTGCCCGGGGCGTCGTAACCAGGGCCGAGGCCGCCCGCACCCGTGCCGAGATCGGCCGCCGCGTTCTGGGGGCGGATCGCGCCCTGCACGCCGCCGGGGCCACCGGGGGCACCGGGGTTACGGGGGCGGGCCGCCCGTCCGGGGCGGGCCATGGTCTGGTGGGCGTGGCCCTGCTGGTCATGGTCGGCGGCAGTTTCGGGGTTTACTGGCTGGTTGGTGCGCCTGGATACGGTGATGTGCCGTTGGCGCACCGCATCAGCATGGTGGAAGCGGCCCGTGCGCAGCGCCCGAATCAGGACACCGCCGAATCCGAAATCACCACCCGCCCCCGCACTACGGTGAATGAAGACCACGCGGCGCTGGTGGCCCGCCTGCGCACGGCGATGGAACGACGGCCCGATGATATCCAGGGGCTGACGCTTCTGGCCCGGAATGAAGCCGCCCTTGGGAATTTCCGTGCGGGGCACCTGGCCCAGGGACGTCTGATCGCCCTTCTGGGTGGGGAGGCAACCGCCCGGCACCACGCCGACCACGCCGAAATGATGGTGCTGGCGGCAGGTGGCTATGTCTCTCCCCAGGCCGAGGCCGCACTGGAACAGGCCCTGGCCCTGGCCCCCGGCAACGGCACCGCGCGCTACTATGTCGGGTTGATGTATGCGCAGCAGGGGCGGCCCGATCTGGCCTATCCGATCTGGCGTGACCTGCTGGCCGAAAGCGCGCCGGGTGCGCCCTGGGTTGGCCCCATTCGGCTGCAAATCGAAGGCGTGGCGGTCCAGGTCGGTGCCCCCGTCACCCTTGCCGAACTGCCGCAGCCGCGCGATGGTGCGCCCGGCCCGACCGCCGAACAGATTCAGGCCGCGCAGACCATGCCCCCCGAAGCGCGTGCCGCCATGATCGACACCATGGTTCGTGGCCTGGCCGAACGCCTGGCCACCGAAGGGGGGCCGCCCCAGGATTGGGCGCGGCTGATCAGGGCCCTGGCGGTTCTGGGGCACACCGAACGGGCCCGGGCCATCTATGCCCAGGCGCGCAGCACCTTTGCCGACAGCCCCGAGGCGCTGCGCGTGCTCCAGGACGCCGCCGCCGCGCTGGCCGCACCCGCCGAATGATCTGCGAAACGCCCCGGGATTTCGCTGCCATCCTGCCCCGGGGCCGCGCCATTTTGGGCCTGGACCTTGGCACCAAAACCCTGGGCGTGGCGATAAGTGACCCGTTACTGACAGTCGCCACACCGATGCAGACGATCAAACGCCACACATTCACCGCCGATGCGGCCTGCCTGGGCGGGATTGCCGCCGCGCGCGGGATTGGCGGGATGGTTCTGGGCCTGCCCCTGCACATGCACGGGGCAGAGGGGCCACGGGCGCAATCCACCCGCGCTTTTGCCCGAAATCTGACGCGCCACGCCAGTTTCCGGGGCATGCCCATTGTCTTTTGGGACGAACGGCTGAGTACGGTGGCGGCGGAACGCGCCCTGCTTGCGGCGCATATGACACGAAAGCGTCGCGCCCGGGTGATTGATCACGTCGCCGCCGGCTATATCCTGCAGGGGATGCTGGACCGGCTGGCGCATCTTCAGGGGGGCACATGACCAATCACATCCGCAAACGCGGCGGGGTTCAGAGCATGGCTCCGGCCACTGTGCGTGTACTGCCCCTCTGAATCGACCACCTCTATCTGCAACCCTACGAGGACAAAATCCGGCTGGGTGACCTCTCGGCGGATGATTTCCTGTTCGGGTGAGCCGAACGAAACAAAAGGCGGATGCGGGGGTTGACCTTGGGCGGTTCTTCGTTGACCATCGCAGAAACGGGAACCTGTCGGTTACAGGAATCGGGATAAAATTTTTCTTGCTTTTCCCCTTGCCAACGGGGCAGGATACCGCTAAATCCATCAAACGGGTCGCTACAGCAGGCCCGTAACCGAAAGAAGGAGGACAGACCAATGGGCTAGGACGGAACCAAAAATAACGACACCCTCATCGGCCAAACACTGTTTGGCGACGAAGGGGACGACCTTCTTATCAGTGACGGAAGGAGTAGCTTCTTGTTCGGCGATGCGGGCAACGATACGCTTCTTGGTGGCGCGGATGGGGATTTCCTGTTTGGCGGTGCCGGGGATGACCTGATGCGCGGTGGTGCCGGGGATGACGATATGCGTGGCGACAAAGGCCATGATACGCTCATCGGTGGCGCGGGGGATGATGGCATGAATGGCGGTGATGGTGCGGATACGCTCCGTGGTGGCCAGGGCAATGACTACATGAGAGGCGGCGGAGGCGATGACCTGCTGCACGGTGGTGCGGGGGATGATTCCCTCACTGGATACGCAGGGGATGACCTGCTGGTCGGTGGATGGGGCGATGACCACTTGGGCGGCAACGCGGGCGCAGACACGCTGGAAGGTGGCCGGGGCGATGACTGGCTTTCTGGCGGGTCCGGGGCCAATAGTTACGTTATCGCAAACCACAGCGGACATGACAATATCTGGAACTTCACCTTTGGGGAGGATGTGATCATCTTCCGGGGCGATGATGTGCCGGACAGTTTTGACGACCTGACCTTTACCCTTGTTGACCGCGACGGGAACCCGCACGAGAAGGGCTGGAGGGAAGAATATCGCGAAAGCCACTGGGGCGATAATCCCCCGAACTCGTGGTTCAACACGCTGATAACCTAGGGGGATGAGGATAGCAGCATCCTCATGCAACCCTACGAGGACAAAATCCGGCCGGTTGACCTCTCGGCAGAGGACTTCATCTTTGCAGAGGGCGCGGCTGATACAACCGGTGCCAGGGGCAAGGTCAACGAGCTCGAGGGCACCGATGCCAGCGATACGCTGACCGGCTCCAGTGGCCGGGACTCGGTGGATGGCGGTGCGGGTAACGACAGACTGATTGGCCGTGCCGATAACGACGTCATCAATGGCGGCGTCGGGCGTGATACCCTGGCAGGAAATCGTGGTGATGATACCCTTGACGGGGGCAGG
>JACONJ010000052.1 GCA_014323785.1 Paracoccaceae bacterium | reverse complement strand
GGTGGGGGGGTCGTCTTGGTCGGTTACGGTTAGGGTGAAGTCGGCTGTTGCGCCGCCGTTGGCGGTTAGGGTGATGGTGTGGCTGGGGCCGGTTTCGAAGTTTAGGGGGGCACCGGCTTTTAGGTGGAGTTGGTTGCCGTTTTGGATCTCGAAAATGTCGCTGGTGGGGAGGGTGGCGGTGTTCTGAAGGAAGGTGAATTCGGTGTCTTCGTCGGCGAATTCGATGTCGGCGAGTTTTTTGGTGGCGACGGGGGCGGTGGCGGTGGCTTCTGAGGCTTCGGTGTCTTGGTTGGCGAAGGTTATGGCGGTGGGGGGTTCGTCGAGGTCATTTAGGGTTAGGGTGAAGGTGGCGGTGACGGCACTGTTAGTGGTGGCGGTGGCGGTGATGGTTTGGGTGCGGTCGGCGAGGGTTTCGTAGTCGAGGGTTTGGCCGGCTATTAGGTGAAGTTCGGTGTTGTTTTTGACTTCGAAGAGGGGGTTGTCGGGGACTGTTATGGCGTCGGTGCCGGTGTTGTCGCCGCCGGTGAAGGTGATCTCGGCGATCTTGCCAGCTGCGGTGGTGCCTTCATCGATGGCGGTGGTGGTGGGATCGAATGTCATGGCGGTGGGGTGTTCGTCGATGTCGGTGATGGTGAGTTCGAAGTCGATGTTGGCGGGGTCGGGGCCGAGGGTGCCGTCGGTTTGGAGTTGGATGGTTACTTGGTAGGTGGGTTTGGTTTCAAAGTTTAGGGTGGTACCGGCGGTTAGGTAGAGTTTGTTGGCATCGATCGTGAAGCTGCTGGCGTCGGGGCTGGAGGGGTCGATGGTGGGGGTGTTGGTTTGTTTGGTGGAGTCGGTGTCGGGGTCGTCGATGGTGATCTCGGCTAGTTCTGTGCGGTCGGTGGTGTCTTGGTTTTCGGGGAGGGTTGCGCTGGTGGGATCTAGGGAGAAGGTGGCTTTTTCGTTGATATCGTTGATGGTTAGTTCGAAGTCGATGTCGGCGGGTTTGGGGCCGGTGCCGTCGGTGGTTAGTTCGATGGTGACTTGGTAGGTTTCTTTGGTTTCGTGGTCTAGTTCGGTGCCGGCGACTAGGTAGAGGGCACTGAAGTCGGCGGCGAGTTCGAAGTGGCTGGCATCGGTGCCGCTGAGGGCTAGGGTGTTGGTGCCGCCGTCGGGGTCGGTTAGGGTGATGGTAGCCATTGTTAGGCGGGGGGTGGTCGTGGTGCCTTCATCGAGGTTGTGGGTTTCGCGGGAGGGGGTGAAGACGGTGGGGGCTAGGTTGGGGCGGGGGATTACGGTTAGGGTGAAGGTTACGGGGGGTTGGGGGGTGCCCTCGCCGGTGGCGGTTAGGGTGATTGTGGCGGTGTGTTCTGTGTCGGTCTCGTAATTTAGGCTGTCGGCTTTTAGCCAGAGTTCGGTTTTGTTTTTTTGGAGTTCGAATTGATCGGTGTCGCCGGTGAGTTCTACGGTGTTGGTGCCGAGGCCGTCGTCGTCTATTTGGATGTCGGCGAGTTTTTGAGCGGGGGCCCCTTGGGGGAGGGTGGCGGTGGTGGCGGTTAGTTCGAAGCGGGTGGGGGCTGCGTCGGCTTTGGTGACCGATAGGGTGAAGGTTTTGGAGAGGCTGCCGAGGGTTAGGGTGACTTGGTGTTCTCGGGCGGTGGCGAAGTCTAGGGCGGTGCCGGCTTTTAGGTAGAGGCGGTTGCCGGCGATTTGGAAGCGGTCGGTGTCAGAGAGGGTGGGGGTGTTGGCTTGTTTGGCGGGGTCGGCGGTGTCGGGGTCGGCGAAGGCGATGGTGGCGAGCTCTTGGCGGGTGGGGTAGGTGCCTTGGGGGAGGCTGGCTGTTTCTGGGGTTAGGGTTAGGGCGGTGGGGGGTTCGTCGATGTCTTGGACGTTGAGGGTGAAGGTTACGGGGTCGGGGAGGGTGGTGGCTGTGGGGTCGGTGAGGGCTATGGTGGCGGTGTGGCTGGTTACGGCCTCAAAATTTAGGGGGGCGTTTTCTTTGAGCCAGAGTTGAGCGCCGGTGCGGGTTGCGCTGCGGAGCTCGAAGTGGGTGGTACCGGCGGTGAGCTCTAGGGGATTTTCGCCGAACTCGTCGTCGGCGATTGCGATGTCGGCGAGTTTGGCGGCGGCGGTGACTGGGCCTTCAGCGCGGTCGGCGGCGGTTGGGTCTATGGTTAGGGCGGTGGGGTCTTGGTTGTCGGCGTTGAGGAAGGTGATGGTGTGAGGCGGGGGGAGGTGGAAGACTTTGGCGGCATCGTTGGCGGGGGTGACGGTGATGGTGACGGATTCGGTGAGGTCGTTGCCGAAGAGTTGGCCGTTGCCGGGGATGCGGATGGCGGCGGTGAACCATTGGGCACTGGCGCGGACATCCAAATCGACGTGGGGGGCGTTGGCATCTTGGATAAAGCGTCCGTCGCCGCTGGTGTTGCTGGAGCGGATGAAGGTTTCACCGACGAGACTTAAGCCGCCGTGGGTGGCCGCGCCGGCCCAGGCCCCGGCGGCGGGGGCGCGACCGACACCGAAGGTGGCATTGGTGGGAGTAAAGGTGATGCGGAGGCGGAGGTCACCGGTGGTGAGACCATCGGCGATTCTGGGGGAGAAGCGGTAGAGGAAGACGGTGTTGCGGTAGCCGCCGGGGCTGTCGTAGAAGGTGCCCTCGGTGGCGGTGGAGGCGGTTTTGTCGGGGTTGAGGGGGAGCTCGATGTTGAGGCCGTCGACGACTTTTTCGAAGGTGATGGCGCGGCGGTTTAGCTCGGTGGCGGTGACTGTGGCACCGCTGAGGTTGCGGAGGGTGGCGGTGGTGAGGTCGGCGTAGTTGTTTGGCAGGATGGCGTGGACGGCGGCTTTGGCGGCGGTGGTGTAGAGGGTGTTGGTGCCGTTGCGGTTGCGCTCGAACCATATGCGGGTGGTGGTGGCGGGGAAAATTAGGCGGTCTTGGTCGGGGTCGAAGTCGGTGATGCGGTCGGCGGCGGCGGGGGTGTCGGGGTGCAGGAGGTGGAAGCTGTCGGCCCCTGCACCGCCGGTGAGGGTGTCTTGGCCGGGGCCGCCGTTTAGGGTGTCGTCGCCTTCTTCGCCTTTTATGGTGTCGGTGCCGGCGTTGCCGGTGAGAATGTCGTTGCTGGCGCGGCCTTCTATCTGGTCATTGCCGGCGCCGCCGGTGAGGATGTCGGGGTTGGGGGTGCCGATGAGGGTTTGGTCGGCAGTCGAGTCGGGGTCGCCGGTGGCGGTTGGGGTTATGAAGGTGATGCGGTGGGCGGGGGGGAGGCGATAGTGGGCGGCGGCGGTGGCGGATTGGGCGGTGATGGTTAGGGTTAGGGTCTCAGAAGCGGTGTTGGCGGTGTCTGCGAAGTTGCCGGCGGCATCGCGGGGGGGGCTGATCTGGACGGCGTAACCCGTGCGGCAGGCGGCGGAGAGGTTGGCGGGGTAGGTGAAGGCGATGGTGGTTTCGCCGGCTTGGAGCCAGTCGGTGTTGGTTATTTCGGTGCAGCTGGAGTTGGCGTTGATCAGGCGCCAGTGCCAGGTGGTTTTGGCACCGGCGGCTGGGGTGCCGCCGGGGAAGAAGTTGGCGATGGTTCCGGCACTGCCGGCGCGGGTGGCGGTGATGGTGGCTTCGAAGGTGGCGGGGGTGGTGGTGCTGGCGGGGGTTAGGTTGAGGGGGATTTGGACTGCGGCGCCGTCTTGGTTGGCACCTTGGGTGAGGGTGGAGGCGGTGATGGGGGTGTCGGCGGGGGTGCTGTGGAGACTGTTGGGGGTGGGGGTGGCGGCGTCGGTGACGTTGGTGATGCGGAGGGTGAAGGGGGCTAGGTCGGTGATGGTGGGGATGGCGGTGCCGTCTTGGGTTTGGAGGGTGGCGGTGGTTAGGTCGGTGAGGTCGTCTTCGAGAATGGCGTAGAGCTGGGTGCGGTCGGCGGTGGTGTAGAGGTGGTTGTCGGCGTTTTTGCGCTCGAACCATATTTGAGTGGTGCCGGCGGGGAATATGAGGCGGTCTTCGGTGCGGGTGAAGTCGGTGATGCGATCGGCTTGCGATTCGGGGGCGGGGTTTAAGAGCTGGAAGGTGTCAGCACCGGTGCCGCCGGTGAGTTGGTCGCGGTCGGGGCCGCCGTTTAGGGTGTCGGCATCAGGGCCGCCGTCTATTTGGTCGGTGCCGGCGTTGCCGGTGAGGGTGTCATCGCCGGCTAGGCCGCGGATGCGGTCGTCGCCGGCTTGGCCGGTGAGAGTGTCGGCGTTGGGGGTGCCGATTAGGTCGAGGTCGTCGTCGGTGATGGTTAGGGTGTGGTTGGCGGGGGGGGTGATGGCGGCGGCGGCAGTGTTGCCGGCTAGGCGGAGGGTTAGGGTTTCATTGGTGCGGTTGGCATCGTCGTGGTTGCCATCGGCGTTGGTTGGGGGGCGGATTTGGATGCGATAGCCGGTGCGACATTGGGCGGTGGCGGCGGGGTCGGGGGCGGCGTAGTAGGTGAAGGTGAGGCCGGCTTGAGTTATGGGGATCCAGGAGGTGTTGTCGACTTCGGGGCAGCTGTTGGTGATGCGCCAGTGCCAGCCGGGTTTGTTGGGGGCGGGGTTTGAGGTTCGCTCTGGGGTGGGGGCACTGGTGTTGGAGAAGGAGGCGGCGGGGGCGGTGCTGAAGGTGGCGGTGAAGATGACGTTGGCGGCGGGGGCGGCGGAGAGGCTGAGGGCGAGGTCGATTTGGGCACTGCCGGGGGTGGCTTCGGTTAGTTCGGAGGCGGTGATGGGGTCGGTGGGGGGTGTGGGGGTGGTGTGGAGGGTGTTGGGGGGGGAGGCGGCATCGGTGACTCTGGTTATGGTTAGGGTGGGAGCGGCGGTTACATTGAGGGTGTAGGTTAGGGGGTCGGGGTCGGTGCCGGTGTTGCCGGTGGCGTCTAGGGTTAGGGTGACGGTGAGGGGGGTGGCGGCGGTTAGGGTGGTTTGTTTGAGCCAGAGTTGGGCGCCGGCGTTGGTTTCGGCGCGGAGTTCGAAGTTGGTGGGGTTGGTGCCGCCTAGAGTGATGCGGTTGATGCCGACGTCGTCATCGGTGATTTGGATGTCGGCGACTTTGGTGGCAGCGGCGGGGCCGGCAGAGAGGCTGGTGATTTGGTTGGCGAGGGTGAAGGCGGTGGGTTTGGTGTCGATGGGTTCGATGGTTAGGGTGAAGGTTCTGGTGGTGGGGGTGGCGGTGGGGAGGGTTAGGGTGGCGGTGTAGCTTCCGGTGGTTAGGGTTTTGTCTTCGGCTAGTTTTAGGATGGGGTTGGGGCCGGTTTCGTCTAGGGTGAAGAGGTCGCCGGGGCCGGTTTGGGTGAGGGTTAGGCCGGTGGGGCCTTTGTCGGGGCCGGTGTCGGGGTCGGTTACGGTTATTGTGGCTAGATCGGTGGCTTCGCTGGTGCCGGCGATGAGGGAGAGTTCGTCGCGGGTTAGGGTGAAGGCGGTGGGAGGTTCGTCGACGTCGGTCACTGTTAGGGTGAAGGTTTGGGTGAGGCTGTTGTTGGTGGTGGCGGTTACGGTGACGGTGTGGGTGGTGTCTTCTTCGTAGTTTAGGGGGGCGTTTTGTTTTAGCCAGAGTTCGGTGCCGTTTTGGATCTCGAAAATGGTGGTGTCGCCGGTTTGGATGGTGGCGGCGTTGGCGGGGGTGGCGAGGGCATCGTCTTCGAAGGTGATGTCGGCGAGTTGTTTGGCGGTTACGGGGGTGTCGGTGACGCCTTCTGGGTTGGTGCCGGTGTCGGGGGTGAGGGTCATGGCGGTGGGGGGGTCGTCTTGGTCGGTTACGGTGAGGGTGAAGTCTGCGGTGGCGCCGCCGTTGGCGGTTACGGTGATGGCGTGGCTGGGGCCGGTTTCGAAGTTTAGGGGGGCGTTGGCTTTTAGCCAGAGTTGGTTGCCGCTTTGGATTTCGAAGATTTGGCTGGTGGGGATGGTGGCGGTGTTTTGAAGGAAGGTGGATTCGGTGTCTTCGTCGGCGAATTCGATGTCGGCTAGTTTTTTGGTGGTTACTGGGGTGGTGGTGGTGGCCTCATTGGCGTCGGTGTCTTGGTTGGTGAAGGTTAGGGCGGTGGGGGGTTCGTCGAGGTCGGTGACGGTGAGGGTGAAGGTTTGGGTTAGGGGGGTGTCGGCGACGGCGGTTATGGTGATTTCGTGGGTGGTTGCGTCTTCGTAGTTTAGGGGGGCGCCGGCTTTTAGGTGGAGTTCGGGGCCGTTGGTGCCGGTTTGGATCGCGAAGATTTCGCTGGTGGGGATGGTGGCGGTGTTGGTTTGTTTGGTGGGGTCTTCGTCGGGGTCGCCGGTGAAGAGGATGTCGGCGAGTTTTTTGGTGGCGACGGGGGTGTCGGCGGTGGCTTCTGGGGCGTTGCCGGTGTTGGCGGAGAGGGTCATGCCGGTGGGGGATTCGTCGAGGTCGGTTAGGGTTACGGTGAAGGTGGCGGTGAGGGCCGGGTTGGTGGTGGCGGTGGCGGTGACGGTGATGCGGCGGTCTTCGGGGGTCTCGTAGTCGAGGGTTTGGTCGGCTTGTCTCCAATAGAGTCGGGTGCCGCCTCTTATTTCGAAGAGGTCGTTGTCGAGGGTGGCGGTGTTGGTGGCTTGTTTGGTGGGGTCGGTGTCGGGGTCGCCGGTGAAGGTGAGGTCGGAGATATATTGGGCGGTTATGGTGCCTTCAATGAGGGTTAGGGTTGAGCGGGTGAAGGTCATGCCGGTGGGGGGTTCGTCGATGTCGGCGATGGTTAGGGTGAAGGTTTGGGGGGGGAGGGTGGTGCCTAGGGTTAGGGTGACGGTGTGGGATTGGGCATCTTCGTAATTTAGGGCGGTGTCGGCGGCGAGGTAGAGTTTGCCGCCGTCTACTTGGAAGCGGGTGGAGTCGGATAGGGTGGGGGTGTTGAGCAGTTTGGCGGGATCTTCGTCGGGGTCTTCTATGTTTAGGGTGGCGAGTTCTATGCGGGTGCTGGTGTCTTGGTCTTCGGGGAGGGTGTCGGTGATGGTGGTTAGGGTGAAGGCGGTGGGGGGTTCGTCTTGGTCGAGGATGGTTAGGGTGAAGGTTCTTGGGCCGAGGACGGTGCCGGTGCCGTCGGTGGTGAGTGTCAAGGTAACGGTGTAGGTGGTTTTGGTCTCGTAGTCTAGGTCGGTGTCGTTTTTTAGGTAGAGGGTGGTGGAGGCGGCGGCGGTGGCGGCGGCGTCGCTAAATTCAAAGAGGGCGGCATCGGGGCCGGTGATCTCGATTTGGTTGGTGCCGCCGTCGGGGTCGGTGAGGGTGATGACGGCCATCTCGGCGCGGGGGGTGACGGTGCCTTCGGATATGGTGTTGGTCGCTGTGGATAGGCTGAAGACGGTGGGGGCTAGGTTGGGGCGGGCGGTTACGGTTAGGGTGAAGGTGATGGGGGCGGGGGGGGTGCCTTGGCCGTTGGAGTTTAGGGTTAGGGTTAGGGTTAGGGTGCTGGGGGTTAGGGTGGTGGCTTTTAGCCAGAGTTCGGCGCCGGTTTGGTCGTCTTCGTTGCGGAGTTCGAAGTTGCCGGCGTTGGTGCCGCCTAGCCTTATGGGGTTCATGCCTAGGCCGTCGTCGGTGATTTGGATGTCCGCGATTTTGGTGTCTGCGACTGTGCCTTCGGTGAGGGTGGTTATCTGGTTGGCTAGGGTGAAGCCGGTGGGTTGTTGGTTTCGGTTTTGGTCGGTGAAGGTTAGGGTGAGGGTGTTGGGGATGCGTTGGTAGGTTTTGGCGGGGGCGTTGTTGAGGTCGGCGGCGAGGGTGAAGGTGATCTGTTCGCTGGTGGTGTTGGTGTCGCGGTGGCGGGTGTCGGTGCCGGGGGGGATTAGGCGGACCAGTGGTAGGCGGCAGGGGGCGGTGGGGCAGTCGGCGGCGGTGAGGGTGGAGCGCACCTGGATGACTTGGCCGCCGCCGCCGCTGCTGAGGATGGAGCTGCGAGAGGTGGCGGCGGGCGGAATGTAGAAGTTCCAGTTGGTGGCGGATTGGGCGGCGGCGGTGATGATGGCGAAGTTGGCGGGGGCGGTGAGCCGTAGTTCGAGGTTGAAAAGGGCATTGGCGGTGGGGGTGGCGTTTAGGGTGAGGTAGATGTCCAGCTGGCCGGAGTGAGGGGTGCCTTCATCGATGTTTAGGGTGGCGGTGGTTTTGTCGGTGTTTAGGGTAAGGGGGAGGGCGGCTGCATCGGCGTTTTCGATCTGCAAGGTGGCGGTGGGGGAGTCGGAGTCGGTGAAGGTGAGTTCGTGGGCGGGGGGGAGGCTGTATGCACTGGCGGGGGCGTTTTTGGCGGTGAGGGTTAGGGTGAGGACTTCGTCATCGGCGTTTTGGTCGCTGTGAATGAATTTGCTGGAGTCGGCGGGGTCTTGGGTGCGGGGGGGGTGGATGGCGATGACGCGGCCGAGGCAGCTGGTGGCCGCGGGGAAGGTGAGGTCGATGGTGGATTCGCCCATGGGGAGCCAGGTGGTGCGTTCTTCGCCGGGGCAGATGTTGGTGACCGCCCAGTACCAGCCGCTGGCGGTGGGGATGTTGCGGGCGGCGGCGGGGCCGGTTTGGAAGGCGGGGCCGGTGGTGGTGAGGCTGGCGGTGAAGGTGGCGTCGGCGGTGGGGGCTTGGTTTATGAGTAGGGCGACGGCGATGATGGCGGTGTTGGCGGCGCCTTCATCGATGGTGGATTCGGTGATGGGGTCGCCGGGATCGGGGGTGGTGTGGAGGGGTTGGGCGTCGTCGTCTAGGACTTGGGTGATGGTGAGTTGGGGGGCGGGGGTGATGGTTAGGGTGAAGGTTCTGGTGGTGGGCGTGGCGGTGGGGAGGGTTAGGGTGGCGGTGTAGCTGCCGGCGGTTAGGGTTTTGCCGGCGGGGAGTTTTAGGGTGGTGCCGGTTAGCTCGAAGAGGTCGCCGGGGCCGGTTTGGGCGGAGAGGGTTAGGCCGGTGGGGCCTTTTTCGGTGTCGGGGTCGGGGTCGGTTACGGTTATGGTGGCGAGATCTGTGGCGGTGCTGGTGCCGGCGGTTAGGGTTAGGCTGTCGCGGCTTAGGGTGAAGGCGGTGGGGGGTTCGTCGATGTTGGTGATGGTGAGTTCGAAGTTGATGGGGGCGGGGTTGGTGCCGGTGCCGTCGGTGGCTAGGTTGACTGTGACCTCGTAGGTGGGTTTGGTCTCGTGGTCTAGGGTGGTGCCGGCTTTTAGGTAGAGGTTGCCGTCGGCTTCGAAGCTATCGGCATCGGGGCCGGTTAGGCTGAGGATGTTGCTGCTGGTGATGTCGTTGGGGTCGTCGGGGTCTGCGACGATGATTTCGGCGAGTTCGACGCGGGGGGTGGTGGCGGTGTTTTCGGGGATGTCGTGGGCGGTGCGGGAGAGGCGGAGGGTGGCTTTTTCGTTGATGTCGGTTACGGTGAGATCGAAGGTTCTTGGGCCGGGGGCGGTGCCTTGGCCGTCGGTGGTTAGTTCGATGGTGACTGTGTAGGTGGGTTTGGTTTCGTGGTCTAGGGTGGTGCCGGCTTTTAGGTAGAGGGTGGTTTGGGAGTCGTTTAGTTCGAAGTCGTCGCTGTCGGGGCCGCTAAGGGCTAGGGTGTTGGTGCCGCCATCGGGGTCGGTTAGGGTGATGGTGGCCATCTCGATGCGGGCGGGGGTGGGGGTGTTTTCATCGAGGCTGTGGGTGGTGCGGCTTAGGGTGAAGACGGTGGGGGCTTGGTTGGTGGCGGTGATTGTGAAGTCGACTTGTTCTTCGCCGCGTTTGGCGCGGACGGTGGTGATGCCGGGGGTGGTGGGGGCGGTGTAAATGTAGGTGGCGGTGGTGGCACCGGCGATGGCGGGGGATTCGGTGGCGCCGGTTACGGTGTGCCAGCTGTGGTCGCCGAGGCCGCCGGTGACGGTGAGGATGACGGGGGTGTTGGTGGGGACGGTGTAGGCGGCGATGGCGGTGGTGAGGCCGGTGACTTGGGTGGGGGTGTTTTTGTCGGCGGTGGTGCTGTCGCCGAGTTGGCCGTGGTCATTGTCGCCCCAGCAGTGGAGAATGCCGTTTTGGATGGCGCAGGTGTGGGAGTTGCCGGCGGAGACGGCGGTTACGGCGGAGTCGAGGCCGGTGACTTGGGTGGGGGTGTTTTGGTCTGTCCCGATGCCGCTGTTGCCATCGCCTAGTTGGCCGTCAAAGTTGTAGCCCCAGCAGCGGAGGGCGGTGTTTTGGATGGCGCAGGTGTGGGCGTTGCCGGTCGATACGGCGGTTACATCGGTGGCGAGGCCGGGGACTTGGGTGGGGGTGTTTTTCTGGATTATGGTGCCGTCGCCGAGTTGGCCGTTGGCGTTGCGGCCCCAGCATTTGAGGGATCCGTTGTGGATGGCGCAGGTGTGGCTGCCGGCGGTGCTGCCGCCGGCGGATATGGCGGTTACGCCAGTGGTTAGGCCGGGGACTTGGGTGGGGGTGGTTCGGTCCGTGATGGTGTTGTCGCCGAGTTGGCCGTTGGCGTTGCGGCCCCAGCATTTGAGGGATCCGTTGTGGATGGCGCAGCTGTGATTCCAGCCGGCGGCTACGGCGGTGACGCCGGTGGTGAGGCCGGTGACTTGGGTGGGGATGAGTTTGTTTGCGGTGGTGCCGTCGCCGAGTTGGCCTTGGGTGTTGATCCCCCAGCATTTGAGGGCACCGTTGTGGATGGCGCAAGTGTGTTCGTCGCCGGTGCTGACTCTGGTTACGCCGGATTCGAGGCCGGGGACTTGGGTGGGGGTGGTTCGGTTTGTTGTGGTGCCGTCGCCGAGTTGGCCTTGGGCGTTGGCCCCCCAGCATTTGAGGGCGGCGTTGTGGATGGCGCAGGTGTGTTCTTCGCCGGCGCTGACGGCGGTGACGGCGGATTCGAGGCCGGGGACTTGGGTGGGGGTGGTTCGGTTTGTTGTGGTGCCGTCGCCGAGTTGGCCTTGGGTGTTGATCCCCCAGCAGCGAAGAGCGTTGTTGTTAATGGTGCAAGTGTGGGTGTTGCCGGCGGATACGGCGGCGATCCGTTGGGGGGCTAGGTTGGGGACGACTGTTAGCCGGAAGTCGACCTGTTCATCGCCTTTTTTGGCGCGGTAGGTGTAGGTGGTTTCGGTGGTGGGGGCGGTTGGGGGGGTGACGGTGTAGGTGGGGCCGGTCTCGCTGGGGATTTGGGTTTCGGTGGTGTCGGTGGCGACGGTGTGCCAGGTTTGGTCGCCGATGCCGCCGGTGGTGGTGAGGGTGACTTGGGTGCCGCTGAGGATGGTTGGGGTGGGGTTGGTGGCTTCTAGGTTGGCGATTATCATTAGGGTGAAGGTGCGGTCGGGTTGGGGGCCGGTGACTTCTAGGGTGGCGGTGAGCATTTCGCCGGCGGTTAGGGTTTTGCCGGGGATGAGTTTTAGGGTGGTGCCGTCTAGTTGGAAGAAGTCGCCGGGGGATTGGGATTTTATTTGTAGGCCGGCGGGGCCGTTGTCGGGGTCTTCGATGGTTACGGTGGCTAGATCGGTGGCTTGGCTGGGGCCGGCTAGGGCTTGGGCGGTGGTGGGGGCTAGGGTGAAGACGGTGGGCGGTTCGTCGACGTTGGTTACGGTTAGGGTGAACGTTTGGGTTACGGGGGGGGTGGTGCCGGTGGCGGTGGCGGTGATGGTGGTGGTGCGGTCTTCGGGGGTCTCATAATCGAGGGTTTGGCCGCCTTTTAGCCAGAGTTGGGTGCCGCTTCTTATTTCTAAGAGGGGGTGGTCGGGGGTGGTGGCGGTGTTGGCGCGGTTGCTGGGGTCGGTGTCGCGGTCTTCGAAGGTGATGTCGGCGATCTTGCGGGCGCTGGTGGGGCCTTCGGGGATGGTTAGGCTGGGGGGAGTGAAAATTATTGCGGTGGGGGGGTCGTCGACGTCGGTGATGGTTAGGATGAACTCGATGTCTTCGGGGTCGGTGCCTTCGCCGTCGGTGGTGAGCTCGATGGTGGCTCTGAGGGTGGGGGCGATGCGGCGGTTTAGGCGGGTGCCGGCTCTTAGGTAGAAGGTGTTGCCGTCGAGTTGGAAGGCGCTGGCGGTGCGGCTGGTGAAGCGGAGGGTGTTGGTGCCGAGGCTGTCGTCGGGGTCTTGGATGGTTATTGTGGCGAGTTGGAGGCGGGTGGTGGTGTCTTGGTTTTCGGGGAGGCTGGTGGAGGTGGGATCTAGGGAGAAGGTGGCTTTTTCGTTGATGTCGGTGATGGGGAGGCTGTAGGTGATGGGGTCGGGGGTGGTGCCGGTGCCGGTGGCGGTGGTGAGGGTTAGGGTGACGGTGAGGGTGGGTTTGGTCTCGTGGTCTAGGGCGGTGCCTTCTTTTAGGTAGAGGGCGGTGGTGCCATCGAGTTCAAAGAGGCCAGCGTCGGTGCCGCTGAGGGTGATGGCGTTGGTGCCTATGCCGTCGTCGGTGAGGGTGATGTCGGCGACTTTGACTCTAGGGGTGGTGGGGGTGTTTTCGGGGAGATCATCGAGGTCGTTGGCGAGTTCGAAGACGGTGGGTTTGGCATCGGGGATTGTGGTTACGGTGAGGGTGAAGGTCTGGTCGGGTTGGCCGGTGACTGCTAGGGTGGCGGTGTGGGTTTGGCCGGCTATTAGGGTTTTGCCTTCTACTAGTTTGAGGATGGGGTTGGGGCCGGTTTCGTCTAGTTCGAATAGGTCGCTGGTTTGGGTGAGGGTTAGGCCGGTGGAGCCGCCGTCGGGGTCTTCAATGGTTACGGTGGCGAGGTTGGTGGCGGTGCTAGTTCCGGCGGTGACTTGGGCGGTGAGGGGGGTTAGGGTGAAGCGGGTTGGGGGTTCGTCGATGTTGATGACGGTGAGGGTGAAGGTTTTGGTTAGGGTGGGGTTGGTGGTGGCGGTGGCGGTGATGGTGTGGGTGGTTTGGGTCTCGTGGTCTAGGGGGGCGTTTTGTTTTAGGTGGAGTTGGTTGCCGTTTCTTATCTCGAAGATTTGGCTGGTGGGGATGGTGGCGGCGTTGGCGGGATCGGCTAGGGCATCGTCGGTGAAGGTGAT
>JACONJ010000051.1 GCA_014323785.1 Paracoccaceae bacterium | reverse complement strand
GACCGGGTGGATTATTCCAACATCGCGTCTGCTCCGATAACAGTGAATTTGATCCGGGGCACCGCCAGTGATGTCAATGGTCAGCCTGGTCAAACAGATCGCCTGCGCAGTATTGAAGAGGTCTTTGGTGGCTTGTACGGTGACATGCTGCTTGGCGATTACAGAAACAACCTGTTCCGCGGTGGCGTGGGGGCCGACACGCTGAATGGCAGTAGCGGGCGCGACTGGGCCGATTACACCGGATCCGACGCCGCCGTCACCGTGAACCTGGGGGGCGGGGCGGACGCGGATGGCTTCATCACCGCCTCCGGTGGCCACGCCGCGGGCGACAAGCTAAAGCGCATGGAGCACATCATCGGCTCGGCCTTTGACGATGTTCTGACTGGCGATGGTGGCAACAACACCCTGCGCGGTGCGGCCGGGGCCGACACGCTGGATGGCGGTGCCGGCCGCGACCGGCTGGATTACCGCGATTCGGACGCTGGTGTTACCGTGAACCTGGCCGATAATACCGCCCAGGGCGGGCATGCCGCGGGCGATGTGATCAGCAATTTTGAAAACATCCGCGGCTCAGCCCACGGCGATGTCCTGACCGGCAATGATGACAGGAACGTCTTTGTGGTCGGGGCCGGTGACGACACCATCGATGGCGGTGGCCACCGTAAGGATACGGTCAACTACAGGCATGCGGACGCCGCCGTGTGGGTGGACCTTGCGACGACACGCAAACTTGAGGACGGAACCTATGTAACAGATACGGACCGCGTCGACGCCGACGGCTTCATCACCGTCAGGGGGCCGGGCGGGGGCGACAAGCTGAAGAATATCAATGGCATCATCGGCTCGGCCTTTGATGATGTGCTCAAAGGCCATCGCGGGTGGGGTGCGGAAGCCAGGGACGTCTTTCGCGGTGGCGAGGGGGCCGACAAGATCTTTGGCCGCGGTGGTGCTGACCGGGTGGATTACCGCGATTCGGACGAGGGCGTGACTGTCAGCCTGGTCGATGGCACGGTAAACTCTGGCGGCACGGCCCAGGGTGATCGGCTGTATAGCATCGAGCACCTGCGCGGCTCCCGCCATAACGACACCCTGACCGGTGATGACCAGCGCAACAAGATCAGGGGCGAGGGCGGGGATGACTCGATGTCCGGCGGGGCCGGGGCCGACGTGCTACGCGGCGATGACGGGAACGACACGCTGAACGGCGGGGCCGGGAACGATTCGCTGGATGGCGGTGAAGGGAACGATACCCTGAACGGCGGGGCCGGGGAAGATACCCTGAACGGCGGGGTGGGTTCGGACTGGGCCAGTTATGCGGGTTCGAACGCCGGCGTGACCATCGACCTGGGCGACAGTGCCGCAGAAACAGGTGGCCACGCCGAGGGCGACGTGCTGACGAGCATTGAGAACATCGAGGGCTCTGGCCATAACGACGCGATCATTGGCGACGGCACGACTCGCCGCATGGACGGTGGTGCCGGGAATGACACGCTCACCGGCAGCAGCGCGAATAACCGCCTGAACGGTGGTGCCGGTGATGATGTCCTGAACAGCGGGGCCGGGGGGAACGATTCGCTGAACGGCGGGGCCGGGGCCGATACGCTGAATGGCACTGCTGAGCAGGAAGACACATTTATCTTCCACCAGTTTGAGGGCGATGTGATCAACAATTACGATGGTGAACTCTTTGATATTATCCAGATCCACGGCGATGATGTTACGTTTGACGACCTGACCATTGAACATTCCGGTAACACCAACACCGTCAAGTGGACGGTGGACGGCGTCGAGGGCACCCTGACGGTGCATTTTGAATTTGAACTTGAAGAGGGTGATTTCTGGTTCGTCTAAACCCTCTGAACGCACCGCACCCCCAACCAAGGCCACCAGGGGCCAAGGGAGGGCGTGGTCTGAATACCACCCCCGTATGGTCGCCCTTGAACGCACACGGCCACGACAAACCCCTTTAACCAGTGGGGAACCTGACCCAATGACAGAACGTGTTGAGATTCGCGGTGGCCTCGGCAACGACAGCGTGAATACCCCGGCAGACGCCCCCGCTGGCCAAGGCTACCACCTGCGCGGCTTCGCTGGCAATGACAGCCTGACTGGCGGTGCCTATCATGACTGGCTGGACGGTGATGGCGGCAGCGACACGCTGAACGGTGGTGTGGCAGTGTTACTGATTACGACGTTTTCATCTTCACCGGGGACTGGGTTACCGGCACGGTCATCACCGACTTTGATGTAGAATCCGACGACATCGTATACAAAGGGTTGGATACTGATCGTGTGACCTTTGCCGCTTATGATGAGGATGGCGTGCATGACGGTACCACCGTCACCCTAAGCGGCAGCAGTGGCAAAGTCCTGCTGCTGCAAGGCGTGGACCACAACGACCTTGCCGGGTTTGCCGGCGACAACATTTTCACAATATGATCGCCCATCGGTCTGGTGCCGGACGAAACCACTTCCGCCCCTCCACAGGCCCGGGCAGCGGGGGCTGTGCAGGGCTTTCCCCCGCCGTTCGGCGTATCAACGCCCGAACCGCGCACGTTCCGGTGTTTATTTCGGGCCGCTACACGTATCAACGCCGTTTGGCCCAAGCGCACCACAGCCCTGGGCTGGCCGTTCATCCCCCCGCACATGGCGCGGGGGGGGGATGAACGGGTTTGGGTGCGCACCCCTTTAGCGACCATAAACGGCCTTATGGGCGATCTTTGCGGCATCGCCCCGGTAGATGTCAAGGTCCAGGGCCACATCAAGCGGCATGCGCCGGATCGCGGCCACTGTCCGTTTATAGGCCGCGCGTTTGCGGGCAGCGGCGCGCAGGCTGGAAAAAATGGGGGTCATTTGCAAGCTCCTTTGTGTTGCGTGTGTATCTCCCGATACGGCCAATATGGGTGCGTTCACAAAGATCACAATTGACGTTTTTCAAAGCCGGCTTTGCCCGTGCTGCATAGCAGCGCGGGAGGCCGCGCGGGGGGCTGCCGCGCGGACTGAAGAATCAGGGATGCGGCCCTACCGGGCTTCGGCGATGCGCCCGTCCGTGTAGGGGGTATAGGGGGAGTGTTCCCCGATATACTCTGCCACGACCTGTTCCAGCCCCGGGCCGAAATCATAGGCGTCTATGCCATTGTCGCGGAACAGCGCGTAACCGTCACCGCCGCGGCGCATGAAATTGTTGGACACAACGCCATAGGTTGTTTCGGGATCAATGGCCTGCCAGGTGCCGTCGATATTGACATGGGCCGCGATGATCCGGCTGCCCGGCTGTTGCGCGGGATCCCAAGTGTAGCGCATGCCGGACACCTGCGGGAACCGGCCGGCCCCGTCCTCCACCTGGCTTACGCCGTTTTCCAGCGAGGCGATGATATCTGCACCAGTCAATTGAAAGGTTGCTAGCGTGTTCTGGAACGGCAGCACGGTAAACACCTCGGCCATTGTCACGTCACCCGTATCGATCGATGCGCGCAAACCGCCGCCATTCTGGATTGCGATGTGAATGCCCTGGTCGCGCACCCGCGCCAGCATGGCGTCGGCTACCAAGTTGCCCATCGGGCATTCCATCACCCGGCAGACTGCGCGATCACCCTGGATGGCCTTTGCGGTCTGGCCCACAACATGGGCCATGGTGGCCTGGATCGGGCCGGCCAGTTCCGCAACGCGCGCCGCAATCTGCGGGTCGGGCGTGACCGAGGCATCAAGCAGCACGGTGTTGCCTGTGGCCCGGAGCAGATAGCCATCATCATCAAAGACCGCTTCCAGATGGCCAAGATACTTGGAATAGGCATACGCCTGCACAATGGGCACCATCCTGCCCCGGGGGTTTGCAACCCACGTCGGATAGGGACCATCGCGGTCCGGATCATCGGCACTTAGGTAGGTATGCGAATGCCCGCCCACGATCAGGTCGATACCGGTAACTGATTGGGCAATCCGTATGTCGTCTGGCAGCCCCACATGGGTCAGCGCGATAATGATATCCACGCCCGCCTCGGTCAGCCGGTCAGCATCGGCCTGAAGGGACTGGATTTCATCGGTAAAGATCACATTCGGACCAGGGCTGGAGGTTTCCGCCGTGTCCGTCGCCAGGGCCGAGACAAGCCCGACCTGGATCCCGTTCACATCCAGAACCAGCGTATCGCCAAGCAGGTCGGCAACGGCCGGTTCCCGGCTGACATCAAGGTTGCCCGCGATGACGGGAAAATTCACCTGGTCAAGAAAGTGCGCAAAGCCAGCGGGGCCGTTGTTCCACTCGTGGTTGCCCGCGACCATGGCATCAAATCCGATGGCCTCCATGAATTCGGCCGCAGCGGCACCCTGATAGGTGGTGAACATCAGCGACCCCTGGAATTGATCCCCCGCATCCAGAACGAGCACGTTCTGGCCGGCGGCTGTCAGCGCAGCACGCCGCTGGTTGATCGCCGTCGCAACCCGCGCAACGCCGCCGAAACACGCACCTGCCGCGTCATCTTCGGCTGTGCAGGTCGAATCGAAGCGGTTGATCGGCTGGATTCGGCTGTGCAGGTCGTTGATGTGCAGGATGTGCAGCACCGTCTCTGCCGCCGCGGGGGCGGCACCGGCCAATGCGCCCAACACCGCCGTCACTTTGCATAGTCTTGTGGTCATGCCATACTCCCGTTGTTTGTGTTCCGCGTGCATCACCAAGCCATATTGACAGGCGGTTGCGCATACGTAAAGCGAATTTTTACAAAGCCCCCGTCCGCCCCCGCTTGACGGCATGGCTTCGGCCCCGTCATAAGGCGGGGCATGCCGCACTGTACACATCCCTTGCACGGGCATGGCGCATACCCCGAACGGGGTACCGCACAGGCAGGGTCCGGTCCGCGGCGGGGAACCGTGTGCCCCTGTGGACCCCGCTGATGCTTGAACGCCCTGGCCTGGCCCTGCTGCAGGGGATGCCCCCCGAATGCGCCCATCGCCTGGCACTTGTCGCGCTGAACTCTGGGCTGGCCGCGCGCCCCGGCCCCGTGACCTCACCCCGCTTGCAGACAGAACTTGCCGGAATGGCCCTGCCGAATCCGGTTGGCCTGGCCGCGGGGTTTGACAAGAATGCCAGGGCCGTGGGGGCGCTTTCAGCCGCCGGATTCGGTTTTCTTGAGGTGGGTGCCGCCACGCCCCGCCCGCAGCACGGCAATCCAAAGCCGCGGCTGTTCCGCCTGGACGCGGATCGCGCGGTCATCAATCGCCTTGGTTTCAACAACGACGGGGTCAGGCAGATTGCCAAACGCCTGGCCCGACAGCCCCGCCCCCGCACTGTGCCGGTCGGGCTGAACCTGGGGGTGAACAGGGACAGTGCGGACCGCGCCGGGGATTTTGCTGCCGTTGTGCGGTTGTGCAGTCATTGTGTTGATTTTGTGACGGTCAATGTGTCGTCCCCCAACACCAAACGGCTGCGCGCGTTACAGGGAAAGGCAGCCCTGTCCACGCTGCTGGCGGATGTCATGCGGGCCAGCGCACCATCACCTGCCGAACGGCCACCGCTGCCGGTGTTCCTGAAAATCGCACCGGATCTGGATGACGCCGCGCTGGCCGATGTGGCCACGGCGGCGGTGGCGGCGAATCTTTCGGGCCTTATCGCCACGAACACAACGCTGGCGCGGGGCGGGCTGCAAAGCCGCCACCGGAACGAAGCGGGCGGGTTATCGGGCCAGCCGCTTTTTGACCGCTCTACACGGGTTCTGGCGCGTTTGTCGGTGCTCACCGATGGCGCACTGCCCATTATCGGGGTGGGGGGCGTGGCCTCAGGGGCGCAGGCCTATGCAAAGATCATGGCCGGGGCCGGGGCTGTTCAGCTTTACACAGGGCTGGTCTATGGCGGATTGGGGCTGGTCCGCACCATCGCACGCGATCTGGACGCCCTTTTGCAGGCCGACGGGTTTGCCAATGTCGCCGGTGCCGTGGGCCAGGGGCGGGATGCCTGGCTTTAGCGCGTGGCCCCGGTTGCGCCCCCCGTTCCAGGGCCGGATAGCACCAGGCAAGCGTCAGGCCGCGCACGGCAAAGAAGATCAACAGTGCCGCCCACAGCCCGTGATTGCCATAAGGTGGCACAAGACACCACAGGGCCAGACCATACACCAGCCCCGACAGGATCATCATGTTGCGCATATCCCGGCTGCGCGTTGCCCCGATAAAGATGCCGTCCAGCATCCAGGACGCGCAGCCGATGACCGGTGCCGCGATCATCCAGGGCAGATACAGCCGCGCCCCGGCGCGCACATCCGCGGCGGTCGTCATCACATCAATGATCCCCGGGCCCAGCACCGCAAAGACCACGGACATCACAAGGCAGGTGCCAAAGCCCCAGACACTGGTCAGTGCCGCACTTCGGCGCAGCCGGGTGCGGCTGCGGGCCCCCAGGGTGCGCGCCACCAACGCCTCGGCGGCAAAGGCAAACCCGTCCATCGCATAGGCGGTGATGTGCAGGAACTGCATCAGAATCTGATTGGCCGCCAGGGTCACATCCCCGAAATGTGCCCCGATAAACAGGAAAGCGGCAAACCCCGCCATCAGGATCACCGACCGGAGCATGATGTCGGTGTTCACCCGCAGCATATGGATCAGCCGCGCGGGATTGAACACGCGGGACTGCTGCCGCCAGGCCGCACCCTGAAACCCGTCCCGGCACAGCCAAAGGCCAAGCGCGAATCCCGCCCATTCCGACAGAACGGTGCCAAGTGCCACCCCTGCGACGCCCAGGCCCAGGCCCAGGACAAGAAAGAGGCTAAGCGCGATGTTCAAAAGGTTCATGCCAATCTGCAGGCCCATGATGCCGGTCATCCGCTCATGCGCCACCAGCCAGCCGGTCAGCCCGTAGATCGCAATCGCCGCAGGGGCCGAGAAGATGCGAACCGCCATATACTCCCGCGCCAGGCTTTCAACTTCGGCACTGGCGGGCGCAATCTGAAACGCCATTCGAAAGATCGCGGCCTGCCCAAGGATCAGAACCAGACCGGCCGCAAAGGCAATCATCAGAACCCGGCTAAGAAGGGCCGAAACCTCTGCCCCGTCGCCCGCACCAAGGGCCTGTCCGGTCAGCCCGACCGTTCCCATCCGCAAAAACCCAAAGATCCAATACACAGTGCCAAGGACGATGGCCCCGATGCCAACGGCCCCAATCGGCGCGGCCGCGCCCATCTGGCCCACCACACCGGTATCCACCGCCCCCAAAAGGGGTATCGTGGCATTCGACAGCACGACAGGCAGGGCGATGTTCAGAACCCGGCGGTGGCTGACGGGCCGGGCCGGATCTGATGCTGCGGCCACTTTAGCCGCGCGGCCCCGGCATCAGGAAATGCCCCGTGGCCTGGGCAATCAGGCGGTCGTGATGATCTTGCCAGGCCTCCACATGCACACTGGCATAGCGCCGGCCAGAGCGGTTCACCCACGCCCGTGCGTAAGCATCGCGCGGCAAACCGGAACGCAGATAATCGATGGTGAAATCAATCGTTTTGGGAAGCCGCGGCAGTGTCTGGGGCGTCAGCGCATCGGCCTTAATCTGGCCAGTTTCAATTCCATTCCACAAAATCTGAAAGCTCAATTCCATGATCGCCGCCGTTTCCATAAAAGAAGCCGTCGCCCCGCCATGAAGTGCAGGCAGCAGCGGATTGCCGATCAGCTTGTCATCATAGGTCAGAACCGCCGTCAGCTCATCCCCCCGGCGGTCAAAGCTGATCCCCATCATGGCGATATAGGGGACAGCATCCACCAGGGCCGAGAGGGCCGCATCACGCCGCCGCCTGACAAGATGTTCGGGGTCAGGGCGGGGCGGGCTCATGGTGCAGGCTGCCCGCTGGTCATGCGCTCGATGGTGAAGGCCCCGGTGGCGGCGGCGACCGGGCGGTCCGGGGTCTCGTCAAAGGCTTGCGCGCGCACAAAGGCAACGCTGCGGGTCATATGGTAGCATTCCGCCCGCGCACGGATCCGCTGCCCCGGCGCGGCAGGGCGCATATAATCGATGCGCAGATCGATCGTTGCGGTGCCTGCGGGGGCATCGGGATGGCTCATCACCGCGGCACCGCCACACGTATCCATCAGGGCAGAAACCGCACCGCCATGAATAATCCCTGTCGTCGGGTCGCCAACAAGCCGCGCATCATAGGGCATTGAGATCACGGCCACACCCTTGCCGAACGCCTCTACCTGCATCCGCAGGGCCCTGGAAAACGGAAGCGCCTGGATGAATTGCCGCACGGTGTGCGCTTTGTCCTCTGCCGTCATGCCATCCATGGATTCCGATCCTTCCCGGGGGGTGTCGGGTATCAGCATTCCTGCACCCGGCTGTAAAACGCAAGTGCCATCACGGCCTTGCAGGTACACACCGCGTGTTGCAAAATTGGGGTCAGGCGGCTATATTGGCCGCATGAGTACGCCCGACATTCACAGCATCGCCCGGCAGCTGGCCGTATTGGAGGAACGCATGAACACGCAGCAGGCGGACTACCGCACGGGGTGGGAAGCCATCCGCGCCAATATGGCGGAACATCAACGGGACTACCGCACAAGCATCGCCGACCTGAAAGCCGACATTGCCAAACGGGATAAGGACAACCAGCGGTTTCTTATCACCCTGTTCGGCCTGCTTGTTGCCATTATCATCGGCGGCTTCGTGGTCTCGAACATTTTCCTGTAGAACCTTGTGTTCAGCCAGGTCGCCATCCCCGCCCCGGTCAGCGCGGGGGAATGGCCGTGCCCTTGGCACCTTGCTGCGTGCCGGTACGGGGTCGCCCGGATGAACCCATGATGATCCCGGTGCCCCGGTCCGCTAAACCTGTGTTGACACCCCCGCCCGTGGTGGCTATATTGATCGAATGAGCATGCCCGATAACCACAGCATCGCCCGGCAGCTGGCCGTATTGGAGGAACGCATGAACACGCATCAAGCGGACTACCGCACGGGGTGGGAGGCGATCCGCGCCAATATGGCGGAACATCAACGGGACTACCGCACCGATATCGCTCGCCTGGCGGAAGATATGGCGCGGCGGGATGCGGAGCAGGCCAAGCGCGACGCCGACCTGAAAGCCGAAGTTGCCAAACGGGATGCGGACGCTGCCAAACGGGATAAGGACAATCAAAGGTTTCTTATCGCCCTGTTCGGTGTTTTTGTGGCCATCTTTATTGGCAGCTTTGTTGTGTCTAATATTGTGGTGAACCGCACCATCGATACCTCCGGACGATTTTCAAGGGAACAGCCTGTGCAGCAAACGGGCACCATCGTGCCGGGCAACGCCAGTGCCACCTCCGCCCCCGTCAGTGCGGGCGAATAGTCCCACGTGCGCCCTTGACGCCTTGCTGCGTGCCGGTACAGGGTGGTCTGGATGAAGCCCCCGGATGAGATGCCCGTTGCCCCGCTATTGACGCCCGCGCCCGTGGTGGCTATATTGTTCGCATGAGCACGCCCGACACCCACAGCATCGCGCGGCAGCTGGCCGTATTGGAGGAACGCATGAACACGCAGCAGGCGGATTACCGCACGGGGTGGGAGGCCATCCGCACCAACATGGCCGACCTGAAAGCCGACATTGCCAAACGCGACGCCGACACCCGCACCAGCATTGCCGACTACCGCACGGGGTGGGAGGCCATCCGCGCCAGTATGGCGGAACATCAACGGGACTACCGCACCAGCATCGCCGACCTGAAAGCCGACATCACCAAACGCGATGCGGACTACCGCACCGGCTGGGAAACCATCCGCGCGAACATGGCCGACCTGAAAGCCGATGCCGCCAAACGCGATGCGGACGCCGCCAAACGCGATGCGGACGCCGCCAAACGGGATAAGGACAACCAGCGGTTTCTTGTCACCCTGTTCGGCCTGCTTGTTGCCATTATCATCGGCGGCTTCGTGGTCTCGAACATTTTCCTGTAGAACCTTGTGTTCAGCCAGGTCGCCATCCCCGCCCCGGTCAGCGCGGGGGAATGGCCGCGCCCTTGACACTGCCCTGCGTGCTGGTGCGGGGTCGCCCGGATGAGCCCCGGACTGATCCCGTTGTCCCGGTGTTGAGTTCCCCGGTGTTGACGCCCCCGCCCGTGGTGGCTATATTGGCCGCATGAGCATGCCTGACACCCACAGCATCGCGCGGCAGCTGGCCGTATTGGAGGAACGCATGAACACGCAGCAGGCGGATTACCGCACCGGGTGGGAGGCCATCCGCGCCAACATGGCGGAACATCAACGGGAATACCGCACCAGCATCGCCGACCTGAAAGCCGACATCACCAAACGCGATGCGGACTACCGCACCGGCTGGGAAACCATCCGCGCGAACATGGCCGACCTGAAAGCCGATGCCGCCAAACGCGATGCGGACGCCGCCAAACGGGACAAGGACAACCAGCGGTTTCTTGTCACCCTGTTCGGCCTGCTTGTTGCCATTATCATCGGCGGCTTCGTGGTATCGAACATTTTCCCGTAGAACCTTGTGTTCAGCCGGGCCATCCCCGCCCCCGTCAGTGCCGGCGAATAGCCGCGCCCTTGACACCTTGCTGCGTGCCGGTGCGGGGTGGCCTGGATGAGCACCCGGATGATCCCGGTTCCCTGGTGTTGACACCCCCGCCCGTGGTGGCTATATTGGTTCCATGAGCACACCGGACACCCACAGCATCGCCCGGCAGCTGGCCGTATTGGAGGAACGCATGAACACGTATCAGGCGGATTACCGTACCGACATCGCCCGCCTGGCGGAAGATATGGCCAAGCGCGATGCGGAGCAGGCCAAGCGCGATGCGGAGCAGGCCAAGCGCGACGCGGAGCAGGCCAAGCGCGACGCCGACCTGAAAGCCGACATCGCCAAACGGGATAAGGACAATCAAAGGTTTCTTGTTAACCTGCTTCTTGTCCTGTTTGGCGTCCTTGTCGCTATTATCATCGGTGGCTTCACATTATCCTAAGCCTGGCCGACACCCCGCCGCACGCGCCCTGCATTGCCCTTGACATCGCGCTGTGTGCTGGTGCAGGGTGGCATGGATGACTGAATCCCCCGCCAGAAAGCTGATTGAGGTTGCCCTTCCGTTGGACGCCATCAATGCGGCGTGCATTCGGGAGAAGTCTCTGCGTCATGGGCACCCTTCTACCCTGCACCTGTATTGGGCCCGCCGCCCCCTTGCCGCCATGCGGGCTGTCCTGTTCGCGCAGCTCGTCGATGACCCTTCCGCGCACCCCGACAGGTTCCCCACGGAGGTCGCCCAGCAG
>JACONJ010000050.1 GCA_014323785.1 Paracoccaceae bacterium | reverse complement strand
AGGCAGGGACTGGGCCAGTTACCGGGACTCTGCCCGGGCGGTTCGTATCGATCTGGGCAAGGGCGCGGGCTTCAACCGTGAATGGCAAAAGAATCGAAACGAAGGCACAAACGATAAGCTGGTCCAAATTGAGAACCTTGAGGGGTCATCGCGCGGTGATTCTCTGGCTGGCAACTACAGGTCCAACCATCTGAAAGGCGGTGCGGGCAACGACAGGCTCTACGGCAGAGGGGGGGCTGATACCCTGGAGGGCGGCGAGGGCAAGGACGTGCTGGACGGTGGCACGGGCCGGGACCGGGCGAGCTATGCCAGTTCCCGGCAAGGCGTAGATGTGGACCTGACAAGGAAAACACCGGAAGGCGAAGAGGACACCCAGAAAGGCGGCGACGCGCAGGGTGACGTGCTGGTGAGCATTGAGGATATTGAGGGCTCTGCCTGGAATGACACGCTCACCGGTGACGCCGGAGCCAACCTGCTGCTCGGCAATGGTGGCAATGATTCCCTGAACGGCGGCAGTGGCAAGGATTCTCTGGATGGCGGCGATAACAGGGACACGCTGGAAGGTGGTGATGGCGATGACACGCTGTATGGTGGCCAGGGACCAGACACGCTGGATGGCGGCGATGGCAATGACGAGCTACATGGCGGCATAGGCAACGATTCCCTCATCGGCGGCATGGGCAACGACTCTCTGGAAGGCGGCGCAGGCAACGATACGCTGTATGGTGACGATGGGGATAACAACCTGTATGGCGGCAGTGGCAATGATACGCTGGAAGGCGGGGATGATCGCGACGGACTCCAGGGCCAGGATGGGAACGATTCTCTCATCGGCGACAATGGCAGCGATACCCTGAAGGGCGGCACCGGCGCGGATACGCTGGAGGGCGGCGATGACCTCCTGGAAGGGGGCACGGGGAACGATACGCTGTATGGTGACGATGGCGATGACACGCTATATGGTGGCAATGGTCACGATTCTCTCATTGGCGACAATGGCAGCGATACCCTGAAGGGCGGCACCGGCGCGGATACGCTGGAGGGCGGCGATGACCTCCTGGAAGGGGGCACGGGGAACGATACGCTGATAGGCGGCAGGGGTACGGACGATCTGGATGGTGGCACGGGCAACGATTCTCTGAAAGGCGGCGATGGGGGCGACAAGCTGAACGGTGGCGACGGCGATGACACCCTGAACGGTGGCGATAGGGACGACTGGCTGGATGGCGGGGCGGGTGCCGACACGGCCAGTTATGCGGGGTCAGACGCGGGTGTAAGCGTCAACCTTGCCACAGGCACGGGTACCGGTGGCCACATGCAGGGTGATTTCTTGATCAATATCGAGAATCTGACTGGATCAGGTCACAATGACACCCTGACCGGGGATGCTGGTGCCAACGTGCTGGAGGGCGGTGCCGGTGTCGACCTGCTGACAGGCGGTGCGGGTGCCGACACGGCCAGTTATGCGGGATCAGACGCGGGTGTAAGCGTCAACCTTGCCACAGGCACGGTTACCGGTGGCCACGCGCAGGACGATACGCTGACCAGCATCGAGAACCTGACCGGATCGGAACATAACGACACCCTGACCGGGGATGATAACAACAACCACCTGATCGGCGGTGCGGGTGACGACCTGCTGACCGGCGGTGCAGGCGCGGATTACTTCCTCTTCAAGGAAAATTTCGGCCAGGACACGATCACCGACTTCACAAACGGAGAGAACAAAATCCACATCGAGGGGATCAGCAATTTTGCCGACCTGGAGAAGAAGGTGAAATTCGAGGCAACAAAAGGTGACACAATTATCACCTTTGACAACGGAAATTCGATCACGCTGGAAGATGTGACAGAGCTGAAAAGCGGGTATTTCGATTTTGAACTCATTTGAGCCTGACCCGGCGCAAAGCAGCACATCGGCCATCCTGACGGGTGGCCTTGTGCCTGTCCACAAACAGGGAAGCCGAGCAGGTATCGGCGCAGGGGTGCCGGAAAGGCCCTAACGGGTAAAAAGAAGCAGGGGCAGGCTTCGGAAAATTTGCGGGTTCCGCGCCTGCCACCACAGGAGAGCAAAAAGAACGCCCCCCTTTGGATCAGTCAAGAAAGCCAAAGGTGGCTACGATATCAGAATGAAATCGTGTAAGTGCGTCCTAACCAACATCAGGCGACACTCAAGAAACGATATGAGTTATGCGGTGTCGCCAGTCAAGAGACTGTCGCATGAAAATCTTCAAAAAACGCCAGAATCCCCGTAACCACAAGATTTCGTGGCAGACCGGGCAAGCAGCATAACTGAAAATGCCAAGGCAAAACCGGTATGCACACATGCAAGGAAGGGTGTCGCCATGCGACTTAACGGGAAGCAAGCCTTTGTCACGGCGGCAGGTGCGGGGATCGGCCAGGCCACGGCCCTGGCCTTTGCCGCCGAAGGTGCCAAGGTCTGGGCCAGCGACATCAACGGCGATGCGCTTGAACCTTGCGCCAGGGCCGGGTGCAGGACGTTGGTACTTGACGTGACCGACGCGGATGCCGTTGCCAGGGTGGCCGATGCGGTGGGTACCCTCGACATCCTGTTTAATTGCGCAGGCTTTGTGCATCATGGCTCAATTCTCGATTGCCCGGCCGAGGATTTCGATTTCAGTTTCGGCCTGAACGTGCGTGCCACATATCAGGTTACGCGTGCGCTTCTGCCGGGGATGCTGAGCTCGGGGGGAGGGGCAGTTATCTGCGTGGCCTCTGCCGTCTCCTCGATGATCGCCGCGCCTGATCGCTTCGTCTATGGTGCCACAAAGGCCGCCGTGGTCGGCATGACCAAATCCATCGCCGCCGATTTTGTAACCCAGGGCATCCGCGCCAACGCGATTTGTCCCGGCACCATCGAAAGCCCGTCTTGGCGCACACGGGTTGAGGCGCAGGGTACCGCCATCGGTGATGTGGACAAGGCACGTGCCGAGTTCATCGCCCGTCAACCCATGGGCCGCGTCGGTCAACCGGCCGAGGTTGCGGCACTGGCTGTTTATCTTGCCTCGGATGAAGCCACCTTTATCACTGGCCAGGCCATCGCGCTTGATGGTGGCTGGAGCAACATCTAAAAGGAACCGCCCATGAAATTACTTCGATGCGGTGCGCCGGGGCATGAACGCCCATGCCTTCTGGACGCGAACGGAACGCTCCGCGATTTGTCCGCCGTGGTAGACGATATCGCAGGCAATGCACTCTCACCCGAGGGGCTGGCGGGGATCGCCGCGATCAGCCCCGCCAGTTTGCCCGTTGTTGAAGGTACCCCGCGCATCGGTCCCTGCGTCGGTGCAGTACCAAAATTCGTCTGCGTGGGCCTCAACTATGCCGACCACGCCGCCGAGTCCGGCATGGATGTGCCACCCGAACCGGTGCTCTTCTTTAAGGCGACCTCGGCGATCTGCGGCCCGAACGATGATGTGCGCATCCCGCGCGGATCCCGGAAATCCGATTGGGAGGTGGAGCTTGGCGTTGTTATCGGCACGCATGCGTCCTACGTTGACGAGGCGGAGGCGATGGACCACGTGGCGGGCTATTGCGTTGTCAACGACCTGTCTGAGCGCGCGTTCCAGATCGAACGCTCCGGCCAGTGGGTAAAGGGAAAATCCGCCGACACGTTCGGCCCCATCGGCCCCTGGCTGGTCACCAAGGACGAGGTGCCGGACCCCCAGAATCTTGCCATGTGGCTGGAGGTTGACGGGCATCGTTACCAGAATGGTTCCACAAAAACCATGGTTTATGGTGTTGCCTATGTTGTCAGTTACATCAGCCAGTTCATGAGTTTGCATCCGGGCGATATCATATCGACCGGTACGCCGCCGGGTGTGGGCATGGGCCAGAACCCGCCGCAGTTCCTGCGCGAGGGACAGGTGATGGAATTGGGCATCGCGGGCCTGGGCGTGCAGTACCAGCGCACCGTGGCATGGGATGGGACAGACCGCGCGAAGGACTGATCCCCCGGCAGCCACGCCGCGCATCACGGATGCCCGGAGATCATGAAGGGCTACCCACACCGCCTTTCGGCTGGCGGTGGTGGTGTGTGGCGTGGAATTTCATCTCTGCCCAGCCCCCAATTCCGGGCCTCTTGGGGCACAGCGCGGCGGGCGATATTGCAGGGCATGGGGGGCCAGCGGCAACCAGTCATGGCAAGCTGGTTCACTGATGGCCCCCCTGCTTTCGGGTGCGCGGATTAGTCAAACCGCCCGTCGTGCAAGTCCCAAAACACCGGATGGTTGCGCAGGGCTTCATTCTCCTCAACAAAATCGGCCGGTGTTTGGCCGTCCTCGGTCCGCGCCGCGATATTCGCGCCGGCGGCGAGCAGGGCATGCACCGCCTCGGCTTTGCCAAAAACCGCCGCCCCGTGAAGCGGCGTCACGCCGTCTTCGTTCCGCGCGTTGACATTCGCACCGGCGGCGATGCAGTTTTCCACATCCTCGGCGGCTACCTCTTCCCAGAAGTTCAACTCCTTCCAGTTGCAGTGCTGCTGCGCCTGCGCTGCTGCGGTGCCTGTGGTCAGGAAAATTGCCGCCAGTGTGGCGGCGGTGATGGTGCGGTTCATGCGGGTTTCCCCCTTTCTTTCTGAAACCTCACGCAGTCTGGCACGGATGGCGGCACGGGCCCGCAGCACCGCCGGTGCTATCTGGCCCATTCCGGCCCGTCGGGGAACCGGAACCGTGCGAGGCTTTCGGGGAGCATCTCAACCGAGAAACCGGGCGTTGCAGGTGCCAAATACCGCCCGCTTTTGACGCATGCCGGATCGATGAAATGTTCGTGAAGGTGGTCAACGAATTCCAGAACCCGGTTCTCAAAACGCCCGGAAACCACGGCGTAATCAAGAAAACTCATGTGCTGGATGAGCTCGCACAGGCCCACGCCCCCCGCATGCGGGCAAACCGGCAGACCGAATTTATCGGCCATCAGCAGAACGCCCAGAATCTCATTCGGACCCGCCAGGCGGCATGAATCGACCTGCACGAACCCCATGCCCCCGGCCTGCATAAATTGCTTGAACATCACGGCGTTATGGCAGTGCTCACCCGTGGCCACGGGGATTGGCGTGATTGCACGGGCGATGCGGGCATGGCCCAGCACATCGTCGGGGCTGGTCGGCTCCTCAATCCACCCGGGGTTAAATTCGGCCAGGCGGCGCATATTGGCGATGGCCTCCTCCACGCCCCAGACCTGGTTGGCATCCATCATCAGCTGGCGGTTCGGTCCGATCTCCGCCCGGATCAGATGCGCACGGCGGATATCGTCCTCAATATCGGCACCGACCTTCATCTTGAAATGGGTCCAGCCATCGGCCAGCGCGGCGCGGATCAATGCGCGGATTTTGTCATCCGAATATCCCAGCCACCCGGCAGACGTTGTGTAGGCCGGATAGCCCCCTGCCTCCAATTCCGCGATTCTGGCGGTTTTTCCGCTGGCTTTGTCCTCGAGCCGTTCCCGCGCCTCCTCGGGCGGTAAGGCATCCGCCAGATAGCGCCAGTCAACAAGTGCGACTTGCTCTGCCGGCGACAAATCGGCGAGCAGACGCCAGACGGGCTTGCCCGCGCGTTTGCCATACATGTCCCACAGCGCATTGATCACTGCAGCACCTGCCAGGTGGATTATGCCCTTCTCGGGCCCGGTCCATCGCAACTGGCTGTCGCCCGTCACCAGGGTCCATGTCGCGCCCATATCAGCAAGCAGCCCATCCACCTCGCGCCCTGCCACACGTTTGGCCACCGCCGTGATCGCAGCACAGCACAGATCATTGCCGCGCCCGATGGTGAATGTCATGCCGTGCCCGTCTGGCCAGTCATCGCAATGCAGAACCACATAGGCCGCCGAGTAATCCGGCACCGGGTTCATCGCGTCCGAACCGTCCAGCATCCTGCTGGTGGGAAAGCGAATATCATATGTGGTGACGCTGGTGATTTTCGCGGCCATGATTTGCCCCCTTCCCTATTGCGGCATCTGTCAGCCCTGTGCCAAAAGTGCGTCAATCTCGGCCCGGCCTGGCATCGATGTCGCGGTGCCCGGGCGTGTGACGGAAAGCGCGGCGGCAGCATTGGCAAAACGCACGGCCTCGGCTGGCGGTTTACCTTCGGCAAGTGCCGCGGCAAATCCGCCGTTAAATGCATCACCCGCGCCCGTGGTTTCCGCAACAGAACCCGCGTTCAGGGCGTTCACATGCACAGGCGCGGTTCCGTCGTGATAGAGTACCCCGTTTTCGCCCAGCGTGATGATCACCCGCCCCACCCCGCGCGCCATCAGGGCCCTGGCCGCCTTGGCTGCCTCTGCAGGCGTGGCGATGATCTGGCCCGTCAGTCCCTCGGCCTCGGTTTCGTTTGGGGTGATGTAATCAACCAGGGCAAGCATATCGTCGGACAGCACTGCCGCCGGGGCAGGGTTCAGCACTGTCGTCACGCCTGCATCCCGTGCCACCCGCAAGGCGCACTGTGCGGCCTCCACCGGTTGTTCCAGCTGGGTAACGAACACCTTGGCCTGGCCAATCAGATCAGCCCAGCCCTTCACATCCGCGGCCGAGATTCCGGCCGCCACGCCAGGGCTGATGATGATGGCGTTATTACCGGTTGCGTCTTCCACAAAAATATATGCGGCACCAGTATGGCCGCTGGCATCGCGCGTTATGACTGGCGTAACCCCGGACTCTGCCCATGTTTGCAGTGCCAGATTGGCGAAATCATCCTCACCCAGTTTCGACAGGATCGCCACATTGCCCCCCGCCCGTGCCGCCGCAATCGCCTGATTAGACCCCTTGCCCCCTGGCCCCAGCGCAAAGGCTGTTCCCAGGATCGTCTCACCTATCTTTGGCTGGCGCGCCGCACGATAGGCGGTGTCGGCAACGAATACGCCCAGGATAACAATATCGGGACTCATGCGTCCGGTCCGATCACGCCCTTGCGGAAGTAGAAACAGCCGTAAAGTCGCCGCTCACCTGTCTGGATCACGGCATAGGCTGTGCGCGCAAGCGTGTAAAAGGCAAAGCGTTCGACGCTGACCATGGGTTTTGGCATGCCCTCGGCGGTGTCGATTTCCGCCTGCACCTCATGCTGGACATCGGGGATATCACCGGGCGCGTTCACAACCTCCATCCGGGCGGCATGGTCAGGCACGAATGTGTCAAGGGGAAGGACGCTCAAGACGGCGTTTGCGGCTTCGGTGCTGGTCAGATTATCCATCCGCAAAAGCGCACCATAGGTCGTGCTACGGGACACCTGGTCGGACGGAAAGTTCATATCGGCCAGCACCAACACATCGCCATGCCCCATCGCGCGAAGTACCTGCAAAACCTCGGCGTTTAACCTTGGATCAACTCCCTTCAGCATCTTTTGCCTCCCTCAATCTCTCTCAATCTGTCGCGGGGCCAGCCGCGTTCCGGCCGCGCCCAGGAACAGGTGAACTTGCGCATCCTCCACGGTCAGATGAATCTTGTCGCCCGGCGCAAATATGTGGCGCTCGCGGAAAACGGCGGTCATTTCCTTACCCTGGCAATCAAGGATCACGTGCGTCTCGGCCCCCGTCGGCTCAACCACGCGAACACGCGCGGGCAGCCCTGTTTCAGACAGCATCAGGTGTTCCGGCCGGATGCCAAGCGTCACCCTCTCCCCTGCCATGATTCCAGCATGTGCGGGTATATCCAAATCCACCTCGCCGATGCGTAGCCGTGGCCGCGGACGTCCCGTCTCGGCCAAGACGCCATCGAGCAGGTTCATCGAGGGTGAGCCGATGAAGCCGGCCACGAATCGGTTCCGTGGCTGGTCGTACAGCTCCAACGGACTGCCGATCTGTTCCACGTGGCCACCGTTCAAGACGACGATCTTGTCGGCCATGGTCATCGCCTCGATCTGGTCATGGGTGACGTAGATCGTGGTTGTCTGCAGCCGCTGGTGCAGCGCACGGATTTCGGTGCGCATCTGCACACGCAGTTTCGCGTCAAGGTTGCTGAGCGGCTCATCAAACAAAAATACCCGAGGATCGCGCACAATGGCCCGCCCCATGGCAACGCGCTGGCGCTGTCCGCCTGACAGCGCACGGGGGTGTCGCTTCAGATATGGCGTAAGGCCCAGAATCTCGGCGGCATCGGCGACGCGGCACTTCACCTTGGTGCGGTCCATGCCCTTCAGTTTCAGGGCAAAGCCCATATTCTCTTCCACAGTCTTGTGCGGATAAAGTGCGTAGCTCTGGAATACCATCGCGATGTCGCGCTCATTGGGGCTCAGGTGATTAACCCGCTCCTGTCCTATCATGATGTCACCCGACGTGACCTCTTCCAGTCCCGCGATCATGCGCAGAAGGGTAGATTTTCCGCAGCCCGACGGGCCGACAAGCACCACGAATTCGCCGTCATCCGTGTCAACATCGATGCCGTGGATCACCTCCACGACACCGTAGGATTTGCGCAGATCCCTGACACGTACTCCCGCCATGCCCTTACCCTGTTCCTTGTCCTCATCTCCCCCGGAAGATTGAAGGGTTCATCACCCGTTGTCCATACCTAACCCGATATAGCATGTTCAATGCTTGACAGGCACCAAAACCTGTGAAACGCTCGCTTCATGATTTGGCATGGTTCCACGCATCGGACAAAACGCTACAAGTAATGCGGCGTACGAATTGATGGGCCAGCCGTATTAGGTCTGGGAGGACACTCAATGAAAGTAGACCATTATCGCCGTCTGATGGCGATGCAGATGAATCGCCGCCGGATGATGCAGGGGGCGGCCAGCTTGGGTGCTGTGGCAGCGGCTTCAGGTACCTTAACCGGTTTCGGGGCGCGTACCGCCCGCGCGGATGCTCATGGCAGCCTCCGGGCCGATATCCTGAAAATTCCTGGCGTTGGTCGTGGCAGCCCGACCGACGCAGACTGGCAGCGCGTCGGCGAGATGTGCCTTGGCACCACCCGCGCCCGGTTTGAACAAGGTGCGTTCCAGGGGGTTGAACTGACCTTCATGGGGCTCAACAACCAGAACCTACACAATTTCCTGTTCCGCGGCTTTCTGCGCTCGTGGGAGGAGTATACCGGTGCAACGATCAACTGGATTGACCTTGCGCAGGCTGATTACAACGCGCGCCTGCAGCAGAGCATCGCCACTGGCACAGTCGATTTCGACATGCTCGAAATGGGTGCACCATTCGAAGGCGATACTGCCGGCCGCGGTCTGCTGGATCCAATGCCGGGCTGGGTTGCCGAAGATATCGACATGGGTGATTATGTCGACTACCTGAAAGCCCCCGTTGGTACCTGGGATGGCAAGACCTATCGCGTGTCGATCGACGGTGATGCACACACCTTCTCGTTCCGCCGCGATTACTATGAGAATGAAGAATTCGCCGCCGCCTGGGCCAGGGAGGGTGACGGGTCAGCATGGGAGCCCCCCACGACGTGGGAAGCCGTGAACGCCCACTCCATGTTCCTGGCTGGTAAGACCGACCCGCTGACGGGCTTACCCGCCCATGGCTTTCTTGATCCATTGCGCTACACTTGGGGCGGTTTCGGTTTCTATTTCCTGGCGGATCGTGCGGCAGCCTATGCCAAACACCCCGACGATCCGGCTTGGCTGTTTGATCCCGAAGATATGTCGCCGCGCGTTAACAACCCTGCCTGGGTCCAGGCCATCCAGGATGTGATGGATCTGATGGCCACCGAAGGTGCGTATCCGCCCGACCAGTTAAACGCCGACCCCAATACCACCGCCTTCCAGCAATTCCTGGCCGGGACCGGGGCGCATGTGTGCTGGTGGGGCGATGTCGGATCGAACGCGCGAACCTCGGACACTTCGGTGGTGGGGAATGTCATCGGCTTCTCGATCAACCCCGGTGCCACCCGTGTCTGGAACAGCCGCTCCGGCACGTGGGAAGCTACGCCGAATACCGCCCCCAACAATGCCTATATCGGTTGGGGCATCTATGTCACCAACCAGGTACAGGGCGATGATCAGCGGCGCCAGGCGGCCTGGTCGGCGGCGGCGCATCTGGGCGGGCGTGACCTTAGCCTGTGGTGTTCGGCCTACCCTTCGGGCTTCCAGCCCTACCGCAACTCTCATTTCAATTATGATGAATGGGAAGCAGCGGGCTATGATCGGGAATTCGCCGAAGATTACCTGAGCTCCAATGCCGACAGCTACAACCACCCCAATGCCGCGGTTGAGCCGCGCATTCCGGGCATATTCCAGTATTACTCCATCGCCGAGGATGAGCTGGTCCGCGGCTTGGCAGGGGAATACGGCAGTGCCCAAGAGACCGCCAATGCCATCGCGGCAGCGTGGGAGGGTATAACCGACCAGATTGGCCGCGAAAGCCAGGTGGCACTCTACCGCGCATCGCTCGGATTGGGCTGACCCGCCACAAAAGGAGAGGCTGTCATGGCCTCTCCGCTGGCAATTTTGCTGTAACCCATCGATCCGGGGAGATCACAGATATCCAGATACATCAACGAATGGACTGTGTGGTGGATTATGGGCAGCATTTTTCTGTTCATGATTATATGCAGTTTCCTTGGGTATGACACGGCAGCGCGTATCTCGGCAGGTGCGTTCGCGTGTATATGTGTTCCATCACTCGTCCGGGTTGTATGGACCATGTATCGTGAAATCCGTGAATTGGATCGTGAAACCCGTAAAATGGATGCTGATCCGTGATCTTGGGAGGACCGGTTGTGTTTCTGCCGGCCCCCCCCCGCAAATCAACTCTTTTCATTGGCGGATTTTTCGTTATACTCATTCATTAGGCACTTTCGCCGTAACCCGTCGAGCCGAGGAAGATGGAACTTGGGTCTGTTGCCAATGGCTTCTCACTTTCGGAGAGAATGAAAACCTAGATAGTATCTTTTTTTTCTCAGGCGCGTTAGATACGGAAGGGAAATCCGAGAACCTGCAAGAACACCTCAAAGGGGTGTCTGGCACGGCTTATGTCTTTCTGGATGGCGTCACCATGGATCAGATAGACATATCGGATTTCGTGTTCTTTTACTGATCCTCGCACAAAAAGTCGAAACGGGCAGCAGCAGTACTGCCCGTTATCAAAGCCCGGGCAGTTTTGATTTGAGGATGGCAGCCTGTTTTCTTTCTTCTTTGGTTTGCAGGCAGGGCGCGCTCAGGTTGAGTTGCTGTTAGAGCCCGCATCCGATGGAAATGGTTCACCGTTCACAGCGAACACCCCGGCGCAGTCCTTTTCGTTGATTTATGGCCTTGGCGGGCTTGAACAAGCGGGCCGGATGTGCGTATCATCCTCTGCCTGATGTGGTGTGCCTGATGTGGTGTGATCGTAGCCTTATCAGTGTTTTTTCGTCACTGCAGCGTCACCGGGCACGCAAGAGGGTTGTATTTCAACTGGTTTTGGCCAAAAGTCGGTCCACAGCCCCAAACCGTGTAAATGCAGGAGATGTGCCAGATGTCCCTATTTCCACTCCGCGCTAACGTGAAAACAATGATGCTGGGCATGGCCGTTTTGGCCTGGGTTGTGCTGCACCATGGCACAGGCCTTGCCCGGGACATTCAAACAGCCGTCGTCGCGGGCGGCTGTTTCTGGTGCGTTGAGGCCGATTTTGAGCGGGTGCCGGGAGTGCAGGAGGTTGTCTCGGGCTTCGCTGGCGGGGTGGTTGCCAATCCGTCCTACCGAGAGGTGGTGCGCGGCGGAACCGGGCATTTGGAAGTGGTGGAGATCACCTATGATGCTGATCAGCTGCCCTATGATCGGCTGTTGCACATGTTCCTGCGCTCGATCGACCCGCTGGATGCAGGCGGGCAGTTCTGTGACCGGGGCGTGAGCTACACGACCGGGATTTTCGTGACCTCACCGGACGAACGGCGCATCGCCGAGGCAGCCCTAACCGAAGCCAGCCGGGATTTGGGCCGTCAGGTGGTGACACCGGTTCTGGACGCGGCCACCTTCTATCCGGCGGAGGCCTATCATCAGGATTATTATCGGTCGGACGATGTGATCCTTACCCGGTTCGGCCCGCGGCGCAAGGCGATGGCCTATCGCCTGTATCGTCAGTCCTGCGGTCGGGATGCGCGGGTGCGCGAGTTGTGGGGTGCCGCCGCGCCGTTTGCGGCAGGTCATTGACGGGTCACGCAACGTTGTTGGTGAGTACAATGTCCAAGGCAAGAAGCCCCAGAATCACGACCAAAGGTGCCATATCAAGCCCGCCCATGTTGGGCAGTACACGGCGAATGGGGGCATAGACCGGCTCTAACAAGCGGTTCAGGCCATCCTGGATTTGCGCCACGACAGGCTGGTGCGTGTTGAGAACGCCGAAATTGATCAGCCAGCTCACGATGACATGGGCAATGACGATGAATTTCGCCACATCCAGAAGCAGCATCAGGATTTGAAAAAGCGAAGTCATGGAAGATCCGTCCTGTTGGTGCGGTTTTGATGTTTCCCAATCTTGGCCAATGGCAGGCACGACTACCATCGTTGTGCGAGTCCGATGGTTATCAATTATCCTGCCATGTCTTAACCGTCAACGCAAATCCGCGCCAGATGTCGGCCCTACCCGCCCACCCCGTAAACGGACTCTCCCTGTGCTTTGAAAACACCCCACAGGGGGTCCGCAAGGAGCACCCCCGGGGTTATCGTCCGGGGATGTCGCTGCGCTTGCCACGCACATCCCACCCGTCAATGATGGCCAGTGCTTCCCCGGCAGTTTCGACGAAGCGAAACAAATCCAGATCCTCGGGCGCAATGGTTCCGGCCGCGGCCAGTGCCTCCCAATTTACCACCTCGCGCCAGAACGCCTCTCCGAACAAGAGGACTGGTACCTGTTCCATCCGGCCTGTCTGGATCAGGGTCAGGCTTTCAAACAGCTCATCCAGTGTCCCGAACCCGCCTGGAAAAACCGCAATCACCTTGGCCCGCAGCAGAAAATGCATCTTGCGGATAGCGAAATAGTGGAAGTTGAAGCACAACTCCGGTGTGATATAGGCGTTCGGGATATGTTCATGGGGCAAGACGATGTTCAGCCCGATGGAACAGCCCCCCGCCTCGGCGGCACCACGATTGCCCGCCTCCATCACGCCCGGGCCGCCGCCAGTGACAACCACGTCGCGGGTGCATCCCGTGGTGACCGAGCGTTCGGTGACGGTGCGTGCGAACAGCCGCGCCTCCTCATAGTACCGGCTCATATCCGGCAGGGTTGTACCGGGGGCTGTGCACCCGGGGGACGGAACAGGCGCCGGAATGCGGGCACCGCCGAACATCACCACTGTGGTTTCAATCCCGTGTTCATCCATCTCTAGTTGCGGTTTCAACAGTTCCAATTGCAGCCGGACCGGGCGCAGCGCATCCCGGCACAGGAAATCGGGGTCGGCAAAGGCCAGGCGGTAAGCCGGGGACCGCACCTGTGGCGTGTCAGGTGCCAATCGGCTCGACTCGATATCCTGATGAGCATTGCGGAACGGCCCCGCACCCTGATCGTCACGCATCGCTGTCATTCCTTGGGGTCGGGGCCTTGGGTTTTGAGAGTGCAACTGTGCCGATTATAGCCCCTTCGCGCCAGCCCTGCCACCAGGATTGCATTGCGCATCGCCCCCCGGCGCCCTATAGGCAGGTCAACAGGAATTCCGGAAGGGGAAGCGCACCGATGTCCTATGCCCAACTTGAAGCCGCAATTGAAACCGCGTGGGAACGCCGTGACGGGATCACACCAGCCACAACCGGCAAGACCCGAGAGGTCATCGAGGATACGCTGAATGCGCTTGACAGCGGAACCTTGCGCGTAGCCGAACGGCAGACGGATGGCACCTGGCATGTCAACCAATGGGCCAAGAAGGCTGTGCTTCTTGGGTTCCGCCTGAAGGATATGGAACAGCATCCCGGCAGTGCGCAAGGCGGCACTTGGTGGGACAAGGTTGATAGCAAATGGAAAGACTGGGGCGATAATCAATGGCGTGCCGCTGGCTTCCGTGCGGTGCCGAATTGCGTGGTACGGAAATCGGCCTTCATCGCGCCGGGCGTGGTGCTGATGCCGTCCTTCGTCAATCTTGGTGCCTATGTTGACAGGGGCACAATGGTCGATACCTGGGCGACGGTTGGATCTTGCGCACAGATCGGCAAGAATGTTCATCTCTCGGGTAGTGTCGGCATTGGCGGTGTGTTAGAGCCGATGCAGGCTGGCCCCACAATCATCGAGGACAACTGCTTCATCGGTGCCCGTTCTGAGGTGGTTGAAGGCTGCATCATTCGCGAAGGTTCGGTCCTTGGCATGGGGGTTTTTATTGGCCAATCCACCAGGATCGTGGACCGCGACAACGGAGAAGTCATGTATGGCGAGGTGCCACCCTATTCGGTTGTAGTAGCGGGGGCCATGCCCTCGAAGAATGGCGTCAGCCTCTACTGCGCCGTGATCGTGAAACGGGTCGATGAAAAGACCCGCGCCAAAACCGGGATCAACGAATTGTTGCGCGACTGATGGCCACGGTTCCGCCTGCCGGCTGACGCCGGGCCCGAACCAGAGGAAGCAGCTGCGAGTCCTGTCGCGGGTTCAGCGGGCTGCCAGGGGCACGGGCAGTGCAAGAATTACCGTGATCGTGGCGCGGACGACCCCGTTCCAAGATGCAGACAAAGGCGTTTACCCCAAGGGAGGGTGTACAAAGGCCGGGGGGGCCGTACCACCCTTATGCGCCGCCAAAATGGCCGCGGCAACGTCGAACGCTTCGGCGATGCAGACATCCATATCAAGATAACGATAGGTGCCCAGACGGCCCACAAAGGTTACGCCGGTTTCCGCCCCTGCCTTTGCGACATATCCGGCAAGCAGTGCCTTTTCCTCTACCAGCCGGATTGGATAATAGGGAATATCCCCTGCCCCCGCCGCATGAGAGGTTTCACAGGTGTAGATGGTTCTGGCGTGACACTCCCACGGAGTAAAATGCTTGTGTTCGGTGATTCGCGTCTGCGGCACATCCGCATCGCCGTAATTCATGACAGGAATACCCTGAAAATCCCCCCAAGTGCGGTGGTGCTCGAACTTCAGCGTTCTATAACCAAGTCGCCCCAGCCTGTGCCCGAAATAGGCATCCAGCGGACCGGACCAGATCAGATGGCCCCTGCCCGGCGGGTTGGCGGGATCAAGCGGTGTGTTCAGATGCACAGTGATGCCCGGGTGGTCCAGAATAGCGGCCACCATCGCGGTATATCCCCCATCGGGGAGGCCCTGGTGCGGGTGGTTGAAATAGCTGTCATCGGCGGTGAAGCGCAGGGGCAGCCGTTTCAGGATCGAGGTGGGCAATTGGCGCGGGTCACAGCCCCATTGTTTTTGCGTGTAGCCCTTGAAGAACGCCTTGTAAAGCTCTGGCCCCATCATCGCAAGTGCCTGATCTTCAAAACTTTCGGGATCCCTAATGCTTTGATCAGCGCGGGCCTTGACGAACGCCTCGGCTTCCTTGGGTGTCAGGTTGGTACCAAAGAACTGGTTGATGGTTGTCAGATTCACTGGAAGGGAATAGGTTCGCCCGCCGACCGTGGTTCGCACGCTGTGGCGATAGGGTTGCATCTTGGCAAAGCGGTTCACATAGGACCAGACCGCACCATTGCCGGTGTGAAAGATATGCGGTCCATAATGATGCACCATCACGCCGGTTTCCGGGTCGCGGGCAGTGTGGCAATTGCCCGCGATGTGATTCCGTGCCTCGAAGATGCGGACGTTCAAACCTGCCTCGGCCAGTTCCCGCGCGATAACAGATCCCGACAGGCCCGCCCCGGCGATCAGGACCGGCTCAACAGGCGTAATAGGCATACGTCTGGCGGATACCTTCGATCAAGGATGTGGCACTGTCCCCCAACAAGGCGGTGGCGTCCTTCTTGTTCACGATCACATTGCGCGGTTCGGTCGCCAGAAGTTCCGTGGCAGGAATGTTTTTGTATGTAAGCGTTGTGCCCGCTGCTTCTTGGATGGCAGTGACCACATCCATCAGGCTGGCCGAAAAGCCGCTGCCCAGCATGTTCACAGGGGAGGTCGGCACACCCGCATGCAGTCTTGCCGCCAAGGTTGCAATGCCCAGTGCCACATCGCCAGCATAAATGAAATCGCGGCACTGCTGTCCGTCCCCATTGATGATAACGCTGTCGCCGGAAATGGCGGCGCGGATGAACGCGTGGATGGCACTTTTCTTGTTCTCGGAGTATGCACCAAAGACGTTAGTCAGGCGGATGATGGAGAATTGAGCACCACGCAGTGTCACCAGCTGTTCCAGGATCATTTCTTCGGCGACCTTGGTCGCACCGTAGAGGTTTTTGGGGCAGCGGGGACTGTCAAGACGCACCTCAAAAGTACCATCAAAAAGTGCGCCCGCGGTTGAGATCAGGATAAAACTGTCGCCGGGACGGACGGCCCGCATCACGAAGTGTGCGGGATTGGCAATGTTGGCGTCGATGAAATCAAGGGGCCGGTCCGCGGATTCGGCCACGCGGGTTTCGCCCGCCAGGAAGACAAACACCCGCCCCCCGCCTGTGTTTCCCAGCCCGTCAAGGAAGTCCAAGGCCCCCTTGCCGTCATAGGATCCGATGTGCGATGGCAGTTTCAGATCCTCATGTCCCGGGGCAGCATTGCTCAGATCATCAACCACGACAGGCGACAGGTGCGCGAAGTCCGGATTGATCCTTACACTCTCCAGAATGTTGCGGCCGACGAAACCAAAGCCGCCGATCAGTATGAGGTTTGTGATGCTGTGCATGGTGTCCCGTTTCGTTGACAAGAATTCTGGGCATCCCCTTAGATGGTTCAGGGAACGTGTGCAAGGTACATCCATGCTTTCCGCAGCAGGCCGCGTTCATCACGGATAATGTGGCGAAATCGTCGCACCGAGGCGTAAGGATTTGCATTTAATGGTGAATAAGGTAATACACGCGCACGAGGACTCATAACTTCCCTGGGAGGCTTCTGATGAAGGTTATTATTCTTGGCGGCGATGGCTTCTGCGGTTGGCCCAATGCGCTGTATCTGTCGAATCGGGGTCACGATGTTATCATCATTGACAACCTGTCGCGCCGGGCGATTGACTTGGAACTGGAGGTTGAAAGCCTGACGCCGATCCGCCCGATTGGAGAGCGTGTGCGGGTTTGGAAAGAGCTGACGGGCACCGAGATCGAGTTTCACAATTTCAACGTGGGCCGACAATACAGCCGGCTTCTGACCTTAATCCGGGATGAAAAACCCGACACGATCATCCATTTCGCCGAGCAGCGCGCCGCACCCTACTCGATGAAATCACCGGCGCACAAGCGCTACACGGTCAACAATAACCTTAACGCCACCAATGACGTGCTGGCGGCGATTGTCGAAAGCGGTCAGGATATTCACCTGATCCACCTAGGCACGATGGGGGTTTACGGCTACGGTACCGCGGGCATGAAAATCCCCGAAGGCTATTTGAAGGTGAAGATCGACACGGGCAAGGGCGAATCCGAGCAGGAGATTCTGTATCCGACCAATCCTGGTTCAATCTATCACATGACCAAATCGCAGGATCAGCTGTTCTTCCACTTCTACAACAGAAATGATGGTGTGAAAATCACCGACCTGCACCAAGGCATTGTGTGGGGCACACAAACCAGTGAAACTCGCAGGGATGACCGGCTGATCAATCGCTTCGATTATGATGGAGATTACGGTACCGTCTTGAACCGTTTCATCATGCAGGCGGCGGTGAACTATCCGATGACGGTGCATGGCAGCGGCGGACAAACCCGCGCCTTCATCCATATCCAGGACACCTGCCGATGTATCGAACTGGCGATGGAAAACCCGCCGCAATACGGTGAGCGGGTGAACATCCTCAACCAGATGACCGAAACCCACCGGGTGTGCGACCTGGCAAAGATGATCCATGATATGACGGGTACCGAGATTACCTATCTTGACAATCCGCGCAACGAGGCGGATGAAAACGAGCTTCATGTCGCGAATGACCGTTTTCTTGACATGGGGCTGGAGCCGATCATGCTAAACAAGGGCATCATGGACGAAGTGTTTGAAATTGCGCATAAATACGCGTCTCGCTGTGACATGACAAAAATTCCCTGCGTGTCGCTTTGGTGATAACATGCCAGTTGCGCCAGCTGGACAGAGAACGGATGATCCACGGTAAGATAGTGCCATGATGTTCCAGACCAACGCCCGTGCCGATCTGTGCGACAAGGCCAGGGTTCTGAGCATGCGCTACGGCAATCAGGGGGGTGCCGAGGCTTTGTGCGGAGCCATACGCGAGGATTTTCCAGGTAGGATTGGCTTGGTGTCCTCTTTTGGGTCGGATTCTGCAGTGTTGCTGCATATGGTAGCGCAAATTGATCCGCGTGTGCCAGTGATCTTTCTGCAAACGCAAAAGCATTTCCCCGAAACTATCGCCTATCGCGACACGCTGGTGCGGCATCTGGGGCTGCGCAACATTCAAAACATCACGCCTCGGCCCGCACATTTGAAGGCAGATGATCCCAGGGGGGAGTTGCACAAGAGCGATCCGGACCTGTGCTGTCACGTGCGTAAGACCCTGCCGCTTCTGGTCGCACTGCGCAGCCTGTCCTGCTGGATCACGGGCCGGAAGCGGTACCAGACACCGACACGTGGCAAGATGGCCTTGTTTGAAGCAGAGGATCGATGGATTAAGATGAATCCCCTGGCCGCTTGGAACGCCGCCGACATCGCCGACTATATGCGCGACCATTGCTTACCGGAACATCCCCTGAAGCCTATGGGCTACATGTCGATCGGTTGCGCCCCCTGTACGCGGGCTGTCAAATACGGGGAAGATGTCCGCGCGGGCCGCTGGGCAGAAAGCGACAAGACCGAATGCGGCATCCATTTCGTCAATGGCAGGATGGTGCGCGGCGCACCCGGTTAGCGATTGATCATGTGATGCAGCCGCAACAGAAGCGGGCGCAGGGCCGGAACCTTCTCGGCCAAGGCCTTACCCGTTGATGTGATCCGCGCCCTGGCGGCGGCAGGTGACAGGCGCAAACCGCAAAAGGCACTGGTCTGAAGATGACTGACTACCTCGGCATAGAACGGGGTTTGGATCAGATGTCGCCAGTAATGATGTGCGAAGGGAACCGCCCTTGGCCCCCATGGCTTGTATTCTTTGTCAGCGAAATGGATTATCTTCGGATTGCGCTTTGCCGCCAGTGCCTCTTTCCGCAGGGTATGGGGCACACGGTTGTAACCGTCTTCAACCGTGTTTAAGACCATGTAGTGCGCAGGCAGGTGAAACACATGTGATTTGAAATGCTTGTTCAGGATGTCCTGGTCGCGGAACAGGTAGCGGCCGGTCGCGGCCTCTTGTATCAGGGCCCGGCCCGTTTCCGCGACATCCATGGCAGCAAAGTTGAACAAAAGCAGCCCGGCGTTGACACACCCTGCGATATCCGCATCTGACAAGCCAAGCTGTGTGCGGTGATAGGCGGCCAGATCGGGAACTTTGGGGTCATTTGTCGGGGTTGGGCCGGTCAGGCTTCGCGTCATGATATGGTCACGGACGGCGGCCAGCGGGGCGGTGCCGATATCGGTATCAAAAATTTCAGCCACATCGCCCAGAAAGATCATATCAACATCAACATACAGCAGGCGGTCCACATCAGGCAGAAGTTCAAACAGAAGGAAACGGTTATAGGTTGCATTGGATGGCGCACGGCTGCGTGAACGATGGCTGTTCTTGAACCGATTGCCAGCCTGGATCTCATGCAGGTGGGCATTGGAATGCACGCCCAGAACCTCGCGCAGAAGGGCGCGATCCCTCGGCCCGATACCGGACATCAGGAAAAACAAATTGATCCGGCGGGATCGGTCCGCATAGCTTAGCAGTGAATGCAGCATTGCCGCTGTGTGCGGAAGGTAGGCCCGGTCGGCAGAGAAGGCAATGTTGATATCCTGCGCCTTGTTGAGGGCTGCACCGGACATAAAGGGCAGTACCAAGGCGTCCGACAGGTTCAGAATATGAACCTCTTGAATCTTCAGATTGGGCCGGGTGCGGCGCAGATGGGTAACAAAGACCGTAAACAGGCGTTCCGCGATGAAGCCCAAATAGCGGCTTTGGTGTGTGCTGTAATCGCTGCGGTCAATTGGCACCTGGTCCAGCGTATCCAGGATATTGAACAGCCAGTCGCAGTAGGGTTCAAACAGCGACCGGCGCATCAGGAACAGGTTGCCAATGTACAGCGTTTTTGATTGCGCGACCCGGTCAAAATCCGGCAGGTAGTCGGGGTGTCGTTCGGCCAGAATCCGGCGTGCGGCCTCAAAATCCTCTGCTTTATGCCCGCGCCGGTAGTGTTCGGCGACACTCTTCCCCATCTTGTGCGGTTTGGGAATAACCAGGTCGACGTCAGCCAGGTGACGGTCCAGCCAAGCCTCGGTTGCCGAGGTGTAATCAGATATATTCAATTCCGAAACCCACACCTCGGCTGTGTCGGCGTTCACAGTGCCTGCAAAGTCCAACAGCCTGCGATAGTGCATCAGGCCAATATGACTGCTGTCCCAGTCATTCTTCCAAGCCCAGTAGACCGCGGTCAATTCGCAGTAGCTGGGGTTTCGGACCGAGATATTCACGCCCGTTGCATCGCTGATCGTCCCCTCCAGGGGGGTCCGGGCCAAGGCGCAGCCCACATGGATGGGGCGGATACGATCACTGGATATCAGCGGTGCTTGTGCATGGTAAGATGCATAAAGAACGGCGGACAAGACATGCCTCTGTGCTGTACGGGAATGTGTGCGCTTAAGGGCGGGGTATTTTAACAAGTGGCGAGATCGCGGGCCGCATCAGGGCTGGCAATGTGCAGGCCCGGGTTCAATCCGTCAGTTTCCATGCGGGTCAGGCAAGGTTTGCCTCGTGCAGGGCGATGGCTTCGTCCAAGTCTTCAAAATAGGTCAGACGCCCGTTCTCCAGCACGATACCACTATCGCAGATGCTGCGCAGCTGTTTCATTGAATGGCTCACCATGATCACGCTGGCGGCCTTGATCCTGTGGTTGAATACCGCCTGGCCTTTGAACTTGAAGCGCACATCGCCGGCACTCATGCTTTCGTCGACCAGATAGACGTCGAATTTGATCCCCATCGATATCCCGAAACTTAATCGCGCCTTCATGCCCGAGGAATATGTTTGCACCGGGGCTTCAAACTCTTCACCCAGCTCAGAGAAATCCAGAACAAAGGCCATAAGCGCGTCGGTATCCACACCGTAGGTCCGGGCCACAAAACGGACATTTTGTGCACCCGATAGCTGCTTTTGAAGCCCCGCGCTGAATCCCACGGGCCATGACACCGTTCCGTCGATGTCAACCCGCCCCGTATCAGGCGGCAGGGCACCCGATACAATGTTGAGCAGAGTTGACTTTCCGGCACCATTCCGCCCCAGAAGCGCAAGTGACTTGCCCGTCGGTAAGGTCATGTCAATGTTATCGATGACCACCCGGCGCTGACCGCGGAACCAGAAGCTTTTGGACAGGTTCTTAAACTGGATCATCGGCGACCGCTATTTACTGTCTCGGACCGAATAGTAGATGAGCATCAGAATCGACCAGCCCAGAACCAGGAACAGCGCAGCCAAGCCCAAGATCGTGATGCGGCGCGGGTATTCGGCTGTTTGCGCCAAGGTGGGCGAAACGTATATGGCCAAGTAGCGGCTTTGGCGATTGGCACTGTCACGTGCCAGATCCAACGCCGTCAGGGCCACGCGATATGTTTCTTCCGCAACCTCGCGATCCACCAGCAGGCTCTCGTATTCGGCCAAAAGCGTCGGATAATCCTGCCCGTTGATCGTTGCTGTACCCGATGTGACGGTGGCACGCTCTTGGGCGATCCGCTCCCGAATCACTTTGATGCGGGTTGTGGCCTGGGACACGCGCGGATCATCCTCGATGGCGGTGTTTTCCATCAGCACATCCAGTTCAATCAGTGCCTGGGCCAATTGGCCCTGCAGATTATTCACGACGCCAAGGCGGCCAGCCAGATCAGTTTCGGGATCAACAATCTGGGTCCGAATGCGAAAGACTATCAACGCCTCCCGTGCCCGGCGCAGCTTGGCGATTGCCTCGTCCAGATCGGCCTGGGCAAAGCGCATGGAATCCACCCGCGCTGTCGCGTTAAGGTCATTTATAAGGATATAGCTTTCATCCAGGATCGCTCGTGCGATCATCTGGGCTGTTTGAGGATCGAAGGCCAGCACCCGCAGTTCGATCAGGCCGCTTGACTGATCATAGGACACGCGGACGATTCGGCCCCAGAACCAAACCAGGTCTTCAAGACTTGCATCAGGCCGAATTGACAGGATCGGATCTTCCTCCCAATGCACCGAATAGTGTTCCAACAGGTCAATCCGCTGATGCACCCGTCTTACGAGATCCTGACTCTGGATGAACTCATAGAGTATGTCGGTATCGCTTCCGGGTCCGCCGGACAAAATTTGTCCAGCAAACCCGCCCACCAGATCTGTCGCCGCCACGCCTTCGTCCTGACGAACAGTGAAACCGGCGGTCGAGGCGTATTGATCCGTGGCCACGGCCCACAGGTACCAGCCCGTGACCGCCAAAGGGACCAATACAAACAGACACAGCGTGATCAGCACGCCCCAATGCCGCCGCTTCATGTAGGCAGGCGGTGCCATTGGGGCGAGTTCCACGATCTCTGGTTCTGACGATGCTTTATCCCGCACGGCCTGTTTCGCCGGTGCTTCCGCCTTGTGAACGGCTGCTGGCCCGGTCGGCTTTGCCTGGTCGCTGACTACCTGCGCTTTCGGCGTATCTGACAAAAGACGACCTTTCTTCAAAACCGTTGCCCTCTGGCAAGAAATATAGCATAATCCGCTTTGCGATTGCCAGCCCCTTAATTGCCTAAACATCATCCGTAACGAGGTCGGATTTGTCCAATATTTTGCCCTTTCCGCCCGTGCCCGCACCAATAGGTGCCAGAAGAAAGCACCGCGGCGGCGGGCATCTGCGCACGATCATGGCACTTATCATGCGGGAAATGACAGCTCGCTTCGGCAGCTCCCCGGGCGGCTATATCTGGGCACTGGCCCAACCGCTTGGAAGGGTCATCGTTTTGTCGTTTATATTCCAGCTTGTGCTTCGGTCTCCCTCGCTTGGCAACAGTTTCATCCTGTTCTATGCTACGGGATATCTGGTTTTTATTCTGTCTTTGAATATCTCCCAAATTGTGGCAACTGCCCTTAAGTTTTCCCAGAGCCCCTTAAAATATCCTGCCGTGAGCTGGATTGATGCCTTGGCCGGTCGCATAATTTTGAATACGCTGACTGGTCTTGTGGTGGCATGCTTGATTCTGGGCGGTATCATCGTTATCGTTGACCCGCCTGTCGTCTTGGGTTTCGGCGCAATCCTGACAGCCTATCTGATGGCATTCTCTACCGGGATCGGGGTTGGATTGATGAATTGTGTGATCATCGGATTCTTTCCGGTTTGGAATATTGTGTGGAAGATTATGAAAAGGCCGCTTTTCCTAGTCTCGGGTGTTATTTATATCTACGAAGATTTGCCGCTCGTGGCCCAGGATATACTGTGGTACAATCCGTTGATTCATGTCACAGGCTGTATGCGTTCGGGTTTCTACGCAATCTACGAACCGCAATTCATCAGCCCAGTTTACGTGTTCGGTCTGTCATTGCCGATGATCGCCCTTGGCTTGATGCTTATGCGCCGCTTCCATCGTGAAATTATGGAGCGTCGATAAGGGCTTGGATTTCTGCCGGGGTCCGGCTGGTCCGCCGCCGCAACCCGTCACCGAGGGCCTGAGAGAGCACCCGCCGGTAGGCCGACCGTTCCGCCCCGTAGCGGTGCGCGTCACGTCGCCATTTCAGCAAGAATACCAGGATGATCGGCCAGAACATGATCGGCCCCGCCACCGCACGATACAGAATCGTCTGATTGCGGCGTAGGAAGTAAATCTTCCACAAAGGCCGAATACACCCGTTATCTGTGCCATCCGGGGTCGCGCAGTCGTGTGTGAACCGCAGCCGCGGGTCAAAGCCAATGTCAAAACCCGCTCGGCGCAGTGCCAGGGTGAAAAAGACGTCCTCGCCATAAAGAAACAAACGGCCATCGGGATAACCTGCCGCCTCAATCCCCCGGCGCGAGACGAAGAGCCCGACAAAGGAGGCCGCGTCGATCCGGGCCAAGCCTGCCCCCTTGGCATAGGCGTGGTCCGGGATGTGAAACCCCCGGCGTCCTTTTGCGAGGGCCCGAAAGAAAATCTGCGGGTTCCAGAACGGGTTGCAAGACGGCCGGTTCATCTCTGCAATCTGTCCCGACGGCAGATAGACCGCCGCCGCTACAGCAGCGACGCCCGCGGGGGGCGCAGTCACGAACTGCTCCAGGCATCCAGGTGCGGGCCAGCCGTCATCATCCATCAGGACAATCCACTCCTCTGTGCCGGTGTCGATCATATGACGCAGCCCGGCCTCAAAGCCGCCGGCACCACCCCGATTGGCGTCAAGGCGCAGAATCTCCAGCCTCGGGTCGGATTGCGCCCGCAACCAAGGGGCAGTTTGATCGGTTGAGGCATTGTCCACCACCAGAACCCGCGAAAGCGTCCCGGATGGGCTTTCAAGAAGCCGTCCAACCGTGGTGCGTAGCCGCGCACAGCGGTTAAAGGTGACAACAAGCGCGGCAAGATGTCTGTGGTCAGGGGATGCTGTCATTGACTTGAGTTTGCCCTTTTGCGGAATGCTGGCCCGTTTGCAGGGGAAGCAATATCGGCCAGGCAGAGCGACATTACGGACAGGCGGTAGATTCCCGACCTCAATCCATCGCCGGGGTACGGCCTTACTGACGCGACATTATCAAATTATCAAAAAATTCTCGATATGCTATTGAACCCGAGAACAAACTGGTATAGGTATGTCCTATGGTTGGCGCGGGGTGGAGCAGCCCGGTAGCTCGTCAGGCTCATAACCTGAAGGTCGCAGGTTCAAATCCTGCCCCCGCAACCATCCCCCGGCTGGGGCTGGAACAGGGCGCGAACGGCGCACACCGAGGATTACCAAGGCTCATGGCCAGCCCCGATTCCTTTGTGCAAAAATGCAATAGCCTAGGTTCGCTCAGATATTGTGGATGATTGGCGGCACATCACAAACTTCCCTGGCTATTTCGACAACATGGCGGTGATGGGTCAGGTAGATTGCCTGGCCACTTCGGCCAATCCGCTCCATTAAGCGGCATGCTGCGCGTGTTCGGTCCTCGTCAAAGGTTTCGAAGATGTCGTCGCAGAAAAAGGGCAGACGCACACCCTGTGCGACATGCAGTTCATAGGCCGCGGCCCGCAGCGCAAGATAGAGCTGAAACCGCGTTCCCTTTGACATGGCACCGATTTGCTTCGGTGTATCGGTCGCATCCACCGCCAGCAGGATTTCTGACGCACCTTCCGGTCGTGTCTGCAGCTCCCGGTAGGCACCATTCGTGAGCTCCGCAAAGGCACGTTCGGTGGCGGCCATCATGTCACCCCGATGCTTGTCGCGATAGCGGCGGATGGCCTTTTCGGCCAGGCGCAGGCCGAAATCCCGCTCCAGGAATTCGAGAACCGTTTCTTCAATCTGCATGTGCAGGGTCGTGCGCCGCTCGTCCAGTTCGGCAATTTCTGCACTACCCGTGATGTTGTCGAGATCCCGCTTGGCGTTTGCCCGGGCTTCCGTGGCGTCGGATAATCGGTTTTCTGCACGGTCAATATCGGCCTCCAGCGATTCCGTCTTTGCCGCGAGGTCTGCAGCCGTTTTATCGGCCAGCTGATCGCGGGCCTCGTCAATCCTCTGCAGCGAGAGGTCGTCGAGAATCTGCTGTTCGATTTCAGCGATTCGTTCTCTCTTGGTGATGACGTCAAGGCCTGTGTTAACGGCGATCCGCAGGGTGCCAATGGTGCTGGTGTCCACCGAATTTGGAAATACTGCACCAAGTTCCGTCACCTTCCTGTCAATGTCTTCGAGTGTCGCATTGAGCTCCGTGCGCAGCGTTTCACCCTCTTCCAGCCTGGTGCCGAGATACTCGTGCCGCGCCTTGTCCGCCTGCGCCTGGTCTGCAACGTCCCGCAGCTGCCGGAACATATCGAGAGGGTCACCTTCCGCGATGTCAAAACGTGCAGCAAGGGCGGTGGTGGCTTTCGTGAACTGGCACTGGTCATCCTGCATCGTCGAGACCTGGCGTTCGGCCTGTCGCCGCTGCGCGTCATATTCGCGCAGTGTGCGCAACTGCCCGAGCGCAGCGGCAAGCCTGTCGGGTGACAGCATTTCGCCGAAAAGGTCACGCACCCTGGTGTTCCAATCCTCGGCCACCTTCCTGGTGGTGTCATCAAGGGCAACTTGCTCGCGCTGTCGGCGTCCAAGTTCCTTTTCAAGATCGGCGATCTTGTCGGATGCCTTGCGCATCTTGTCCTGGTAATCCCGCTCGTCCATGGCAAGACGCCGTGCAACCCGCAACGCTGCGTCGAATGTTGGGGTTTCCAGTCCGACGAGGGGCACGAGCTGCTGCCGAAGCTGCTCTGCCCGGTCCAGCGTCCCCCGGTGATGTTCGGCCAGCCTGTCCCGCTGCTGCCTGGCAGCTGTGGCCATGGCGTGGCGCACAACCCAGTCAGAAAAGGCGGCAGGGGAAAGCACCGGAAGACCGATCTTTGCAGAGATGTCGTGAACCTGGCCCTCGATCTCTCGCGCCTGCCCAAGGAACTCATCGCGCTGTTCTCTGGTCTTCGTGGCGCGATCTTTCGCATCTGCCAGATCCTGCCTGAGCTTCCGCATCTCGCCGAGCGCACTGGCGTGGGCAAGACGGGCAGCGTTGATGTCATCCACTTTTTTCATCGCGGGGGCAAAACTGTCTGCGCTCTCCAGGGTCAAGGTATCGCGATGTGCCTGCCACAGGGCGTCGCGCCGGGCCTGCACGGCCCGGGCCTCTTCATCACTGGTGATTCCGGCACTTTCCGAGAGGCGGGTCTTCGCCGTCATTCCGGCAATGTTTTCTTCAAGTTCCTCCAGCCTGTCGGCCTTGCGCCTGATCTTTTCGGTCAGGTTGGCATGGTTTTGGGCAAGCTCAGTTGCTTTCAATGGATCGGCCGGGCAATCGGGGAGTGCGCTGAAAGTGCAAGTGCCTGTGGAAAGCGCGTCGATGGCCTCCTGCAGTGCAGTGTCGGCGGAAGCGATAGCCTGCGTCGCCGTGGCGACCTCTGGCGTCAAGGCGTCGGCGTCGAATCGCCCCAGCACATCCAGCAAACCCGTCCGAGTCGGCGGATTTTCCAGCAAAATCTGACGCGATTTTTGTTCTTCCGCGATACGAGACCGCGACTCTGTAACCTCACGCTGCCCGGTTTCCCGATCCCCAGCGGCTTTCTGCATATTGTCGCGCAAATCCTCAAGGGTGGTGATATCTGCCGGAGACATAACAAGACCTGTGACATCGCAGTCTTCGGGTGCGCCCAGGTCACGCGCGATATGCTTCATTTCTGAAAGCGCATTCTGACGGGCCTGTTCGCGGCGGGGAAGGTCCAACAAAGCCGTCTTCATCCGGCTGTGCAGTTCATCCAGGTCTTCAAGCTGCTCACCGAGGGTGAGGCTTTCTGCGTTTATAACTAGGATCGCACGCTCTTCCTGGATACTGTCGAGATCGCCAACCAGCCGTTGTAACTCAGCATCCGCCTGTACCCGGTCGTTCATCAGCGTGACCAGGGATTCGGGATTGATATCGATCCTCTCGGGGTACTCGGTGTAATCCGCGACCTCGCCCATAAGGCTGTCAAACTTGCGCAGATTAGGGATGGCGCGGCACTGCGCAGATATCCGGGTTTTTTCGGCGCGAAGCGTGTCTCGCTCCGCCCGCGCTGTATTTTCTTCATTCTTAGCGGTCTGAAGCGCATCCTTCAGCTTCCGCCACGCATGGGCGTTGACATCGATCTCTCGGATTTTGTTTTCAATATCACGCAACTCGCGCTTCAGTTCAGCGACCCGGGTGGTGCTGGCGCGCTTTTTGTAAAGGCCATTTGCTTCGGTCCGCGCCTGTTCAAGAACAGCGTTGAGGTCCGCGACACCAGCCGCCGCAGAGAACAGCATCCGGCCAATATTCCCTCGCGCGCTGGCGATATCCTCCCCGCCTTTTTCAATGGTGTTGTCGTCAAGGCAAAGCAGACCGCGATAATCTTCAATCGACAGCCCGCCAAGATGCGAGGAGATCGCGGTTTCGGGCAGGGGCGCGTCGGCCCCGTCCCTAAGGTTGTTACTGCGGAACGGTAGCCGCGTGAACACGCGGGTTTTGCCCCCGATGTTGAACCGGCCGGAAACCCGCAGGTTTTGCCGCTGGTGCCGGAATCCGTAGGGTTCCCGATGGGGAAAACCATAAAGAAGACGCAGATAGGCTTCCATCACGGTGGTCTTGCCCGCTTCGTTCAAGCCGTAGATCAGATGAAAATCCGAATCCTGCACTGCCGTCCCGAAATTGAGATCTTTGTCCCTGAAGTGGCCGAAAAAGCCGAGAGTGAGCCGCTCGATTCGCATCAGGACATCGCCCCCTTCATTTGCGCGAGGATTCTCTCTGCGCCATCCGCCGCAAGACGCTGCGCGAGCTGGTCCATCACGGCTTCATCGGGCAGCAGCCTGTCGCGCTGTTGCTTTGTCAACTCCTGCACAATGCCTTCGATCTCTGTGCGGCAGTCCTCGGAAAAGCCGGATTCCTCGCGGATACCCTTCATGATATCGGCCAGTTCATCTGTTGCACTTTGACCGGGCTCCGCAGTATCGGACAGGTTAAACACAACCTTGTCCAGCCAGAGGGTACCCGTGCTTCGGGCATATTGCGCTGCGTTGTCCTGCCAGACGTCCTGATCACGCAACATCTGCCAGCGACAGTGCGTACGTCCGGTCAGTTCCAGGCGCACTACGGCACTGTCCGACACCAGGTTTCGTGCCGTGTCCTGCAGAGTTCGCTTCAGCCGATTCCGCAGGGCATCGTCGTTATCGGTATCTGTGGCGTCGATCCTTAGGCGCAGAAACTCTACTGCTGAGGTCGGCACTTCTTCGATGTTGATTGCCTTGTCAATGGTCAAAAGCGTGGCGGATTTCGGACCGGTCTCGCCGATATCGCGTCCCTGGGGCGTTCCGGGCATCACAATCCATGGTTCCCTGGAGTGGACCTGCCGACGGTGCACATGCCCCAAGGCCCAGTAATCGAAGCGGGCTGCTGTCAGGTCACCAACCGTACAGGGTGCATAGAGGTCATGCCCCGCGGCACCCATTAGGGAGGTATGCAGCATCGCTATGTTAATCGTGCCCGCAACCGGCGCGGGGAATTTTGGCAGCAAGCTTTCCGGGGCATGACGGTTGGCGAAACTGACGCCGTGGATCCAGACGTTTTCTGCGAGCTGAATCTTACCGCCACGACCATCAAAGACATGCACGTTGTCAGGCAAGGCCAATTCGCCGGTGAGAGGGTTCTCGGCATCGTGGTTGCCCTTGATATAGAACACGCGAATCCCGCGTTCGCGCAGGCGTTCCAATTGCACCATCAGGAACGCAACTGTCTGTGCACTACGCGCGGCCCCATCAAACAGATCACCTGCAATCAGCAGGGCGGCAGCATCCTTCTCAAAGGCACTGTTGACGATCCTGGTAAAGGCTGTGCGGCTCGCTGTCTGAACCCGTTCCCGCAGATCGGGGTCTTGAAACGCGAGGGATTTCAACGGGGAATCGAGATGCACGTCAGCCGTGTGAAGAATCCTGATCATTTACGGGCTCCCCGTTGCGAATATCATATTCTGCTTCGCTGCTGGCCGTTGATTATCGTTATATTTCGACAAAGCCACCACTTTCTGCGTCGGCCGGCGAGTCTTCAATACTTAACCCGTCGCATTTCAAAACCGGTGCGTCTATGTGTCAGGGCCATTTTGTCAAATCGGCCAGTCCGTTCCGAAGTGATGCGACAACGGTTTAACCTACTGTGGAGCGTCGCCCCTGAACGTCATCCCCAGATAGGTTGCGGCGCGGGTTGCCCCGACATAGAGGTATTTTGAAAACAGAGCTGGATACTTGGAGATAGTCTGATCCATATCCACAAAGAAAACGGCCTCAAACTCCAACCCTTTGATGTGACGGATATTAAAATACGCGCACGTCCCGGTCATTGCCGACAACCTTTCCATCTTTACAGGCGACAGCGCGCAGATTGAGGTCTTCCAACCGGGTGTTAAGGTCCACTGCCAAGGGTTCAACAAGATCTTCTTCATTGACCAGAATAGCAATCGTCGTGGCGTTTTGGACCATTCGATTAATGCCAGCACAGTTGAAGTCTTCTTTCACATACTGCCCGAGCAGATCACTCGGAGAAAACATGATCCTGATGCGCTCATGCGCCCTGACGGTTTCTTCTTCCACTTGTGAAATGAGGTGCATCTCCTCCCCGGACTCTTCAAAGGCTTGCCGGTCTGTCTTTTGTCCGAGGCGGCGGATAAGGGTTGTGGTCTTGCTCGTTCCTGTTGCACCAGAGGTTCTGACGCGGAAGTTTTTTGAGTCACGTATGAAATTCCCGACTAGATGTTGTCATTTATAGGTGTCGTAGGTGTCGGCGGCGGCGTTGCGTTAGTATTTTGTTTTGGTTTTGGAGGGATCATGGCGGGTGCATCGGGCTTATCCAAACTCTCTGATCACCTCGGTCGCATCAATGCCTTGTCAGCCAGCAGAGCACCGAGTGACACACCCTTGATCAGTGGTGCGATGCCATTTATGCTCTGCACTTGGCTGGGCAGGTGCATTCAACAGTGCCACACTCCCAGAGGTCAGCCCACGCGCGAGCGTCCGATGACGTAATCTTGAATCCCGAAACACAAGGCGCAAATTTGACAATTCCGGGCTGCGGTGCCAGCGTCCGTGCGGATTTACCGATCTTGGTAGCCCTTGTCAGTAGGAAGGAAGCGTGTCATGTTCAAAGGATCTATGCCCGCACTCGTCACACCGTTTTCGAATGGTGCAGTGGATTTCGACGCGCTGAAAATGCTGGTAGAGTGGCAGATTGCCGAGGGTAGCACCGGGCTGGTTCCCGTGGGTACCACTGGCGAAAGCCCCACGCTGACCCATGAAGAGCATGAGCAGGTTGTTGCCTGTGTCGTGGACATCGCGGGTGGCCGGGTGCCTGTGATCGCGGGGGCGGGATCAAACAACACGGCCGAGGCAATCCGCTTCGTGGGTCATGCCAAGGCTGTCGGCGCGGATGCAGCCCTGGTGGTCACACCCTATTACAACAAGCCTACTCGGCGCGGGCTGATCGCGCATTTCGACGCGCTGGATAAGATTGGCCTGCCGATCATCATTTACAATATCCCCCCCCGTTCGGCCATCGACATGCTGCCCGAGACGATGGGCGAGCTGGCGAAACGGCCCAATATCGTTGGCGTGAAGGACGCTACGGCCGATTTGTCCCGGGTGCCGAAGCAGCGTATTACCTGTGGCACAGGGTTCATCCAGCTTTCGGGGGAGGACGCCACCGCCGTCGGGTTCAACGCCCAAGGTGGCCAAGGCTGCATCAGCGTGACTGCCAATGTCGCGCCCGGGCTCTGCGCCGCGATGCAGGCGGCGACGCTGGCGGGCGATTATGCCACGGCACTGGAGTATCAGGACCGGCTGATGCCCTTACATGAGGCGATCTTTGCCGAACCCGGCTTGGCAGGCGCGAAATACGGCCTCTCGGTCCTGGGCCGCTGTACGGATGAGGTGCGCCTGCCCCTGACCAGCGTCAGCAAAGGTACCAGGAAGCGGATCGACTGCGCCATGCGCCATGCTGGGCTGGTCAACCAGCGCGGGCGCGGTCCGGATTGAGATTGATCCGGCCTGTGCCCCCGCCCTTACCGGCCTGAAGTGGGGTGCAGGCGGTCCAGCCTGCTCTATCGGGGAGGGGTGTAAGCGAGGCTTACATCGCGCAGACGCTTGGCCACGCGAGCATGATGGTGCATTACAAAAATTATGCACGAAATAGGGTTGAAAGATATCAAAGCGATGATAATTTTTTGTGTCATCACAAATTAAGAAAAGCAGAAGTATGACATCGGGGATTTATCCGTTTAATTGGCACGAGGTGGCAAAGCAACCGGATACAGGCCCCACACGGGCCGCGGGTGGCAGCGGACCTTGGCACGCCTGAACATGCCGGGGTATTCCGCCGTCGGTAACCACTATTTTATCCCCACCTATGTGCACCTGTTTCAAATCGTTCCAGCCCCCTCCCCGCGTCACAAAAACACCAAGGGACCGACCGGAACGTACCTCGCTCGACGATGATCTGTAAAAGCCGCGACCGGCGGCAAACAAGCCGCCGGTCGCGGGGGAAGGAAGGGCGCACCCCGCCTGATGAGGTAGCCCAAACAACCAACGGGAGAATCCAAATGAAACGACTACTCACCACGATCACGGTTGCGCTGATGCTGGCAGCACCAATAAACGCATCGACCTAGGATATGCGTCTTTGCATGGCCTTTTCCCTGATGATGCAGAATGATATCAGTCGGACTGACGCGCCGTTCATGGCGAACAAGCACGTCAGGGATCTGCAACGACTCAAGCAGCAAGGCGTCAGCAAATTTGACATCCTGGATAATTTGCCTTATCATTGGCCGAGATATAGGGCATGCATCTTGGCGCATTGGGACAAGATGTAACCCACAACAACGCCTGAACGGGAAAGGCCAGCGGGAACGCCGGCCTTTTCGCTTTGCGGGGCTGTGCGGGGGTTGCGCCCCTGAAACAGGGGTTATAAGGGATGCCGACAGGGCCTAGCGGGCTTGTGTGGGGCGTTATGTGGCCATGGATGCCAGCATTGCCCGCGCGAATGCCTTGTCGGCGCGGGACAGGTGGCCCTGTTGGCGGCGCGGGCCGGGTGAGGAAACCGACCGAGTCAAGGGTGCCGCGCTGGGCGGCGATGCATATGCGGGCGGGGGATACGCCGAGAGCCTGTGCGGCGGCGGTTTGGGTGGGATAGTCAACGCCGCGGATGCGGATCGGCTGGCAGGCACCAAAACCGAATTTCCCCGAATGTCATGCAAGTGCTCTCCCGCACGGTCTCACAAATTTCCCCTCTTCATTTAAGTGGTGTTGTTTTGCGCCGGACCGTATTAGGTGTAGATGGCAACATGTTTCTGGAAGGGAGTTACTCCATGAACCGTACGATGATTCTCGCGGCGGCTGCCACACTTCTCAGCACCCCCGCGGCGTTTGCGGAAGCGGCCTCAAGCGGCGATGCAGCCGCTGGCGAGGCAGCATTTCGTCAGTGCATTGCCTGCCATGTGGTTGTGAACGAAGCGGGCGAAACCCTTGCCGGTCGCAACGCACGTACCGGACCCAACCTTTACGGTGTTTCCGGCCGCGCGGCAGGCACGGTGGAAGGTTTCCGTTATTCTGCTTCTATGGTTGAAGCAGGCGAGGCCGGATTAGTCTGGGATGAAGCACGCTTTGCGGCTTACGTCAAGGATCCAACGGGCTTCTTGCGACAAACCCTTGGTGATAATGGTGCGCGGGGCGCAATGAGTTTCCGCGTCCGATCCGAGGATGACGCCCTCAACCTTTATGCCTATCTTGTGTCGCTTGGCCCAGAGATGGCGGAAGATACCGCCAGCGAGTAATGGGCCAGTTTTCAGGAGGTTTCGGGGCGGTCCGGGAGGGTGGGTGCCTTTATCCGGCCGGAAGCGACATATCGAAATCCTGAACCGCGTTCATCACCTGTTCTGGTACCTCTTCGTGGGCCAGATGCCCGACATCAGGCAGAAGCGTCACGATGCCTGAAGGCATTGCTGCCGCCGCCCGCGCGGCCACGGAATGGGGCACGGCCCTGTCGCGGGTGCCGTGCAGAAACAGGGCTGGCGTCGTAATTTCAGGCAAGGCGCGGTTCAGTGCGCTGAGCGACCAATTCGCCATCATCGCCAGCGTTCCATCGATATGCCGCCGGTCAGATATCAGCCGCTGGTAGAATGCCAAGCCCTCTGGCGGCAGCGTCGATCCAGTGGAGCTAATCAGGTTGCGAACGCTCGACATCGAGGCCCCGCTGCGAGACAGGAATATCCCGGTGAACGGGTTCAGGACCAGTGCCTTTGCCATCATCGGGAACAACCAGCCAGCGGGGCCCTTAAAATCCTCCAGGGCCCCGTTCACAGCCACCAGCCCCCTGGGCTGCACCGCGCCGGAATACGTCAGTTGCAGGGCCACAGCAGCCCCGGCGGAGTGCCCCACAATCAACCGTGGAGAAACCGAAAGCATCTTCAACAACACCGCGATGTCCCGGGCCACTGTCACAAGGCTGGACCGCCCCCGCACCCCCAGACGGGTAAAGCCATGCCCCGGCAAATCGATCACCGTCACCCGGTATTGCATCGTCAGATCAGGAACCATATGCCGCCAGCTGTGGGTTGACGCACCTGCACCATGCAGCAGAAGCACGTCCGGACCTTGCCCCGCCATCTGCACATGCCAGCGATGCGGGGCCACCGGAACGATCCGGCTGTGTTCCACCAAGGGCCAATCCCGCGGCAAATCAGCAAGACATGGGGCGGCGGTACCGGTCATCAGATCGGTTCCAATGTCGCGCCGACCGCGGCCGACAAAGCCTGGGCATCAGCGCGTGGCAGGGCCAGATAAGGCATAGCCATGGCACTGGCCAGGGATTTGAGGGCGGTGGCGGGCCGATGACCCATGTCAATGACAAGGCCCGGTACGCCCTGAGCCCGTAGAAGCCGCCCCATCTGCCTGGCGTCCTCGACCGCTTGCGCCCGATCCCCGCGGCCATCAAGCGCAACATTGGCGCGCCCGTCTGTCAAAAGCGCAATCGAGGGCGTCATGCCCTTAACCCGCGCCAAAGCGGCCAAGTCAAGCGAAGCCATCAAGCCGGAAGCAAGCGGCGTACCGCCACCGCCGGGCAGGGCACACAAACGCCGTTTGGTTTGCACCAACGACCGCGTTGGCGGCAGCAGAACTGCGGCGCCTACCCCCCGAAACGCAATCATGGCGACATAGTCGCGGCGGGCATAGGCATCGGACAGCAGAATCTCGACCGCCCCCTTGGCTTCGGCAAGGCGCGCCAGTGCGGCCGAGCCCGAGGCATCGACCACAAAGATGATCGCCCGGTCCGAGCGTTCCTCGAATTGTCGCAGGCGGATATCGCCCGCCCGAATATGCAGGCCGTTCTTAACGCCCTTCGCCCGGCGGCGCAGCGGCTGCCATGGCGCAGCAGCGCGCAGGGTGCCCACCAGGTCAATCCGCGCTTCGCTTGAGGGAGAGCCCGGGCGAGACGGCATCGGGCGGCCCCTGCGGTTACCTTTCTTCCAGACGCCCGATCCGGCGGTACCCTGGGCGGCACGGGTTGTGCGCCCCGCCTCCATCCGCGCCAGGATGTCGGGCGGCAGAATCGCCCGCACAGCCTTGAGCAGGATTTCTTGCGGCAACATCTTAGGCGGATCCAGGTCGGGGGACTCATTGTCTTTCGGCCCTTCTGGCCCCAAGGGGGGCGTATCGTCCTCCTGTTCTTCCGGGGCCGCAGGAAGTTGCGTGGCACGCGGCACGAGGACAAGTTCCACTGCCGTCACAAGATCCGGGCTTTCGACCTCTCTTGCCCCGCTCAGCGCAGCCGAGGCGCGGGCGACAGCAAGTGCCAGAAGCGGCGCGCGCAGGGACTGCACCCCAAGTTGATGGGCCACCTGCACCAGTTCAGATATCGCACTTTCAGATAGGATAACCCATGGCAGCAAAGCTCGAGCATCCTTCAAATCCGCCAAATCGAAGCGCATCTCTGGTGCTGCACCAAGCGGCAGATCAGAGAGATCAAGGTGCAGTGCCATCCGGTCCGCCAGGGCCGAGGGCATAACCTCATCCGGTTTGATCCCTTCATCAAGTGCCACCAAGGCAAGACCCCGATCACGATCGAGCGCACCAGCCAAACGCCCGGCCAGACTGGCCGGTGTGCGCTCTGCCATGGGCAGAACCAGAACGGCCGGGTCAGCCAGAACGCCACGGGTCCGGACAAGGCACCCCTTGGCCAGCGTCGCCGACAAGTCGACACCGCCCAGAAGGGCATGATCACCTATATTGGGATGAATCCGGCGGACCGCCCAGCCGCTCGCTGCACCGGTTAGCCCATCCATGAAACGGTCACGCACCGGGCCTGATCGGGCGCACACCCGAATTCCCCCCATGAACGCGGGATTAAGTGCAAAGACGGCCAAGGCTAGATTGGCCCGCGTCCAGCGCGGGTTGTCGCCGCTCACGCAAGCACCTCCTCCACCTTGCGGGTAACGCGCGTTGTGCTTCCGGCCTCGTCCAGGGGATCGCGCCGCAACCGGTGCCGCAAAGACGGAGGGGCCACGGATTTAATATGGGCGCGTGTCACGCCACTGGCACCATCAAAGGCGGCCAGTGCCCGCGCCGCGCGCAGAAGCGTCAACTCACCCCGCAGCCCATCGGAGCCGAGCGCGATGCAGAGTTCCGCGCAATCTCTTAGAACGTCCTCACCTGCCGTCACCGCGCCCAGGGCCGCGCGCGCCGAGACAATTCCGTCGCGCAGGGTCAAGTCAGCCTCATGCCACGCTGCCATGAACCCGGTGCGGTCGCGGTCAAAGGCATCGCGACGGCGCACCACTTCTACCCGCGTATCGATATCAGTGGGAGAGGTCACTTCGACCGACAGGCCGAAGCGGTCCAGCAGTTGCGGGCGCAACTCGCCTTCCTCTGGGTTTCCCGATCCCACCAGAACAAAGCGCGCGGCATGACGGATCGACAGGCCATCTCGCTCAACCACGTTTTCGCCCGACTGTGCCACATCCAGTAGAAGATCGACCAAGTGATCCTCCAGCAGGTTCACCTCATCAATGTAAAGATATCCCCGGTTGGCGCGCGCCAGTAACCCTGGCTCAAAGGCTTTTTCACCCTGAGTCAGAGCCTTTTCGATGTCGAGCGCACCCGTCACCCGATCTTCGGTTGCCCCAAGCGGAAGGTCAATGACTGGTGTGGGTTTTTCGACCAGATGAGCCTCGGGCATCCTGGCCCAATCGGGCACATCTTCGGGCCGGGTGGAATTCACCGGACAGTTGGCCACGGCTTGGATCGGCGGCAACAATGCCGCCAGGCCACGCACGGCGGTCGATTTGCCCGTGCCGCGATCCCCAAACACCAGAACCCCCCCAATTCCGGGGTCAATGGCGGTCAGGATCATGGCTTGTTTCATTTCTTCCTGGCCGACAATGGCCGAGAACGGGAAGGCTTGGGTCATTCAAGGGTTAGCCTTTTCTGGTCGTTTCGAGGGGTGTGCGCCCCTCCCAGGTTCCGGAGACAGCATCAACGCTGAACCGGGCATAGAGTTCTTCGGAAAACCATCGTTCCTCGCGCACTGCGCGGATTGCGCGCGCGTGGGGCCCATCGGCCCGGGCAAAGGCGACCATGGTTTGAGTATCCGGCCATATCGAAAATGTCACCTGGTGCAAAAACGGTACTTCGCCCACACCGATCTTGAACATCACGTGCGGATCTTTGCCGATGACCCGGCTGATATCCGGTACCCGGTTCCAAAACCGCAGCGCGACAGAGGGGCGCAGAGTTGCGCGGGTTAGCGCAGCGATGGGACCGTCAAAGGGTGCGTCCGACGCCTTGAAGGGATATTGCCCGGACCAGGTGCCGCGTACGGACCGGCTGCTCAGGAACAGCGTACAGGTTTCGCTGGCCACCGCGGCGTAGCGTCGGAATATGCGGGCCGAGGCCATGACCCGCGGCGCGGTTTCAGCGTCCGGCCAGGTCGCGAGGATTGCATAGACAGCTGTGTTGGGAATGGGGGTAAACCCTTCCCCGGTGCCGGATCCGCACAGTTTGAAAAACGCGATATCTGGCAGCCGTTTCAGCGCGAATCGTGCACTTGCCATCTGGCCGAAAGCCCAAAAACGGGCCGCGAGACTGTCAAAACGATAAAGGGTCAAGGTCACGGACTGCATGACATACCTTTCAACGTGTCAACTTGTTCTGAAGCCAGGGTGCCAGCCATGGAAGAGAAAAGGATTTCCAATCCGCGACATATCCGGCATCAATGCCATATTGTAAATTAAACTGGACACTCTATTCTAGACCCATGATAAATCAGAAACTGCCCCGGGCCGACCAAACCAATGCCATCGTCATCGGCGCGGGTCTGGGTGGATTGTCAGCTGCGATGCGCCTTGGGGCCAAGGGGTACAGCGTCACGGTTTTGGATCGGCTGGATCGTGCCGGTGGGCGTGCCTCATCGCTCATACAGAACGGCCATCGCTTCGATCTTGGGCCAACGATCGTGACTGTCCCGCAGGTATTCCGAGAGCTCTGGGCCATCTGTGGCCGTGATTTTGATCAGGATGTCGATCTGCGGCCGATGGATCCCTATTATGAAATCAGGTGGGATGATGGTTCTGCCTTCTCTGTTCGCCAGGATGAGCAGGCGATGTTGGCCGAGGTCGCGCGCCTGGCACCGCGGGATGTGCCGGGTTACCGTAAATTTTTGATAGACAGCGAACGCCGCTATCGGTTCGGGTTCGAGCGGTTGGGTCGCCGGCCGATGAACACGCTGACGGATCTGCTCAAGGAATTGCCTGGGTTCATCCGCTATCGCGCCGATAAATCGGTCTATGCCCACGCGGCCTCCCGCGTGAAAGATCCGCGCCTGCGCATGGCACTGTCCTTTCATCCGCTCTTTATCGGGGGCGATCCGGTGCATGTGACGTCGATGTATATCCTCGTCAGCCACCTGGAGAAGGCGTTCGGCGTCCATTACGCGATGGGCGGCGTGCAAGCGATGGCCGATGCCATGGTTCGCGTTATCCGCGACCGGGGAGGAGAGGTGTATCTGAATCAGGAGATTGACGAGATTCTGGTGGAGGATGGCCGCGCAACCAGCGTCCGAACCATGGAAGGAGAGGTCTTGCGCGCTTCAATTGTCATTTCCAACGCCGATCCCGGGCACACCTATAATCGGCTTTTGCGCAAGCAGAGAAAACGCCGATGGACCCCGGCCCGGTTGAACAGGGCAAGGTGGTCCATGGGCCTGTTCGTTTGGTATTTCGGCACCAGGGACACGGCTGGCAAATGGACCGATGTGGGCCACCATACCATTCTGAACGGCCCCCGCTATCGTGGCTTGCTGCACGATATTTTCATGCGGCGGCACCTGGCCGGGGATATGTCCATCTATCTGCATCGCCCCTCGGTCACTGATCCATCCTGTGCACCAGCGGGCGATGATACGTTCTATGCCCTGTCGCCGGTGCCTAATCTGCATGGCACGGAAACTGTGGACTGGGCAGGGCAGGCCGAGACCTACCGCCAAAACCTGGCGGCGATCCTGGACAGGAAGCTTCTGCCCGGGTTCCAGGCCCATTTGTCAGCCAGTGCGGTCTTCACGCCCGAAACATTCCAATCCCGCTACCTTAGCCCCCATGGTGCGGGTTTTTCGTTGGAACCGCGGATTTTCCAAAGTGCATGGTTTCGGCCGCACAACATCAGCGAAGAGGTTCCGGGCCTGTATCTGGTGGGCGCAGGTACACATCCTGGCGCGGGCATTCCCAGCGTTGTCACCTCATCTGAAGTGTTGGCAAAACTGGTGCCCGATGCCCCGCGCAAAATGGCCTGTGCCGATATGAAGGTCGCCGCGGAATGATGCCCGAGGCCGATCTCACCCACTGCCGCACGGCGATCACAAAGGGATCCTATTCTTTCCATGCAGCCTCCAGACTGTTGCCTGCCCGGGTGCGGGATCCGGCACTTGCGCTTTATGCGTTTTGCCGCCTGGCCGATGATGAGGTCGATCTGAACACAGAAAAAACCAGTGCTGTGCTGCGCCTGCGTGATCGGCTGGATATGGTCTATCGTGGCACGCCGTGGGATGCGCCCGCCGACCGCGCCTTTGCCGCCGTGATCAACACCTATGAGATGCCCCGCACCCTGCCCGAGGCACTGCTGGAAGGGCTGGCCTGGGATGGAATGGCGCGCCGTTATGAAACGCTAAGGGATTTGAGGGCCTATTCCGCACGAGTCGCCTCGACTGTTGGCGTGATGATGTGTGTAATCATGGGGATACGCGACGAACACGCCCTGGCGCGGGCCTGCGATCTGGGTGTGGCGATGCAACTGACGAACATTGCCCGCGATGTCGGAGAGGACGCACGCGCCGGACGGCTTTATTTGCCAACGCAGATGATGCAGGAGGCCGGGATTGACCCAGAGCGGTTCCTGGCCCATCCTGAAATGACACCCGCCTTGCGGGGGCTGATCCGGCGATTGCTGGCCGAGGCTGACAGGCTTTACTACCGTTCGGAACCTGGTATCGCCTGGCTGCCTGTACCGGTCCAGCCGGGCATTTATGCCGCACGGCATATCTATGCCGGGATCGGTCATGCCATTGCCAGGCGAGATTATAACAGCCTGCACTATCGCGCCTTTACAACCCGGGGCCAGAAGCTGGGATGGCTGGGCCTGGCGATTCTGCGCACGGGGTGGTCTGCCGTGATGCCGAGCAGTGCCGTTCTTTATGCCAAACCGTTGGAGGAGGTGGCCTTTCTGGTCGAGGCCGCGGCACGGCGCACGCCAGAGTCCAAGAGTCGGGCCGAAACGGTCTGCGCCGCGCTGGCGCAGCTTGAGGCACAGGACCGTTTGGGTCACAAATTGAAACACGCAGCGGAATAGATTAGGTCTTGCATCATGGATTGGAGTGTGTTTGCCATATTTCTTGCAGCCTGCTGCGCCGCCGCGGCCACCGGTTCAATGTTTTCGCCGGGATCATGGTATCGCGGCTTGGATAAACCGTTCTGGACCCCTCCGAACTGGGTGTTTCCGGTGGTTTGGGTGTTCCTCTACCTTTCCTCCGCCTTCGCCGCGACCCGCGTTGCGGTCTTGGACGCCACAGCGCATGCTATGGCGTTTTGGGCGATGCAGATCGCTTTTAACACGCTTTGGACGCCAGTCTTCTTCGGATTACGACAGATCAAGGCCGCGTTCTTTATCATGCTCGGTCTTTGGATCGCCGTGGCTGGTACAATGGTCAGTTTCTGGGTGCTGGACCGGCTGAGCGGGCTTTTGTTTGTGCCATACCTTGTCTGGGTGACAATCGCGGGGGCACTGAATGCCTCTGTCTGGCGGCGCAACCCCAATGAGGCCACAACGCCTGTGAAATGAAACGACGCTGGGGGGATGCTTCCCTTCCAAAGTCACTGCCTGCAGTCTTTACGCCAGTGTCCGCTCAACCTCTTCGCGTTCAAATATCTCGATCACGTCGCCTTTGCGAATGTCGTCGTATGTTTCGAACGCCATTCCGCATTCTTGGCCAGACTGCACTTGGGCCACTTCGTCCTTGAAACGCTTGAGGGTTTTCAGCAGACCTTCGTGGACCACTACATTGCTTCGCAGAAGCCGCACACTGGCCGCGCGGCGGGCGACCCCTTCGGTGACAAGACAGCCGGCAACATTGCCAACACCGGAGACGCGGAAGGTTTCCCTGATCTCGGCATAACCAATGAAATTTTCCCGAACCTCAGCCGAGAGCAGCCCCGATGCCGCGGCCTTCACATCGCTTACAAGATCGTAGATGACAGAGTAATAACGGATTTCCACGCCCTTTTGGTTGGCACAGTTCCGGGCCAAGGCATTGGCCCGCACATTGAAGCCAATCACAGGCGCACCGGAGGCTTCAGCCAAGCTTACATCCGATTCGGTGATCGCGCCCACACCCGAGTGCAGGACGCGAACGCGTACCTCATCATTGCCGATCTTCTCCATCGCCTGGATGATCGCCTCGACTGAGCCTTGCACGTCGGCCTTCACCACGATCGGTAATTCAGCGATGTTTTTGTCTTCCCTGGCCTTGGCCAGCAGCTGATCAAGCGTAATGGCGATCCCGGCGGTGGCGCGTTTATCCTTGGCCACCTGCCCCCGATACGCGGCGATTTCACGGGCTTGCGCCTCATTCTCAACCACATTGAGAACATCGCCCGCTTCCGGTGTACCATTCAGGCCTAAAACCTCCACCGGCACTGACGGACCAGCTTCCTTTACGCGGTTGCCCTTGTCGTTCATAAGTGCACGAACTTTTCCCCATTGTTCACCCACAACAAAGATGTCGCCTTGTTTCAGTGTGCCATTCTGGACCAGAACCGTGGCCACAGGACCGCGGCCAACATCCAGCCGTGCCTCGATCACGGCCCCTTGCGCGGTGCGGTTAGGGTTGGCTTTCAGTTCCAGGAGTTCTGCTTGAAGCGCGATGGCTTCAAGCAGCCCGTCCAGACCTTGCCCGCTGATCGCGGACACTTCGACATCCTGAATCCCGCCTGACTTCTTTTCAACGACCACCTCATGCCGAAGCAGATCGGTACGTACCTTGTCCGGGTTGGCCTCGGGTTTGTCGATCTTGTTGATCGCCACAATCATCGGAACCTCAGCTGCCTTGGCGTGGGCAATCGCCTCCACCGTTTGCGGCATCACCGCATCATCGGCGGCAACCACCAGCACCACGATATCGGTCACCTGCGCACCACGGGCGCGCATCGAGGTAAATGCCGCGTGGCCTGGCGTATCAAGGAAGCTCAAAAGCTGCCCGTTATCGGTTTTTACCTGATAGGCACCGATATGCTGGGTAATGCCTCCGGCTTCCCCGGCCACCACCTTGGTGTTACGGATTGCGTCGAGAAGCGATGTTTTGCCGTGATCTACATGACCCATAACAGTAATTACAGGGGGGCGCGGCTCCAGATCCTTGGTCTTATCCCTGACTGTGTCGATGACGTCTTCGACGTCGGCGTCGGACACGCGGACAACGTTGTGGCCAAACTCTTGAATGATCAATTCCGCCGTATCCGCGTCAATCGTCTGGTTCTGCGTAACCATCAGACCGTTTTGTATCAGTGCCTTGACTACATCGGCCACGCGCTCAGCCATTCGGTTTGCCAGTTCAGAGACGATGATTGTCTCCGGCACCTGCACATCGCGGGTGATCTTTTCGCGCTCAGCCCGACCGCCTATGGCCTTCTGGCGCGCGCGTTCCTGCTTGCGCTTCATCGCGGCTATAGAGCGCTGGTGCCCACCCTCGCCGCCTGCCAGTACCTGGTTCAGGGTTAGTTTGCCCGAACGGCGACCATCGCCCCTGTCATTGCGGCCTGGACGTGCGCGGCGGTTTTCGCGCTGTGCTTCACGGCGTGTGGGTGTGGCAGCGACCTTGCCGGTACCACGTTGCGTTGTGGGGGTGTCGGGATCAGCGGCAACAGCGGCAACTTTTTTGAGTGCCGACCTGCGCACGGCCTCTTGTTCCTTGCGGCGGGCGTCTTCCTCGGCCAGGGCCTTTAGTGCCTCTTCGCGTTCCTTCGCTTCAATCTCGGCGCGCCTGCGTGCGCGTTCTTGTTCTTCCTCTTCGTGCTCACGGCGCCTGGCATCCTCGACCTCACGCGCTTTGGCAGCCTGCAATGCGCGCAGGCGGCGCTCCATCTCACTGTCAGAGACGTTCTTGGGGCGTGTGTTGCCCTTGGCCTGTGCGGCAGCCGATGTTCCCGGCTTAGGGGATTTCACCCGTTTGCGCTTGGTTTCCACCACCACGCTTTTGGTGCGCCCGCGCGAAAAGCTCTGGTTCACGCGCCCGCTTCGGGCACCACCCGACAAGCCCAGCGGCTTTTTCCCGTCTTGATCGCTCATGCGTCCGTCTTGTCCTTCCCAACGGCATATCCGCCGTTTGCATTCCGCACAGCCTGCAGCCTTGCGACCTCCTCTACAACACGGGGGGTGAGTCCGCCAGAGCGAAGCGCACCATGTACCACATTTTGACGCCCAAATGCCAAGCCGAGCTCAGCTGCTGTCAAACAGCCGAAGAATCGCCCGCCCTCAGGGGGCCAAAGCCTTGATTTCCCGCGCACCGACCCGTCAGCTGCCTGCAGCAGCACCACTGCCCGGCCTTCTGCAAGCCAGGATTTTACTTTCTCAAATCCGGCAACTGCGCACCCGGCCTTGCGGCAAAGCGCGATCAGGTCGGTGACACGGCTAACCAGACCCTGTTCAACTTGCGTCAGCAAATCCCCTGGCACCATAACCTGCCTCTTTGCCCCGCGCGAAAATAACCGTTTCTTCACCGCCAGTTCCAGCGCAGATTTATCAGCATTGACCCAGCACCCGCGCCCTGGTAGCCGTTCAAGCAAATCTGGTACAATCCGGCCCTCAGGATCCGCAACGAAGCGGATCAACCCTGCCTTCGGCCCGGTTTTACCCGTGGCGATGCAGCTCCGTTTCGGCGTATCATGCGATTTTGATCGACCGCCCCGCGTCATCGGGAGAACTCTTGAGGGCTCATGATCAGACCCCGGTCTCCTCGGTTGTGCCTTCACCGGTTTCGGCTGCTGCGGCGCGGGCCTCTAGCTCTTCGATGGTTACCCAGCCAAGTTGCAGGCGTGCGGTCATTACCATGTTCTGCGCCTCTTCCAAGCTGACGTCGAATTTTTCCAAAAGACCGTCATCTTTGACGCGCTCACCATCCACTGTGGTCCAGCCGCCAGCCAGTTCCCAATCGGCACAGGTAGCGAAGTCCTCCAAGGTTTTTACCCCATCCTGGGCCATCACCTCCAGCATCTGGGGTGTCAGCTTCTCAAAATCAATAAGGCTTTCTTCAACACCCAGCTCTTTGGCGCGTTCCAGTGCCTTGCGGTTCTGTTCGGCGATTTCATCTTGCGCACGGGCCTGAAGCTCGGCGGCGGTGACCTCATCGATGCTGTCGATCACCAACAGCTCATCCTGGTCAACATAGGCAACCTCTTCCAGCGAGGTGAAACCTTCAGAGACCAAGAGCTGCGCAAAAAACTCATCAAGATCCAGCTTTTCCATGAAAAGCTGTGTATGTTCGGCAAACTCGGCCTGACGGCGGGTACTCTCTTCCTCTTCGGTTAGGATGTCAATGTCGAGCCCCGTCAGTTGCGAAGCAAGGCGCACATTCTGGCCCCGGCGGCCAATAGCCAAGCTCAGTTGCTCATCGGGCACAACAACATCGATCCGCTCAGCTTCTTCATCCAGGACAACCTTGGTGACCTCGGCGGGTTGTAGCGCATTTACCAGAAAGGTGGGCGCATCCTCGTTCCAGGGAATGATGTCGATTTTTTCGCCCTGAAGCTCGTTCACGACCGCCTGCACCCGGCTGCCGCGCATCCCGACACAAGCCCCGACAGGATCTATCATGTTGTCATGGGAGATCACCGCGATTTTGGCGCGGCTGCCCGGATCACGCGCAACGGCCTTGATCTCAATGATGCCTTCGTAAATCTCGGGCACTTCCATCCTGAACAATTCCGCCATAAATTCCGGTACTGTGCGCGACAGGAAAATCTGTGGCCCCCGAATTTCGCTGCGGACGTCCCTGATATAGCAGCGGATACGGTCATTCGGGCGATAGCTTTCGCGGCCGATTTTCTCATTCCTGCGCAACACGCCCTCTCCGCGGCCGATATCGACGATCACATTGCCGTATTCTTCGCGTATGACGACGCCATTGATGATCGTGCCCGCGCGATCCTTGAACTCTTCATATTGCCGCTCGCGCTCGGCCGCGCGGACCCTTTGCAGGATCACCTGCTTGGCTGATTGTGCGGCGATCCGGCCCATTTCCACCGGTGGTACCTTATCGATCAGCACATCACCAACAACCGCGTCAGCCTTGTAGGGCCTAGCCTGCTTGACGGTCAGCTCGGCCTTATCATTCTCGACGGCGTCATCTTCCACCACGGTGCGGACGCGTGTGAAATCTGCCTTGCCAGTCTTGCGGTCGATGGATACGCGGATATCAAGGCCGGACCCGTAGCGCGATTTTGCTGCCCGGGCAAGGCTCTCTTCCATCGCCTCAACCACCAGTTCGGAATCAATCATCTTTTCCTGTGCGACGGCCTCGGCGGTTTGCAACAGCTCCAGCTGGTTTGCAGATGTGATTGCCATGGTTTTAATCCTCCGCCTGTTCTGGCTCTTCCTCGATTATGTCGAATCTGGTTTCATCCACCAAGCTCGCAACTTTACGCTGCCGAAGCATTTCGGTGACTAGATCGTCAGTCAGTACCAGCTTGGCATTGCTCAGGCAGTTAAAATGCAACCCTATGGTGCCTTTTGCAATGTTCAGCATCTATGGTGCCTTTTGCAATGTTCAGCATGATGTCTTCGCCCTCAATACCCGCCAAGACGCCCCTGAAGCACCGGTGCCCGTCGATTATGTCGGTCGTCTCCAGCTTGACCTCATAGCCTTTGAAGGTCTCGAAGTCTTTCAGCCGGGTCAGAGGGCGGTCAATCCCGGGGCTAGAGACTTCCAGGGTATAGGTATTTTTCAGCGGGTTCTCGACATCCAAAATGGCACTGACAGCAGCGGAGATTTCGGCGCATTCGTTTACGTCGATTCCACCATCGGGCCGTTCGGCCATGATCTGCAAGGTTTGCGTCCGCCCGCCCATCAGGCGGACGCGCACCAGTTCAAACCCCATGCCTTCGATGACAGGGGCCATGATCTCTGCGATACGGCGGTCGATCAGGGTTTTGGCGATAAGATCGCTCATGGATGTCCAAGCACAAAAAACAGGCCCGCGGCCCGTCGGTCTTTCCCGGTGGGACATCGGGTATGGCCCCCGATGCGCCGTTGTCAAGCCACGACATAAGGCGAATCAAGGGGTAGCGCAAGTCATTCGCGTTCAACTTGGCTGATCCGAATCATCCAAACCGATAATGACGCTCAGCCAGTTGTCCAGATAGCCCATCATGACACCAGATAGCCCATCGTGACAGCAGAGTCAGGGTCGATGATCTATGTTCTCAGAAAAGGGAGCAGCAACCAGAAAATCCCGATGGTGGCCGATCAGGCTTTGCCCGCTGGCCGCGCCGCAAGTGTCGTCTGCGGTGATATCGGGGCCAGAAACGTCCATCATCTTTGGAATAAAGCCAGAGTTATCATCAGCAGAAGCGCAAACAGCATCTGTTCAATTCCATTGCATCGAATCAAAGGCGGCACAACTGACAGTGCTACGAGAGCGGGGCGATCCCCGCCATCCGATTGACCCAGGCGATCACAAGCGAAATGGTCACGATGCTGAGCACCGTAGAGATCAGAATCGAGGCCGAGACGCGATGCGGCGCAACGCCGTAATGCTGCGCCAGAATGTAGACATTGCCCGCCACCGGCAGAGCGGCGGCAGCGATCATCACGGCGGCATCAAACGTGGAAACCGGAAACAGCACCAGCGCGGCAAAGGCGACAGCCGCGGGATGCAGCACCAGTTTGCAGAACGTCAGCCACCCGGCCACCGAAAGCCGCTCGGCCGATTTGCCAGCAAGCGACGCACCGATCGCAAAGAGTGCACCCGGCGTTGCCGCCGCACCCAGAATCCCCAGAAACTCGTTAGCCACATCCGGGATCGGCAGGGTAAAGGCCGACCATACAAGCCCCAGGGTGATCGACACGATCATCGGATTTTTCAAAAGCCCCAAGCCCACCGTCTTCAGAAGATTCAGGGACATACGCCCATCACGGCTGCCAGTGATCAGGATGACGATCAGACTGGAGAACACGACCAGGTCCAGTGCCAGCATCATCAGCACCGGTCCGGCGGCGGCTTCCCCCATCAGAACCACCAGCATCGGCACACCCAGAAAGCCGGTATTGCCGATCACGGCACATTGTGCTTCCACCGCCGCTTCATCGACCCCGCGCCTGCGGAAAAAGGCTACGGCAGTTGCGATCAGATAGACAAGGAGGCAGCCCCAAAGATAGGCGGCAACAAACCACCAATCGAAGACTTCGAAGAGCGAGAGGTTGGCGGCGAAGCGGAACAGCATGGCCGAGAGCGCGAAATAGAACACGAATTTGGTCAGATAGGCTGTCGCCTCGGCCGTGAAGAATCCCGTGCGCCCGGCCTGATACCCCAGACCAATCAGCGCGAAAAATGGCAGGGTCTTAAGGAAGATTTCAACCATAGTTTCGGGCTAGCCCATCGCATCCCAGCTGTCCAGAAGCGATAATGTTGACGCGAAACCTTCTAATGGCCCCGCATTGGATTCAAAAAAAGCACCGGGCAAAACGACCGACGGTTTTGAATCCGGCCTTGTTCCGGGCCCTTGCCTGCTGATCTTGGATAGACGAAAGACCACCTTGGTGGTGGCACTTTGCTTCGTTTTGCGGTTTTTGCCCTGGTTGGCCGTCAACCCTTGGGCCAGTCTAGCCGAACAGGAAATCATCCTTGGTGAGTTTCGCCCGGGATATACCCCTCCAGCATGATGCTGTCATTCGTGTTCCAAATGATGACGGCGTTACCTTCATCGTTGTTGGTGATGGTTAGATATTTATATCCTTCGACACCTGCAATCTCGTTCAGACTGAGTTTGTCCTCGCCGATCTTGAAGTCTTTGACCGGGTCATGGTCGTTATCTTCCTTGAAGATGAAGAGAACCTTGCCCGCGCCGTCGTCCAAGGTATTACTACCCTTTATGCTGTAGAGTTTATCATTGCCACGCAAAAGGGAAGAGCCATTATCGCGGGGGTGCACCGCCCGCCTGTATACCCGTTCGGGAATTATCGAGGCGCGGCGCAGACAAGGGCCAGGAGGACAAGCAGCACCCAACTGCGCCAGAGGATGGCGATGGCTACCTCGATCTCTGAGACACCGGGGCACCGGCGACCTTCGGGGTAAACAAGCGGCATCGGAGTCGGGCTACCGCCATAGTTACGCGGTCCGGAAAGTGCCGTGTTGAGTGCTGCGGCCATCGCCGCCTCTGGCCAGCCCGCATTCGGCGAGCGATGAAGATTGGCATCGCGGCACGCGACACGCCAGGCCGTTGGTGTTGCGGATGCGGCAGCGATCAGAATAGCGGTCAACCTGGCCGGCACCCAGTTCAGCACATCATCAAGCCGCGCTGCCGCCCATCCGAATGCCGCATGCCGGGGGGTGCGGTGGCCGATCATGCTGTCGGCGGTGTTTGTAACCTTGTATAAGACTATGCCCGGCAGCCCAAGCAGCAGGTACCAGAAGGCAGGCGCGACTACCCCGTCCGAGAGGTTCTCTGCCGCGCTTTCAATGGCCGCACGGGCGATCTCGGCCTCACTCATCTGTTCAGTATCACGCCCGACGATCATCGCAACGGCTTTACGGCCAGGGACCACGCCGTAGCGAAGAGCATCAGCTACTGCCTGCACATGCGCCACCAGGCTGCGCTGCGCCAGCAGGATCGCCGCCAGAAGGGTTGACCAGAGCCATCCCGGAGGTAGTACCTCGATCAGCCAACCAATACCGAAACCAAGACCACCGAGGGACGCGATAGTCAGGCCACCCTTCACGCGCCGGGCGCGGCCTGCGTTGAACCGCCGGTCGCACCACCCAACCGCACGCCCCATCAGCACGGCAGGATGCGGGGCGCGGGACCAGAGCCAGCGCGGCTCACCACATACCGCATCCAGGATCAGCGCGAAAACAAGCGTCATGGCTCAAAGGCTGCCATCGCGGCCGCAACCCGCCCCCATTGATGCGGGGCTGGCAGGCCGATCCGCATCCAGGTTGTCGAATAGGGGAAGACACGGGTCAGGATGCGGTGACGGGCAAGATGCTTGAAAAGGGCATCGCGCAGCGTTTGCGACCGATACGTGTAAAGCCGAAAAAGCGACGTTCCAAGGACCGCCCCGTGATACCGGGGCACGATGGCATCAAGGCGCGCAGCATCATGCACCAGGCGCACCCGCGTGGCTTTGGCCCAGTCGGGGTCAGAAAGCGCACGGGTTCCGATGGCAATCGCCGGTCCGGGTACGGGCCAGGGGCCCAAAGCCTCTGCCACATCCCCTAGCACGGCGGGATCGCCGATCAGAAAACCCAGCCGCAGCCCCGCAAGGCCCCAGAACTTGCCGAAACTCTTGACAATAAAAACGCGCCTGTTGCAGGTCAGGGCAATATGGCTTTCCCTTGGTACTGTATCGCAGAAACTTTCATCGTAGATGATGCGCGGCGCGGCGGGGGAGGAATCGGGATCGTCCATCGGCACACCCGGCGCACAGACCCCATCGGGGTTATTCGGATGCACCCAAATCTCCACGCTGCGTAAGAGGTCATGCTGCGTGATCGTCCACCCATAATGCCCAAAGGCGGCGACCCATTCGTTGTAACCATGGGGCTGGATCATGCAGGATGAGGGACCGCCGAGGGTTTGCGGCAGCCGGGCAATCAAACTGGAGGCACCGGGGGCGGCAAGGATGGCGACCTTTCGGGGCACGCCCCAGAACTGGCGGGCGGCCGCCAGCAGGGCCTCCATCGCGGCACTGTCCGGCAGGGCCGTCCACGCCTCTGGCGGGATATCACCCACGGGATAGGGTACAGGGTTGATGCCAGTGGACAGGTCAAGCCAGTCCGCACGCTGGCCACCATAGCGCGCAACCGCCGCATCGATCCCGCCGCCGTGATCCCGGTGTGTCAGCCCTGCGCCCATGGGGCTGTTGAAGCCCGATTTCACGCGTTCCGCAAGGCCCCCTGCCCTTGAGATTCGCACCAATGGAGGATCGGGTTGAGGGGGAGGGAGATACTGGTGCCGCTTGCAGCCTGGGCGATGTCGTGCCATGGATCGCCAAGCAGAAAAGACGGGAATAGGAGAATACCCGATGAAACACCTGATCAAAGCTGCGTTGGCGGCATTTATGCTGGTGGGATGCATCTCCGACACCGGGGCAGGGCTTCGCGGGGCGGCAATCTTAGGCAACGCCGAAAATGTGCGGACCTGGATCGACGCAGGGGCGGACATCGAGGCGCGGGACGAAGATGGCCTGACGCCACTTCATTGGGCGGTGGTGAGTGACAGTACTGAGACAGTGCGGACGCTAATCCTAAGAGGTGCGGACATCAACGCGCGGGATAAAGACGGCGGAACGCCGCTTCATCTGGCGGCAGGACTTGGCAATACTGGCCCCCTATGGATATTGGTTTGGGCAGGTGCAGACATCAATGCGCGGGACAACACAGGTTTCACTCCGCTTCGCTATGCGAATATGCTATTACAGCTAGGAACAGCGCAGGCATTGCGAGCGGCAGGGGCGCGGGAGTAACGCGACTGGCGCACAGAGACAGGGAGGGAACGTCCATCGGTGGGGCATCAAGACGATTCTACCTATGAGAACACCCATGAGATAACGCGAGGAAAGACTGAAACGTTTCTACGATATTTTGGAAAAGATTTCTTGCAGGCACGAAGGTTGTGTAATCTTGTCATATCAAGAGGTCATAATGAATGGCCTGCCATTAGTGTCTGTTTCTTCTTTGAACCTGGCGAGAAGCGCGGCGGTTCGGGCACAGGTGCCTGTGTTGTGCGGGTCGACACTTACGATTTGAGGGAAGAGGCCGGACCGCGTTATGGGGCCATCTGTCCCAGCATCATGGCACAGACCGTTCCGTTGGCGGCAATCACCGGGCGTCTGTCTTCCGCCCTCTGGTCGGTACGGTGCTGGTCGCTCGTGATTGGGTGTCCTGTCAGTTTTGGGATACCTCGTGCGGCATGACTCCAAAATAAATCTGCGCAGCCGAATTACCTATGGAACAGCACGTCAGCTCCGAAATCGGTGCCATGCCTTTTCTATGGCTTGGGGTTGATGATGTGCCCGAACCTGATAGCGACAGGGACATGATCGAGGGCGGAGTGATTGCCTTGCTGGTCATTCTGGCAAACCGTCAATTGATCCGCCATTATCAGACTGGCTGGGACGACACGGAAAATATCTAAAGGCTTAGGCGTCATGCTTGTGAAACAGCACCCATACGGGTGAAGTTCTTGACCCCGACGTGTCGGATGTGATGAGATGAATTGTCCATGAGGCAAGGAGATTCACGATGATAGTTGTCATTCAATGCGCCGGGTCAAAGTTTGCGGATGCGTGCTCCCTGAAAGAAGAGGATGGTCGCCCCGTGCAGTTTGTTGCCCAGCCGAAATGCGCACCAAAGGACGGGGTATTTTATGCGCGGCCGGATGATGTGTCCGACGGCATGACCTGGCGGGACAAACTGCTGCGTTACAATCAGACGGGGGCCAACCCTCTGGGGCTGCGCCGGGCCATCGACCTTTATCGCCCGCCAATCTATGGTGCCCTCGCCGTCGCCTTGCCGGCATCCGACCTGTTCATCCTGTCGGCCGGGTGGGGATTGATCCGCGCTGATTTTCTGACGCCCGCATATGACATCACGTTTTCAACGCAGGCCGCGCCGTTTTAAGCACCGGCAGAAATCCGCGCACTATCAGGATATTTGCGCCCTGGATTCAGAGGGCGACCAGCCATTGGTGTTTTTTGGCGGCAAGGACTACCTGCCCCTGTTCTGCCGCCTGACCGGGCGGTATCAGGGGAAACGGACAGTGTTTTACAATTCCCAAAGGCCACCCGAGGCACCAGGCTGCGAGTTGCGAAAGTTTGAAACCAGCCGCAGGACGAATTGGCACTATCAATGCGCACAGGACTTCCTTGATGGCAAGCTTCCCCTGTAGCACTGGCCATGCAGCACCCAGGCCCCTGATCAGGGCAGATTCGGGTTCTTTCTTCGGCCTCTGAAAGCGGTGTCTGCATCGCTCCTGTCCTTTTGTCGCGTGGCCGGATACTCTTGGGGGGTGTGGTTGATTCGGCAGGTTCTGTTGTGCGTTGTGGCATATCTGCACAATCCTTTGGCGATCATACGGATTTGCGCCATAATTTCCCGAAAGGGACGGTTTAGACTGGACACTTTGGTATCTCTCTCCAACGGTCCTGCCCTATGCAGTGCATGTTACCCCCCAAGGTGGAAGGCCGCACGATGATCCAGACCCCTTATCTTCTGTTTCTGGGCGATGCGCCCGATCAGCTCGCCGCGAAGGTGGCCCGGGGCATACGCGACTGGCGACCGGAACATTGCGTGGGCCAGTTTCGCCTACCGGGCTGCAAGGCCGATGTGGGCCTGCCGGACCTTGGCCTGGCCGAGGCCAGGGCAGCGGGGGCAAAGACCCTTGTGATCGGCGTGGCCAACCGTGGCGGCGTGATTTCCCGGGAGTGGAAGAAGGTTTTGGTTATGGCGCTGGAGGAAGGGCTCGATCTGGCCTCGGGCCTTCACAACCTGCTGCGGGATGAACCAGACCTGACCGCAATGGCCCAGGCCACCGCCCGGACGCTGCATGATGTCCGCGTGCCCGGGGGGAACTATTCCATTGCCAACGGCCTCCCGCGGCGGGGCAAGCGGTGTTTGGCCGTCGGCACCGATTGTTCGGTGGGCAAGATGTACACCGCCCTGGCGATGGATGCCGAGATGGTGCGGCGGGGCCGAAAATCGCGGTTTTGCGCCACCGGGCAAACCGGTATCCTGATCAGCGGAGAGGGTGTGCCGCTTGATGCCGTCGTGGCCGATTTCATGGCCGGTGCGGTGGAATGGCTGACACCAGATGCCGATGAGGACCATTGGGACATGATCGAAGGCCAGGGCAGTTTATTCCACGTCTCCTATTCCGGCGTAACCATGGCACTGATCCATGGCGGGCAACCGGATGCGCTGATCCTTGGCCATGAGCCGACGCGCACCCACATGCGCGGGCTGCCGGGGTATGATCTGCCCGGCTTGGAGGCATTGCGTGATACCGTTTTACCGCTGGCGCGGATTTCCAACCCAAAGGCCAGGGTTGTCGGGGTTTCGATCAACACCGCCACAATGGAAGAGGATGAGGCGATGTCTTATCTGAAAGCAACCGAGGCGCGGATGGGCCTGCCCGTGGTGGACCCGGTCCGGCAGGGGGCAGCACGGCTTTGTGACGCGCTGGACGGGATATGATATCGACCACCGTCGACCGCTTCGCCCTGGCCAAGGTGTTTCGCATCGCCCGCGGGGCCCGGGCCGAGGCAGAGGTGGTGACCGCGCGCACCTTTCGTGACGGACGGGTAGGCCAAGGGGAGTGCGTACCCTATGCGCGCTACGGCGAAAGTGCGGACAGCGTCTGTGCGCAGATTTCTGGCCTGCCCGAAGGGATCAGCCGCCAGAACCTGCAACATGCGCTGCCACCCGGGGCAGCCCGCAATGCCGTTGACTGTGCCTTGTGGGATATTCAGGCCAAAATGACAGGTGTGCCAGTGTGGAAACTGACCGGGATGCCCGCCCCGCGCCCACAGGTAACAGCCTTCACCCTGTCGCTTGACAGCCCCGAGGCGATGCAGGCCGCTGCTGCCCGCCATGCCCATCGGCCACTCCTGAAGATCAAACTGGGCACCCCCGACGATATGCCGAGACTGGAGGCCGTGCGCACAGGCGCACCCAAGGCCCGGATCATCGTGGACGCCAATGAAGGGTGGACGGCGGAAATCTATACCGATCTGGCCCCGCATCTGCAGCGGCTTGGTGTGGCCTTGGTGGAACAGCCCTTGCCAGCCGAAAAGGACGATCTTCTAAAGGAAATCGGGCGACCCCTGCCAGTCTGTGCCGATGAAAGCTGTCACGACCGCGCCAGCCTGCCGAGGCTGAAGGACAAATATGACATGGTCAACATCAAGCTTGACAAGACCGGAGGGCTGACCGAAGCCTTGGCACTGAAGGCTGCGGCGTGCGCCGAGGGGTATCAGATCATGGTGGGGTGCATGGTCGGCACCTCTCTTGCGATGGCCCCCGCGGTTCTGGTGGCGCAGGGTGCGGCGATAACCGACCTTGACGGCCCGTTGCTTCTGTCCGAAGATCGTGCGCCCCCGCTAAGGTTCGACAAGGCCGGGGTGCATCCGCCGCAACCCGAGCTTTGGGGATAGATCACCATGACCCGCACGGTTTACGTCAACGGAGACTACCTGCCCGAAGAGGAAGCGAAAATCTCTGTCTTTGACCGGGGCTTCCTGTTTGCCGACGGGATTTATGAGGTCACCAGCGTGCTGGGCGGCAAACTCATTGATTTTGAAGGGCATGCCAAACGGCTGGCGCGATCCCTGGCCGAGTTGGAGATGGCCAGCCCCGCCCCCCGGGGGGAGTTACTGAAAATCCATCGGGAGCTGATTGCCCGGAACAGAATCGAGGATGGCCTTGTCTATCTGCAGGTTACGCGCGGTGTGGCGGATCGGGATTTTGCCTATCCGGCCCCGGAGACCCCGCCGACCATCGTGCTTTTTACACAGGCGAAACCAGGACTGGCCGACAGCCCCGCTGCGGCCAGTGGCATCTCTGTCATATCGATCAGGGATCAACGCTGGGGGCGGCGCGATATCAAGACGGTGCAGCTGCTTTACCCCTCTATGGGCAAGATGATGGCCAAAGCCGCTGGGGCGGATGACGCCTGGATGGTGGAAGAGGGAACTGTGACCGAGGGTACCTCAAACAACGCCTATATTGTGAAGGGTAGCACCATCATCACCCGCAATCTGGGCACGGAAATTCTGCACGGCATCACCCGTGCCGCCGTGCTGCGCCTGGCCAAAGAGGCACAGATGACGGTGGATGAGCGTCCCTTTACCATCGCCGAGGCGATGGCGGCAGATGAGGCGTTCATCACCTCGGCCTCCAGTTTCGTGGTGCCGGTTGTCTCGCTTGATGGGCAGCGGATCGGCCGGGGCATACCCGGCCCAATTGCCACGCGGTTGCGCAAGATTTACCTGGATGAAAGCCGCAAAGCTGCCATCTGACCGCGCACCTCGGCAGGGTAGGTAAGCCGTTCCCATCATCCCGGCACATCGCCGCGTCCAGCCGTGGCGCGTTACAATGGCACCCAAATCTGCCCCCGCCGCAACCGGGTGGGCTTGCCTCCCTGCGGCTCCTGCCCAAAGTGCGGGCCAGCTACACATCGGGCGTCATGACAGCAGAATTGGTTCCGACTCTCTGAAAGGGGCGGCATCGGCGGGCCGAACATAAAGCGGGGCCGGCCGCGGCAGGGGGGGCCTCCCTACCAGTTTATCCGCAGCGATCCGGGCAAGCGTTACGGCAAACCCGCCCCGGGGCAGCGTGGCGTCAGAGGTGGCATGTCTGGTACTCTTACATGAAGGAGGGCGAAGTGCACTGATCTTTCCGGCAGAGTATCCCAACACCTCTGCGCTGCTATCACCCCCGAGGGCTGACCAGTCAGCACTTGACAAATTCTGTACAAAGGCAGGTTCCGCCGCCTCACGCCCGTCTTCAAAAAGCTGAATGTAGAGACCGCCGCGCGGGCCGGGCAGGGAAACCATCTGCCGCGCCGGGGCACGGCGACTGTCCACCCCACGCATCACCTCAAAGGAAGAAACGCCAATTGCGGGAATGCCAAGGGCCAGTGCCAGGCCACGCGCCGCTGCAACCGAGATCCGAATGCCAGTAAAATTTCCCGGCCCGATCCCGACGGCAATGGCATCCAAGTTCGTCAGGGGGGTACCGCCCTGGGCCATGACCTTCTTGACCATCGGCATCAGCCGCTCGGCCTGACCCTTGTCCATCTCCTCATACATCCCGGCCATCACACGCTTTCCGCACATCAAGGCCACAGCACACTGCGCACTCGATGTGTCAAAGCCAAGGATCAGGGGGTCAGACGGCAACTGGTCGCACCTCTGACACTTCGGGGATGTAGTGGCGCAGAAGGTTTTCAATGCCCATCTTCAGCGTCAGCGTGGATGAGGGGCAGCCCGCGCAGGCCCCCTGCATATGCAGGTAGACGACACCGCGATCAAAACCGTGAAAGGTGATATCACCGCCATCCTGGGCCACGGCCGGGCGCACACGGGTGTCCAGCAACTCCTTGATCTGGCTGACGATCCCGGCGTCCTCACCGTCGTGTTCTGCATGGCCGCCGGGGGGGGGTGCCTCACCTTCCATCACCGGAGCACCGGATTGGAAATGTTCCATGATCGCACCCAGGATTGCGGGTTTGACATGGTCCCACTCCACCGGGTCAGCTTTGGTGACGGTCACGAAATCGGTACCGAAGAACACGGCGGAGACGCCTTCGACTGCAAAGATACGCTGTGCCAAAGGTGAGGTGCCAGCGGCCTCAACGGTTGGAAAATCGGCCGTGCCCGTGTCCAGCACAGCATGGCCAGGCAGGAATTTCAGGGTTGCGGGGTTCGGGGTTGATTCGGTCTGGATGAACATGGGGGGGCATATCCTTGTCGCTTTCGTCAGACATGCGGGCCGGGGGCCGGTGAGTCAAGTATGCCGCAATTCCAACGCAGGGCGGTAAATGGAACCCGGGGCCAGACAAGGGGGCTCGAACCTGTGGCCGGAATGAAGATTCGCCATGCCCGCCGCCACGACCAAAGCCAGCCTGATCGCTGTGACCAGGAAGAATTGAAAGAAGATTAAGGCACTTCTGGCAAGAGTACCTGAGGGCCAGGCCGAGGTGCAGAACGGGGAACAACACTTCGGGCACGGATACCCTGTCCGCACCGCACCCATTGCCTAGCCATATTGCGCAACTGGTGTGCCTGCGATGGCGGACATGTTGAGCAGCCCGCGGGCGGTGATGGAGGGGGTCACGATATGGGCGCGGTTGCCCATGCCCATCAGGATCGGCCCCACCTCCAGCCCGTTCGCCTTCATCTTAAGGATGTTGCGCGCGGCACCTGCGGCATCGGTATTGGCGAAGATCAGCGCGTTGGCTGCGCCAGTCAGGCGGGCATTGGGAAAGACGCGGGTGCGCAATTCCGGATCAAGTGCGCTGTCGATGTGCATTTCGCCCTCATAGGCGAAGTCAACATCCTGCGCATCCAGGAGGGCCAGGGCCGCCCGCATCCGCCGGCCGCTGTCACTGTCAAGATTGCCGAACTGGCTGCCGGAACAAAGGGCGATTTGCGGCTCTACACCGAAGCGGCGGATATGGCGGGCTGTGCCTGCCACGGTTTCGGCGATCTGTTCCGGCGTCGGCTGCGCGTGGATTTGGGTATCGGCCACGAACAGCGGGCCATCCTCGAGGATCATCAGGCTAAGCGCACCCACGGGATGCAGCGTATCAGTTGCCAGCAAATCCTGAATATAATTCAAATGCCAGAGGAATTGCCCGAAGGTGCCGCAGATCAGGCTGTCGGCCTCCCCCCTGTAGACCATAACCGCACCGATGGCGGTTGTATTGGTGCGCATGATCGCGCGCGCCAGATCCGGCGTGACGCCCCGGCGCTGCATCACCTTGTGATAGGTACCCCAATAATCGCGATAGCGCGGATCATTTTCCGGGTTCACCAGTTCAAAATCCCGTGACGGGCGGATGTTCAGGCCAATCCGCTCGGCCCGTACCTCGATCACTTCGGGCCGGCCGATCAGAATCGGGGTTTCGGTCGTCTCTTCCAGCACGGCCTGCGCCGCGCGCAGCACGCGCTCGTCCTCACCCTCGGCAAAGACGATGCGGCGGGCGGTCTGGGCGGCGGCCTCAAAGACCGGGCGCATGATAAGTGCCGAGCGAAAGACCGACTGGTTTAACCGGGCGCGGTAGGCACCCAGATCGGCCAGGGGCCGGGTGGCCACACCGCTGTCCATCGCGGCCTTGGCCACGGCACCTGCCACCACACCCATAAGGCGCGGGTCAAAGGGCTTGGGGATCAGATAGTCGGGGCCAAAGGTCAGCTGCTCACCGCGGTAAATCGCGGCGGCCTCGGCACTTGTGGTTGCCCGTGCCATCGCGGCGATCCCGTCAATGCAGGCCAGTTGCATGGCATCGTTGATCTCGGTCGCGCCCACATCCAGCGCACCGCGAAAGATAAAGGGAAAACACAGGACGTTGTTTACCTGATTGGGGAAATCGCTGCGCCCTGTCGCGATGACAGCATCGGGGGCGACTGTGCGTACCTCCCCGGGCAGGATTTCGGGCGTGGGGTTGGCCAGGGCGAAAATGATCGGGCGGGTGGCCATCCGGGCCACCATCGTTCGGGTCAGAACCCCGGGGCCCGACAACCCCAGAAACACATCCGCCCCTTCGATCACCTCATCAAGGCGGCGCGGGGTGGTGCCTTGGGCATAGTCGGCCTTTTGCGGTGTCATCTGTTTGGTTCGGCCTTTATAAACCAGCCCGGCAAGGTCGCAGAGAAAGATATTCCTGCGCTTTACGCCCAGTTTCAGAAGCATGTTGAGGCAGGCAATGCCTGCCGCACCGCCACCGGTAGAGACGACCTTGATGTCCTCAAAACGCTTGGCCACGATCCGTAAAGCGTTCGTTGCCGCCGCGCCGACCACGATGGCGGTGCCGTGCTGGTCATCGTGGAACACGGGGATGTTCATCCGCTCGCGACAGATACGCTCAACCGTGAAGCAATCCGGGGCCTTGATATCCTCTAGATTGATCGCGCCGAATGCGGGTTCCATGGCACAAACAATTGCGGCCAGTTTTTCAGGATCCTGCTCATCCAGTTCGATATCAAAACAGTCGATATTGGCGAACTTCTTGAACAGGACTGCTTTGCCCTCCATCACCGGTTTGGCGGCGAGCGGGCCGATATTGCCCAGGCCCAGAACTGCCGTGCCGTTCGAGATGACCGCGACCAGGTTACCCCGCGCGGTATAGCGCGCCGCATCCGCCGGATTCTGCCTGATCCTGATGCAGGCTTCGGCCACGCCGGGAGAGTAGGCACGGCTGAGATCGCGGCCATTGGCGAGGGGTTTGGTCGCCCGCACCTCCAGTTTCCCGGGCTTTGGATGCTCGTGGTAAAACAGGGCCGCGGCGCGTGAACTGTCGGGCTTGTCGTCGGACATATTTCCCTTCCTGTAACAGAGAGTTTGACGTTAGATGATCCAACGGTCCGGGGCCAGCGCGATACACCGCCGCGGGGGGTTAGACAAATTGCTCACGGTTCAACCGCTCCCCCAAGCCATGGCCGGGGTTGAACAGGATGCGATGCGTCACAGAGGGTTCGGACCGGATGTCAACCGAGACGACATTCTGAACAGATCGCGAATCTGCGTCGGCCATCACGGGACGCTTTTCCGGGTCGGTGACCTCGATGCGCACAACCGAACCGGTCGGCACCAATGCCCCGCGCCAGCGCCGGGGCCGAAACGCCGCCACCGCCGTAATCGCCAGGACGTCAGAGCCAATCGGCAGAACCGGACCATGGGCCGAGTAGTTATAGGCCGTGGATCCCGCCGGTGTACAAACCAGGGCACCATCGCAGATAAGTTCCGGCAGGCGCAGTTTGCCATCCACCCAAATCCGCAACCGGGCTGCCTGTGGCCCGGCGCGCAGCAGGCTGACCTCATTGATGGCCAGTGCCCCGGTCGTGGTTCCGTCGCTGGTGCGGGCTGTCATGTGCAGTGGGTGGATTGTTTCCTCCTCGGCGCGGTTCAGGCGGGTGATCAGATCCCTCTCGGTATACTCATTCATCAGAAACCCGACCGTCCCGCGGTTCATGCCATAAACCGGCACATCCAGTGCCTGCGTGGCGTGGAGCGTGCCCAACATAAAACCATCACCGCCAAGTGCGACGATCACGTCGGCGTCCTGCGGCGCGTGCTGGCCATATTGATTGACAAGCCGCCCCAGTGCCTCTTGCGCGTTTGGTGCGTCGCTGGCCAGAACGGCGATGTTGCGGGCGGCGGGCATCGGACCTCCGGCAGTGTAGATATTTATCCTTTGCGCGGCGGGGCGCGAAATACAATCCCAAAGGGGATGGGGACACTCTGGCCTTTTCCAATCGGGCCGTATGCCCTAGAATCATCGCAGATGTACCCGCCGGATTTACTAAACCGGATTTACTAAAGGAGACTGGCCCGTGACCGCCCCGCATCGTGACAACGGATTTTTTACCGCGCGCCTGGATACCCGCGACCCTGACCTGTTCGCCGCGATCACCGGCGAATTGGGTCGCCAACGCGATGAGATTGAGCTGATCGCATCCGAGAATATCGTATCGGCCGCCGTGTTAGAGGCGCAGGGGTCTGTTCTGACCAACAAATACGCCGAGGGGTATCCGGGGCGGCGCTACTATGGCGGCTGTCAGTTCGTGGATATCGCTGAAACCCTGGCGATTGAGCGGGCGAAGGCACTGTTCAATGTGGGCTTTGCGAATGTGCAGGCCAATTCCGGATCGCAGGCCAATCAGGGTGTGTTTCTGGCACTGCTGCGCCCAGGCGATACGATTCTGGGCATGAGCCTGGAGGCGGGGGGCCACCTGACCCATGGGGCAAAACCGAACCAGTCGGGCAAATGGTTCAACGCCATCCACTATGGCGTACGGCGGCAGGATATGCAGATCGACTATGATCAGGTTGCGGATCTAAGTGCCAAACATCAGCCCAGGATGATCATCGCCGGGGGGTCGGCCATTCCGCGGATCATCGATTTTGTCAGGATGCGCAGGATCGCCGACAGCGTTGGTGCCTATCTGCTGGTGGATATGGCGCATTTTGCGGGGCTTGTGGCCTCGGGCCATTACCCTTCACCATTTCCGCACGCCCATGTGGCCACGACGACAACCCATAAAACCCTGCGCGGGCCCCGTGGCGGCATGATCCTGACCGAGGATGAAACGATTGCGAAAAAGGTGAACTCTGCCATCTTTCCGGGCATTCAGGGGGGGCCCCTGATGCACGTGATTGCGGGGAAAGCCGCCGCCTTTGGTGAGGCACTGCGCCCGGAATTCAAGGCGTATCAGGGGCAGGTTATCAGGAATGCCCAAGCCATGGCCGACCAGTTGATGAAAGGCGGCCTTGACATCGTGACAGGCGGCACGGATACCCACGTGATGCTGGTTGACCTGCGCCCCAAGGGCGTTAAGGGCAACGCGACCGAGGCGGCACTTGGCCGCGCCCATATCACCACGAACAAGAACGGTATCCCCTTTGACACGGAAAAGCCCACCATCACCTCGGGCGTGCGCCTGGGATCTCCTGCCGGGACAACGCGGGGGTTTGGCCAGGTAGAATTCCGCTGTATCGCGGACTGGATCGTTGAGGTTGTCAACGGCCTGGCAACGCATGGCGCAGACGGCAATGCCCAGGCAGAGGCCAGGGTGCGGGCCGAAGTGCAGGCACTGTGCCAGCGGTTTCCGGTTTATCCGAACCTTTGATCCGGTGACCTTGGCCGATGGTGACGGGGCGCGCCAGCCCTTTGATATTCATATCGGGAATCGGGGTTGCGGCTGGCGTGTTCCGATGGCATACTGGCGCACAGGGGACGCCGCACCGCTGCCCTGTTCCTTTGCATCCAAGGTGGCAGATTGATGAGCATCACCGCCCCCTATATGTCCGACGCCTATCGGATTGAGGCTGAGCGTGAAATTCGCGCCTTTACCCGCGATTGGGTTCATCGTGATGACCGGATCGCGCTGGCCAGCTACTTTGGCACCTTTGCCGTTTATTTCCTGACCCTCACCCTGGCGGCGATGGCCTGGCCCAACCCGTTGCCGGTGGTGGTTCTGATCGTGATCAACGCCTTTGCCGGTGTGCGGCTTTATGTGCTGCAGCATGATTGCGGCCATGCCGCGCTGTTTGCGCAGAAGCATCACAATGACCTGGCGGGCCACGGGCTGTCGGTGTTCACGCTGACACCCTATCGGGTGATGCAGTTCAACCATAACGAACACCATTCCCATCTGGGCAATCTGGATGCGCGGCACACGACCGAAATCTTTACGATGACCTTGCGGGAATGGCGCACGGCCGGGTTCTGGACGCGGCTGGGCTATCGGCTGTATCGGAACCCGTTCATCCTGATCCCCATTGGCGGGCTGTTCACCTATGTTCTGGCCTATCGCTGGCCAAAGAATTCCGCCAAGGTAGGGGCGTGGGCGGTGATCCTGCACAATCTGGGCATCGCTGGTTGGGTTGTGCTGATCTGGTTTCTGGCGGGGCTGCCGGGGCTGATCATCTATGCGGGTACCGTGTGCGTGGCAGGGTGCATCGGGGTGTTCCTTGTGTATCTGCAGCATAATTTTGAAGATACGTGGTGGGATCGCAAACCGGGGCTGAACCCCGCCCGTGCGGCATTGCAGGGATCCTCGGCACTTGATTTGGGCTGGTGGTGGGATTTGGGTACCGGTAATATCGCCTATCACGACATTCATCATTTCAACGCCAATATCCCCGGCTATCGCCTGCGCAAATGCCATAAGACCCTGCGCAAGACGTATAAGGATGTGCGGGTGATCCGCTGGCCAGAGGCGTTGCGCAGTTTCACCCTGAAGCTATGGGATGAGGAGCGGGAGTGCCTGATACCCTTCCCCAGGCGGCGGGGGGCGGTGCCGGCCATTCCCCCGGCGGAATAGCGGACGCGGAATGCGGGCCATCGCCTGAACGTCTGTTTAATTCAGCCCGCCACTGGATTTTTCCCGGCCATCGGCTTAGGTCTTCTTTATGCGCTGGTGTGTTGTTGTCATCCCCCTTGTCCTTGCGGCCTGCGACAATCCCGTGCCGGACCTTCCCGCCCTTAGCCCCACCGCGCGGCAGGCCCCCCCGCCGGTTCTGGTGCCGCTCGGACCGCTTCTGGCAGAAGTTGACGCCCTGCCGCCGCGCGATGCCGCAGCCGAGGACGCAGAACTGAAGGCCCGTGCCAGGGATTTGCGCCGCCGCGCCAGGGATTTGCGGCACAGGCCGCTTTAGCCGGCAGAGGCCACCCCTTGCACGGCGGATGCGATGCCGCTATACGTGAAGTGCAAGGGCTGTTGCGATTTATACTGGCCCCAAGCAGAGAGAAGGAAAACATTATGAACCATCCCCTGAAAGCCGCACTGGCGGCAGGGGCGCAGCCGAGGGGTGAGGCATGAGTGCCTATTCCGAACGCGCCCAACCCTACATGGACGCCTTGGCCAAGGCGATTTTTCAGGATCAGTCTGTGCGCGACTGGCTGATCACCGGAACGGCGAAAGGCAAAGCCTTTCGGGGTGCACGGTCGCTTCACAAGGAACAGGAAAATCTGCGCAAACCGACGAAGCAGCCCTTCTATTGCAACTACTGGTGCGGACGCGACACCCGGTGTACTTGCCGCGTTGAGGGTGCGCGAGGGTTGGAAACTGATATGATGGTCTTCCTTGAGGCACCCGACCAGCGCAGATTGGGGATCAGCATTGAAATGAAGGCCCCGGGTGACCAGCTCAGCCCGGGTCAGGCGGAATGCTATCCATTGCGGGCTGCCTGCTGGTGTGAAGGGCGCACGGGCTATTATGCGGTTATCCCCCATAAGGTGTGGATGACGGTGCTCCTGTGTCCTGATGCCGACCTGACAGCCGCCGATGTTACCCATTTCGACAAGGCCATCGGACATTCCGAGGCCGGGCAAATCATACTTGGATGGCCTGCATGAACACCATTCGCGTCCCCCACGGCCCTGGTCCAACGCTCCGCCCCGTGGGAAGATGCGGGGGCGCGAGAGTGAGGTGCGGCAGCACATCGATTGCCGCTGATCCCCCTTCCCAAGGGGCGCACGCGCCCCCTACCCCCCGTGCCAGAACACACAAGGAACACGCCATGAAACTGACAGGTGCTGCCCCCGCTTTTGATGCCCGCCGATGAAGGAGCGGGCGCGCCATGTGTCCGATCCCCTGCGCCTTGGCATTGCCGGTCTTGGGACCGTGGGGGGCGGCGTTGTCAAAATCCTGCAGCGTCAGGCCGCCCTGCTGAAGCTGCGGACCGGGCGGGCAATTGTGATCAGTGCGGTTTCGGCCAGGTCGCGGGGGAAGGACCGGGGCGTTCCGCTGGACACATACGGGTGGGAGGATGACCCAACCACCCTTGCCCGGCGGGCGGATGTGGATGTGTTTGTCGAACTGATGGGTGGCAGTGCCGGCCCGGCAAAAGCAGCGACCGAGGCCGCGCTGGAAGCTGGCAAGGATGTTGTAAGCGCAAACAAGGCACTTCTGGCACTGCACGGCCCGGCCCTGGCCGAACAGGCCGAGGATGCCGATGCCGTACTGCGGTTTGAGGCCGCCGTGGCGGGTGGAATCCCGGTGATCAAGACCTTGGCCGAGGGCCTGGCAGGCAACGGGATCACCCGCGTGATGGGGGTGATGAATGGCACCTGCAACTATATCCTGACCCGGATGGAGGCAACCGGGCAGAACTATGATGCGCTGTTCAGGGAATGTGATCGCCTCGGCTATCTGGAGGCTGACCCGACGCTGGATGTCGGTGGCATTGATGCGGGGCATAAACTGGCACTTCTGGCCTCGATCGCGTTTGGCACCCGGGTGGATTTCGGTACCGTCACGCTGCAGGGTATTCAATCGATCACGCTGCAGGATATCCACCGCGCGGGCGATATGGGGTATCGCATCAAGCTTCTGGGCGTGGCGCGGATGACGGATCAGGGGCTGGAACAGCGCATGACCCCATGCCTGGTTCCCGCGGCCTCCCCCATCGGACAATTGGAGGGCGGCACGAATATGGTGGTGCTGGAGGGCGACAGCGTTGAACAAATTGTTCTGCGCGGCCCCGGTGCGGGTGCAGGCCCCACCGCCAGCGCGGTGATGGCCGATATCTGCGACATTGCCCGGGGCGTTCGGCTGCCCGCCTTTGGCCAGCCCGCCGCCACGCTGAGGGCTGCACCGCCTGCCCCGGCGCCGTCACCCGCGCCCTATTACCTGCGCATGTCGCTAAGGGATAAACCGGGTGCCCTGGCAAAGGTGGCAACGGTTCTGGGGGCCAATGGCATTTCAATCGACCGGATGCGGCAATACGGCCATGCCAGCCAGGATGCCCCGGTTCTGATCGTCACCCATGGCACCGCCCGCCCCCTGCTGGACGCAGCCCTTGCCGCCTTGCCCGCCACCGGCGTGGTCAAAGGGGAGCCCGTGGCCCTGCGGATCGAGGATGCCTGAAGCGGCCCGTTGCCCCCTTCTTGCCCCGTGCGGCCTGCCCCGCTACCAACGGGTTTGGTAACACTGCTGCGAAAGGCCCCGTCCCATGTCTGCCCCCGCTGATTTTAATGACCGGATGCTCTCACTCGGGCTGGCCCGCGTGTCCGAGGCGGCGGCCATGGCCTCGGCCCGTCTGATCGGGCGCGGCGATGAACAGGCCGCGGACCAGGCCGCCGTGAATGCCATGCGCGCGCAGTTGAACAGGCTGGATATTCAGGGCGTCGTTGTCATCGGTGAGGGCGAACGGGACGAGGCACCGATGCTGTATATCGGGGAACAGGTCGGCACCGGGAACGGGCCGCCGGTGGATATTGCGCTGGATCCCCTGGAGGGTACCACCCTGACGGCCAAGGATATGCCCAACGCGCTGACTGTCATCGCCATGGGGCCGCGCGGTTCCATGCTGCACGCGCCCGATGTGTATATGGATAAACTGGCCGTCGGCCCCGGCTACCCTGCGGGGGTGGTCACGCTGGATATGTCCCCCGCTGAACGGGTCCGCGCCCTGGCCGCGGCCAGGGGCTGTTCACCCGCCAACATCACGGTCTGCGCGCTGGAACGCCCCCGCCATGAGCAGATGATTACCGAGTTGCGCCGCACCGATTGCGCGATCCGCCTGATCACCGATGGCGATGTGGCCGGGGTGATGCATTGCGCCGAGGAGAGCACCGGCATCGATATGTATATGGGGCTGGGCGGTGCGCCCGAGGGCGTGCTGGCCGCTGCCGCGCTGAAATGTATGGGCGGGCAGATGTTCGGCAGGCTGGTGTTCCGCAACAGGGAGGAATGGGGCCGCGCCGCACAGGCGGGCATTACCAATCCCGACCGGATCTATACCCGCGATGATATGGTGACCGGGGATGTGATCTTTGCCGCCACGGGTGTAACCGATGGCTCGATCCTTAGCGGTATCCGGCGCGAGGTTGGCACGCTGACTGCCGAGACCATCCTGATGCGGTCAAAAACCGGCTCGGTCCGCCGGATGACCTATCGCAACCCCAGGCAGGCAACCGATGACGGCGTTTCTGGGCGTTGAACGCTCGCTTACTGGGCGGCGGTGGATTGGCCCGGATGCAAAACAGGCGCGTTTGACCCAGGCCTTGCATCAGCGGGAGGGGCTCTTGCCCGCCGTGGCACAGGTGCTGGCCCGGCGCGGGGTTTTGCCCGAGGACGCTGGCAGGTTTCTGGCCCCGACGCTGCGGGATTTGCTGCCGGACCCGCGCCGCCTGCGCGGGATGGAGGCCGCAGGCGCACGGCTGCTGCAGGCACTGTCCCGGCGGGAGCGGGTCGCGATTTTCGCGGATTATGATGTTGATGGCGGCGCGTCTGCCGCGCTTCTTCTGGATTGGCTGCGCCAGCAGGGGCATGACGCCACGCTGTATATCCCTGACCGAATTGATGAGGGCTATGGCCCGAATGCGCCCGCCATGGCCAAACTGGCACAGGGCCATGACCTGATCATCTGTGTTGATTGCGGCACGCAAAGCCATGCGCCCATCGCGGCCGCCAAAGGGGCCGATGTGATGGTGCTTGACCATCATCTGGCGGGGGCCACGCTGCCCGATTGCTTGGCGGTGGTGAACCCGAACCGGCAGGATGAGGATGGAAGACTGGGCCATCTGTGCGCGGCCGGGGTTGTGTTTCTGCTACTGGTTGAGGCGAATCGCCAGGCACGCGCGGCGGGGTGCACCGGTCCAGATTTGCGGGCCATGCTGGATTTGGTTGCCCTGGCGACTGTTGCCGATGTTGCGCCGATGGTCGGCGTAAACCGCGCCTTTGTGCGCCAGGGCCTTAGCGTGATGGCCCGTCGGGTGCGCCCCGGCCTTGTGGCCCTGACCGATGCCGCGGGGCTGGACCAGCGGGCGAACAGTTCCCATCTGGGCTTTGTCCTGGGGCCGCGGGTGAATGCGGGTGGCCGGATTGGCAAGGCGGATATGGGTGCGCGCCTTCTGTCCAGCACCAGCCGGGCAGAGGCGGAACCCCTGGCCGCGCTGCTTGAGACATATAACACCGACCGGCGAGAGATTGAGGACCAGGTGCGCAATGCCGCGCTTGCACAGATCGGCACCCGTGCCACCGATGGTGCACTGGTCTGGGCCGCGGACCAGGGCTGGCACCCCGGGGTTGTGGGTATTGTTGCCAGCCGGTTGGCCGAGATGACACACCGCCCCGCCATCGTGATCGGCTTCGAAGGGGACGCGGGCAAGGGGTCGGGCCGTTCAATTCCGGGCGTCGATCTGGGCGCGGCGGTGCAGCGGCTTGTGGCCGAGGGGCTGCTGGCCAGGGGCGGCGGGCACAGGATGGCCGCGGGCCTTAGCCTGACGCGGGCGCAGCTGGCCCCCGCCATGGCGCGGCTGGAGGAGCTCCTGGCCAGGCAAGGGGCGGCGGCGGATCGCGGGGCGGCGGATTTGCGCCTGGACGGCGCGCTGATGCCCGGCGGCGTGACCCCAGGGCTGATCGAAGAGCTCGAGGCCGCTGGGCCCTTTGGGGCCGCTGCACCCGCACCGCGCTTTGCCGTGCCGGACGTCACCATCGGCCATGCGCGCCGGGTGGGTGACGCGCATTTGAAACTGCGCCTGAATGCCGACGGCGGGCAGGCACTGGACGTGATCTGCTTCCGCGCCTTTGAAACCGCGCTTGGTCAGGCCTTGGCGGAAACGAATGGCCGGCCGGTGCATCTGGCCGGGCGGGTAGAGATCAACGTCTGGCGCGGGCGGCGTTCCGCGCAGCTGCGCCTGGACGACGCTGCATGGGCCGGGTAAAGAACGCGTGCGCGGCTTCCCGCAAAATTTCCCCTTGCGCATTGGGGCGTGTTTCCCTAAAAGGTGCTGGCCAAGGCCCGTTCGTCTATCGGTTAGGACGCCAGGTTTTCAACCTGGAAAGAGGGGTTCGACTCCCCTACGGGCTACCACACCGTCCCCCGTCCCTTGGCAGATTCCCCGCAACGGGGCGCATCTTGTAGCGGGGTGAATTTGGCCATCGTTCAACTTGCGGGCCTGACCCGTGACGGTGGGGCTTTTTTTGCCTCGGTGATGACCTTAGGCTGCGCATCCTCAAGGGCGGCCTCATACCGCTCCATCTGGGTTTTCATCAGAGATCCGGGCAGGGAGAATGAAGCGAGGAACACAAAGGTGGCGCAGCCCAGGAAGACCGTTTGCAACCAGCCAAGAAGCTCCGCCATTGCCAGTGGCGTAAGATGCATCGCCAAGGTCAACCCGAGTGTAAGCAGGTAGAAGAAAAACAAGAGCTTCTGCCGGAACAGTTTGTTCCGCACCGTCTGCTTCATCAATTGCAGTTCATGCCAGGTTTTGGCTTGCTGCAAGGTCGGGTCAACGGTGAGCGTCATTCTGGCGATCAGGAAGCCCGCGAGGATCGAAAAGACCGTGACGACCGTGTTCATGGCATTAGAACCAATGGCAACCATCGGCTGGACAAACCATCCGACACAGCCAGAGATGACCAGCCCCGCAAGGAGTTTAGCCAGCCTCCACCAGTCTTTTCGCGTTCCTTGGGCCATCGATCATGCCTCCAGCTGGCCGCTTTCTTCCAGTTCACCAAGGTAGGTTTCCATCGCATCCCACGCCTCAAAGACGTTCACGGAGTTTGCCGCCTTCTCCAGCTTAACCTGTTTCCTGACGGAGACTTCGTCTGGTTTGATGGTGGTTCCGTCGCGCAGGTGGATGGTGAAACCGTCGGCCTTCTCATCCTCCACGATATCCTTGGCGAGGTTGTCTTGGAAGTCCTTTACCTCTTCAAGGTCACCTTCTGGCACGTTGATCGATATTCGAACAGTGCCGCCTTTGGAACGGCGCAATTCTTTGACAGATTTATCCTTAGCGGTTATTGCCTCAAGGAAATCTCCAAGTCCTCTTTTGATCGACTGCCCGCGATAACCCGTACGCCCATCTTCATTAATCGCTACTGCTGTTGCTTCTGCAATTCCCGTGCCCATATCGAACGACTTGACGCCTACTTCTTTAATAATCTTCACCTTATCGAAGCTCCCGATGCGGACAATCTCAAACTGTCGGCGATCATTCGAGAGGTCGGCCTTTTGGAAGAGTTCTTGAAGATAAAGGCGCAGCACCGCGGCATTCAGGCCGCAGTTCATGCAGATCACGTGGTTGGCGCGGAACAGTGCCATCAGGTCTGAGCTCAGGAAGTTCTCGCCCGGTTCAGGCAGGCGTTCACCAACATCAACCTGCGGGGCGGGTGCGGTTGGGATGGTGCCCACGCCCTGGCCATTCGTGAAGCGGACGCAGTGGATGGCAAAGCCACCTCCCCTGACATCACGGGCGCACGCACCGCAGGTCGAGCGATCCTCGCTGAAGGTGATCGTGCGCTCGACCTGCGTTTCGAATTTTTCCCACGCCTGCCGCACGAGCTCTTCAAGATTCTGCCCGTCATCCAGGATCTGCCCGTCATCCTGGTAGAATCGCGCACGACGGTACTCGAGTATCCTTGCCAGCTTCGCCAAATGCCCAGCCTCATTCACGAATCACATGTTGTTATATTTATCAGATATGCGCGGGGAATGTAAGATGCCGACAATCCCCGGTATTCTGTTTCACGGCAGCACATCCCCCCGGTTACGATCCCCCGCAGGACAAGAATCACCCCGCCAGCCAAGGCAAAAGGGCGGGCGTCTAGCCCAGGGATGGCAACCCGAACCAGCCTTGCAGAAAGTTCCATACAAGCCAGCCAATCGCCGCGACGCCTGCTGTCGTTAGTATCCACGCTATCAACTTGAACCATGGCTTTACATCGTTCACGAGTTTCCGAATCTCATGCACATCGGACGTAAGGGTTTCCATGTTCCGTGCCAGGTTCTTTACCGAACTGTCCAGCGTTTCAACATTGTCGATGACATCAGAAAGGTTGCGGCTGCGCATGCGCATCATGAATTCCACGTCCTGAGACGGGAAATCTTTCTGGTCCTGATATGGTCCGGAATACCCTTGCGCATCCGCAGAGGATAATTGGCAAAAGATCACTGACATAATCTGTTGCCGGTGGTTCAGGATGACTGGCTCCAGCGTGGGGTTGTAAAGCGATATAAATATCTTTCCGCGGTATCCGGGATCAATTTGCGGCCCGCCGAATGCGATAACCCCCCTTCGGGCCAGGCTGGACCTGATTCCGTAAGAGGCGCAAATGTCTTTTGGCAGTTCAAATTGTTCCTCGGACGCGACAGACGCCCAGGAATTACTTTCCAGGATAAACTCGTTGCGATCTTTCCAGTCGATGCGGCCGATGCCTGCCGCCACCACTTCCCCAAGTCGGCAATCGTAGCTGGCGGGTTCAATCCGCGCTTTATCAAACGGTTCAATCTTCAGATTGCCGTCAGCAACGCGGGTAGAGATTTCGGTCCGTCCCAGAATGCTCATATCAAGTTCCCCTCTCTGCCCACTGGAGTCTTATACCACAGGAACAGGTCGTTGAACACCCTTGATATGTGCCAAAGGGCGCGGCAGCGGCGTGGGGGGCCAGCTCACCCCGCCGGGGCACCTGACAGGGCGAAGCGGCCGTTGTTCAGGGTGCGGGCCTGGCCCAGGGCGGCGAGGCTTTCCAGCAGGGGCTGCACGGTGGCCGGGCGGGTGCCTTTGAATTGGCGGGCGATCTGGTCCGGGCCAGCGGTGCCCAGTTCGGCCAGGGCCGCGCGCACGGCGGCGATCTGTTCGGGCAGGGCTTTGGGAAAGGGCGGTTTGGCGGTTTTGTCCCCGGTGGCGATTTGCATGGCGGCCTGGTCCGCCCCCCCGGTTTGGGCCGTGGTGCCGGTGGGGTTTTGATATTCGGGGCGCAGCCAGCGGATGTGGCCGCGGGCCTCCTCTGCCGTGCGGGCGCGGTTCAGGGCCGTCAGGCGGTGCAGGATCTCTGCCTCGGGCAGGTCGGCGGGCCAGCCATAGGCGTTGGCCACGGCGGCGTCGATGCGGGTGTGAATGTCGTGCAACAGGCCGCACAGGCCCTGATCATACACCTGCTTGTCCTTGCCCTCAATCCGTTCCCCGGCGCGCAGTTTGTCCACCACGTTATAGATTTGCGTCAGGGTCAGGTTCGGGTGTTCGGCCTGGCGGGCCTTACGGTGGGTGTCCAGTTCTTCCCCCATGTCGCGCAGGCGGGCGCGGCGAGCCGGGGGCAGGTCGGGGAAGGGGAACGGGTCAAAGCATTTGGTTTTTGTATAGCGGGGGCCACCCCCCAATGTGCCGCCTGCGGCAAGGGCCCAGGCGACATGCACACGAGACGACAGCACGGCGAGATCCGCAGCATCCGACAGGCCGATAGCGATGAGCATATTATCCGCCAGCGTATCCGCATCCAGAAATTGAAAGATGCGGTGTTTGGTGGTTTCCACGGTGGCGATATAGCGCGGCAGATTCTTCGTGAAACTGCGGTAGGTTTCGTGCGTTGCACCAAACCAGTGCCAGTTTTTTCGCCGAAAAAGTTGACGGTTTTGTTCTCGTTCAGGCCGCACATTGTCATACACATGCTGGAATACAGCCGGAAACCTGTCCCTCAATTCCGCCTGGCTTAGCGGATAGTTATCAATCACCATCACGCCGCGCGGTGTTGCCATCAAATCCCGCCCGTTGCGATAGGTGCGGATGTGATGGTCCAGCCCCGGCACTGTCCCCAGGCCCAAGGTGCGCGCCCTGTCCGGGGTAACAATGAAGCCCGCACCGTGTAGTTTGACGCCCGGTGAGGCCAGCCCGCCATTCGCCCGCAGGGGCTGTGCCCCGGCCACATCGGCCCCGATGCGCAGGTTGGCGAAAATCCGCCCCTCCGCAACGGACAGGGTGACAGTGCGGCCCTCGGCCCCGGCCGGGGCCTTCTGTTCCCCGGTCACGGTCAGCAGCCGGCCGGGGCGGGTGCCGGGGGCAGCGACAGTCATGGCAATGCGCACCGCCGCACTGTCCCCCGCATCCACCCAGGGGTGATCAGGGATGGCAAGGACCAGGGAAACGGGATTCTTCGGGTCGGTCAGGTGCGGCTCCAGCACCCGGCGGTTAAAGGTCTGGCGCAGGGAATCGGTGGTGATCAGGCCCAGCCGCCGGGTGCCGCCGGTGCGCAGGGCCTGCGCCGCCTTGTGCCACCAGAACATCACGAAATCCGCGCTTTACGGCATGTCGGGGTAGGCGTGCCACAACGCCTCGGCATAGCCATCGCCCAGGGCCTTGCGCAGGCGGCTGGCCCCGATAAAGGGCGGGTTGCCCACGATGAAATCCGCCCGGGGCCAGGGGGCAGGTTTTGGGTTCAGGTAATCCAGCACCGGCACCTGTGCCGCCGGGTCCGGCACATCCTGCCCGGTGGCGGGGTGGCGCATGCGGGTTTCGCCATCCCAGCGGGTCACGGGGGTGCCCGCCGCATCCAGCCGGGGCCGGGTGCCGTCACAGGCCAGCACCGCATCGTGGCACGCGATATTGTGAAAATCGCGCAGCACCGGTTCGGACGGGGCGGCCTGCCCATGGGTGCGGAAATGCCATTGCAAGTAGCCGATCCACAGCACCAGCTCCGCCACCGCCGCGGCCCAGGGGTTCAGCTCCAGCCCCAGGAACTGGTGCGGATCCACCGTGTGGCCGGCCAGGTGCAGGGTATCCTGGGATTCGCCCAGTTCGCCCAGCAGGCTGATCACCTCCCCCTCCAGCCGTTTCATCAGTTCCAGGGCGACATACAGAAAGTTGCCAGAGCCGCAGGCCGGATCCAGCACGCGCACCCGGCAAAGCCGAAGATGAAAATCGCGCAGCAGCTGGCGGGCCGCGGCCTCCCTGCCCTGTTCCGCAAGCCGGTGGGCCGCGACCTGCACATTGCGCCAGTCCGCGCGCAAAGGGTCCATAATGGCGGGAACCACCAGCCGTTCCACATAGGCGCGGGGCGTATAATGGGCCCCCAGTTTGTGGCGTTGCTTTCGGTCCAGGGCGCGTTCCAACAGGGTACCGAAAATGGCCGGCTCAACGGCGCACCAGTCGCATTCGGCGGCCTCAATCAACAGGGCCAGTTGCGCCGCGTCCAGGGGCAGGGCCTCGGCCTGTTTGAACAGGCCGCCGTTGAACTTTTTCAGGTCGGTTGTCAGCACCGGGGAAAACCCGCCGGTGTTCATGGTGTCCCAAAGGGCCCTGAATGACGGGGCCGCGTGTTCGGGGCGGTCGCGCAGCCGGTGCAGCAGCTCGGTGAAACTGCCCTTCGGGATCAGGTTTACATCCTCGGCAAACATGGTGAACAGGCAGCGCATCAGGAAATGGGCCACAGCGTCCGGGGCATGGCCCCAGGCCTCCAGCGCACGGCCCAGGGTGGCCAGCCTGTCGGCCACGGCGCGGGTGACCCGGGCGGCGGTTCTGGCCGGATCAAGCGTGTGCGGGCTGGTCCAGATCAGGGCCAGGCGTTCGCGGATTTCTGCATCGCGCATGCCGTCCAGGGGGATGCGGTAACGGCGGCGGTCAGGGAATTGGGTATAGCCCTGGCCCTGGCCGGAAAAATCGGCGTACACCTCAATCACATGGCCCACATCCACCACCAGCAGAAAGGGCGGCCAGCCATCATCGCGGGATACGGCGCGGGCGTAGGTGTCGGCCTGGTTCCGCGCCCCGATCATCGCCGTCGCGTAGTGCGCGGTACCGCGCCTGCCATGGCCAGTGCGTTTGGTTTTGGTCCGTTCGGGGGGCAGGCTGGCCGCTGCCGGAGCCGGGGCGTTGGTGCCCTGCTTTGCCTCCATCACGAAATGGCCGGCGCGATACAGGTCGATAAAGCCGTGCGATTGGCTGTCGGTGTGGATGAAGGTGACCGGGTGTTCAAACCGATAGGCATCGCCGGCCGAATCCTGGGTGGCCGGATCCGGGGGCGGGACACCCAGCAGGGCGCATAATTCGATGGCAAATGTCTGAAAATTAGCGCGCTCACTGCCGCCAGAGGTGGCCCAGCGCGTTATGAACTCTTCGATATCAGGCACGTGTCCCTGCCCCCTGCCCTGATGCCGCCCGGTGTGCCACAAATGCCCCGGTGCGGGTGCAAGGGCAAGGGCAAGGGAGATCGGGGGGATATTGCCGTAAGATTGCCAATCCAAAACTGCGGTTTTGCTGGATGTCGCGGATGCGGTCAGGTGGCGTGGGGTTTTAATCTACGACTACGCCAATATCAGACGCCATAAGCAAGCATTAAAACGTCAGGAAGCATCATATGCGCACAGGGAAAAGAGGAACTCAAGATGATTTGGAAGGTCATATTCAACCTGGAATTCAAGCCGGAGTTTAATACATTGCCGCAAGAGGTGCAAAACAAAATCTTCGCCTTGGCGGAGGGTTTGCTTTCGCAGCTTGGTCCCAGTCTGGGGCGACCACATGTGGATACCTTGACCGGGTCGAAGTATCCCAATATGAAGGAGCTGCGCTGTACCGTTGCCAATGGCGTCTGGCGCATTGCATTTGCATTCGATCCTGACCGGCAAGCAATCCTGCTTGCCGGCGGGAGTAAGTCAGGTGTCAGCGAGAAGCGGTTTTACAAGGCACTGATTACCCAGGCGGACAGCAGGTTTGACCGCCACCTGGAGAGAAGACGGAGACGGAAAAGATGACCGACGATGGCACGAGCCTGGAGGACATGCTGGCGGCCTTAGACCCCGCCCGCCGTGCAGCGATTGAGGCTGAAGCAGACCGGCTGCATGCCGAGTATCTGAAACAGCAGGCATTGCGGAAGGCCAAGAAGCGGGCCAAAACGCCAAGCGTCCGGCAGGGTCAGGGCAGTGGCAGCCCCTTAAACCATTCCGCATAGGCCCAGGATTTTATACCCGGCAGAGGCCCCGATACCCTAAAAATGAAGCCCGAAGAGGCCCCCGATTCGTCTTTATCCGTCAAACGGGTTGGGTTGACGTGCTGCCAGACATCAAAATCATCCTGGAACCCGTCTTTCGGCAGTGCGTCTGAATTCAGTGTAACGATGTATTGGAATCCAACGCGCGCCGCATGGGACGCCCCCAATTGCAGTGCTTTTGCAACCTGCCGTTCATCCACGCCATCAAAGAGGTGGCTGTCATGGATCAGGAACCCCGGCCCAAGGCCCCGCTTTGTCGCCAGTTCGGCTGGCATCACATCGAAACAGAAAATCTGCATGTTGTTGATTCCCTTGCTCCGGTGAGAGTCAATGTTTACGTCGAATGTCGGCCCGTTATCCGAGTCACCGATTATCAGGCTTCCCGCTTTCTCATAGAGGGCGTTTGAGAGGTTCTCGAAGACAAGGACCGCTTCTTCAACGATTGCACTTCGTTCCTGATGATCGCTTTGCAGGGCCTGCCGCAAACGCGCCCGCTCCCCCTTGAGCTGTGTCTGGGTGCTTTCGATCTTCAGGGCGGTCTCCAGTTGCTGGCGCAGGGCCTCGGCCTCGGCCTCGGCCCGTCCGAGTTCTTCCTGCATTCGGGTGTAGTGTTCCAGCGCGCCGCCGGACTGAAGGATGTCCATGATTTCCCTGCGGCGCCGGTCTTGCCCCGTGCGCGTCGCTTCGCGTTCTTCGATACGCTTCTGCGCTGCCTCGATCTCACTGGTCAGGTGGGCCCGCCGGTTGCTGACGATGGCCTTGTGAAATTCAAAGACGTCTTTGAACCGTTTGCCCACCGTTCCAGGCAAAACAACTCCTGCCTCGTTGTAGAGTTTTTCGACATTCGTGAGTGCCGGCGGTGCTTTGCTTTCAAGGGCGGCTTCCAGTTGGGTGACAAGATTCCAGTCAATAAAGTTATCATTGTTCACAGTTGAAATCGCGCGTGTGATGTCAGATGCTTCCGCCTCGAGCGCGGCATATTCCGGGACGACATTGAACGTGGCAATCTGCTTGCGCAAACGGTCGACCTTGTCCTGTGCAACGGTAAGGCGTGTGCGGAACTGCGCGGCACTGCCATAGAAACTGCCAAGGCTGCCCTGTTCCGCGGCCTTTCTGAGATCTTTCAGTGCCTTCTCTTGATCCCTTGCCTCTTGAAACTGCTGCGGGATGTTTGCATCCAGCCCCAAAAGGTAAGAGATGGCGACCCGTTGATCCCAGTTCTGCTGTTTGTCGGACTGCTGGGTGGGCTTCGTGAAAGCATTGCTGTTCTGGCGTCTGGCAAAGTAGGGAAAGAGTGACCGGAAGGTTGGGCCGAAACGCCCCCTTGCCTCTTCGCTGGCCGGAAGATCAAAAAGAAGTGCGCCGAGGGCCAGCTTCCAATTGGTCTGGGACAGGATCAGATCACCGGTCTTGCTGTCCAGTTTGGGCCTGACAGGCCAGTGTTCCGTCGCCCCCTGAATCCTGATCTCGGATGGTTTCGCGCCTGACCGGGACGTGGTGATGACATGCCCGCCAATAGCACCCCGGACCGCAAATGTACGGGGCTTAAGCTGTGCTGATCGAAAAATGCTTTTGGGGTCTGCATTGGCCCCGTAGATGAAATGGATCAGTTCGACAAAACTGGATTTCCCTGCACCGTTGCGGGTTTGCCGATCTGTGGATTCAGCGGTTTTGTCAGCCAGAATGATGTTGAGCCCCGGCCCGAAGGTCAGGGTTTTGAAGGTATCAAGATCGCTGGTGACGGAATGGATCATGGCACTGCCTTCCGCAGAAGGCCATCCCGGAAGGTTACGGCCTTGAGCATAAACAGCAGGTCAAGGGCCAGAACGAACCATTCGTAATTGATCGGGGCACCGTTGGCAGGTGTGCCGCGCTGTTTGCGCACTTCATCCCAGACCCCGGAGACCGTCATGGGATGGCTTAGAAGGGCAAGAATATCAGCCCCCACGGTAAAGAGTGCCCGTTCAGGGCGAATGTGCTTGGTTGGCAGAATCATGCTGTGGAGTCCTTCACAACATGGCTGTCATAGTCTTCGAAAATGTCGCAGCGTTCGAAGAAATACGACATAATGGCCAGAACCGAAGGCGAGGCGAGCGTCAGGTTGGCAAATATTATGGCTGGCGAATCGACGGGAGGGGGCAGGGTCATCTGCGCAAGGAGAGCCCACATTCCCCCTGCCCCTCCCTGAGCCAGCAACGTTCCGGGATGACGCCCGGTTGGCATCTGCTGGCTGTCCAGTGCGCGGCCAGCTTAGTCCGCGCGGCAAGGCATAACATCACACACCTTGCGGTCAATCGCAAAATCTATCGATTCTCTCCCGGTTTTGTCGGGCTGCCATCATCAGACCGGGTTTGCCCTTGCCCCGGTGACGGGCCTGTCGGCTCGTTTCGGCTTACAGATCGTTCCAATGTTTTTCTATGCATTGAAATATCTCATCATCAGGCGGGGGCTGACGCAAAGCCCGAAAATCGTCGAGGCTTATGCCTGTTGCCTTTTCTTCAGCAATCTTTGATACAATTTCGCCTGCCACCATCATGCGGAGTAGCCTTATTTCACTGGTATTGTCGGGGGACGGATAAAGGATTGCCAACGCTGTGAGGATGCAAAATGCAAGTGTTTCCATGGGTTCTTCCTCTCTCTAGTTCGGGCTGCCTCATCAGTAAGGGGTTGCCCTTTTCCCCTTATACGCCCCCCCCCCGAAGGGGGGCGTTTCGGCGATCACAATTGATCGATTGTGTCCCTCGCCCACTTGACCGCCTGTGGGCGAGTGTCGGTGTCGACTGCCCCAATGGTCAACGGCACCGTTGAAATCGGTATCGATCTTTGCCTTTAGCGCGGCGAGTTTCATGGTGCGGGGGGCGTAACACTGAAAAACGGTCTTGTCGCTGGCGCGGTATCCATCGCACTTCATGTCGCCCTTGTTGCCGTACGGACGCACCGGTTGAAAGTCTTCCGGAAAGGCATGGCCCATAATCCCGGAGAACATATCCTCAAACGCCTGTCCCTGTTTTTCGAGGAAGGCGATTTTGAATTCGCGCTGGTAGAAGCAACGCTGAACCTCGTCCATCACACACTCGCGGCAAGCGCACGCCGGATCGTGCTTTTGTTTCCGCCCGGTATCCCGGCCATGCCATATATGGTTTCGCGCCTGGCCCCGATGGCCCTGGCATGCGCGATCAGGCGCGGCGGGATGCTATCCAGTCGCGCATCCTGGCCCAGAGCACGGCGGTGCGGTCCATAATCGGGTCAACCACCCGGTCCTTGAACCGCTCCCACAGGCGCCAAATGAAGAACAGGATCAGGGCCAGCATCGCCAGAATTATCAGGTTTAGCCAGGGAACCAGTGTAACATCAGGGCCTGCAACGGGGCGGATCGAGACCGCGTTGGGGTAGATTGAAAAGAAATTATTCCGCCAGCCATAATGGGTGATCGCGACCCATTCCGGTTCCGTCGCAGTGGATTCAAGGTTCGTCGCCTCAGTCTGCAAATCCTGGCTGCGGAACTTGAAATAAGGTGGCCAGACCCAGCCGGTATCCTCATTGCGGTAGACGATCACATTGCCATTCGGGCGCACCGTGTTGATCAAGCGCAGGTCACGTTGCGCCCCGGCCACCGCAGACCCGGCATCTTCATCGGCATAGAAGAACCGGTTCCAGCCTTCGGGCGTGAAAAGCCGCGCCTCGGTGTTCACGATCCGCACGATATCGCGCTGCGGCAGCGTGTAGTGCAGGAATGCCCCCAGAATCAGGAACAGAACCAGTAGAATGATAATCCGTGGCCAGCGCATCGCGGGGGATCCCTTCGCTAATTCGTGATGTAGACAAAAAGGCCAAGCGCGGTGATGGGCAGGACATAGACTGTCACAATCAGCCAGCGGTTAATCCGGCGCAGTTTCGGTGCCGCACGCTGTTCAACCCACGCCTCACGGGTGCCGGGGCGGCCCTTCATCACCCAATCCTCTGCCAGCTGCTCCCGCAGGGATGCGCGCCAGGAGAGGTAGATGCAGACATAGACCACGCTTAGGAGGAGGAGCAGGATGATCGCCATGCGGCCCAGGTTCAGCATCGTCTTCGCCTTTGTGCTTCGATCCCCATCGTAGCCCCTTACACATGGTCTGGCAAGAGATTTGACAGGTCGGGGCTTGCCGCCGCGCCGCTGGTAGTGCAAACTTGCCATCATGCGTGAATCCGCTGCCCTTTTGCAGGCTGTCGCCGTACGCCGCGACGACCTGATCGCCCTGACCCGCGATCTGATCCGCATTCCCACGCTGAACCCGCCGGGGCGGAATTATCGGGAGATTTGCGACCTTCTGGCCGCGCGGCTGCGCACATCGGGGTTCACCGTTGAGCTGATCCGCGCCCTTGGCACCCCCGCCGATAGCGCACGGTATCCGCGCTGGAACCTTGTGGCCCGGTACGCGGGTGCGCACCCGGGGGAGTGCGTGCATTTCAACAGCCATCACGACGTGGTAGAGGTGGGCCACGGCTGGACTGTGGACCCCTTTGGCGGTGAGCTGCGCAACGGCCGCATCCATGGCCGTGGTGCCTGTGATATGAAGGGCGGGCTGGCGACCTCAATTATCGCCGCCGAGGCGTTCATCAACACGCATCCCGATTTTACCGGCAGCATCGAGATCAGCGCGACGGCCGATGAAGAATCGGGGGGCCACAGCGGTGTTGCCTATCTGGCCGAACAGGGCCGTTTTGATCCCGCGCGGGTACAGCACGTGATTATCCCGGAGCCGCTGAACAAGGATCGCATCTGTCTTGGCCATCGTGGCGTCTGGTGGGCCGAGATCGAAACGCGGGGACGGATCGCCCATGGTGCAATGCCGTTTCTGGGCGACAGCGCGATCCGCCATATGGGTGCAGTGCTGGACGAGATGGAGCGGGCCCTCTACCCGCTTCTGGCCACCAGGCGCACGGCGATGCCGGTGGTGCCCGAGGGCGCGCGTTCCTCTACGCTTAACATCAATTCGATTCACGGAGGGGAACCCGAACAGCAGGGAGAGGATCACACCGCCCTGCCCGCCCCCTGCGTGGCCGACCGCTGCCGGATCGTGATCGACCGACGTTTTCTGATTGAGGAGGAACTGGCCCAGGTGAAGGCCGAGGTGACGACCATGTTGGAGAAAGTCAAAGCCGAACGGCCCGGATTCACATACGAGATCACAGATATTCTTGAGGTGCAGCCGACGATGACCAAAGAAGATGCCCCCGTCGTTCGCACCGTCCAGGCTGCAATCGAAAAGGTCTTGCACACGCGGGCGGAATTCGTCGTCTCCCCAGGCACCTATGACCAGAAACATATTGACCGGATCGGGCGGCTGCATAACTGCATCGCCTATGGGCCGGGGATTCTGGACCTTGCGCATCAACCCGATGAATGGGTCAGTGTAGAGGACATGCTGGACAGTGCCGGGGTAATGGCACTGACCCTGCAGGAGCTTCTGGTGACCGCCCCGACAGGATAGCCGCCCTGATCCTGCTGATTCGGGCACCCCAAAAGCACCCCGGCCTGCACCGCGGCAGGTTCCCGGATCAGGGCTTGCCAGCCATGGCGAATATGATCTACCATCAGGCAAAGTAACCCCAGGGAGCCGGGAGATCCTGATATGTTTTACCGCGTTCTGACCAGCGTGGCCGCGCTTACACTGATCGCCACGGGTGCCGCCGCACAGCAGACCAGCATCACCATCGGCATGCAGCTGGAACCCCCCAATCTTGACCCCACCGGAGGGGCCGCCGCCGCGATTGATGAGGTGGTCTATGCCAATGTCTTTGAGGGTTTGACGCGGTTTGGCCCCGACGGTTCGGTCAACCCCGCCCTCGCGGAACGATGGGAAATCAGCGCGGATGGCAGAACCTACACCTTTACCCTGCGCGACGGCGTCAGATTTCATGACGGCACGGCGTTCACGGCCGGGGATGTGGTGTTCAGCCTGGATCGCGCCCGCGCACCGGACAGCACCAATGCGCAAACCGCGCTTTTCGCGGGAATTGAACGCGTGACCGCGCTGGATGATACCACGGTGCAAATCACGCTGACCGACCCCAATGGCGCATTTCTGTTCAACCTGGCCTGGGGCGATGCGGTCATTGTCGCCCCGGAATCGGCCGACACCAACGCGACCAATCCCATCGGCACGGGGCCCTTTATCTTTGCCGATTGGGTTCAGGGTGACCGGGTAGAGTTGGCCCGTAACCCGGACTACTGGGGGGAGAACCCCGCGCTGGAGGCCGCAACGTTCCGCTTTATCCCGGACCCGAACGCAGCCTTTGCCGCATTGATGGCGGGCGATATTGATGCCTTTCCGGCCTTTCCTGCCCCCGAAACCCTGGGCCAGTTCGAAGCCGATCCGCGATTTTCGGTGATTGTCGGCTCAACCGAGGGGGAAACGATCCTGTCAATGAACAATCAGTCGCCACCCCTGGATGATATTCGTGTGCGCCAGGCGATTTCCCATGCGATCAACCGTCAGGACATCATCGATGGGGCCATGTTCGGCTTTGGCACCCCCATTGGCACCCATTTCGCGCCGCACAATCCCGATTACGTCGATCTGACGGCCCATTCAGCCCATGACCCGGACCGCGCCCGCGCGCTTCTGGCCGAAGCGAGGATTGAGGATATGACCCTGCGCCTGATGCTGCCGCCGCCTTCCTATGCCCGCCGGGGTGGAGAGATCATCGCCGCGCAACTGCGCGATGTCGGGATCAAGACCGAGATCAGCAACCTGGAATGGGCGCAATGGCTGGAACAGGTATTCCGCGGTAAGGATTACGACCTGACCGTTGTTAGCCATACGGAACCGGCGGATATCAACATCTATGCCCGTCCCGACTATTATTTTCAGTATGACAATCCAGAGTTTCAGGAGTTGATGGCCAACCTGACCGCCGCCACCGATCCGGCGGAACGCGCGGCCCTTAACCGTCAGGCGCAGGAAATAATCGCGGGCGATTATGTCAACGGCTTCCTGTTTCAACTGGCCAAGACCGGGGTGGCGAATGCCAATATCGAAGGGCTGTGGGAAAATGCACCGACCCAGGCAAATGATCTGACAAGGGTGCGCTGGACCACCCCATAAGCCCTGACGCTGGCCCCGAAGAAACGCCGTTCGGGGCCGGGGGGGGCACGTCGTGCGCACGGCGGCAAGAGTTATGTTGGCACACCCGCCTTTGTGAAGGCCATATTTTGATCGCGGCCGGATTCAACCGGTTTCAGTTCAAGGGCCGGCCTTCGACAAGGTTGCCGTAAAGCGTGGTCATCAGGGCCAGATTGACCAAAACCTGCAGCCAATAGGCAATCCCGTTGAGGATTTGCCCCGGGAGTGCTGGAACCACCTGATCCTGAATCTGCCCGAATACCTCAACTTGGGTGGTTTGGCCGAAAAGCAGCAGGATCACCTGATCTACAAGCACGGTAACAATCGCGATCACGATTAGCGGCAGCAGGATTTGTCCGGACACTGGCCGCGTTGCCGCCCAGCTTTCGCCAAATGTCATCCGCGCCCCCACTGCAGCGGCAGGCAGGATAAGGCCGATGCGCGTGGCCACCCAGGAGATCCCGAAGACAAGACCGACCCAAAGGATAAGCGTGCCCCCGCCTGCCTGGGTTGTCGCCGTCACCAGACCCACAACAACACCGCCAGCAATTGCCGCAAGGACCGTAATCAGTACCACCAGGATGACCCGCCCCAGATAGGACAACACGCGATCAGGGTGCCATTGCGGCAAAATGCCGTTGCCCGTTTCCTCAAGCAGCACGTAGCGGTGCCAGCCCACAGCCGCCCAGCAATAGGCCAGGGCCGTGACCCCAAGTAGAAGAAGCCCGCCCAGCAGGATGCCGCCTGCAGCGGGTGCTGCGTCCCCGGATGTTCCCGGCATCAGGCCAGCCAGGCTACCCCAAAGCAGAACGAAGCCGATGAACGGCACCAGAAACAGCAACAGCGTCAATTGCGCGGCTTCCTTCAGGTTGCCAAACACCTGCCGCACGACATGGCGGAGCAGTTGGTATCCATAATCCATCGCAGACCTCCTGAACCTAGCTTGCCGTGTCTTTTAAAACCCGCTATCGCCCCGTTAGTCAATATCAAACGTCCGGAGCTGTCCGCCCATGTCCGCACCCAAGAAAGTTGTCCTTGCCTATTCCGGTGGCCTCGACACCTCAATCATCCTGAAGTGGCTGCAAACGGAATATGGCTGCGCGGTTGTGACCTTCACCGCTGATCTGGGCCAGGGAGAGGAGCTGGAACCAGCCCGCAAAAAGGCCGAAATGATGGGTGCAACCGATATCTATATCGAAGATTTGCGCGAGGAATTCGTCCGCGATTTTGTTTTCCCCATGTTTCGTGCAAATGCAGTTTACGAAGGACTTTATCTGCTTGGCACCTCTATTGCGCGGCCTTTGATTTCCAAACGCTTGGTGGAAATTGCGGCGGAAACCGGTGCCGATGCAGTGGCCCATGGGGCAACCGGCAAGGGCAATGATCAGGTGCGGTTTGAGCTCAGTGCCTATGCCCTGAACCCTGATATCAAGGTGATTGCCCCTTGGCGCGAATGGACCCTTGGCAGCCGGACCAAGCTGCTTGATTTCGCCGAACAGCACCAGATCCCGATCACCGGGGATAAACGTGGCGCGGCACCGTTCAGCGTGGATGCCAACCTGCTTCACACATCCTCTGAAGGGAAGGTGCTGGAAGACCCGGCCAAGGAAGCACCCGATCACATCTATCAGCGCACGGTTCACCCCGAAGACGCCCCCGACACGCCCGAACACGTGGATATCGGGTTTGTGCGCGGCGATGCGGTTTCCATCAACGGGCGGGCGATGTCGCCCGCGACCCTTTTGACAGAATTGAATACGCTTGGCGGAACGCACGGAATCGGGCGGCTTGACCTGGTCGAAGGGCGGTTCGTTGGCATGAAATCCCGCGGCATTTACGAAACCCCGGGCGGTACACTTCTGCTGGAGGCGCATCGCGGCATTGAGTCCATTACGCTGGATCGCGGGGCGGCGCACCTGAAAGACGAGCTGATGCCGCGCTATGCCGAATTGATCTATGACGGGTTCTGGTTTTCACCCGAACGCAAGATGCTGCAGGTGGCCATCGACACAAGCCAGGAGCATGTCACCGGAACCGTTCGCCTGAAACTTTACAAGGGCCTGGCACGCTGTGTTGGCCGATGGTCGGACCGCAGCCTTTACTCCGAGGCGCATGTGACCTTTGAAGACGATGCAGGTGCCTATGATCAGAAAGATGCGGCCGGTTTCATTCAATTGAATGCATTGCGCCTGAAGCTGATTGCAGCGCGCAACCGGACATTGAAGGGCTGACAGTGCCGCGTATCTCCATTCGATTATGAGCCCTCTATGCGCCTTCAGAAAACAGATTGTCGACCGTGTTGTTCAGTCACAACCTTTGGCCACCCGGCCTTTATACCATAAATGCCTTGGGGATAGTCGCGGGAGAGGTCGCCTAAACTAACTGCCCATTGTTTCCCGAACCCGCCGAGAACACTGTATACTTGGTATACTTGATCTTGATTTTGTTCATCACCCGATTTTCCACGCCGCTCTCTTGCACCAATCATCGGGAAACCCCATGCTGGAAGGAACTGCCTGTGGATAGCGATCAAGAAGGTCCAGAACCCGCTTTTTCCATTCATTATCCGGTGCGATTATGGTGAGCATGTGATCAAGCATCACAAGGGTGTTGTGAAGGTAGCGTTCATTGGCACCACGCATGGCGACAAGTAGCCTTGCCGGGGATTTGGGTACTGTCATCGTCATCGTGAGGCGCTTGTTCCAAAGTCGGCCATGGTGGGCACAAATATTGCGGACATGACTGATATGGTGCGCAGCAGAGGTGAGCACTTTCTCGTCCAGACCAAACGGTCTGGCTATGGCCTGCCGGTCTGCACGATGCTTCAGATCACTGTAGAATTTTGACAGCATCCCAAATGACATGACTTCGGGGGCCATCCATACAGGGGGAAGTTCTGGGGGAGTGTATTTATCCCGGTAGTGACGCGCGAATCTGTCGCGTGATCGTTTGAACTCCTCTTTCATATCCTTGACAGCCTTTTTGTGACGCTCAGTATCCGCATAATGCCCTGGTTCTAGATAGCCATGTGCCCCATGGCACATCGCCATGTGATGCGTCCACTGTGCCCGAAAGGCGACTTCGACACGTTCAATTGCATCCAGCACCAACAATCGGAGTTCTCGGTCAAAGATGTAGAGTGCCAGCACATCCCTGAAGGTTGTGCCCGCATGGAATGCATGATCCCCTTCCACCGCAGCGTTTACCTCAAAGGGGAGCCAGTAAGCACGGAGCCGATAGTAAGAGATGAATTTCAAGTAATGCTGAGCCGAAGCTTCATCTTCAATGGCCATACCGCGACGTTTCAGCAGCTCGATTTGATCCGGTATGGATAGGGCAGGCTTTTCGAACTTCATGCGGGCCCCCTGTAGCCCGCGAATGCGGTGCTTCAAAAAAGTAACCCGCCGGGGTGCGCAGTGCGGAGATGAAACTCCGTCCGAGGCGTGGCGGGTCTTGTTAAGAAGGGACACCTAAAACGACAGCCCCGTCAAGTCAACAGGAAAATGACCAAACCCGACCGGGGCGGATTATCGCCGGGGGTGGGCTATCCGGCCACGTCCCGCATGATGTCTCCCCGCACGCGGCCCCCCGTGGCGGGCGGTTTGGGGGGGCCGTGTCACACACCGTCAGTCAGAAGGTGCCTCCGCCCCTTCGGTTGTCGCGGCGGGGGCCACCCCGGCTTCTGTTCCGGCGGTCCCATCGCCCTGCTGCGGGGGCCCCCCTTCCTTAATGCCCTGTATCGTCCCTTGATTTCTGACTTCGGGGGTTCCTTCATAATATGGCTGAATCACAATTGGTTGCAGGATATTCCCCAAGCCAAGCAAGATAGTCCCTATGGCAACCAGGAACGCGATAACCAGCGAGATAATCTTAAAGATAAGATACCCCTTAGCAGCCGACTTAATTGTTGGCTTAGCCGGCTCGATTGCTGACTTAGCCGACTCAATAGCCGCATCAATGGCCGCATCAATTTTTGGCTTAGCCGATTCAATAATTTCCGGGATCGCCTCCTTAGCCGACTCAATTACTGGCTTAGTGAAGGATTGGACAAATTGTTTGCGTTTCTCTGCCCTAGCCACCGCTTTGGCCGCACGCCTCTCTGCCCTAGCCTCCGCCCTGGCCACACGCCTTTGGCCAAGGGCCCGGCGCATTCGCTTCAGCGTGATCGCATCACCGACACGGCGGGCGAATGTGCGGGAACCCTTGGCCCGGTTGGACTGGTTTGGTGCGCCGTCTGCCCCCACTGTGCCAGCGCCACCGTTCTGTTCTGGGTGCGAAGGGGGGCGTTCGGATTGCTTGCGGTTCTCTGCCTTGGCCGCACGCCTTTGGCCAAGGGCCCGGCGCATTTGTTTTAGCGTGATTGCATCACCGACACGCCGGGCGAATGTGCGCGAGCCCGTGGCCCGGTTGGACTGGTTTGGTGCGCCGTCTGCCCCCACTGTGCCAGCGCCACCGTTCTGTTCTAGGTGCGAAGGGGGGCGTTCGGATTGCTTGCGGTTCTCTGCCTTGGCCGCACGCCTTTGGCCAAGGGACTGGCGCATTCGCTTCAGCGTAAGCACATCACCAACACGGCGGGCGAATGTGCGGGAACCCGAGGCCCGGTTGTCCCTGTTTGGTGCACCGTCTGCCCCCACTGTGCCAGTGCCACCGCTCTGTTCAGGGCGCAAAGGGGGCATTTCGGATTGCTTGCGGTTCTCTGCCTTGGCCGCACGCCTTTGGCCAAGGGCCCGGCGCATTGATTTCAGCGTGATCGCATCACCAACACGGCGGGCGAATGTGCGGGGGGCGCGTTTTATCCGGTTTTTCAATGTCAATTCTCGTCACGCCCCCTGTTTCGCGGAAAATTTGGAATAACAGAAGCCCCGACATGGCAACAGGATAAAAGCCTGAAAAGTAACCGGGCCGGAGCGGGGGGTTATCCGGTCACGTCCCGCGGGGGCTCCCTGCAAACGCACGCCCCGTGGAGTGGGGTTCGGGGGCGTGCCGGGTGTCAGGCGTCAGAAGGGGCGGACAGTGGTTGCCTTGGCTCCGGTTGCGGAGCCGTCATTCGGCGGAGCCTTCCTTACCTCAACGCCGTGTATCGTTCTTTGACTCCGGGGGTTCCTTCATAATCAGAACAGTGTTCCGAGAAGAAATATGAGTGCCGCCAAACCGAGTCCCCCCAAACCAAGTATTTTAACTATTAAGATAATATAAGATAATACCCCCCACACTCAAGGTAATAACAGGCAAAGCCTTCAGCACTATCCCCAGCCGTTTGGTTTTTTCCTTCTCACGAGTCGCCTGGAAATGGCTGTCCTCCTCCTTAGACGCGTCGAGCTCATCCGCTCGAGGTAAACCATGAATATCGCCGCTGTCGGTCTGGTTGGACCGGTTTGGTGTACCATCCGCCCCCATTGTGCCATCGTCACCGGAAGGTTTATCCGGGACGTCGGACGGGACATCGCCTTGCTCAGAGCGCGACGGGGCGGGTTCGGGTTTCTTGAGTGTCGCACTGCTTTGGAGCCAGTCCTGGATACTCGGATCATCATGTTTTCCCATGCCAACCTCCCTGTTTCTTTCCCGGACAATTCAGTATGATAGCCCCGCCAGGATAAGGCAAAATGAAACCAGATGCAACACAACCGGGCCGGGGCAAAGCCCCCCGCTGCCTTTCAGCCCCCCGCCGGGGCGGTCCCGGTTAGTTCTGCCTTGTCTGGCCTGTCACCGCGGGCTATCAACAGCGGCAGGACTGGCCCGGTGCGAGTGCATGCCGCCCGAGGGCATAAGGGGTGGCCTTACAGGTATCAACGCGGCCAGGGGGGGGCATCCGTCGAGGCCCTCCATTGGGCTACCCATCAACAAAGGATACTCCACGATGATGCGATTTTTTGCGGGCGCACTGCTGGCCCTGATGCTGCCGGTGCCGGCACAGGCGCAGGATGCCGATACGGTTCTGGCCACCGTGAACGGAACCGAAATTACCCTTGGCCATCTGATCGCGATGCAGGCACTGCTGCCGCCGGAATACCGGCAATTGCCCGATCAGGTTCTGTTTGACGGCCTGCTGGAGCAGTTGGTGCAGCAGCAGGTTCTGGCCGATGCCGCACAGGCCGAGATGACCAGGCAACTAACCCTGAGACTGGAGAATCAAGCGCGCGCCTTCCTTGCCGCCGCGCTGGTGCAAGAGGTCTCCTCTGCCCCGGTGTCCGAGGAGGCGTTGCAGGCGGAGTATGACCGCCTCTACGCATCGGCCGAACCGGTGCGGGAGTGGAATGCCTCTCACATTCTGGTAGAAACCGAAGAGGCCGTCGCCGCGCTGGTGGCAGATTTGGCCGCTGGTGCCGATTTCGCCGGGCTTGCGCGGCAGCATTCCACGGGCCCCTCTGGCCCCAATGGTGGCCAATTGGGCTGGTTCGCCGCGGGCATGATGGTGCCACCCTTTGAAGAGGCCACATTCGCGCTGGAGGAAGGCGAGGTATCGGCCCCCGTGGAAACGCAGTTCGGCTGGCATGTCATCCTGCTGCACGAAACCCGCCTGCGGGCCACCCCGACCCTGGAAGAGGTGCGCACGGAACTGGCCAATGGCCTGCGCCGTGCCCAGGTTGAAACGGTGACAGAGGCGTTGACCGCCACGGCAGAGATTGATCGCCCGGAGATCGGGATTGATGCCGGGCTGATCCGGTCCCTTGAACTGATCGGGCAATAGGGGCGGCACGATGGCGGTGCCATCCGAACCGATGGGGCCAAAGGTTTCCCCTCTGGCCCCGCCCGATGGCTTTCCGGCCTTGCCGCCTGTGGCCGGTGTGCGGTTTGCCGCCGCGCGGGCCGGGATCAGATACAGGGACCGCGATGACGTAATGCTGGCAGAGATCGCGCCGGGATCCGCGCTGGCGGGGGTCTTTACACGCTCGGCCACACGGGCCGCGCCAGTGCTGGATTGTGAAGCGAAATTGCGCACGCTGACGGGTGCGGCAAGGCACGGCTTTGCAATTGTCGTGAACGCGGGCAATGCCAATGCGTTCACGGGTGCGGCAGGCGATGGGGCGGTCAAAGCGGTCTGCGCGGCCGCGGCCGATGTAACGGGCGTGCCGGTGGCGCATGTCTTCACCGCCTCCACCGGGGTAATCGGTGAACCCTTGCCGCCAGAACAGATCGAACAGATCACCGGCGTATTGGCGAAGCTTCGGGCCACGCTTTCGCCTGATGGAATCGAGGCCGCGGCCCGCGCCATCATGACAACCGACACGTTCCCGAAAGGGGCCATGGCCGAAGTGACGCTTGCGGGTGTGCCGGTGCGGATCGTCGGCTTTGCCAAGGGGTCCGGCATGATCGCGCCGGATATGGCGACAATGCTGGCCTATCTGTTCACCGATGCCGCGATTGATCGCGACGTGCTGCAGGTGCTGCTGTCGGATGCTATCGGGCGCAGTTTCAACGCCATTACGGTTGACAGTGATACCTCACCCTCGGACACGGTCATGGTTGCCGCCACCGGGCAGGCAGGACACGCAGCCATTACCAATCTAAACACCCCCGATGCACAGGCTTTTGCCGTGGCACTGGAGGGGGTGATGCACGACCTTGCCTTGCAAATCGTTCGCGATGGGGAGGGGGCGACAAAACTGATCGAGGTACGGGTCAGCGGGGCCGCGCATGACGCCGATGCCGGGCGCGTGGCGCGTGCTATTGCCAATTCCCCCCTGGTCAAAACAGCCATCGCCGGTGAAGACCCCAATTGGGGCAGGATTGTCATGGCGGTCGGCAAATCCGGCGCAGTAGCAGACCGCGACCGGCTGCGCATCCGCTTTGGTGATGTGCTGGTGGCCGAACGCGGATGGGTGGCCGACAGTTACGCAGAGGAGGATGGCGCGGCCTATATGCGCCGGGATGAGCTGGTGATCACGGTCGATCTGGGGCTTGGTGCCGGGACCGCTACAATGTGGACCTGCGATTTGACCCATGGCTATATCACGATCAACGCGGATTACCGATCATGAAGGTGGTTCTTGTGTCCGCCGTGGCGCTGGCAGACCCCGAGGGCCGCGTGCTTCTGGCGCAAAGACCACCGGATAAGCCCATGGCCGGGCTGTGGGAGTTCCCGGGCGGCAAGGTTGAACCGGCTGAGACCCCGGAAACGGCCCTGATCCGCGAGTTACGAGAAGAATTGGGGATTGAGACCTGGGCCTCGTGCCTGGCACCCTTGACCTTTGCCAGCCACGGCTATGATAAGTTCCACCTGCTGATGCCGCTGTTCGTCTGCCGAAAGTGGGATGGCTTTCCCCGTTCCCGCGAAAACCAGGGTCTGGCATGGGTTCGCCCGGGGGATTTGCGCCACTATCCCATGCCGCCCGCCGATATCCCGCTCATCCCCATCCTGCGCGACTGGCTTTAGCCCGCTACGGCAAAACTGCGTGACCTGCCCGGACTTGGTAGCGGCGGGGTCATGGTGCGTGTGTGGGGGGCCACCTGTTCACAGGCATAGCCATTGTGTAGCGCACGCCGCCTGCCGCAGCCGGGTCCGCACGGGGGGGAATTCAATCCATCCAGCCTTTCAGATTATCGTCAACAATGGCGGCCAGTGCCCTGATATGCGCATCATCGTCGTTGAGACAGGGGATGTAGGTGAATTGCTGTCCGCCCGCCTCTTGAAATGAGTCCTTGATCTCTTCGTTGATCTCTTCCAGCGTCTCGATGCAATCAGCCGAGAAGGCGGGTGCACAGATGGCGATCTTGTTCTTGCCAGTCCCGGCCAGCCGCGCGACCTCTTCCACGGTGTAGGGTTTCAGCCATTCCTCCGGGCCAAAACGAGATTGAAAGGTGGTGACAATATCGGCGTTGCCCCAGCCAAGCCGCTCTTTCAACAGGCGCGTCGTTTTCTGACACTGGCAATGATAGGGGTCGCCCTCTGTCAGGTAGCGTTTCGGAAGGCCATGATAGGAACAGATCAGGATGTCGGGCCGGTCCTGCAGCGCATCATAGGCGCGCCTGATCGATTGCGCCAGTGCTTCAATATACAGCGGATGTTCGTAATAGGGTGCCACCGTACGGACGGCGGGTTGCCATTTATGCTGCTGGAGCGACCGGAAAAACTGGTCACAGGCAGTGGCCGAGGTGGCCCCGGCGTATTGCGGATACAGGGGAAAGAACAATATCCTGGTGCAGCCTTGGGCCACCAGTGCCTTAACCTTTGATCCGGTTGAGGGGTTACCGTAGCGCATACAAAAATCCACAATAACCCCAGCACCATAGCGTTCGGTCAGAACCTGCTTCATCTTTGCAGTCTGGGCCTTGGTGATCGTCATCAGGGGGCTTTCGTTGGCCACCTTATTCCAGATCGACCTATAGGCCGCACCCGACGAAAACGGGCGTTTCGTCAGGATGATGAGTTGCAGAAGCGGCTGCCAGATGAAGGGCGAATAGTCAATAACGCGCTTGTCCGACAAAAACTCGTTCAGATACCGCCGCATCGGCCAATAGCTGTAGTGATCCGGCGTGCCAAGATTGGCCAGAAGGATGCCAACCTTGCCAAAGGCGACCTTCGGGTGAGCGTTGGGTAAATGGTCTTCTGCTGTTTCCGGCATTTGCCGCATCATGTTTATATCTGCCTGAACCTTGGTCACTGTCCCGGGGCCAGTGTTGTGCTGTCGCCAAATCCAATGGTTCCCAGGGCGTCGGCCAGCCGGGTTGATGCGCTGCCGCGTCTTAGGGGTTTCTGCTGGCTTTCATGCGGGGACCACCCGGTCAGAAAGATCAGATCAAAGCTGGCACGAATGCGGCCCTGGCCTGCCGGGAAACTGTCCTGGTAGATTTCGGCCGCACGCCGGAACAGATCGCGCGTAGCGGGCACCCGGCGGCGGGCAAGTGCGTTGGTTTCCCCCATCATGCGCAAATCCGTGATGAGCGCGAAAAGATCGGGATAGGTCGCCGTGCGGCGGCTGCTATCGGCGACGGGCAGGGCCAGACCGGCGCGTTGCAGCAGCCTGCCAAGGTCGCGCAGCCCGCCCATCGGGGCTACGCGCGGCGACAGCCCTCCGGTCAGCGCGATTTCTGCTTCCGCCAGAGCCGTGCGCAGTTCGGACAGGGTACCTTCGGCCAGGAAGACAGCCAGAAACAGGCCATCCGCAACCATGGCCCGCCGGCATTGCACAATCTGGCCCACCGGATCATTCGCCCAGTGCAGTGCCATGGCATGGATCACCAGATCGTGCACCCCAGGCTGCAGGGGAAGTATATCCTCATCCGGTACAACCGTTGCGCCGGGCAAAAAATCCCCCCAGAACCCGGGAAAAGCTGTCACAATCGCGGGTGCTGTAAACGTTCTATTAACCTCTGCCAGTCGTTCCTGAATTTCAAACCGCGCTTCATCGTGCAGGAACGCAGCCCGGTCCAGCCGTGCGCGGGCACGGTGCCGAACAAGGGCGGTGCGATCTACCATGGCGGCTGGCTGCGAGGCGGGCATTCTCGGGTTCCGTCTGCTGACCCGTCGCAACTTAGGGGACTGACATGATATTGCAAACGGCACTCCACGCGATTTTTCCGCCAGAATGCCTGTGCTGTGGCGCGCTGGTGGATCAGGATTACGCGATCTGTGCCGGGTGCTGGGCGGAAACCCCCTTTATCAGTGGGGCTGCCTGTGACAGCTGCGGCGTACCACTCCCAGGTACCGCGAGTGAGACAGAGTGCCTGCACTGCGATACCTGCCTGCAGATTGCGCGGCCCTGGGATCGCGGGCGCGCCGTATTTCATTACTCTGGCCAGGGTCGGGCCCTGGTTCTGGGTCTGAAGCACGCGGACCGCGCCGAGGTTGCACGCGCCGCGGGCCCGTGGATGGCGGCGAAAGCTGCGGATTTGATCACTGATCGGTCGCTTGTCGTGCCCATCCCCCTGCACCGGTGGCGGCTGTTGCGGCGGCGGTTTAACCAGTCGGCCCTGCTGGCGCATGCACTGGCGCGGGCAGCAGGCATTCCCGTTGCACCGATGGCACTGTTCAGGCGGCGCACCACAATCAGTCAGGATGGCCTGGGCCGAGAGGCGCGGTTCCAAAACCTGCAGGATGCCATCATCCCGCACCCACGACATGGGGTCGCACTGGGCGGGCGCGATGTGATACTGGTGGATGATGTCATGACGTCCGGCGCAACCTTCAGCGCGGCGACAGAGGCCTGCTTCGCCGCCGGTGCCGGGAACGTCTGCGTGATCGCCCTGGCGCGTGTCGGTCAAGCGGCCTGAACCATGGCGAACACCTCACCGCTTTGCTGTGGCCGTGCAACGCCTGCTGATCAGTCATGTGTGCGCTGTGCCGAATGCAACATCCAAAGCCGCCCCCGCATATCGTGTGACACGTGACAGGAGGATCAGTGCGATGAAAAGCGCGACGGCGACCACAGCACACTTCCTGCGAAGATCATCCCGACAGAGGCGACAATCAGGACAATCCCGCCGACCTCTTTGGTCGAGGACCGCTCTCTGAGCCAGTAAACCGAGAAGAGAAAGGTGAAGACCAGCTCGATCTGGCCCAATGCCTTCACATAGGCCGCACTTTGCAGCGTGAAGGCCGTAAACCAGCCGAGGGAACCCAGCATAGAGGTCAGGCCGACCAGGCCAGACACCCGCCAGGAGGCAAGTACGCGCGCGATCTCTCCCCGTTCGCGCCAGGCAAGCCAGACCCCGAGGGTCAGGGTTTGCGCGGCCGTGGCCACAGCCAGAGTACAGGCTGCACGCAGAAACACATCATCCCCTGCCAAGGACAGTGCTGCACCGCGATAGCCGACGGCAGAGACCCCAAAGAGAATGCCAGAGGCGAGGCCATAGCCAGAGGCCGCGTTAAAAACCCGCATACGCCAAGGCAGGGCCACATCGCGCCCAGGCGGGTCCGACAGCAGCAGAACGCCCGCGAACCCCAAGGCAATGGCAGCGATGACCGGCGGTGACACCGCCTCATCCAGCACGACCATCCCGATCAAAGCCGTCAGGATCACTTCGGTCTTTTTGAGTGTGACACCCACGGCAAAATTGCGACGGGCGAATAGCGCAACAACGCACATCGTCGCCAGCATCTGTGCCATCCCGCCGGAGATGACAAAAACCCAGAATCGAGAGTTCATGTCGGGAACCACGTGTCCCGACAGGGGGGCATAAACCGCGATGATCAGCACCACCAATGGGGTGGAGTAGAGAAATCGCGCCCAGGTGGCCCCGCCGGTTGACAACGTTGTCACTTTCAGGTGTCGCTGGAGCAGAAACCGCAGGTTTTGCATAAACGCCGCGAAGATGGTGACGGGTATCCAAAGGGGCATGCCCCCTCATCGCGCCTAAACTGCGATGAAACAAGTCAATTTCGCGACCAGGGCGGATGCACCACCGGATTGTTGGTATCCTTGGCACGGAACAGATAACGGCGGAACATCTTCCCCGTAGGCGTGGTAGCAGGCATCACCCCCGTGTCGCGATTCCCCCACCCATGAACGCGGGGGTCAGGCGTACGGGTAACGGGTCTTGTGCCCGCGCCCTAAAGGGGCCTATTCTGTGCCGGAACAGCATGGCACGGGGCATCGGACAATGAACATTCAGAAGATTGGGATCGTCGGTGCGGGCCAGATGGGCAACGGCATTGCCCATGTCTGCGCCCTGGCGGGCTATGATGTTGTTCTGAATGATATTTCACAGGACGCCATTGACAGAGCCTTGGTGCTGATCAGCAGGAATCTGGACCGTCAGATCACCCGCAAAAAAATCCCGGAGGCCGAGAAAAACGCCGTCATGGACCGGATTTCCCCGACGCTGGTGCTGACCGAGCTTGGATCGTCTGATCTGATCATTGAGGCCGCCACCGAACGCGAGACGGTAAAACAAGCCATATTTGAAGATCTGGTGCCGCATTTGCGGGCAGACACAATTCTGACATCAAACACTTCATCCATCTCGATCACGCGGCTTGCCAGCCGGACGGATCGCCCGGAAAAATTCATGGGGTTTCATTTCATGAACCCGGTGCCGGTGATGCAGCTGGTTGAGCTGATCCGTGGGATCGCAACGGATGAAGAAACCTTCGTCGCCTGCAGGGCCGTTGTTGACCGCTTGGGCAAAACCGCGGCTACGGCCGAGGATTTTCCCGCCTTCATCGTCAACCGTATCCTGATGCCAATGATCAATGAAGCCGTCTATACGCTTTATGAGGGCGTCGGTTCGGTCCAATCCATTGATCAATCCTTGAAACTCGGCGCGAACCATCCGATGGGGCCCCTGGAACTGGCGGATTTTATCGGGCTTGATACTTGCCTGGCAATTATGAACGTGCTGCATGACGGGCTGGCCGATACGAAATACCGCACCTGTCCGTTGCTGACGAAATATGTCGAGGCTGGCTGGCTGGGCCGCAAAACCGAACGCGGATTCTACGATTATCGCGGAGAGGTACCGGTTCCGACCCGGTGATCAGGGTGTTCGGTCGGGATCATCCTTCAACGCCAGTGTATGCGCCCGCAAATCCGCCATGAACTGCCGCGGACTGCCGATACTGTTGGCCCACATATCCGGACTGATCGGCCTGCCGATGATCGGGGATTGCGGTTTATCGAAGGCGCACACGACTTCGTGGATCAGAAGCCCCTGGCGCAGGACCGGAGAGATCCGGTTAGCGATCTGATACCAGCGAGAGTTTGCCCCCTGAAAGAAGCACGGCACAATGGTTGCGCCCGATATGCGGATCATCTTGGCGGTGAACACATTCCACTCGGCCTCGACTACGGGGCCAAAGGCGGTTTTTGATGTCGCCACCACGCCCGAGGGGAACAGCGCGATCAGCCCCCTGTGCGCCAGATGCATCATCGCCTGACGCCGCATGTCGATCATCTTTACCCTCGCTTCGGGATCATGAGGGAACGGCACCGGAATCATATAGCTGGCGGCACTTTCATCAAGCCCCGTCAAAAGTGCACGGGCCAGAATGCGGTAATCCTCGCGGCGGCGTCCGATCAGATCGGCCAGGATCATGCCATCAACCAATCCATGGGGATGGTTCGCCACGAACACAACTGGCCCGTCCGGGGGGATGCGATTTAGCTGCACCTGCGGTGTTTGCAGGTCGATCCCCATCACCTGCATCGTGGCAGGCCAGAATTCCTGCCCCACAGGCGCACCCATCTGTTCAAACTGCCGCACCCGGCGCAGGATGGTGATCTTTCCGGTGAACCACTCGATGGCGCGGATTGTGTGATGGGTCCACCAGCTGTCGAAGGAATTGGCATAGGTCAGGCTGCGCCGGTCATAGACGCGCACTGCCGTACGGGATGCAGGTGGGTTCGCGGGTTTCACACCAGGCGTTGTGGTATCAGTAACTATGGTGCCTCCCCCCGTGCGCGCCATGGCGCGGGCATTAGTCGCCTTCGCCGAACTTGTCGGCCACCAGGGCGTCCAGGGCGTCCGCGAGTGCCTCGGCATCCGGGCCGGATGTTTCGACTTCAATAGAGGTTCCCCGGGACGCTGCCAACATCAAAAGACCCATTATCGAGTCCCCGGCGGCACTCAGCCCGTCGCGCGTGACGGTGGCGTGCGCCTGAAACTTCTCTACCACTTCGACAAATCGGGCCGAAGCCCGGGCGTGTAACCCTTTAACATTGACGATTTTCAATTCGCGGCGGCAGGTCAGTTCGGTCATTCCGGGACTCCGTCAAAACTGTTGATGTAGCGGCGTCCGGTCTCGGTTGCGCGGCGCACGGCTTCGTCCACGGGAAGGTGGCGGGATTTGATCAGTTTGATCAGCATCGGAAGGTTCACGCCCGTTATAATCCTGCGGTTCTGCGGGCGGCAGGCGCGCAAGGACAGGTTCGAGGGAGAACCGCCGTACATATCGGCGACCAGGATAACCCCATCGCCTGCATCGACCACGTCAGCGGCTTCGCAAATCTCTTGTGTGCGGGTGGCCCTGTCATCATCGGCGGCCACCGGGATCGCCATAATGGCATCTTGGCGACCAACCACATGTTCGGTCGCCTTCAGCAACTCCGGGGCCAGCCCCCCATGTGCAACAATGACAATCCCGATCAACGGCCTGTACTTTCCGGCTTATGATGTCCGAACGACTCTACGCCGCTCCAGGTTCCGATGCCGTTTAGACATCTGCCATCCCGCTGGTGCAAGATGGCTGGCCGGATTTTCCGCCAGTGCCACTGACAAGTACAGCCCGTTGGCACGGCCGAAGGAATCTAACAAGGGGATATTCCTTCATCTTGACAGGTCGGAGGCAGGGTGCCAATCTAGGCAGACCGCCCGCCGCGCAGATATTGCAGCACCGCGGGCCATAATCCGGAGTTTCCCGCCCCCAGAATCAAATCCGCCTCGGCCCCGCTCCAGGCGACCTTTCGTTGTGGCGGCAGGCGATCCGTCTCAGCCGTGCCCAGATCAACGACAAGCTGCAACTGCAAGGGTCCAGTCACCATATCAGCACCCAGAAGCCCCACGAAACGTGCCTCAATTGTTGGCGGCGCGGTATCGGGGGCGCAAAGCCAGAGCTGGTGGCCCGAGGCCCGGACAATCACGCTGTCATCCGCGATCAGGCGCAAGCCATGGGCCATAAGCACAAGGGCGGTACCGGACTTGCCCGCCCCCGAGGGACCAAGCAGAAGAACCGCCCGACGGCCATGGGCCAGGGCGGTACCGTGGCAGCACACATGGTCGTCAATCGCCGTCCCGTGGGCGGTCAGATCACGCGGGGCCGGGCCGGGTGCAAGCAGTGCGGTCATACCTGCACCATCCCGGGATGGCAAACCGACCATAAACTGCGCCCCGGGGATTCAGGGCATTCGCCCATTCCGATTCCGGCCAATATAACGGATGATGATACCATAGAATGCCTCAATGGCCGAAACGGACGGATCGGGCAGGCACATATTCCTGCGCACACGCTTGAGATGAGGTCAATGATGTGATCCTCAGCATACAGTGAATCCTTTATACGCCCTGGCTATCATTGTGTTTTTGGCCATCCTGAGTTTCCTGTACCCCTTCGAATCGGTCCCTCTCTACCAGAGCATTGAGTCGCGGGTCTGATAATACGGGAGTGTGGAGATCCGGTTGCGCTCACTATACGGCGTTGTTTTGCTTAGACGCAAAAGCATTGTGTTATAAGGGGCAAAATCAGGGCACACCCTACACTGACTGCCCCGACCGGAAGAGAGGGAACCTGCAGATGATAACCGGACGCGTAAACCCGGCCATGACCCTGGACAAACACGGCATCACCGGGCTTGGCACCATTCATTACAATCTTCTGGAACCGGCCCTGATCGAAGAGGCACTGAAGCGTGGCGAAGGCCATCTGGGCCAGGGCGGCACCTTCCTGGTCACCACGGGCAGGCATACTGGCCGGTCCCCCAAAGACAAATTCGTGGTCCGAACACCCGGTGTCGAGGATCACATCTGGTGGGAAAACAATGCCCCGATGACGCCAAAGGGATTCGACCGCCTGTACGCGGATATGTTGGCCCATATGAAAGGCGGCACTTATTTCGTGCAGGATTTGTACGGCGGGGCCGACCCGACCCACCGGCTGGACGTGCGGCTGGTGACGGAGCTGGCCTGGCACGGGCTATTCATCCGCCACCTGCTGCACCGCCCCGAGGTCGGGGAGTTAGCCAATTTCTCACCCGAATATACAATCATCAACTGCCCCGGCTTCAGGGCCAACCCCAAGCACCACAACTGCCGGTCAGAAACGGTGATCGCACTCAATTTTGAAAAGAAGATAATCCTGATTGGCGGTACGGCCTATGCGGGCGAAAACAAGAAGTCGGTCTTTACACTTCTAAACTACATCCTGCCCGGCAAAGGCGTGATGGCGATGCACTGCGCGGCCAACCATGCCATCGGCAACCCTGATGACAGCGCAATCTTCTTTGGGCTCAGCGGAACCGGCAAAACCACCCTCTCGGCTGATCCAACGCGGGTTCTGATCGGCGATGATGAGCATGGCTGGTCCGAGACTGGCATATTTAACTTCGAAGGCGGCTGTTATGCCAAGACGATCAATCTGAACCCCGAGGCCGAGCCCGAGATTTACGCCACGACAAGGACATTCGGCACCGTGATCGAGAATATGGTTCACGACCCCGACTCGTTCGAACTCAATTTCACCGATGACAGCCTGACTGCCAATATGCGCTGTGCCTATCCGCTGCACTATATTTCCAACGCATCGGACACCGCGCGCGGCGGGCAGCCCGGCACTATCATCATGCTGACATGCGACGCCTTTGGCGTGCTGCCCCCCATCGCGCGGCTGACCCCGGCGCAGGCGATGTATCACTTCTTGTCCGGCTTCACCTCCAAGATCGCCGGGACCGAGCGCGGTGTGACCACGCCAGAGCCGACCTTCTCTACCTGTTTCGGTGCCCCCTTCATGCCGCGCCGCCCCGAGGTTTACGGCCGACTTCTGCGCGAAAAGATGGCCCGCCACGCAGCAACATGCTGGCTGGTCAACACTGGCTGGACCGGCGGTGCCTATGGCACTGGCAGCCGGATGCCCATCCGTGCAACCCGTGCGTTGCTAAAGGCGGCCATGGCCGGGGTGCTGGCCGGGGGCAGCTTCCGCAAGGATACAAATTTCGGGTTCGAGGTCCCCATCCGTTGCGATGGCGTGGCGGATATTCTGCTGGATCCGCGGCGGACCTGGGACAGCCCGGACGCCTATGACCGCCAGGCTGCGAAATTGGTGCGGATGTTCGCCGATAATTTCGCGCAATACACCCCGTTTATCGACGATGACGTGAAAGCGGTAGCTCTCTCGTAAGCAGCGGTGCATCCTCGCCTGATGATACCGATGCTGATCAACGCCTATATCAACACCTTCACGCAGGTTCCGGCAGGGTATGGTAACTCCACCATCCAGTTCAAGACGGATTCAAACTTCCATCCGCCACCATCCCAAGTCAATTTGACAAAGTTCAGTGAACAACAGGATAGAAGGGCTTTCCCCAATCCTCCGATGGATTATCCATCATGATGTCTATAAATACTGGCATCAAAAACCCCAGAATTTCCGCGCTGTTCTGGACTTGAGAACGGTTCACTTTGCCGTTCCATGTGGATCCGCCATGGACCATCTGGTTGCGCAAAACATAGAGCCGATCAAAAATCAGCTTTAATACTCTGATGCATTTATGTTTCTTAAATGCCCAGTAAAAATCCTTCTTCGATTTATTAAATTTATCTTCCCAATTTTCATATCCTTTTATCCCGTTATGGTATTTCCAGAATGGCATGAACACGTATTGGTTCTCCATAAGGTTTCTGACCGGATCAGAGAATCGATGCCAGAGCGCATTATAGATTCGATGGTTACTGTCGAGGCTGACGATCTTTTCGAAATAGTCGCTGAACGCTGTGCGCGCATCATGATCGATCAATTCGAATTTGCTTTCATCCGCGTATACCGCATTGAAAGAGATCCAAAGAAAGATGAAGCGTGCATCATGATCATCGGCACATGATTCAGCACGACCAATCCAACTGATGGCGCGATGTATGCGTAGCCCCATGGTTTCAGGGAAAATCGCGCGAGTGACCCGCTGCTTATCCTTTAGGCGGGCATGGTCAAGAATGTTGTTCATTGAGGGGCCATTTCCACAATCTGATAGGGAAGAGTGCCAAAATCCGGTCATCTATGACAACGTACAAGGCACCACAGCCCTTCTGGCAGGATTACCCCGCCCGCCACCGCCACCCCAGTGGCAGAGGATTCCAAGCCATCTCCGGCTGGCCCCGAAGGCCAAGGGAACGGCCCAGGCACCTGCCATTTTCTCCAGCATATTACCTGACAACAGACGCAAGAACAACCCGTCACGCAGCACCCCAGGCACCCTGGCATGAATCTGTCCGCTTTCCTCAATATGATCGTCAGCATCCCCGAAGGTCACACTGCGGAACGGGTTGAAACACGCTCACGGTTGGGGTATTTCAGCTATCAGGTTGCCAACACCAAATTGAACAACTGTGTGCTGTGGCGATAAGATGCCCCCGGATTTTACTTCGCCGGGGGTTGTTCGATGACTGAAATGACGAACAGGAAGGAAGACAAAGTTGGATTTATTGCGGCCCTTCGGGGAGGATATGTCCGCATGGATTTTCTGGGGATCCTCATACCTGACAGAAGATTATGCGCCGGGCTTGGTGTCTATCGGCATTCTCATTGTTCTGTTCGTATCCTGTGTGCTGGTGGGGATCAGTGCGCGGGACAAGCTAAACGCTTTGAAATGGCTGGAAGAACAGGTCCGGACCGCAGTGAATGAGGCAGAATTCCACGCACGGGTAAACCGGATCAGCCAAGAGGCAAAGAGGCTTCCGGCCCGGCGGAAGGCGTATGCGTACATCACGGGTGCCTGGGATGAATTCCGCGCAACCCTCATTGAGGATAAAACGGAATCACAGCCGGTTCTGCGAAATAGCGTACGCCCCTCCAGTTTCTTCAACCTGGATGATCTGCATTACGGGCCAGGATTTTCCCGCTATATGCCGGGGCTGTTCGTCACGGTGGGGCTGTTCCTGACATTTCTTGGTCTGATCGCCGCGCTCCGGCAGATCACCGGGTTAAGCGATGCCTCGCCGGAGGCCATGCGCGCCTCTCTCGACGGGCTCCTGGGCGCAGCCTCTGCGAAATTTATTATGTCCCTGACCGGGTTATTGGCGTCTATCGTATTCACGATCATCCTGCGCATATCTGCTGGGCAAGTGGAAAAACGGATCCACACACTCTGCGCCGCCCTTGAAAAAAGGCTGAGCTTCATCAGCCTTGAGGAGGCCGCGATGGAGCAGCTCAAGATTGCCCGCAGCCAGAAGGACGAGTTCCAGAAGATCGGGACCGAGATGGTGGCGGAACTGTCCCGTCCGCTCCGGGAAGAGATCCCCCAAGCCATCTCCGGCGCAATCAGTACTGCCATGGCCCCGCTTCTTGACAAGGTTGGAAAGGCGGGGACAGACGGGGTTGGACAGATGGTGACTGACCTCTCATCCCGTTTCTCCCAAGATGTGGGCCGGGCACTTTCCGATGCCAGTGCGCAACTGTCCGCGGCCGGGGACAAGATTGCAAGCCTGTCCGACCGAATGGATCAGAGTACCGGGCAGATGGGGCAGGAGATGGAGGCGTCGGTTGGCAAACTCGCCCAGGCCGCCGAGGATCTGTCCCTGCGTCTTGCGACAGCGGCGGAACAGACGGACGGTACCCTGAATGCGGGGGCTGAAAAACTGCTGGGGATCATGAACGAAACACTGGAAAGCATCCGGCGCAACACGGCCGAAGGGGCAAACACGCTCAAGGCGGCGGCGACGGATATGCGCGCTTCCGCGGGTTCTTTCCGCCAGGAGCTGGATGCGGCGGTGGCCAGCGGGTCCGATGCGGTCCGTTCCCGGATGCAGGCGGCTGGCACCGAGGCAGAGGGAAAAATCCAAGAGGCGGGCCGTGGCATGGCAGACGTGATCACCCGCAGCGGGCAGGATCTCCTGTCCGCATCCGGGGCATTTCGGGAGAAAATTCATGCTGACCTTGTGGACCCGATCAACGAGGTTGTGGAGCAGTTCGACAAGATGGCGCACCAGCTGAAAGACGGAAGTAGGGAGATCGCAACCGCGGCCGGGCACATCAATTCCATAAACGAGGCAACCCGATCTGCGGCTGAAACCCTGATGAATGCCTCAACAGACCTGCGGGCGGCGGCTGGTCCGGTCCAGGCCAGCGTGGAGAGGATCGAGACCGCCACAACCGGGCTCGCCAGGAGCACGACCGAGGCAGCCGAGACCGTTGTCATGTCCTCCAGGGAAACGGCGGCGAACGCGGCGCGGGTTCTGGAAACGGTGGTGGCAACCCTGGGGGCGGAACGGGAGATGATCGAAGCGTCCCTGACGAAGATGAAGGAAGCACTGGACCGTATTGAGCGGCAGCGGCAACAGATAGACGATATGGACGACAAGCTCGGTGCTGCGTTCGATCAGTTCACCACCCATGTTCAGACTGGTCTCGATACCTTTGCCGAGCATGTTCGGAAAATAAACAGGGAACTGGCCCCTGCGCTGGACACGATGCGGGAGATCGTTGACCAGGCGGAGAAGTTCCTCCCTGAACAGAGGCACTGAGCATGCGGCGTCTGGAGCGTAACCGGGCGCGGGTGGAAGATGAGGAGTCCGTGTTCTTCACGATGACGGACATGACCATCAGCTTCCTGTTAATCATCATGATCCTGCTCGCCTTTTTTGCAACCCTGCTCAGCGATGATGAAACGGTTCCCCTGTCCGCATATGAGGGGGTCCGGCAAGAGCGCGACGACCTGCGGCTTGAGAATCAGAGTTTGCGCTCCACCATCGAGGCACTGCAGACGGAGCTCGCCCGCATCACGTCCGCGCTGGAAACGGTGCGCACCGAACGCGACGAGCTCAGGACAGAACTGGCCCGGTTACGCGATAAGAACGAGGCGTTGAGAGCCCGGCTATCCGCACTGGAAGAGGAGAACGACCTGCTTCGTGCCCGCATCGACCAGCTGATCGCCGAGATTGAACGCCTGCGCGAAGAGATTGCACAGCTCCAGGTGGTCAACCCGCTTGAAGCCTACCTGTCCCAGGCGATTAACCAGCGCAGGGAGATTCTTGTTGAGCTTCGCGACCGCCTCCTGATCGAGTTTCCCGAGCTTCAGGTTGTGATCAGCCCGGAGCAGGATGCGCTCCGGTTCCAGGGAGAGGGGCTGTTCCGGAGCGGTTCAAGCCAGTTGGAGCCCCGCCAGCGTCAGATCGCGGAGGCGATGGGTCGCCTGCTGGACGAAATCCTGGTGTGCTTCACCCTTGGAGAGCGGGCAGAACGGGGGCCGGACTGTGACAGTGGCAACGCCCTGATCGAGGCGGTTCAGATTGAGGGTCACACGGACAGCGACGGGCCTGACCTGAACAACCTGCGCCTCTCGACAGATCGGGCGAACGCAACCCTGCTGGTGATGCTTGACGAGGATCGGACAATACTGGCGCACAAGAACCTGCGGGGTCAGCCGGTCATGTCCGTCTCCGGTTACGGGGAGATGCGGCCAATCGAGACGAACGAGACGGCGGAAGGAAAGGCGGCAAACCGGCGGATCGATCTTCGGATTATCATGTACGCCCCCAGCACCGTCGAGGAGGTGGAGGAGGTCGGGCGCAGGCTTGATGCACTGCGAACCGCGGGAGGATCGGAATGAGCCTGTCCGAGGCGATCAGAACAGTCGGGCAGCCCAGGCCCCTTGCGGTTCCGGACCTCTGGGATTTGATCAAGGCTGCCGACCGGGTGCGGCAGCGGTGGCCCGACGTCCAGGCAGCCGGAACCGCGCAGGAGCGGGAGGCACTGGCCCAAAAACTCAAGGATCGGGTGGAACGGGATGACTGGGACAACACCCGCCTCTCCTTCGTGATTGCCGCAACTGCGGCCGTGTTCGATTTGGACCGCCGGGATCGCCCCGATCTTGACCGGACCCGCGAATTCCTCTGCGCAGAGGCCGGGGCCTCAACCTCAGAGACCTTCCTGTCCGGCCTTCTACGGACCTATCTTGACAGCTACGTCCCGAACGGGGCCCACACCGCGGCCCTTGCAACCGCGCTTCGCGGGGCAACCCCGCGGGCAGGTGCCACCGCACGCAGCCTGCTGAAAGCAGTTCCGGAACTCCTGGATCCCAAAAACGGTCCAGGTCGGCTTGCGGTTCGGATGTTGCAAATGCCGGACCCGCATACGGAACTGTCCCGACTCGGGGTTCGGAATCCGCATGGGGCCGGGTTCATGAACCATACCCATTTGTCCCTGACGGAACGCATCCGGCCGAACCTGTCAGAGCGTGAGCGGATCGACTGGTACATCGGGTGGCTGCGGCCACCGGGCAGGGAAGAGGCCCTGACCATCGGGGCGGACCGGGCGATTGAAGCCCTTATTCACCCCTGGCTTTACACGCATCCGGGGGGTGAGCTCAGAACCCACATTGTGGAAACCCTGATCGAGCTTTACGGGGATCCGCGGATCAGGTCCGGCGGGGTCTGGGCCGGGGTTGATAAACGCCACATGGCCATCATTCACCGATGGCTTACCCGAGAGGATATACACTTCTTCACCGGGGTGGTGGACGCGAACCAGGATAGTCACATGTGGCCACCCCGTCGGGATTTCTGGCTGGAACTTTATAACGAAGGTCGGATTGATGCGGCCTGGGTCGCCCTGTCGTCACAGGCACTTGCGTATGCGCGCCAGCACCTGATGCGGCAGGATGCAAAGAACGCCGACACCCGGGTGGGGTTTCAAAGAGCGCGGCAAAACACCTCTCTTCTGATCATGAATATCGGGAACAAGATCATGGTGGACGGGTGCCACAGTTACCGGACGCACGTGTTCGACCAGGATGACCCGATGGCACCAAAACTCTTCCAGGAAGGCTATGACTGCGATGAAATCATGCACGCGTCGGATCACCGGCCTTCGGGTGCCTCCAAGTCCCACAGCAGCATACCATCCTGGAGCCGATGGGTTCGGGACATGATCAATGCGGACGTTCCCTTGTCCCGGTCAACCCGACCCTATACCAAGGTTTCCCGGTCAGGTTCAGAAACCTGTAGCGGAAGGGACAGGCGCGCATGATCCGGTGTTCCTACGATCAGGACGGGCTCACCCTTGAGTTCACGTCGCGCCAGTCTCTTCTGGATCGTCTTCTTTCCCGTCACCCCAATCGAAACCTTGATCACGATACGCAGCTGGGTTTCGCGCTTGCGGATTTGCGGGCCACCGCAGAGGAGGCAGGCGAGGAGGTGGAGATAGGCGAGAGCCATATCCGGTTGAAACATCGGACTTTGAGCAAGGTTGACAAGGAGGCGGCAGACGCACTTGGGTTCCCCCCGCTGGTGGATCTCACGCTTCGGACGGATGTCATGGGGCAGATCGGAAGCCCGAACTTTCATCTTACATATGAGTGGGTTCGGGCCGGGAAACCGGAGATCGTTACCCGGACCGGCGCGATACTGGAAACCGCGAACGGGCCCAGGCGACTGCCCCGATGGATGCTGGATGCGCTGGAGGTGGCGGATCAGTTCCAGGCCGGACCGGCGGATCTGGACGCGCACTGGGAGGCACTGGCGCACTTCCGGCGCACTCTTGAACCAGGGTTACAACTGGACAGGACGGATACGGAGGCCCGGCTTAGCATGACGGATTTTTTGTCCGGGCTTGAGGTCACTCTGACGGACCGGTTCGCGATCAGCCCGCAGGGGGAAGACCAGTTCGCGATTATCCCGTTCCTTGGCGAAACAGTCGAGGCGGTTGAGCGCGACGGGGGGCAGATCAGAGAGGCGGGGGCGGAGCTGCAGGAGGGCCAGCTTCGGGCCTTTCAGGATAAGGCTTTCGCCCGTGGTGCCCGCCCTGCCTATAAGCTCGGCAATCAGAGCTATCTGGTCGTAGACCCGGACGCCGCCCCCGTCCTTAGGGTGATGGCAGAGATGCAACGTGCCGACAGGGCCACCCGGGCCGCTTTCGTCAAGAACCCGCGGCAGAGGATCACAGAGGCGGTGACAGAACATCTGCGTGCGAAAGGCGAACTGGACGGTTTATCCCCTGCCCAGGAAGAGGAGATTATCGAGCAGACGGCTGAACCTACCTTTGTCGAGACCCTGGAATACTCGGAACGTGTGATCGGGCTGACCCGCTACGTGAAACCTGGGCCAGAGATCACTGCATCCGGCACCACCTGGCTGCCGGAAGTGTTCACCGGGGCCGCGGCCGAGAAGATCGAGGCGATGGCCCCGGATGAGGTAGAGGCACTCATCGAGCGGGTGGATGCCGCAATCGCATCGGAGGATCGGACGGTAGCCGTTGATGGGGTGGAAATCCCCGCAACCCCGGCCAGCCGCGCCGCCCTTGTGCAGCGGCTTGAGGAAACCCGTCCCCCCGAAGAACCGAAAGAGAATTCTTTGCCCGTGGAGGAGGACAAGATTGGCACCGCGGGCGGGGCCATCATCCTCGACACGCGAAACAACATTGCCGATCTGCAATGGTACAAGAAGCTCAATCCCCGAACCCGGCTTGCCCCTGACATGCTCCCCAAGGTGGTAAAGTCAGCCGTCAAAGAACACCAGATTGAGAGTTTTCATTGGAAAATCGAGTCGTGGATGGCCGGGCTGCCCGGGATTCTGAATGCAGATGAACAGGGCCTTGGCAAGACACTGCAGGCGATCACCTTTCTGGCCTGGATGAAAGAGAACATGTCCCGCTCTGAATCCGGCCGGACAGCACTGGTTCTTGTGGTCGCCCCCACCTCCCTCCTTGTGAACTGGGAAGAGGAGGTAGACAAGCACCTGAACCCACCGGGGCTCGGAAATGTGATCCGGCTTTACGGTTCCGCCCTCGGGAATAAGAAACAGCCCGGCCAGAAGGGGAAGGACACGGACAGCGGTATCACGCTTCTGGACCTGTCAGACTTGGAAGACGCGATCAAAGAAGGGCGCGGGCATCGGTACTGGGTTCTGACTACGTATACGACCCTGACGAATTATCAGCATTCACTTGCGAAGATTCCCTTCTCGACCGCTGTGTTTGATGAAATCCAGGCAGTGAAAAATCCGGGGAGTCTGCGCGCCAAGGCGGCACTCACCGTCAACGCGGATTTCCGGATTGGACTGACCGGAACCCCGATCGAGAACAGCACGACCGACCTCTGGGCGATCATGGATCAACTGACACCAGGCTGGTTCGGTTCACTCAAGGAATTCCGGGAGCAGTTCAAGGAACCTGGGCAGGGAAACATGCGCCAACTCTACACGCGCATGTTCGAGCGGCAGGATGAACACCCACCGGTTGGCCTGCGCCGGCTGAAAGAGAATGTCGCCCGCGACCTTCCTGGAAAGTCGCGCCTTCTGCACCCGCGGTTGATGCCGGAACCGCAGGCGGTGGCCTACGAGGAGGCGCGCCGCAAACTTGCTGCCAGCACCCGTGGCGGTGCCCTGAAGATGCTTCATCATATTCGGTCTGTATCCGTGCATCCGAACGCCTCCTCGCCCGTTGATGATAAAACCTATATCGGGATGTCCGCCCGGCTTCTCGCTGCGATGGACATTATCCGCAAGATCAGGGACCGGGGTGAACGGGTTCTGGTCTTCATCGAACACATAAAAATGCAGTACCGGTTCATCAGGCTTTTGAAACAGGAGTTCGGGTTGCCACACATCGATCTGATCAACGGAAGCACCCCGATTCCCCGCCGACAGGAGATCGTGAACCGGTTTCAACGACATCTGAAGCACGACGAGGGGTTCGAAGTGCTTGTGCTTGGCCCCAAGGCGGCTGGCACTGGCCTGACCCTGACGGCAGCCACAAATGTGATCCACCTGTCGCGCTGGTGGAATCCGGCAGTGGAGGAGCAATGCAATGATCGGGTCCACCGGATCGGGCAGACCCGGGACATCACCGTTCACATCCCGATGGCGATCCATCCGGGATATCAGCACAACTCGTTTGACTGTCTGCTTCACAGTCTCATGACCCGAAAACGACGGCTTGCCAGTTCCGCCCTCTGGCCGATGGGGGACACAGAAGAAGACGCGAACCAGCTGCAGCAGATACTCTCGGACGGAAGCGCAACACAGGTTGAGAATCCCGTCGATGCCGCAATGGCCGTGATGTTCACGCGAGACGAGACCCCAATGGAATCCCCAAACCCGGATGGGTCAATCCCGTATCGCTAACAGGCCACCGATGAAGCCTGTCTTTGATGGTCATGTTCTTTTGTGTGGATGTTTCTCTCCCCCAAGCATCGCTACAATAGATTTTTAACACACTCAACTGATCCTCCCGTATTGGCATGCGTTCTGGTCGGCGGCAAACTGCCGCCAAGGCCGTCATCAAAAAAACATTCGGCCAGAACATGTGCCACACTGCCGCATCGATGGGGCCAAATTGATCAAAACCTGGGGACGAATGTGCGCGGATCAATTGGCCAAAGGCTCGTGCACCGCGACACATGGTCAAACCGGTCCGTCCTTGTGCGGCAAAACGTCTGGTTGTAGTGTCGTCCTGTTCCTGCTACGCCTTGGACGCATAGGCTGGAACGATAAGGCCATAGTATGAGCCACGCGGGGACGCTTTTATTTCTGCTCGCGCTGCTGCCCTTCATCGGGGCACTGGTGCCGGGGCTGATGATACGGGCAGGGCGTACCACCTGTGCTGTCTCGACGGCCGTGCCGACACTTCTTGCGCTGACGATGCTCCTTGTTCTGGCACCTGAGGTGCTGCGCGGTGAGGTCGTGCAAGCCCGGGTTGTGTGGCTACCGCAACTTGGATTGTCCGCCGCGTTCTTCCTGGATGGGCTGGGGTTGCTCTTTGCGGGGATGATCCTGGGCGTTGGCCTGCTGATCACGCTTTATGCGCGATTTTACCTGTCGGGCAAGGATCCGATGGGACAGTTCTATACTTATCTGCTGCTGTTTCAAGGCGCGATGCTTGGCATCGTCCTGTCCGACAACATTCTGCTTCTGCTAATCTTCTGGGAGCTGACATCCCTCTCCTCTTTCCTTCTGATCGGCTATTGGAAACACCTTCCCGAGGGGCGGCAGGGTGCGCGTATGGCACTGGCCGTGACCGGGGCGGGCGGGCTTGCCATGATCGGGGGGATGCTGATCCTGGGGAATGTTGTCGGCAGTTATAACCTGACCGATATCCTCCGGGCGGGCGATCAAATCCGCGCGTCGGAGGGGTATATGCCCGCGCTTATCCTGATCCTACTCGGCGCATTCACAAAATCGGCGCAGTTCCCTTTCCATTTCTGGCTGCCGCACGCGATGGCAGCACCAACGCCGGTCTCGGCCTATCTGCACTCGGCCACCATGGTAAAGGCAGGGGTTTTCCTGGTGGCGCGCATGTGGCCCGCGCTCGCCGGGACCGACGCCTGGTTCTACATCGTTGCGACTACGGGCTTGGTAACAATGGTGCTGGGGGCACTGATCGCGCTTTTCAAGGATGACCTGAAGGCACTTCTGGCCTTTTCCACGGTCAGCCACCTGGGCCTTTTGACCATGCTTCTGGGCTTTGGAACCCGGGCGGCCGCAGTGGCCGCGGTATTCCACATCATCAACCACCTGACCTTCAAGGCCGCGCTCTTTATGACTGCAGGAATCGTTGATCACGAAGCCCACACCCGCGACATCAAACGCCTGGGCGGTTTGCGGCACCTGATGCCCATCACGTTCCTGATCGGCACAGCCGCGGCACTTTCCATGGCAGGCATCCCGCTGTTTAACGGGTTCCTGTCCAAGGAAATGATGCTGGAGGAAGCCTCGCACACGGACTGGTTCGGCAGCCATTACGCCGTGCCAGTCCTCGCCACAATCGGGGCCATCTTGTCGGTGGCCTATTCCTTCCGCTTCGTTGCCCATGTGTTCCTGGGCCCGCCGCGCGAGGACTATCCCCACAGGCCGCATGACCCGCCCTTTGGCATGTGGGCCGCGCCTGCCCTCCTGGCGGTTTTGGTGATCGGGATCGGTGTCGCGCCATTCCTGGCCGAGGGGATTGTGACCGCAGCGGCCAATGCCGTTACCGGAGCCAACCTGCACCCGCATTTGAAAATCTGGCACGGCGTGACGCCAGCGTTCTGGATGTCGGTGATCGCGGTTGCGGGTGGTGCATTCCTTCTGACGCTACATCGCCCCCTTGACCACGCCTGGATCATCGCGCCCCGGCCCGAAGCAAAGGCAATCTTCGACAGGCTTGTCGCCAGTGCTGTCATCAGCAGCCGCTGGATCACCGGGCTCAGCCACAACGGTGCCATCAGCCGCTATCTGGCGATCTTCACGATCACGGCTGTCCTGCTTGGCTTCGCGGCCTATTCTGGCGGTGGTATGTCAGAGCCGACCCGCGGCATTCTGGGGGTGCCGCCGGTGATCGCTGTGGGATGGATCATGCTGATTGTGGCCACGGTTTCGGTTGTCACTGTGCACCACCAACGCTTCCGGGCACTCACACTTCTGGGTATCATAGGGCTCTCAATCTCTGCGGGCTTTGCCTATCTATCGGCCCCGGACCTTGCGCTGACGCAGATTTCGGTGGAGACAGTCACCATTATTTTGCTTCTCCTGGCACTGCACTTCCTGCCGAAGGTCACGCCCAGGGAAAGCCCCCTTGGACTGCGCATCCGCGATGGTGTTGTCGCGCTCGCCGCGGGCGGCGGTGCGGGGGGCTTGGCCTATGCCTTCATGCTGCGCGATATTCGGACGATCTCGGATTTCCACATCGAAAACAGCTATGAAGGCGGGGGTGGTACCAATGTCGTCAACGTGATCCTCGTCGATTTTCGTGGCTATGACACCTATGGCGAGATCATCGTACTCGGGATTGCGGGGTTCGTCATCTATGCGCTTATGCATGCATTATTGAACGGCACGGCGGCACGGCGGCTTAAGAACACACACTACTCTGACAACCGCTCCCGCGACCGGCACCCGCTGATGATGGTGGTTGTGACTCGTGTGCTGATGCCCATCGCGCTGGTTGTTGGCCTCTATATCTTCCTGCGAGGCCATAATGAACCAGGGGGGGGCTTTGTGGCTGGTCTTGTCGTCGCCATCGCGCTTTTGATGCAATACATGGCTTCGGGATTTGCCTGGACGCAGAAGCGCAAGCGGATCGAGTATCATACACTGATCGGGCTTGGCATTGTGATCGCGGGGGCAACGGGCATTGGTGCCTGGCTCTCGGGGACACCGTTCCTGACCAGTGCTTACACTTATGTGCATTTGCCACCCATTGAAGAATTTGAACTGGCCACCGCCATGCTATTTGATCTGGGCGTGTTTCTGACCGTGCTCGGGGCCGTTATGCTTATGCTCTACAGCCTCAGCCGCATTGCGCGCTTCGCTGGGGAGAAGGTGAATATCGATCCCACGGACTACGACCCCGGCGCACACACAGCGAGCAGTGAGGCGAAGCACTGAGATGGAGATCATCGTCGCAAGCACAATCGCAGTTTTGACCGCGGGCGGGGTTTACCTGATGCTCCGGCTTAGAACATTTCCGGTTATCCTGGGTCTTGCGCTTTTGTCTTATGCGGTGAACGTTTTTCTGTTCGCCAGCGGTCGGCTGGCCATTGACCAATCGCCGATCCTGGCCAAATACGGCGCGGCAGCCTACACTGATCCGCTGCCGCAGGCACTCGTGCTGACGGCGATCGTCATATCCTTCGGGATGACAGCCGTCCTGGTGATGATCGGGCTCGGTGCTTACCTGGAAGCTGAAAGTGACCAGATCAACTTAGAACCCGAGACGGACAATACCCCCGACAATGGGGGGGCGTGATGCACTGGATTATCCTTCCCGTCGTTCTGCCCGCACTTCTGGCACCGTTGATCGGATTCGTGATGCGGCACGACATCATGCTGGCGCGCACCGCATCTCTGGCGGGAACCTTGGCCTTGGTGGTGCTTGCGCTTGGCCTGACGGCGATGGCCACTGATGGCACAACCCATGTCTACCGTCTTGGCGATTGGCCCGCGCCCTTCGGCATTGTACTGGTGCTTGATCGACTCTCGGCACTTATGGTGCTTTTGACCGCAGTACTTGCTGTCATCGTCCTAATCCATGCCATAGCCTCGGGCTGGGATGTGCGCGGGCAGCATTTCCACACGCTGTTCCAGTTCCAGTTGATGGGAATCTGTGGTGCATTCCTGACGGGCGACATCTTCAATCTTTTTGTCTTCTTCGAGGTTCTGCTAATCGCGTCCTACGGATTGATGATTCACTCTGGTGGCAAGAACCGGATGCGAGCGGGGCTGCAATATGTGGTTATGAACCTGGCGGGATCGACGCTGTTTCTGTTCGCGCTTGGTACACTTTATGCCTCGACGGGCACGCTCAACATCGCTGATCTGGCCATCCGCGTACCCGAAATCCCCGTCGAAGATGCAGCCCTCGTGCGGGTTGCAGCCATCCTTCTGATGGTTGTCTTTGCGGTGAAGGCCGCACTGTTCCCAGTGCAATTCTGGCTACCCGCAACCTATGCCAACGCGCCCGCGCCAGTGGCCGCGCTGTTCGCAATCATGACCAAGGTTGGGGCCTACGCGATCCTGCGGGTGCATACCACCGCCTTTGGCCCTGGTGCGCCCGGCACGGAAGACCTTGCAGCCACATGGCTTTTCCCGGCGGCACTTGCGACCATTGCCGTTGGTGCTCTCGGCGTTCTGGGCGCACGGCACCTGATGCAGATGATCGCCTTTTCGGTTCTGGGGTCGATGGGCACCCTTTTTGTTGCCGTGGCGGCGTTTTCCTCGGCAGCCACCTCGGCGGCACTCTATTATATGATCCATTCAACCTTTGCCGCCGCCTGTCTATTCCTGATCGCCGATCTGGTTGTGACCCGGCGTTTGACCGATACGCTCGCACCCGCCCCCCCGACAGTGCAAAATGGCCTGTTTGCGGCACTCTTCTTTGCCACGGCCATTGCCATGGCGGGAATGCCCCCCCTTGGCGGGTTTCTGGGCAAACTCTTGATTCTTGACGCGCTGCGCGCGCCCGGCGTCATGGAATGGGCTTGGACGGCGATCCTGTTGGGGTCGCTTTTGACCATTGTGGGTTTTGCACGGGCGGGCAGCGTGCTGTTCTGGAAATCCACGGCACTTACCGCACCCGGGGCCGGCACCAATGCCGACACACCTGCCGCACCCACACCGAATTTGCGTGCCACCCCGATGCAGGTTGCTCCGGTGATGCTGGGGCTTGCCATACTGGCGGTGCTTGCCGTCCTTGCCGGGCTAGTCTCTACCTATCTTGAAAACGCCTCGGTGCAGCTCTTTGACCGCAGCAGCTATGTCGATGCGGTTCTGGGAACTGGTCAGGGGGAGAATTGACCCTATGCTGATGCGTCTGATTCCCCACCCTCTCCTTAGCCTGACACTGGTGCTTGTCTGGATTGGGCTGGTCAACACGTTCACACTTGGCAATCTGGTCCTGGGCACCGCCTTTGGTCTGGTTATTCCGATGCTGACAGCGGCCTACTGGCCGAATCGTCCGGCTATCGCGCACCCCTTGAAGATCGCCGAATATATTCTGATCGTACTCTGGGACATTATGGTGGCCAACGTACAGGTCGCGCTAATCATCCTGTTCAAACGAGAGTCGGCCATCCGCTCTCAATGGATTCTGGTATCGCTGGAACTCACCTCTGCCGAGGCGATCACCGTGCTTGCGGGAACCATCACCATGACGCCGGGCACCGTGTCCGCTACGCTCGCCGCCGATGGCAGTGCCATCCTTGTGCATTGCCTGCATACCGGTGCCCCGGATGGTGTCCGCGATGAGATCAAATCCCGCTACGAACGCCGCCTTCTGGATATTTTCCCATGATCGAATACGCTCTTTTCTTCGCCGCTGGCTGCTACGGCGTGGCCCTTATGCTGGACCTTTGGCGCATCGCCCTGGGCCCGGACGCCGCCGACCGCATCATGGCACTTGATACCATGGTGATCAACGTCATCGCCCTTTTGGTGCTGTACGGTGTCTGGCGCGGCACCGCGATCTACTTTGAGGCCGCAATGCTGATTGCCATGGTCGGGTTTGTTGCAACAGTCGCGTATTGCAGGTTTCTGCTGCGCGGCGACATCATCGAATAGGGCCCGAATTCATGAGTTTTGCCGCGGAATTTTTTATCTCGTTCGCGCTTGTCATCAGCGGCATCTTCGGTTTCATCGGCTCCTACGGGCTTGTGAAACTCAGGCACACACTGCAACGCTTGCATGCGCCCACCAAGGCAACCACGCTGGGCGTTGGCGGGGTTTTGATTGCATCGATGATCTTCTTCTATGTCAGGACCGGACATATCTCGGTGCATGAACTTCTGATTACCCTGTTTCTGTTCCTGACAGCACCGATCACGGCAAATTTCATCGCCAAGACCTATATGGCACGGAACCTGCGCCGGGATGATCTGCCCGAGAGGACCGGGGGGGTCGGCTGGTCCGTCTATGATGACCCGCCGAACACTGGTCCGGATCACTGATGTATCTAATGGCCCTCTTTCAGCCTGCTTTTCTTCGCCTCCGCGTCTTTCGGGCGACCATCGGCGCGGCACCCTTCTCGTAGAGTTCAAAAAGATGTTCTGCCCGCTCACGTTCAAAGGCAAAGCCGTTGCGCCGGTAGATATGGTCAACCGCCTTATCAAGCGTTGCGTGCGCCTTGCGCAATTTCGGCGGCATGGAATCCGGATCATAGAGTACATCAAGGCCCGCGCCCTTGAAAAAGGCGCGCGCGGCCAGAACGGCCTGCGCCAGCACCTCGATGGTCGCCTGTTGCTTTGGGGCCATCTTCGGCCACGGAACGGAAAGGAATTATATACCGCAGGCGCATAGCTGTAGCCGCGTCCCAGCCGCCCCGCAACCGTTCGCATCCAGGCCATATGCATGGCCGATGTCATGATTCCAAAGTAGCAGAGTGGCGCATCCGTGATAATCTGAAGTTTGTTCGACGCGATGACCGTGGGTGGCAAAATCGCCATCGGTATGTATTCCCTCGCCTCCGACGAGACTTCGGGAAGCGCAAGGTAGTCGGAATCGGGCTGGCGATCCTGGGTGAACAGCGTCGGATACTTGGCAAACTCCCGCACGCCCCGAGTCGGGCTTTGAAGCCGCCCCTGTCTTACGCGCTCAAGGCGCGCATGGATCGGTTTTGACGCCTTGAGCTCTCTGGGGTCAGCATCCTTGAGCCAGAGGCACCACCGCCAGTTTCCAGTGATCAGCTCTTCGCCGCCAACATACGGCTTCAGCCATTGCGCCGCGTTCGGGTCTTCTGCCAGAAGTACTTGCCGATCACGTTCTTCAAGGATCAGGTTGCTGAACTTCAGATAACCGCCGCCTGGTGTCTTCAGCCTTGCGCCGTCGGTCGGCTGGCTTCCCTTATGCATCCTCAGGCGTCCGGCCGGTGGCTGTGAACGCGCGGGTACGGCATATTGCGGACCGTCAAGCAGATACCCGTTGATACGAGGGACGATGGCCTGGTGCGGCTCTCCGCGCGCATGGTCATACTCATAGATCGTTCGGGGGCCGTTGTTCCGGTAGGTCATGCCCACGATCACACAATGAACGGCGGCCTTGCCCCTGGCTTCACTGTTCCACTGGAAGGGGCGATGCGCAAAACGGATCGATAAACCGCCCGCGAACATGACCGGCCAGAAGATGCCGCACTGCTCCCCCTGGATAATTGAGTTGGTGGAAATGAAGGCAATCTCGGCCCTGCGGCCCCGGTCGGCATAGGTCATCGCTTTCTTGAACCAGCATGTCACGTAGTCCAGCCGGTTCACCTGCCCTTCCCTGCCCCAGATGCGCGCCATATCGGCTTTCTGATCCGTTGTGCGCCATTGATGGCCTATGAAAGGTGGATTGCCGAAGCAAAAGCTGCAGTCTCTGGAGGGCAAAAGTGCCTGCCAATCCAGTTCCAGGGCATTCCCGACAGCGATGTGTGGTGCTTTTCGAAGCGGGATACGAACGCAGGTTTGCCCGAACGCAAGGCTCAACCGGTTATTCATGATGTGGTCCATCATCCACAACGCGGTTTCCGCGATTCGGGCGGGAAATTCCCCGATTTCGATCCCGTAGAACTGATCAACATTGATTACGGAAAGTCCGGCCGCGTCCAGTTCTCTCTGCTCTTCTGCCACGCGATAGGCGCGCAGCTCGCGGATCAGATCAATCTCAATCATCCGCAGCTCGCGATAGGCAATAATCAGGAAATTGCCACAGCCACACGCCGGATCGAAGAATGTCATCGCCCCCAGACGCGCGTGAAACGCCTGCATATCCGCACGGCGGCGGCTGTCCTTGCGGTTTTTGAGCCGATCAAACTCGGCACGAAGATCATCCAGGAACAGCGGCTCGATGACCTTCAGGATGTTCTTTTCTGTCGTGTAGTGCGCACCCTGGGCGCGACGTTCCACCTTATCCATGACAGATTGAAACAGCGCACCAAAGATAGCCGGAGAAATGCCCGACCAGTCAAACTGGCACGCCTCCAGAAGGTGCCGCCGCATCGCGCCATCGAAGGACGGGATCAGAAGCGGATCGCGGAACAGGGCCCCGTTGACATAAGGAAAACGGGCCAGATCGGAATCAAGATTCTTCGCCCGCTTGTCCTCTGGCGTATTGAGAACCTGAAAGAGCTGTGCAAGCCAGCCTCCAAGGTCTGAACCGTCCTCTCGGGTGCGGGTTTCCAGCAGGTCAAGGAAGATGTCCCGCGGATTAAAAATTCCCGTGTTATCCGCAAAGAGGCAGAACACGACCCGGACCAGAAACTGCTCCAGACCGTGGCCAGTGTAGCCAGCCTCTTCGAGTGCATCATGCAGTTTGCCAACGCGCTCTGACGCTTCGATGTTGACGGGATCCTGGTCTTTGAACCGGCGGTGTTCAACGCCAATAATGAACCCGAATTTCTCCACGTGCCTTGGCAGATCCGCAAGGGGAATATGCAATTCTTTGTCATCTTCAAGGTCGTAAAGCTCGAAAGTCTGGAAGTCGCTCAACAGAATGAATCGGGGGAGTTCCGCATCTTTCAGTCCTGGAAAATACTCAAGGGCCTGGGTCTTTGCCTTTCCAAGATCATGCCCAAGGCTTTTCTGCTCTATCAGCAGAACGCCCTTCCAGAACAGGTCAATGAACCCTCGTTTTTCACCCAGGGTTTTTACCGGTTCCTCGAAACGTGCGACACGCCGGATCGGTACGCCGAAGACATCAAAAAAATCCCGATAAAAGAGCTGTGTTTGCCCTTTTTCATAGCCTTCACCTCTCCATTCCCTGGCGAATTTTGCGGCGCGGGCTCGAATTTCATTCCAAGATAACCGCATCGCCCCTCAACCGAATGCACCAAACCCGCTGCACGCGCACACCAGACAATCCAGGCAAAGCCTTGTCGGGGGAATCTGGTGGAGCCTAGGGGAGTCGAACCCCTGACCTCTTGCATGCCATGCAAGCGCTCTCCCAACTGAGCTAAGGCCCCAAGCACACGCCGCCGCCTGCGGCGACGCCGAACAGTGTAGGGTGTTATGCGGGACAGATCAAGCGGAAAACCCCGCCCGCGCATCACCCCAAAGGGTCAATCTTCATCGTCGTCATTGGCCGCAACATCGGCCAAATCATCCAGCGCAACCGTCCCTGTATCGTCATCATCGTCCAAGACCAAAGCGTCATCCTCCAGCGCGGCCTCTTTCGCATCGCCCTTGGAGGCCGGGGATTTGTCGACCTTATCCGCAGCAGGCGGATAAGATCCCTTGCCGGTGTCCAGGATGACAACCTTCCCGCTATAAGGGCTGATGATCGGATCTTTGTTCATGTCGTAAAAACGTTTGCCGGTGGTTGGGCAAACGCGTTTGACGCCCCATTCCTCTTTGGGCATGATACCCCCTTGATTCATCGGTATTCCAAGAAACGCTTTCAAATGTCACAATGCCGGAAAGATGTCAAAGGCTTTCCGCCCCGCCATCGCCGCCGATGGTCTGATACTTAGTACTGCCCGCGCCAATGCCCCAATCCATCGGCCAAACCCACGTTCTGGACGGCGACCCACCCGTCATTGTGACGCTGCGCCGCTCGGGGCGTACGCGGCGATTTTTGCTGCGGGTCTCCTGCGCCGACGGCCGCGTCAGTTTAAGCCTTCCAGTCTGGGCGGCGGAGGCCGAGGCACTGGCCTTTCTGGAAAAGCGGGAGCCCTGGCTGCGCAGACAATTGGCCAATGTCGCCGCGCCATGTTATCCACGCATCGGCGGTACGCTGCCCATCGCCGGAGTGCTCTGCCCAATCCGGCCGGGGACGTGCCGTGTTGCACGGTTTCTTGACGGCGTGATCGAAGTACCTGACACCCCGCAGCTGGCACCACGGATCGGGGCCCTACTCCAATCGCTGGCACGAGAGCAGTTGACCACCGCATCAGATCATTATGCGCAAAAGCTTGGGCGACAGCCTAGGCGGATCACCCTGCGTGACCCGCGAACGCGGTGGGGCAGCTGCTCGGCCCGGGGCGATCTGATGTATTCTTGGCGGCTGGTTATGGCACCGCCCGAGGTGCTTAATTATGTCGTCGCCCATGAGGTCGCGCATCTGGCAGAGATGAACCACTCACCGCGTTTCTGGACGGTTTGCGGCCAGCTGTTTCCCCGGCAACACGCGCCCCGCGCCTGGTTGAAATCCCATGGTGCGGAGCTTCTGGCCTGGCGGTTCGACAGCACCCCGGATGCGGTGCAGGCGATCACGGACAAGACCCCATAAGATCAATCCCCGCCCAACAGGGGTCGCTACTGCCCCCCCCGCACACCACTGCTGTAGCACAGGGCGTGGTGTTGTGCACCCAGGGGGAAAGGACTTACCACCGGGCGTATGCTCAGGCATGGATTGCGCCATCGCCGCAGGCCAGGGCGGCTTCACGGACCGCCTCGGAATAGGTCGGGTGCGCATGGCAGGTCAGTGCCAGGTCTTGCGCTGAGGCCCCGAACTCCATCGCCACGCAAATCTCGTGGATCAGATCGCCCGCCATCGGGCCGATGATATGCGCACCCAGGATGCGGTCCGTGTTCTGATCGGCAAGGATCTTTACAAAACCATCGGCGGCGAAATTCGCCTTGGCACGACCATTGCCCATAAAGGCGAACTTGCCAATTTTACACGCGCACCCCGCCGCTTTCAGGCTTTCTTCGGTCTCGCCCACACTGGCCACTTCGGGGTGGGTATAGATCACACCCGGGATCACACCGTAATTTACATGGCCATGTTTTCCGGCCACCTCCTCCGCCGCCGCCATGCCCTCATCTTCGGCCTTGTGGGCCAACATCGGGCCGTCGATACAATCACCGATTGCATAGATGCCTTTGACGTTGGTTGCCCAATTCCCGTTGGTTTTGATCTGGCCGTGCGCACTCATCTCTACGCCCAAGGCCTCCAGCCCCAGCCCGTCGGTATAGGGTTTGCGCCCGGTGGCCACCAACACAACATCGGCATCAACACTTGCCGCGCTGTTATCCTTCAACAGCTTATAGGTCACTTTGGCACTGGTCTTCGTTGCCTCGACCTTTTGCACCGCCGCGCCCAGGGTGAAGCTGAGCCCCTGTTTTTGCAGAAGCCGCCGGAATTGCCGTGAGACCTCGGCATCCATGCCCGGCGTGATGTGGTCAAGAAATTCAATCACCGACACTTTGGACCCAAGCCGCGCATAGACCGAACCAAGTTCCAGCCCAATCACACCCGCACCGATCACCACCATCTTCTTCGGTACTTTCGGCAGGCTCAGTGCCCCTTCGGAGGTGACAACGACCTTCTCATCAATCGTGATTCCCGGCAGGATTGAGGGTTCGGACCCGCTGGCAATGATGATATTTTTCGCCTCGTGAACCTCATCATCCACGTTCACCTTGCCCGCCTGGGGGATCGAAGCCCAACCCTTCAGCCAATCGATCTTGTTCTTCTTGAACAGAAATGCGATGCCCTTGGTGTTCTGGCTAATCACGTCCTCCTTGTAAGCCTGCATCTGTGCCCAATCGACCAAAGGGGATTCGCCCTTCAGCCCCATTTTGGCGAAGTTATGCCTGGCCTCGTGCAGTTGGTGGCTGGCATGAAGCAGTGCCTTCGAGGGGATGCAGCCGATATTCAGGCAGGTGCCGCCCAAGGTCTCCCGCCCTTCCACACAGGCGGTTTTCAGGCCCAGTTGCGCACAGCGGATGGCACAGACATAGCCCCCCGGCCCGGCACCGATTACGATCACGTCATATTTTGCCATTTGGAATCTCCGTGGCTGGCGGCGGGGAGCGTGCGGGGGATTATGTCAGCGTTAATCCGCTGTATAGTACCACAATTCGACATCGTTCCTGAAGTCCTCAACAGCCTCAGCCTGGTTTTCCGGCACTGTGAAACGCGGGCGATCATAGGCTTCAAGCACTAGCGCACGGACGATTGACAGATATGTCTCGTTCATATCAGAATCGTTTATCACTTGCATCACTTGAGACAACGCCATATCATCTTGTCGAGTGCGCATGATGGTTGCCGCCGTCCCCCCTAACCCTTGGCAGATTTTGTCACGTGAACCCTGCGCTTGGGCACTCGTTCCCAAACACAGAAGCAGTACCAGCACTGCTTTGGACATTAGTCCGAAGAAACGTCCTTCTGATCGCATGTGATCCTCCATCAATTACACGTCCAGCAGCAGCAGCCGCGGATCCTCCAGCGCCTCTTTCACGCGCACCAGAAAGGTCACCGCGCCCTTGCCGTCCACGATTCGGTGGTCATAGCTCAGTGCCAGATACATCATCGGGCGAATCCTGATCTCTCCGCCAATCGCCATCGGGCGGTCCTGGATTTTGTGCATGCCCAAGATTCCCGATTGCGGCGGGTTCAGAATGGGCGAAGACATAAGCGAACCATAAACCCCGCCATTGGAGATGGTAAAGGTGCCGCCCTGCATCTCGGCCATGCTTAGCTTGCCGTCACGGGCGCGGCGACCCTTCTCGCCAATCGCCTTTTCGATCTCGGCGAAGCCCAGGCTGTCGGCATTGCGGATCACCGGCACCACAAGGCCCTGGGGCGTACCCGTGGCAATGCCCATGTGCACGTATTTTTTATAAACGATGTCGGTCCCGTCGATCTCTGCATTAACCTCTGGCACCTCGTTCAATGCGTGGACACAAGCCTTGGTGAAGAAGGACATAAAACCAAGCCGCACACCGTGCTTCTTTTCAAACTGGTCCTTGTAACGATTGCGCAGGGCCATCACTTCGGTCATGTCCACCTCATTATAGGTGGTCAGGATCGCGGCGGTGTTCTGGGCATCCTTCAGGCGCCTGGCGATGGTCTGGCGCAGGCGCGTCATCTTTACCCGCTCTTCACGCGCGGCATCCCCGGCAGCCACGGGGGCGCGCAACGGGGCAGGTGCGGGGGGCGCAATCGCCGGGGCCATTGCGGTCACCCCGGGGGCCAGTGCAGCCTTCATCACATCCTCTTTCATGATCCGGCTATCGCGACCTGAACCTTGCACATGATCTGCGCTCAGGCCCTGTTCCGCCATCATTTTCCTGGCTGCTGGTGCATCTTCCACATCCTTGCCCGGGTGCCTCGCGGTGGCCCCTGCTGTTGCGCTGATCGCTGCCAGTTTCGCGCCAGGCTTCACTGTATCGCCCTTTCCGGCAAAGATTTCGGCCAAGGTGCCCGCCGCCGGGGCCGGAACCTCAACCGAGACCTTATCGGTCTCCATCTCGCACAGCATATCATCTCGGGCCACAGCATCGCCGACGGCTTTGAACCAAGTCGCCACTGTGGCCTCAGCCACGCTTTCGCCCAAGGTTGGCACCATTACATCAACGCTGGCCTCGAGGGGGGTATCTCCAGTGGCTTGGGTGACCTTTGCAACGGGTGCGGCCACCCCCCCTTCGCTTAGCATCGCCAACAGTGCATTGATGCCCACGGTATCGCCTTCATTGGCCACAACCTCGGCCAGCGTTCCCGCAGCAGGCGAAGGCACTTCCACCGTCACCTTGTCGGTCTCCAGCTCGCACAGCATCTCATCAACCGCGACCGCCTCGCCCGGTTTCTTGAACCAGGTCGCCACTGTGGCCTCGGTCACGCTTTCGCCCAGCGCGGGGACACGCACCTCTACGGACATCGATCAACTCCCTTCAAGCATCAGTGCTTCGTTCACAAGCGCGGCATGTTGTGCCTTGTGCTGGCTGGCCAAACCCGTCGCGGGAGAGGCCGAACCAGGCCGCCCGGCATAGACCGGGCGGGTGTGTTTCGCTTTCAGGCGGGTCAGAACCCATTCCAGATTGGGTGCAACGAAGGCCCACGCCCCTTGATTCTTTGGCTCTTCCTGGCACCAGACCATCTGCGCCCCCTTGAATCGCCCCAATTCCTTTAGCAACGCAAGTGCCGGAAAGGGATATAACTGTTCAAGCCGCAGAATGTAGACATCATCCAGACCACGCGCGTCACGTTCTTCCAGAAGGTCATAGTAGACCTTGCCGGAACACAACACCACGCGCCTGATCTTGTCATCGGGTTTCAGCTCGGTGTCTGAGTTGCCCTTTTGCGCATCGTCCCAAAGCACCCGGTGAAAACTTGACCCGGTGGTGAAATCCTCTGCCGTGCTGATTGCCATCCTGTGCCGCAGCAGCGATTTCGGCGTCATCAGAATCAGCGGTTTGCGGAAGTCACGATGAATCTGCCGCCGCAGGATATGGAAGTAATTGGCTGGTGTCGTGCAGTTGGCGACGATCCAGTTATCCTCGGCAGACATTTGCAGGAACCGTTCCAACCGGGCCGATGAGTGTTCCGGCCCCTGCCCTTCAAACCCGTGCGGCAACAGCATCACCAGCCCCGACATGCGCAGCCATTTGCGTTCCCCGGAGGAGATAAACTGATCAAACATGATCTGCGCACCATTGGCGAAATCGCCGAATTGTGCTTCCCACATCACCAGCGCGTTGGGTTCGGCCAGCGAATAGCCATATTCAAACCCCAGCACCGCATATTCCGACAGCATCGAGTCGATCACTTCATAGCGTGGCTGCCCCTCACGGATGTGGTTAAGCGGGTAGTAGCGCTCTTCCGTTTGCTGATCGACAAGGCCCGAATGCCGCTGGCTAAAGGTGCCGCGAGTCGAATCCTGACCAGCCAGGCGCACCGGATAACCCTCGGTCAGAAGTGAGCCAAAGGCCAATGCCTCGGCGGTGGCCCAGTCAAAGCCACGCCCAGTTTTGAACATCTGTGCCTTGGTTTCCAACAACCGGCCGACCGTCTTGTGCAGGCTGAACCCCTCGGGCGTACGGGTCAGTGCCACGCCGACTTCTGCCAAGGTTTCGGGCTTGATCGCGGTTTGCCCCCGCTCATACTCCCCACCCTTGCGATCCAGATGGCTCCATCGCCCGTCCAGCCAGTCGGCCTTGTTGGGCTTGTAGTCCTTTCCGGCCTCGAACTCGGCGTTCAGATGCGCCTGGAAAGCGGCCTTCATATCCTCGATCTCGCCTTCCGGGATCAGGTCATCCTGGACCAGGCGTTCGGTGTAAAGCTGCAAAGTGGTCTTTTGGGTCTTGATCTTGCTATACATGATCGGGTTGGTGAACATGGGCTCGTCGCCCTCGTTATGGCCAAACCGGCGATAGCAGAAGATATCCAGCACCACGTCCTTGCCGAATTTCTGGCGGAACTCGGTGGCAACCCTTGCGGCATGAACCACGGCTTCGGGGTCATCGCCGTTCACGTGGAAAATCGGTGCCTCTACCATCAGCGCAATATCCGTCGGATAAGGGCTGGAACGGCTAAAATGCGGTGCGGTGGTAAAGCCGATCTGGTTGTTCACCACGATGTGCATCGTGCCCCCGGTGCGGTGCCCCCGCAGACCCGACAGGCCAAAGCCCTCGGCCACCACGCCCTGACCCGCAAAGGCAGCATCGCCGTGCAGAAGAACGGCCATAACCGCGCGCCGGCCGGTATCATTCAGTTGGTCCTGTTTCGCACGCACCTTGCCCAGCACGACCGGGTTTACTGCCTCTAAGTGAGAAGGATTGGCCGTTAGCGACAAGTGAACGGAATTGCCGTCAAACTCACGGTCGCTGGATGCGCCCAAGTGGTATTTCACATCGCCCGAGCCATCCACATCCTCGGGCTTGAATGACCCGCCCTGAAATTCATTGAAGATCGCACGATAAGGTTTGGCCATCACATTGGCCAGAACCGACAGCCGCCCGCGATGCGGCATCCCGATGATGATCTGTTTCAGCCCCAGATTGCCGCCGCGTTTAATGATCTGTTCCATCGCCGGAATCAGGCTTTCACCGCCGTCCAGGCCGAACCGCTTGGTACCCATGTATTTGAGGTGCAGAAATTTCTCGAAGCCCTCGGCCTCGACCATCTTGTTCAGGATTGCCTTGCGGCCTTCGCGGGTAAAGGCGATCTCCTTGCCATAGCCCTCGATCCGTTCTTTCAGCCAAGCGGATTGTTCGGGGTTGGAGATGTGCATGTATTGCAGCGCGAAGGTGCCGCAATAGGTCCGCTTTACGATCTCCAGGATTTGCCGGATGGAGGCGTGCTGCAGCCCCAGGACATTGTCAAGGAAGATCGGACGGTCCATATCCGCCTCGGTGAAGCCGTAGTTTATCGGATCCAGTTCCGGATGCGGGAGCTGATCACGCATGCCCAGCGGATCCAGATTGGCGACCAGATGGCCCCGGATGCGATAGGCCCGGATCAGCATCAGTGCCCGGATCGAATCAAGCACAGCCCGCTGTACCCTATCATCGGAGATCGCCACGCCCTGTTCCGTGGCCTTGTCCTTGATCTTTTTGCCCGCCTGTTTGATTTCGGCAGCAGCAGGCCATTCCCCGGTCAGTGCGCAGGTCAGATCATCCTCGGGCATCGGTGGCCAGTCGCACCGCACCCAGGACGGCCCCCGCGCTTCGGCCTTCACATCAATTTCAGCATCACCCAAGGCGCGGAAAAACCTGGCCCAGGCCGCATCAACCGCGCCCGGGTCATTGGCGTATTGCGCATAAAGCTGCTCAAGGTATTCCGCATTATGCCCTTGCATGAAGCTGGAAGCGTGGAATTGATCGTTTGGGCTTTGCTCGGTCATGTCGTGGATCCTGTCAGGCACTCCGATTTGGAATGACGTTCACGTTTCTGCCTCACTCCGAAGGGAAGGATGAAAGGCACGGCGTCAGGCACCGGGCACCCCAGGGACTCTGCGCACCTTGGAACCCTGCGAAATCGTTTATGCGTCGGCACCAAATCCGCTCCCTAGCCAATCGCTTTCAGCACCGCCTCACCCAAGCCCGCGGGGCTGTCGGCCACCACAATTCCGGCACTTTTCATGGCTTCGATCTTGTCTTCGGCACCGCCTTTGCCACCGGCAACAATCGCGCCCGCATGGCCCATGCGACGCCCCGGAGGGGCGGTGCGGCCGGCGATAAAGCCTGCGACCGGCTTCCAGCGACCTTTCCTGCGCTCCGACGCCAGGAACCCGGCGGCCTCTTCCTCGGCTGCGCCGCCGATCTCTCCGATCATGATGATGCTTTCGGTCTCATCATCGGCCAGAAACCATTCCAGTGCGTCGATATGTTCCGTCCCCTTGATTGGGTCACCGCCGATACCCACGCAGGTTGATTGCCCCAGGCCCACATCCGAGGTCTGCTTCACCGCCTCATAGGTCAGGGTGCCCGAACGGGACACAACGCCCACGCTTCCGCGTTTGTGAATATGGCCCGGCATAATGCCGATCTTGCAGGCATCGGGCGTGATGATCCCGGGGCAGTTGGGACCGATCAGGATACTGCCTGACCCTTCCAGCGCACGCTTCACCTTCGTCATGTCAAGGACCGGAATGCCCTCGGTGATGCAACAGATCAGCCCCATCCCGGCGTCAATCGCTTCCATGATCGAATCGGCAGCAAAAGGCGGCGGGACGTAAATGACGGACGCATTTGCACCGGTCACGGCCCTGGCCTCGTGCACCGAGTTGAAAACCGGCAGGTCCAGATGCGTCACGCCGCCTTTGCCAGGCGTCACACCGCCCACCATCCTCGTGCCATAGGCGATGGCCTGTTCCGAATGGAACGTGCCCTGTGAGCCGGTAAAGCCCTGACAGATCACTTTGGTGGTTTCGTCTACTAGTACGGCCATGGCTCACTCCTTTCTGGTTTCTGTTCATTCGGGTCGCATCACGCTGCGGCAGTGACAAAGGGAGGGGGACAAAGGGTCAGCTTGCGCACTCATCGCAGTCTCTCTTGAACGTTAGAAACGTCACGGGAACCATCCGCGCCAGAGGCTTGGGGACTGGGTTGGCGTTTGGACTTCATGGTCAAAGCACTCTCATAAAGCGCGATTGATAATTCAGCCACTTGTTTGACAACCTTGGCCTCAGAGACAGGGTTCACGGGTGGGTGTTCCGGGAACAGTTCAGTCCGGTCAGGAAACCATGCCATGCGCAGGCGTTCATTGTCTTCGGCACATGCCTCGCGGATCTGAGTGATATCGCGTTGCGTCAGTTGCCATTTTTCATAGCCCCGGTCCCGATCCAGTTTGGTCAAAACATTCACCAGCTCGCGCACATCAGGGTTATGGCGGTTATCCTGGATAAAGGCGGGATGCTTGTTGGCATGGGCTTGCAGAATCTCAATTGCTGCACGGCTCAGAGAGGTATTTTTGTAGTCCGGGATTGTGAAACCGCTCTGATCCACACCCAATACGGTGGCAAAATCGGCCAGCAGATTCCCGCCGATCAGCGTGTCAGGCTCCAACAGGCGCACATCCAGTGCCTCCCGCCCCACGACTGCGGCCAAACACTCGACTATTGTGAAGTAATCATTCTTAATGATATCATGAGTCACTTTTTTCAGTGATTTCTTTTGCCCGCGCCGCAAAATTTGACAATATTTGGATGGGGCGTAATCCTCCTGCCGCCGGAAATAAAGCACATAGCGCACCTCCTCAAAAAACTCAGAAAGGAACTGGTCCAGACCGGTTATTTCTTCCTCGGTTCTGTGGTTCCCCTGAAAACCTTCAGAAGAGATCACATAGACCCGCCCTTGCGCCGCTTGGACAGACGCCCTGAACCGCACCATATGTGATTGGACAAAGGCTCGCTGGGATTCCCTATCCCGAACGCCAATCGCATCCATAAACACACGACCACCCGAGAACATGCGATCCATATACTCGTAGACGCAGACAGAAAGTTCTGCTTGTCCCTCGCTACGTGCGCCGGGTGCTGCCAGCCGGTCATACACAACCCCTTGTTCGGCCAGAGCGGACTTATTAAGCCGCAACCATGCTTGGATCGAGCTCGATCCGACCTTGGGCATGCCGATGTGAATAATTGCGCGCATCTTACGTGCCTCCTCCCGCCGTGGAACTCAGCCCTTCACCGCCTTCACAATCTTTTCAGCCCCGTCTTTCAGGTTATCCGCCGCAATTACGTTCAGGCCAGAGCCTGCGATGATCCTCTTGCCTTTCTCAACATTCGTGCCCTCCAGGCGGACCACCAGCGGCACATCCAGCCCGACCTCTTTCACCGCGGCGATCACACCTTCGGCGATGATGTCACAGCGCATGATCCCACCAAAGATGTTCACCAGAATACCCTTGACATTCGGGTCCGAGGTGATGATTTTAAAGGCCTCGGTCACTTTTTCCTTCGTCGCACCGCCGCCCACATCCAGGAAATTCGCGGGTTCCGAGCCGTGGAATTTGATGATATCCATTGTCGCCATGGCAAGCCCCGCGCCATTGACCATGCAGCCGATCTCGCCATCCAGTGCGATATAGTTCAGATCATATTTCGACGCCGCCAGTTCCTTGGGATCCTCCTCTGTCTCATCGCGAAGCGCGGCAATATCGGCATGGCGGTAGACAGCATTGCCGTCGAATCTCATCTTCGCATCCAGGCATTTCAGGTCGCCCTTATCGGTCACGATCAACGGATTGATCTCTAGCATTTCCATGTCTTTGTCAACAAAGAGCTTGTACAGTCTGCCCATCAGCGCGACACATTGCTTCACCTGCTTGCCCTCCAGCCCCAGATTGAAAGCAATGCGCCGTCCGTGATAAGATTGATACCCAGTTGCCGGATCCACGCCGAAAGACAGTATTTTCTCCGGTGTCGCGGCGGCAACCTCTTCGATATCCATGCCGCCCTCGGTCGAACAGACAAAGGAAACGCGGCTGGTCTGGCGGTCCACAAGCAGGGCCAGATACATCTCGGTCTTGGTGCATGCGCCATCCTCGATGTAGATTCGGTTGACCTGCTTGCCCGCTGGCCCGGTCTGATGGGTTACAAGCGTCCGGCCCAGCATCCTTTTCGCTTCATTTGCTGCTTCCTCGACGGTTCCCGTCAGCCGCACACCGCCCTTGTCGCCTGCGTCCGCCTCTTTGAAGATGCCCTTACCGCGCCCGCCCGCGTGGATTTGCGCCTTGACCACCCACAGGGGGCCATCCAGCTCTCCCGCCGCCGTTTTAGCATCTTCGGCCTTCATCACGGTGCGGCCATCGCTGACCGGTGCGCCGTAATCACGAAGCAATGCTTTTGCCTGGTATTCATGGATGTTCATGATCCTGTCCCATGTTGATGCGGCCATGCCACCCGCGTAACGTTCCGCACGGTAAGTTAGACATCATAGCGCAAAATCATGGCTTTCCAAGATAAAACGACAGAGGCCAGAGAGGTATTTGTACCGCTTCGGCGCGGGCGAACTTCGAAACGTACTGCCTCACGCCGTTTGCCCCGCTCACCCTGCTCGCGGTGGGACATCACCTGGCGATGGGCGCGTCGCCATCTTTTGCGTGCTGTGACTGCACGAGTTAGTTAAAAGCTAGACGAGGCGCAGAAAACAAGGGACTATCGATGGCCCGCGGGAGGCTTTGGCAGGGATGGCCGGACCCGCGTCAGGGCAGCCGCGAAGGTCCGGCGCGATGCCTCTGGGAGGTGAGTAGCCCTTTCTTCGTTTTCCCGGCCCGAAGCGGTCAGGCGAGGGTCTCGTCAATCCCCTTACAGGCGTCCACCAGGCCTTTCACTGCGTTCACGGAATTGTCGAACATCACCTGTTCATCCCTGTTGAGCCTGATCTCCAGAATCCGTTCAATCCCGCCCGCGCCGATCACGGCGGGCACGCCCACATAGATGCCTTTCAGCCCGAACGGGCCATCGCAGTAGGCTGCGCAGGGCAGAACCCGCTTCTGGTCCTTCAGATAGCCCTCGGCCATCTCAATGGCACTGGTCGCCGGTGCGTAGAAGGCAGAGCCGGTTTTCAGAAGGCCGACAATCTCGGCCCCGCCATCGCGGGTGCGCTGCACGATTGCATCCAGCCGCTCCTGCGTGGTCCAGCCCATTTGTACCAGATCGGGCAGCGGCACACCGGCCACGGTTGAGTAGCGCACCGAGGGTACCATCGTATCGCCATGGCCACCCAGGACGAAGGCGGTGACATCCTTCATTGACACGTCGAACTCTTCGGCCAGGAAATGGCGAAAGCGGGCACTGTCAAGCACACCGGCCATGCCGCAGACCTTCTCGGGCGGAAGCCCCGAGAATCGCTGCAGTGCCCAGACCATCGCATCAAGCGGGTTGGTGATGCAGATCACAAAGGCGTCCGGCGCGTTGGCAGCGATCCCCGCCCCCACCGATTTCATCACTTTCAGGTTGATGCCCAGCAGGTCATCGCGGCTCATGCCCGGTTTGCGCGGCACACCGGCGGTAACGATGCACAGATTCGCGCCCGCGATATCGGCATAATCATTCGTACCCTTCAGCTGTGCATCGAATTTCCCGGACGGGCCACTTTCGGCGATGTCCAGTGCCTTGCCCTGCGGGATACCTTGGGCAATGTCGAACAGAACGACATCCCCCAGCTCCTTCAGCGCGGCGAGATGGGCAAGGGTGCCCCCGATTTGTCCTGCGCCGATCAGCGCGATTCTGGGTCTGGCCATGAGAGTGATCTCCAAAAACTATCCATCGTTGATACCGGCGTTCAGCCTAGCGGGCCGGGCGGGCCTGCGCAAGGCCAATGGGGCCAGTGCCTTAGGTGCGCAAAGGCAGCACCCCTCTGCCGCACCATATCGGCCATTGCAGGCGCAGCGCAGGCATGCTTCATGCTGCCGCACAGATCGCCCCCGGAGATGCGCCATGGATCACCGCGCCCTGCCCTGCCGTTCCATGCTTTACATTCCCGGCTCCAGGGATCGGGCACTGGAAAAGGCCCGGACGCTGCCGGTGGACGCGATCATCTTCGATCTGGAGGATGCGGTGGCCATCGGCGAAAAGCCCGCCGCCCGGCACCGGCTGGCGACGCAGCTGGCCAAGGGCGGCTATGGCCCCCGGGCGCAAATCGTGCGGGTCAACGGGCCCGACACGCCATGGGGTGCAGCTGATCTGGAAACCATGGCCCACGCCAGGCCCCAGGCGATTCTTCTGCCAAAGGTCAACAGTGCCAAGGATATCGAGGCTTTGGCCCGGCACCTCGATCAGCGTACCGAGACAGCTGAGACCGCGATCTGGGCGATGATGGAAACCCCGCGCGGCATCCTTAACGCTGCTGGTATCGCCGCGGCCCCGCGCATGGCCGGGCTCGTGATGGGTACCAATGATCTGGCCAAGGATTTGAACTGCAACGGCTGTCCTGATCGCCTGCCGCTTCTGACTGCTTTGCAAACATGCCTGCTGGCGGCGCGGTCCCACGGGCTGATCTGCGTCGATGGGGTTTATAATGCCTTCCGCGACCAGGACGGGCTGGTTCGGGAATGCACCCAGGGCCGTGATATGGGGTTTGACGGCAAAACCCTGATCCACCCGGCGCAAATCACCACGGCCAACGCTGTCTTTGCCCCGTCAGAGGAAGAGATCAACCTTGCCCGCCGCCGGATCGCCGCGTTTGACAGGGCAACGGCACAGGGTCAAGGTGTTGCGGTTCTGGACGGCCGGATCGTTGAGAACTTGCATGTGGAAACGGCCCGGGCGACTTTGGCCAAGGCCACCGCCATTCGTATGCTGGAGCAGACCTGATGAGCTATTTTGTTTTGCTTCTTGGCGTTGCACTGTTCGCTGGGGCGCATTGGTTCAAACGCCTGGCACCTGACGCGCGGGCCCGATTGGGACAGCCGGGGAAGGGTCTGGTCTCCCTTCTGCTTCTGGCCGCGATTATCCTGATGGTGATCGGCTACCGCAATGCGGAAGTTGTCAATATATGGGAACCTCCCGACGCCCTGAAACATATAACGAACCTGCTGGTTTTGATCGGCTTCTGGCTCTTTGCGCTGAGCGTGATTCCGGGCCGTATATCGGCGCGGGTGCGCCATAAGCAATTGGCCGGGGTCAAAGCCTGGGCACTGGGACATCTGCTGGCCAATGGCGATCTGGCCTCTATCCTGCTGTTAGGCGGGATGCTGGGCTGGGCGGTTGGCAGCGTGATTCTGATAAACAGGGCCCAACCCGCCTGGGATCACCCCGCCGATGCCTCTGTCCGCAATGACGCCATCGCCCTCGGGGCCGGGCTCGCCGCCTATGTCCTTGTGGCCTTTATCCACAATTGGCTTGGCGTTTATCCATTCCCGTTCTGATGCAGCATACTTCCTTCACGACCCGCCACCCCATACCTTTGACGCCACCCGGTGGTCCACGTGCCACGGGCCAGGCCGGAGGTGTGCCGGACCACCCCCGCGCCAGCATGATACTGAAAACTCTATGATGGCCAAGACAAATCCAGGCCATTTCTTTGAGGATTACCAGCTTGGCCAGGTGATTGACCACGCTGTGCCGCGCACCATGTCGGGGGGGGAACGGGCCCTTTACCACGCGCTTTACCCCGCCCGTCACGCGCTGTATTCTTCGGACGAGTTCGCCCGCGCCTGCGGGTTGCCTGCCAGTCCGCTTGATAATCTGATCGCATTTCACATCGTCTTTGGCAAAACCGTGCCTGATATATCACTGAACGCGGTTGCCAATCTGGGCTATGCCGAGGGGCGGTTTCACCTTCCCGTCTGGCCGGGCGACACACTGCGCAGCCAGTCGCGGGTTATCGGGCTGAAACAGAATTCCAACAGCAAATCCGGTATTGTCCATGTACGGACCGAAGGGATCAATCAGCGTGGTCAAGTCGTGCTTGACTATGTGCGATGGGTCATGGTGCGGAAAGCCAACCCGGACGCCCCCGCGCCGGACACCGTGATCCCTGATCTGGCCCTCGTGGTTGCGCCCGACGCGCTGATTGTGCCGGAGGGCCTTGATTTTACCCATTACGACTTCACACTTGCCGGGGAACGCCACCGCTGGAGTGATTACCAGATTGGTGAGGTGATCGACCACGTCGATGGCGTAACACTGGAAGAGGCGGATCATATGGCCGCTACCCGGCTTTGGCAAAACACCGCGCGGGTGCATTTTGATCGCGCTGCGCGGCCGGATGGACGGCATCTGATCTATGGTGGCCATATCATCAGCCTGGCGCGTGCGCTTAGCTTCAACGGCCTGGCCAATGCGCAGATGATCGCCGCAATCAATGCCGGTACCCATGCCAATCCGGCCTTTGCTGGCGATACCGTTCGCGCCTGGAGTGAGGTCTTGGACAAGGCCCGAACGCATGCCCCCCACGTCGGTGCGCTGCGCCTGCGCCTCGTGGCGGCGAAAGGCGGCGAACCCGGGGAGTTGGAGGACAACGATGGCCACTACGACCCCGGCGTGCTTTTGGATTTCGATTACTGGGCACTAATCCCGACATGACTTCGGGGGGCGCGTGACAATGGCAAAAGGGTGTTCTACATATAGGGAATCAACCCGTCCAAACCAAAAAACACGTAAAAGGGTGTTCGCCATGGCTGATGTGAACCGGGGCAACCGGCCGCTTTCCCCGCATTTGACAATTTACCGGCCGCAATTGAACTCGATTACCTCGATTCTGGTGCGGATCAGTGGCAATGTGCTTTTGCTGGGCGCACTTCTGATGGTCTGGTGGCTGCTGGCCGCGGCCACCAGTCCCGGCTATTTCGCAATGGTCGACGGTCTGCTTACCTCCGCCCTTGGGGATCTCGTGATGCTCGGTTCGATCTTGGCACTTTGGTATCATGCGCTTGGCGGGCTGCGGCACCTGATCTGGGATGCGGGCTATGGTCTGGATATGGAGACCGCCGACAAGATGGGCTGGGGCATGATCATCGGCTCGGTCGTGCTGACATTCCTGACCATAATCGCAATCTAAGGGGGCATGGGATATGGCATTTCTGACCGACCGCAAGCGCGTTGACGGCCTGGGCTCCGCCAGGGAAGGCACCCGTCATTTCTGGTCAATGACTGTGACCTCGGTCGCGCTTCTGATTCTCGTGCCGATGTTCCTGTTCTGTGTTGGTCCGCTTTGGGGGGAACCGCACGAGGATGTGATCGCGGGCCTGTCCCGCCCCTTTACCGCGATCATAACCGCCTTGATGCTGGGCGTTGGCTTCCATCACTTCCGGCTTGGCGTGCAGACGCTGATCGAGGATTACGTGCGCGGCGTGGCCCGCAAAATCTGGATCGTCGTGATGACCCTGGTCAGCTATGGCCTGGCGGCGTCCGGCCTTGTGGCACTGGCCCAAATCGCGCTTTAGGATGCTTTTCAGGAGCAGGCAGATATGACAGTTTCCTATAACCTGAACCATCACACCTATGACGTTGTCGTTGTTGGCGCGGGCGGTTCCGGCCTACGCGCAACCCTTGGCATGGCTGAACAGGGGTTAAAAACCGCCTGTATATCGAAGGTGTTTCCCACCCGCTCGCACACGGTGGCGGCACAGGGGGGGATCGCCGCCTCGCTTGGCAATATGGGCCCCGACCATTGGCAATGGCATATGTATGACACGGTCAAGGGTTCTGACTGGCTGGGCGATACGGACGCGATGGAATACCTGGCCCGCGAAGCACCGAAAGCGGTTTATGAGCTGGAGCATTACGGTGTTCCCTTCTCGCGCACCGAAGAGGGGAAGATTTACCAGCGCCCCTTTGGTGGCCACACTACCGAGTTTGGCGAGGGCCCGCCGGTGCAGCGCACCTGTGCCGCCGCTGATCGGACCGGCCACGCCATCCTGCACACGCTTTATGGCCAATCGCTGAAGAATAATGCTGAGTTCTTCGTTGAATACTTTGCCATCGATCTGATCATGTCCGATGATGGGCAATGCCAGGGTGTTGTCGCCTGGCGGCTTGATGACGGCACGATTCATGTGTTCAATGCCAAATCCACCGTGCTGGCCACGGGTGGCTATGGCCGGGCCTATTTCTCTGCCACTTCGGCCCATACATGCACCGGCGACGGTGGCGGCATGGTTGCGCGCCAGGGAATGCCCCTGCAGGATATGGAATTCGTGCAATTCCACCCGACCGGCATTTATGGCGCGGGCTGCCTGATTACCGAGGGCGCACGCGGCGAAGGCGGGTATCTGACCAATTCCGAGGGTGAGCGCTTTATGGAACGCTATGCGCCCACCTACAAGGATCTGGCCAGCCGCGACGTGGTTTCCCGCTGCATGACCATGGAAATCCGCGAAGGCCGCGGCGTCGGCAGGGACAGGGACCACATCCACCTGCACCTGAACCATCTGCCGCCGGACACCCTGGCCGAACGGCTGCCCGGCATTTCCGAAAGCGCGCGCATATTTGCGGGCGTTGACGTCACGAAAGAGCCGATTCCGGTGCTGCCTACGGTGCATTACAACATGGGCGGTATCCCCACAAATTACTGGGGTGAGGTTCTGCGCCCCACCAGCGATGACCCCGACGCTATCGTCCCTGGCCTGATGGCGGTGGGTGAGGCTGGCTGTGCCTCGGTCCACGGGGCGAACCGCCTTGGGTCCAACAGCCTGATCGACCTTGTTGTCTTTGGCCGCGCCGCGGCGATCAGGGCGGGCGAAGTGGTTGAGGCCGGGGCCGCGAACCCGGTGCTGAACAAACCCGCGCTGGAGGCGGCCCTGGATCGATTCGACGGGCTCCGCCACGCCGATGGCGGCACCCCCACCGCCGAATTGCGCCTGGAGATGCAAAAGACCATGCAGCAGGACGCTGCCGTGTTCCGCACCGACAAAACACTTGCCGAAGGTGCCAGAAAGATGGAGGCCGTCGCCGCCGGGCTCGACGACCTTAGCGTTACCGACAGATCGCTGATCTGGAACTCGGATCTGATGGAGACGCTGGAACTGACCAACCTGATGCCCAACGCGCTGGCCACCATCACCGCCGCCGAAGCGCGTAGGGAAAGCCGCGGCGCCCACGCGCATGAGGATTACCCCGACCGTAACGATACCGAATGGCGCAAACATTCGCTGGCCGTGGTTGATGGCAATCAGACGACGCTGGCGTATCGCCCGGTCCACCTTAATCCGCTTCTGGGTCATAACGAAGGCGGGATTGATCTGAAAAGGATCGCCCCAAAGGCGCGTGTCTACTGAGGAAACGACAATGTATGCCATCGCTTTTGATCTTGATACAGACATGCCCAGACGGTCGTATCATAACGAATCCCACGTTAACGCGTATTCTGACATCCGCCGCGCACTGGAGGGGCTTGGATTCCAATGGCAACAGGGAAGTGTGTATTTCGGGGGCGAGGGCGTAGATGCTGTGCAATGTGTGCTTGCTGTTCAAACCCTGTCCTCCCGTTTTCCCTGGTTCAAACCTTCCGTGAAAGACATCCGCATGCTGCGTATTGAGGAAAACAACGACCTTATGCCTGCGGTAGAGCGGGCCGTGACCGGAGCCAATTGACATGGTTGAACTGACACTCCCCAGGAATTCCCGCATCCGCACTGGCAAGACATGGCCGAAGCCCAAGGGTGCCGCCAGCCTGCGCAAGTTCCGGATTTACCGCTGGACCCCTGATGATGGTGAAAACCCGCGCGTGGATACATACTTCATTGATACGGATGCCTGCGGGCCGATGGTTCTGGACGCGCTCATCAAGATCAAGAATGAGGTTGACCCAACGCTGACCTTCCGCCGCTCCTGCCGTGAGGGGATTTGCGGTTCATGCGCGATGAATATCGACGGGATCAACACGCTGGCCTGCACCTATGGTATGGATGAGATCAAGGGCGACGTAAAAATCTATCCCTTGCCGCACATGCCAGTGGTCAAAGATCTGATCCCGGACCTTACGCAATTCTACGCCCAGCATGCCGCCGTTATGCCATGGTTGAAAACGACAACCCAACGGCCCGAACACGAATGGAAGCAATCGATCGAGGATCGCAGGAAACTCGACGGGCTTTATGAATGCGTGATGTGCGCCTCGTGTTCAACCTCCTGCCCTTCTTACTGGTGGAATGGTGATCGCTACCTTGGCCCGGCGGCACTGCTGCACGCCTATCGCTGGATCATCGACAGCCGGGATGAGGCGACGGGTGCGCGGTTGAACGACCTGGAAGATCCCTTCAAACTTTACCGCTGCCACACGATCATGAACTGCACCAAAACCTGCCCCAAGGGCCTGAACCCGGCAAAAGCGATTGCCGAGATCAAGAAAATGATGGTGGAACGGCAGATTTAGGGCGTTCGACCGGGGCGTGATATGTCAAGTAATTCTCCGGCGATCCAAACCTTTGGGTACATGCTGTCCCATTCCTTCAGAATGCCGATCATGGTCAATTGACGCAATAAATTGCGCGCCGCCGCATCGGTGATCCCGGTGCGTGCCGTGATGGCAGGGGGCTGTATGACCGGGCTCTCAAACAGCATATCCACGACGGCGTTCATGTTGCTGCTGCGGGATGTCTGCCGCACTGCCGTATGGTAGCGTTTTTGCAGATCAAGAATTCGGTCAACTGTCGCGATGGTGCGCCTGCAACTGTCGATGACCACGGACAGAAACATGTTCAGAAAGGCTTCCCATTCCCCCCGCGCCGAGACGAAATACAGATGATCGAGATAGTCGTCCTTCCTCTTTTCAAACTCGGGGCTCATGTAAAGGACGGGCATGTCAAGCAGACCTTCCGAGACCGCCATCAGCGAGATGAGCATACGGCCCACGCGGCCATTCCCGTCCGCGAAAGGGTGGATCGTCTCAAACTGATAGTGAACAAGTGCAATGTCGATCAAGGCCGACGCCGACGCTTTGTCTGCGCGGTTGATGTATTTTTCCAGGTCACTCATCGCCTCAGCGGTTTCCAACGGGGGCGGGGGAATGAAGCGTGCTGTCCTGATCGATGTCCCGCCGATCATGTTCTGGTCACGCGCGAATTCTCCTGGCTGCTTATCCTGGCCCCGGCCATGGCCGACATGTTCCAGCAGGATTTTGTGCGCTCCCTTGAGCAAACGAACCGAAATCGGTAGCCGCGCTAGTTCTTTGACGGCCCAAAATAGCGCACGAGAGTAATTGTTGACCTCAATGGCTTCAGCAGTGGGGGAGCGGTCAAACCCTGCCTCGGCCATGACAAGCGCATCCGCCGTTGTGTAGGTTCCTTCCATGGCAGAGGACGTTTGCGCCTCCAGCCGTTGAAGGGGGCGGATGAGGATGTAGGGATTGGCCAGGAGCTTGCATGCCCCGCGCAGCTCGCCCATCGCGGCCATCGCATCGCCCAGTTGCAGTGCCACCTTGGACAGGTCGAACACCGGTGGCAGCGCGTTGGGCACAAATGCCCGCTGATTGTAGACTGTCGGGACAAGACGGCCCGCAGGGCTGTTTTCAAAGTCGGCGTATCGCACTTTATAGTTTTCTATGATTTCGATGGGTCAGATTATAGTTATCGCGCAAAAACTATAAAGCAATACGTGAGGTTACAAAAAACTCTCAAACTTCCAGGCACGCTGCCTCTACTCTCTCCCTGAAGAAGGCACCTGGGGGACAATCGTGCGGCATTCTGATGCAAGCCTTGGCGGGGGGCGGTGTGCGCCTATTGCAGGCTTGGGGGCAGGTCAATCCGTGGCAATGGTGCGGGCGCGGGGGCGGGGCTGACGGGTGCCGGGATTGTGATGTCAGTGTCTGGCAACGGCAGCCCATCACATTCCGGCGGGCTAAGGGTGTTGCTCGCGGTGCGGGCGGCATAACACGCCTGTTCGCGATCCCCCCAGTTGCCGGCAAGATAGTCATCGCAGGACGCGGGGCTGTCGTTGTCAATATCGAGAGCATCGGACAGATTCGCCAAATCCTTAACCGTGTCACAGGCATCTTTGATCTCATAGGCGACCAAGCCTGCGCCAACCACCCCGCTGATGACAGGTATCCACGCCACCACTTCCCCGGCGGTGTTTCGGACCGCCCTGAGAATCGTCCGCTTTTGGATACGGGTGATAATACCACCCGCATTCTGGCGTGCATGCGCCAAGTTGGCTTTCGCCCCTTCCAATTCTGTGCGGGTGGTGCGCAGGTCGGTTTCAACCCGCGCAAGATCACCGCGGGCGGTGCGCAGGTTGGCTTCCGCCTTACCCACCTGGGTTTGAAGGGCCTCCCGCTCGGTCCGCAGGTTGGCATTGGTGCGCTGTGCATCATCCAGGTCAGTCTGCAGGTTGGCATTGGTGCGCTGTGCATCATCCAGGTCAGTCTGCAGGTTGGCATTGGTGCGCTGTGCATCATCCAGGTCGGTCCGCAGGGCGGCATTGGTGCGCTGTGCGTCCGTCAGGTCGGCTTTCGCCCCCTCCAATTCTGTGCGGGCGCGGGCGCGGTCATCCAGGCTTTGCCGCCATCCGACCATGTCCACCGGGATTGACGCCGCCTCGGCCAGCCAGAAGACGGCACCGCGCACCATCTCAAACGCTGTGACGGTTGAAACGGTCAGCACGTTCAGGGCCAGCAACCCCACAACCAGCACCGCCAGAACCCACCGGCGCACCCGCCGGATCAGCGCGGCAAGAAACAGCAGGATGGGCCTCATGAGCACAACGCCAAGAGGCGATCCCTCGGTGTGTCCTGCAATTCCCCTGACGGGTTCACCTGATTGAATGCCGGGTTGTCCCGGGCATAGGCCAGGGCCGTCGCGCCCTCTTTGGACTCCTGGCAAGGCTTATCGCTTGCATCAAGAAGCCAGTGCATGATTTCCGCATCTGTGCCACGCTCGGCATAAAACATCAGGGGGGTACCAGTCATCATCGTCCTGCGCATCGGGGCTCAGCCCATAGTCCAGGGCAAGACCGAAAACCCATGGCGTATTTGAGGTTTGGGTGAGGAAATGCAGTGCGGTTTGCTTTGCGTCATTCCGCCTCCGGTCAAGCCAGTGTTCTCCCCAGCCTTCGGTTATACCCGCCGTTGACTGTTCTGCCTGAAGAAGCAGCCACAGAACATCATCCGTCCGCGCCCCGTGTGCGGCGAGATGCAGGGCCATGCGCCCGCCCTCTTCCTCCTCTTCCTCGGGGGTCCGGATTTCCATATCGGCACCATAGGCCAAAAGGCGCGCCGTGATTTGGAAGGCACGTGCCGGGTCATCGTGCCGAACCGCACGATGCAGCGGTGCTATGCCCCGGCGCTGTCGGAGGATCCCCACGCGGTCCTCCCTGGCCAAGGCATTCGGATCAGCCCCATGGGCAAGCAGGGCCGTAACGATATCCGCATTGCGCGCGTGGCGGGCCGCAACGTGAAGGGCGGTCTGCCCCTCACGGTTGCGCGCATCGATGAACGCCGGTCGGCCACCCGCGGGGATGCCCGCGATGATCGCGTCAATGGCCGAGGGATCCTCGCTGTATTGGGCGGCGAGATGCAGCGCGGTATTCTCGCTGCCGTCCCGGGCGCGCGGGTGTGCCCGGGCCTGGCAGTGCCGGATTTGGCCTGGGCTTGTTTTGGCCATGAATCGCGGCGTAAGGAATTCCGAACAATCGACATTGGCATCGGCAGAGGGGAAACGGGGCCGAAATTCCTCCCCCGTCAGCCGTGGGGCGAAATACCGATGTTCGGGTCTGATCTGCCATGTGTCCAGAATGGACTCCTCCCCAAGTGCCATCAGCACCGCCACAATATCCGTATGTGGGTTATGCCGAAGGGCGATGTCCAGTGCCACATATGATGCCCCGAGGGGTGCGCCCAGTTCGCTGAGTATCAGCACAATCCTTGGGTTCGCGGTTTCCCGCACCGCGATGTTGAACAGCCGATCCCCCCAATTATTATCCGAGGAGAGATCGAAGGTATGGGAACACTCCCAAAGCAGGTCTTCGTCTTCGTAAGTGCCCGACGCAACGGCGTCTGCAAGGTTGGCAAAGGTGCATGTGCCTTGCGCCCAAGCGGCACTGCCAAGGCAGAGGAACGCCCCCAAAGCTGCGGCTGTTGCACAGGATTTGTTCATGCTGGCTTTATGCGATTGTGATTCCCGGTTGTCCATCAAAAAACAGCCGTCTACAAACCCAATTTTGCCGTCACGATCTTGTTCACCGCTTTCGGATTGGCCTTTCCGCCCGTGGCCTTCATCACCTGGCCCACGAACCAGCCTGCGAGTTTCGGGTTTTCCATGGCCTTCTTTACTTGGGCAGAGTTGGCAGCGATGATCTTATCCACTGCAGCCTCAATCGCGCCCGTGTCGGTAACTTGTTTCATCCCGCGTGCCGTGACGATTTCGGCCGGATCACCGCCTTCGGTATAGATGATCTCGAACACATCCTTGGCGATTTTGCCCGAGATGTCACCGGATGTGATCAGCGCGATGATCCCGCCCAGTTGCGCGGGTGAGACGGGCGATTCCGTGATCTCATGGCCTTCCTTCCTCAAACGTCCGAACAGTTCATTGATTACCCAGTTCGCCGCCAGTTTTCCCTCACCTGCTGTGGCCACGACGTCCTCGAAGAAATGTGCGGCGTCCAGATCGGCGGTCAACACGCTGGCGTCATAATCGCTTAGCCCGTAATCCCCGATGAATCGGGCCTTTTTGGCATCCGGCAGTTCCGGCAGGCGGGCCGCGATTTCGTCTACCCAGGCTTGTTCAATCTCCAGGGGCAGCAAATCCGGGTCAGGGAAGTAGCGGTAATCGTGTGCCTCCTCTTTGGATCGCATGGACCGCGTTTCACCCTTATCCGGGTCATAGAGTCGGGTTTCCTGTTCCACCTTGCCGCCCGCTTCAATAATCGCGATCTGGCGGCGCGCCTCATATTCGATTGCCTGCTGAATGAAGCGCATGGAGTTCATATTCTTGATCTCGCATCGGGTGCCCAGATGGCTGAAATCCTGTGTCTTCTGGTAGCGTTCATAGGCACCGGGTACGCAGACCGAGATATTCACATCGGCCCGCAGATTGCCGTTTTGCAGATTGCCGTCACAGGTTCCCAGATAAAGCAGTATCTGCCGCAGTTTGGCCAGATAGGCAGCGGCCTCTTCAGGGCTGCGAATATCGGGGCGGCTGACAATCTCCATCAGGGCCACGCCGGTGCGGTTGAGGTCTACAAAGGACAATGCCGGGTCCATGTCGTGGATCGATTTGCCTGCATCCTGTTCCAGGTGGATACGTTCAATCCGGACGATTCGTGTGGCGGGATTTTCACCCGGGGTTGCCGCCCGCATATCAACCCGCACTTCGCCTGCACCCACAATCGGGTGATACAGCTGGCTGATCTGATAGCCCTGGGGCAGGTCGGGGTAGAAGTAATTCTTGCGGTCAAAGGCCGAGTTCAGATTAATCTTCGCCTTCAATCCCAGGCCTGTGCGCACCGCCTGTTCAATGCAGTATTCATTGATTACGGGCAGCATGCCCGGCATGCCTGCATCCACAAAGGCAACATTGGTGTTGGGCGCGGCACCAAAAGCGGTCGACGCGCCCGAAAACAATTTGGCGTTGGATGAGACCTGGGCATGCACCTCCATCCCGATCACAAGTTCCCAATCGTGCCTGGTGCCGGCAATCACTTTGGGTTTAGGGGTTTCGCAGGTCAGATCAAGCATCAGGGGTCTCCGTCACGGCCTTGATCCAAGGTTTATGCCACCCGCATGGGCGGGGCAAGCCACCTTGGACCGATACGTCCCGGCCTGTCGCCTCGGGGGCCGTGGTACGTGCCCGGGGAGCAGGGCACAGATCGATCCCGCCGGGCATTATGCGCGGCCGCTTTCCTCAGATGCTTGAGGGAGACAGGGCTGAAAATCAGCCCTGGTGGCCAGTGTGAACTCTGCCAGACTGCGCCCGGAGACAGCCACGATGAGAGCACGCCTGCCCCGCTTTCAGAGCAGATGGTCAAGGATGACTCTATCCGCGCTGCCGACGGGATGGCCCCGGACTGCTGCGGATGCCGGGGGCTTCCGCCACACGCGGCACCCCCGAACGATTGCAGGAGGTCGCCCTGGCACTGCACCGCATTCAAGCCCTTGCCCACAGGCACCAGTTGTGTTCAGACTTCACATGGCGGACGGGGACTGGACGAAATACCCTGGCGTTTTGGCAGGCCGTGTCCCTTTTCAAGGACACGGCCCGTTTCTTTATGGGTCCATCAGTTGTCCCACGTCTCTATCTCAAGCGTAGCATCGCAATACTCGCCGTCGAATGTGCCAACCCAGACATCAACATAACCGTCCAGATGCCAGCTGCCCCGCAGATTGATCACGGGATCAAGGTTGCCACGCGAGTCATCATCGTAGAACCAGGAGCCATCAGCGGAGTTCACCAGCAGGATGGCGTCGCAATCCGATTCTACTTCTATCTCCAGACGATAATTCCCCATATCGCGGAGAGAGAATGTGAAATCGGGTGGAGTGGTGACATATCCGTCTTCTCTGACCGGGCAGTTCCTTAGGTTATTTGAACCTCCGGCTATAACAGAAAAGGATCGCGGCTGATAGAGCTGGTCACCAGTATAGCTGTACTCAGCGCCATACGCGGAATAGTCTGGACACGCCGACGCTATGGTCGGCAGTCCGATCAGCACAAAAAGTGCGACAGCAAAACTCTTGATGTCGTTCATGGTAGAGTTTACTTCTTTTTCAGGTTTGCAGGTGAAGATAGCGTGGTCCGGGTTCCCGGACCACAGGGCATCCCCCCGGTGCATGCCAGAAGGGCAGGCGGAAGATTTTTTGCACCTTCCCGTCAGGCTGGGCCCGAACACACCGGGCGGGATTGTGTCCAAGTCCATTCTGGTTGTCCCTGTTCTGCCGCAGCCTGCGCAGTCATAAACTCGCCCGACTAACATTACAATAGCAAGCGTAGAAATTATCTTGATACAAGATGGCCATCCGGGGGCACCATAACCACGGTCCGGTGCGCTTGTCGCTTCCTCGGGTATCGGGATCAGCGCATCGCCGGGGAAAGCCCGCGCCAGGATGATCCGCTGGTGCGACCCGCCGGAACGTTTCACGCCGCATTCGCCCGCGGCCGTGGTGATGACCTTCCTGAACTGCGGCAGAACCGGGCCGAAAAATCTGAAAAAACTTTTGCGTTTGTACCGGAGCCTAGTGTAGGGACTCGTTTATGGCGTTTTGTGCTGACATAATCACCCGCACATCCCCCCTGTTCGGGGGGTATTCGGGCGCAGGTTGGGGCTTCGCGGCTTCGCGGCTTCGCGGCTTCGCGTAATTACAACCGCGCAGGCGGGCGCGTCAAGCCCCCCGCCCCGCACACCCGCAGCCTTACCCAGAACAAAACCACCAGCAAACCGGCCTCGCCTCCTCTTGGGGCGGGTGGCCGTGCTTTGGCCGTGCACCTGCACCTGTGCGGGCCACCGCCGGGGACGCGGCACACAAATACCCCGCCCCGCGCCCCTCCGCGCCTTTCCCACAGTCCCAGGGGGCCTTTTCCCCCTGGGCGCATGAATTCCCCCCTGCCTCCGCCCTTTGGGGCCAGTGCGGGGTGCCCCCCCCTTTGCCTGCACAAGTCAGGGACAGGGGAAACCTGAACCCTTGCGGCCCGAAACAGCTGACAAGGGCCACCCCCAACCCCGCGCCGCAGGCATCCACGCCGCGCCGCACGAACGATGAAAGGGACAGAGCATGTCCATCACGAACCAAAACTTCATTGCCGACTCCTCCGCATCGGCACTCACGATCTCCTCGGGGGCGCAGGGCGTTCTGCTGCCCCTGGCGGCGGAGGCCATCGCGCACAGTGTCCGCGACGGGGCCGACCTGATCGTGGTTCTGCACAGCGGGGGCCGCGTCGTCATCTCGGATTTCTATGCCGAAGAGGGCCGGGAACTCGTGCTGCGTGACCCGCAGGGGGCGTTGTTCCTTGCCGAACTGGCCACCGATGGCGCGATTGTGGGGTGTGAACCCCGCACGCGATCCGAGATTGCGGAGATGTTTGGCCTTTCAGCCGAGGACGTCGCCGCACTTGATGCGGCCACGGGGTCTGACCTGACCACGCACATGTCCACGCAGGATCAGGCGGCGTCTGCGGGTGCCATCAGCCCCGTTGCCGTGGCCCTTGGTGGCCTGGCCGTCATCGCCATTGCGGCGTCCTCTGGTGGTGGCGGCAAGGATACCGGCCAGCCCCCGCCCGGCACTGGCGGCGGCCGGGTGCCCCCGCCCGGCACTGGCAGCGACTCGGGCGAAGATGACAAGGACGAGGATACCGGCCATATCCTCATAGGCACTGACGGTCCCGACGCCCTGCGCGGTGGTGCCGGTGACGACACCCTGACCGGGGATGCCGGCAATAACGTGATCCATGGTCTTGCCGGAAACGACGTGCTGTCTGGTGGTGCCGGTGACGACACGCTGTTGGGTGGTATCGGTGACGACAGGCTGAACGGTGGTGACGGGAACGACTCGCTGGAAGGTGGTGATGGGTACAACTTCCTGCGCGGTGGTGCCGGGAACGACTGGCTGTACGGTGGTCCCGTCGGTGACCACACGCTGGAAGGTGGTTCCGGTGACGACACGCTGCAATGTGGTTCACTTAGCTCTAACGAACTCCGTTTCCTGGAGTCCGCGTCTGGTAACGATACCATCAGGAATTTTGCCACGGACGAGGACAGGATAGTTCTTGATCAGGGCGCGTTCGCGGATGTCGCGGCGGTTATTGCTGCCGTAACGGTTGTTGACGCCAACACCCTGCGCCTTGATCTGCCAGGTGATGGCAATAGCATCACGTTCATCCAGACAGGCCATGGATTTGCTGATGATGCGGCTGCCCGGACATGGTTAACCACCGAGAGCAACCATTACAATCATTACAATGACTTTATCATGCTCGTTGACCCCGACTCTGTCACCACCTGATCACCTGCCCCCCTGCGCGGCGACCGGAGCCCAAAGCCCTGGTCGCCGTTGATGCTTTCGGCGATGCTTTCGGCCCCGGCAGGCTGTATTCACCCCATGAACACGCATCAGGCGGGTTACCAGACCGGCCAGGAAGCCATCCGCGCAGCTTATTCGGCCGTTGCGCTTCCGGTGCCGATGAACCCGCCGGATTGCCGCGCCCAAAACCCGGCATAGAGCCCGCCCCCGGCCAAAAGCCCGGCGTGGGTACCATCTTCGGCGATATGGCCGTCGTCAAGGACGATGATCCGGTCCATCTGGGCAATTGTGGACAGCCGGTGGGCGATGGCGATCACTGCCTTGCCCTGCATCACGCCATAAAGCGTGTCCTGAATTGAGGCCTCCACCTCACTGTCAAGCGCGCTGGTCGCCTCATCCAGGATCAGGATGGGGGCATCCTTTAAGATCACCCGCGCAAGTGCAATCCGCTGCCGCTGCCCGCCCGACAGTTTCACACCGCGTTCGCCCACATGGGCATCATAGCCCGTGCGCCCCTCGGGATCTTCCAGGTTCGGGATGAACTCTGCCGCTTCCGCCCGGTCCGCGGCGGCGATCATCTCGGCCTCGGTAGCGTCCGGGCGACCATAAAGGATGTTTTCGCGCACCGACCGGTGAAGAAGCGCACTGTCCTGCTGCACCATTCCGATCACCTGCCGAAGCGAAGATTGCGTGACATGGGTGATGTCCTGCCCGTCGATCAGAATACGGCCCCCTTCCGGGTCATAAAACCGCAGGATCAGCTTCACGAGAGTCGATTTCCCCGCACCGGACCGTCCGACAAGCCCGACCTTCTGGCCCGGTTTCAGTGTCAGGGTGATGTTCTGCAGCCCGCCGCCACCGCGCCCGTAATGGTGGCTGACGCGCTCAATCTCAATCGCCCCGGTTTTGAATTCCAGTGGCCTGGCCCCTGGCTTGTCCGTCAGCGTGATGGGTTGGGCGATGGTCTCCATCCCCTCGGCCACCACCCCAAGTGCGCGGAAGAACGTGCTCAGTGCCCACATGATCCAGCCAGTCATCGCATTCAGCCGAAGGGTCAGCGCGGTCGCAGCGGCAACCACACCGACCGAGGCACCGCCCTGCGCCCACAGCCAGACCGCCCAGCCCACAACACTGACGATCAGAAGCCCGTTCAACGTGGTCAACGCAACATCCATCGTGGTGAAAATCCGCATCTCCCGCGCAAAGGTCTGGCGGGTATGCTCGATCGCCTCCCTAGCATAGTCGATCTCACTGTCGTGATGGGCAAACAGTTTCACCGCGTGGATATTCGTGTAACTGTCCACCACACGCCCCGTGGTCATGGAACGGGCGTTGGAGCTGGCCTGGGATGCCGGGCCAACCCGTTGGACCGTCCAGCGCACCAACAGCGCATAAAGCCCGAACCAGATGACAAGCGGCAGCATCAGCCTTGGGTCGGCCCCGGCCAGCAGGACAGCCGCACCAACCAGATACGCCATGGAAAAGGTGATGGCGTCGAACACCTGAAAAATCGCGTCACCCGCCGCGGGCGGGGCCTGCATGATCCGGTTGGCGATTCGGCCCGCGAAATCATTCTCAAACCAGCCGACGGATTGCCGCAGCACATGGCGATGTGCCCGCCAGCGGATCAATGTGCCGAAATTCGGTAAAATCCCGTTGTTCAGAAGCGCGACATCCAGCCCCTGAAGAACCGGCCTGACAAAAAGAATGAAGGCGGCGACAAGCAGGAACTCGGCACCATGGCTTTCCAGCACGGCGGCAGGCGCACCGCTGGACAGCAGATCAACGACGCGCCCCATGTAGTAGATCAGCCCGATCTCTATGATCGCCACAATCAGAGACATGGTCGCCGTCATCGCGAAGAGTGCCTTGAACGGCTGCGAATAGGCCCACAGGAACGGCCACAGCTGTGTTGGCGGCGTATCCTGTTCCGGATATCCCGTGTAGGGATCAACGAGGTTCTCAAGGAAGCGATACATCAGAAAGCCCATCCCCCGCCCCACTGACACGGGCGGGTTCCGGAATATAGACCACCCGGACCCAAAAGCCCATGACATGGGGATGAATACAGAGGTCATCGACGGCGGAAAGACAGCCCCGGAACCATCGCCATCACGCAGCCCGATATCGTCAGCCCCGGAAGCGGACGGTCCGGTGCCAGCCTTGGTCAGTGATCAAGTTCCGCTACACAGAACACGCATCGGTTTCCGGCCTCCAGGCACCCAAGGCGTGTGATTCCGGATTCGATTAAACCCTGATCAGGATTGACAAGGCGTAAAAGCCACCGCGGCGACAGGAGGTCTGGCAAGGGCGCGGGCCGTGGCCTATATACCACCAGGCAGGAACGCATACAGGGGCTTGCGATGATCGGACGCCTGAACCATGTGGCCATTGCGGTCCCGGACCTGGAGGTCGCGGCGGCGCAGTATCGCGAGACGTTGGGGGCCATGGTCGGGCTGCCGCAGGATGAACCTGACCATGGGGTGACGGTTGTGTTCGTCGATCTGCCCAATACCAGAATTGAGCTGCTCTGCCCGCTGGGCAAGGGCTCCCCAATCCAGGGATTTCTGGACAGGACTCCGGCGGGCGGCATCCACCATATCTGTTATGAGGTAGAGGATATCCTGGCCGCGCGGGACCGGCTGCGGGCTTCCGGCGCACGGGTTTTGGGTGATGGGAAGCCAAAGATTGGCGCCCATGGCAAGCCAGTTCTGTTCCTGCATCCGAAAGACTTCACCGGCACCCTGCTGGAACTGGAGCAAACCTGATGAATGTCGTTACCGGCTTTGTGCTTTATGCCATCATCTGGTTCCTGACGCTCTTTGTGATCCTGCCCATCCGTATGACCACGCAGGGCGATGAGGGGCGTGTGATTCAGGGTACCCATGCCTCGGCCCCGAACGACCCGATGCTGAAACGGCGGTTTCTGGTTACCTCGGCCATAGCGGCTGTTGTCTGGGTGATCGCGGCCTGGATCATCATCTTTGACGTGATCACGCTGGAGGATATCGACCTGTTCACCCGGTTCGGGATGGGTGAGCGTTAAGCCGGTGATAAAGATGCGTAAAGGCTGCCGCGCCCAGGATCGGGCCAAGCAGGTTCACCACCGGGATCGTCAGCAGCACCGTCATCAACACACCCGCCGCGAAAACAGGCATCCGGTGGCGCACACGAAACTGCGCCGCCCCCGCGGCATCCTGAACGCGCAGGGCGACCATCTGGGCGTATTCCCGGCCCAGAAGCGCACCATTGATGATCCAAAAGAGAAACGGTGCCAGAAACGGTAGGGCAATATAGGCGATGAGCGAGATAAGGTTCACCCCCAGAATCAAACCCAGAAACCGCAGCCCATCGCCCAGGCCCTCGATCACACCGATACGGCGCGCTTGAGGCAGGTCAGGGTAGAACTTTGCCTCGACCGCATCGGCGATCCGGTCCAGAAACAGCCCGGTAAAGGCCGAGGCGACTGGTACCATCAGGAAGATCGACAGAACCAGCATCACAGGAATGCCCGCGAGCGTAAGTGCATTATTGACCCAGGTGACCTCTCCAATCCAGGGCAGCGTGACACTGTCGGGCAAAAGCCACCGGACAAGGATCGCAAAGCCTGCATAGAACCCGGCGAACAGGGCGACTGTAAGGCCCAAGCCCAGGCCCAGGACGGACAGGAACTGACGATCAGCAAGCTGCCCAAATGCTTTCAGGAAATCAGAAAGGATCATCGGGCGTCATTCTCCGGGAGATCACGTTACGTGTATTGGCATCTCATCCCCGAGGGGGCGATGCGAATCCCGACACCCGTGACGGTGTCTTGCGCTTGGGCATGTGGCAGCGTCTGGTTCAGTGCCCCCTCTGCCTTCCCGCTTAACCGGCCTTGCGGCGGGACGGGCGACGTTTTGCTCCGCCTCTGGCCTGGCGGTCAGCGATCAATTGCATGGCCATATCCAGGGTGACGTCCGCGGGGTCTGTACCCTTGGGGATGTTCGCATTGACCTTTCCCCATTTCACATAAGGCCCGTAGCGTCCATCCATGACATTGACCGGCCCGCCATGTTCCGGGTGTTCACCCAATTCACGCAGGGTCTCGGCCACCACGCCGCGCCCGCCGCGCCTGGCGACCTTCTCGGTTATCAACTCCACCGCACGGTTCATGCCAACGGTAAACACTTCCTCAACATCAGGCAGGTTCGCATAGGTGCGACCGTGCTTCACGAAGGGGCCGTATCGGCCAATCCCGGCTTCCACTGGTTCGTTATCTTCCGGGTGCGGCCCTATCTCTCGCGGCAAGCTGAGCAACTGAAGCGCACGCTCAATCCCAATTGCCTCCGGTGCCCAGCCCCTGGGCAGCGAGGCGCGTTTCGGCTTTGGTTCGTCCCTGGTCGGCACACCCAGTTGCACATAGGGGCCGAACCGCCCTGTTTTCAGATGCACCGGCAGCGAGGTGTCGGGGTCGACACCCAGCATCCGCTCATCGGCCTGTGCTTCATCCCCCTCACCCAAGGGGGCGAAGGCGCGGGTGTAGCGGCATTCGGGATAGTTGGAACAGCCGATGAACGCCCCGCCGGACCGCGCGATGCGCATGGACAGACGCCCGGTGCCGCAATTGGGGCATTGCCTGGGGTCGCCCCCATCTTCCCGCGCAGGGAAGAGGTGCGGTTCCAACATCTCATTGAGCTGTTCCAGCACGTCGGTGATCCGCAACTCTGCGGTTTCATCAATCGCGGCCTTGAAATCGCGCCAGAACCGCTCAAGCACGTCCTTGTAGTCGCGGTTGCCCGCGCTGACCTCATCCAGCTCGGTCTCTAACCCGGCGGTGAAATCATAGCCCACATAACGGCGAAAATAGTTGACCAGAAAAGCGGTGACAAGACGGCCCTTATCCTCGGGGATCAGACGGTTCTTGTCCTTGCGGACATAGCCGCGATCCTGAATCGTCGTGACAATGGAGGCATAGGTGGAAGGACGTCCGATACCCAACTCCTCCATCCGCTTGACCAGCGTGGCTTCGGTGTAGCGCGGCGGGGGGGCGGTGAAATGCTGCTGCCCCATAACCGCCCCATTCGCGCTTAGCACCCCCCCGCCATTCTGCCGCAAGCCGTCGCCGGTCTCATCAAACACTATGGCATCTGCGTCGTCGTCCCCCCCCGCTTTGGCAAACACGGCCTCCAGCGCACCGCTTGCCAGGCACAGCCCCTCGCCCTGCATGATTTGCGGAAGATGCTTGTCGTCATCTTCCTGCACATCGTCGCAGCCTTCCTCGTAAACCTTGAGGAATCCGTCGAACAGAACCACCTGACCCGTGGCGCGCAACACAACCTCACCATCGGTTGACGCCACATCAACCGTCGTGCGTTCCAGGCGCGCGGCTTCCATCTGGCTGGCGATGGTGCGCTTCCAGATCAGGTCATAGAGCTTGCGCTGGTCATCCTCAGAGAGGCGGATATCCGCAGGCATTTTCGACATATCCGTCGGGCGGATACACTCGTGCGCCTCTTGCGCATTCTTGGCCTTATTCTTGTAGACCCGTGGCGATCCGGGAACATAGGCGGCACCATAGCGCACCTTGATCACGGCCCGTGCGCTGCTGACTGCCTCGGGAACCATGTCGATTCCGTCGGTCCGCATATAGGTGATGTGGCCCGCCTCATAGAGATGTTGCGCGGTACGCATCGTCTGCCGTGCACCCATACCGAATTTGCGGCTTGCCTCTTGCTGGAGGGTGGATGTCATGAAGGGCGCGGCGGGATTGCGGTTGATGGGTTTGGCTTCGACCGATTGCACCGAGAGCGGGCGCGAGGCGACGGCCTGAACCGCCACGGAGGCTGCTTCTGCTGTTTCCAGGTCATATCGCCCCAGCTTTCTGCCGCCAAGCGTCGTCAGCCGGGCCTCAAAGGTTTGGCCCCTGGGCGTCTCCAGCACCGCGCGCACCGACCAGTATTCGCGCGGGCGGAACGCCTCGACTTCCGTCTCGCGCTCAACGATCAGGCGCAAGCATACAGATTGCACCCGCCCAGCCGATTTTGCGCCGGGCAGTTTGCGCCAGAGCACGGGCGACAGATTGAACCCCACCAGATAATCCAGCGCGCGGCGGGCAAGATAAGCCTCAACCAGTTCCATATCAACCTGGCGAGGATTTCGCATCGCTTCGGCCACTGCGGTCTTGGTGATGGCATTGAATACCACGCGGCTGACGGGTGTATTCTTCCTGATCGCCTTGCGTTTGCGCAAGGCCTCTTCCAGGTGCCAGGAGATCGCCTCACCCTCTCGGTCGGGGTCAGTGGCAAGGATCAGGGCGTTGTCCTGTTTCAACGCATCGGCGATGGCCTTGACATGCTTTTTGCTGTCGCTGGCGACCTCCCACAACATCTCAAATCCGGCGTCAGTATCAACGGAGCCATCTTTTGGCGGTAAATCGCGGACATGGCCGTAAGAGGCAAGGACAGTATAGTCACTTCCCAGGTACTTGTTGATTGTCTTGGCCTTGGCAGGGGATTCGACAACAACGATGGGCATGAATAAAACCTTTCGGGGCAGCGGGCGGTCTGTCGGCGGTAAATGTGGGGGTGACGGTGCGGTTGTCAATGCGGTATCGGAAGGTCTGTGCTGTTTTGCCCAGAGTACCCGCGGCCACCAACCCTATCCCGCAAGGCTAAGAAGCCCGCCGGGACGTCGTTCTACTTCCCCGGTCAACTCCAGCTCGGCCAGTACACGGGCAATGACCTGAGGGGGCAGGCCAAGGTCACGGATCAGCTGATCCTCGGCACTGGGGGCGGGGCCAAGCTGCGCCAGGATTCGCGTACGCAGATCGCCAGGTGAGGGTGTCGGTGCCGCGGGTTGCGCGGTATCTACGTGCTTGTCAGTGCGGCGAACGAGGTGCAATTCTGATTGGCCCGCGATGGGGCCTAGCTGTTCCAGGACATCTTCGGCTCCCCGGATCAGGGTCGCGCCATCGCGGATCAGCATGTTACAGCCGGAGGCACGGGTATCCATCGGATGCCCCGGTACGGCCAGAACCTCTCGCCCTTGGTCCAGGGCCGTGCGTGCAGTGATAAGCGAGCCGGATCCCGCCGCGGCCTCTACCACCACCACGGCGCGGGCAAGGCCCGAGACGAGGCGGTTTCGCTTGGGGAAATGCCGCGCTTGCGGTGGCATGCCAAAGGGCTGTTCGCTCAACCGCACACCCTGCCGCCCGATCTGATCAGCAAGCTCTGTGTTCTCAGCGGGGTAGATCACATCAAGACCACCCGCATGGACCGCAACGGTACCCGTCGCTAATGCCGCGGCGTGGGCCAGGGCATCCACCCCGCGCGCAAGGCCCGAGACGATGACGAATCCCGCTTCTCCAAGATCGGTCGCCAGTCGCCGCGTCATCCGCGCCCCGAGAGAGGAGGCATTGCGCGTTCCGACCATCGCAATCATGGGTCGTGACAGAAGTGCGGGGTTGCCAAGTGCCCACAGAACCGGGGGTGGGTCCGGTATCTCGGTCAAAGCGGCAGGATAAGCCGGATCGCCCAGGCACAGCATGGCGGTCCCCATGCGTTTGGCGGCCTTCATCTCGGCCATGGCGGTGGATTCGGAGCAGGGGCTATATTCCGTTATGCCCGCAGCTTCGGCCACTTGGGGTAAGGCTTTCAATGCCGCCGCAGCATTGCCGTGTTCGGCCATCAAGCGTTGATAGGTCACCGGACCCACGCGCCATGATCGGATCAGCCGCAGGCGTGCCAACCGGTCCGCGCTGCTGTCCGACGGGGGTGGGGTATATCCCAAGGGTGGCTCGGCAAAGCCCGCATCAAGTTCCAGACTCATGGGGCGACGCTAAGGGGCAATTGGTTAACAAATCGTTGACTCATGGATGTTCATTCCCAAGGGTAGACATGCCGCCCCGCTACACTAATGAAGCACCGCCGCACGGTCCAGCATGCCAGTCACCATAAGGGGCAACACCAGCAGAAAGAACAGGCCGTTGGTGCCCAAAGGCAGGGCAGCTCCCCGTTACCAGTGCGGCGAGGGCATTCCTTAAGCTTGCCATCGGTTTAGTGCGGTTTCGTCCTCTTCCCGGGCCTTGACCCAGGTTTCGCCAGCCTCACTTACCTCTTTCTTCCAGAAGGGCGCACGGGATTTCATGTAATCCATCAGGAACCCGGCGGCCTGGAATGCCTCGGCCCGGTGCTTTGCTGCAGTGGCAACCATCATGATCGGATCGCCGGGGGCCATACGGCCGTAGCGGTGCAGGATCAGAACCCGCTTCAGGGACCAGCGTTTGAGTGCCAGCGTTGCAATTCGGTTTAGGGTCTTCTCGGTCATGCCAGGGTAATGCTCAACGAGCATATGACGTAGCGATGCGCCGGGGAGATCGCGGGTGATACCCGTGAAGCTGATGATCGCGCCCGCACCCTTGGCCGTACGCGAGAAGGCGGTCAGTTCGGCACCCGGATCAAACGGTGCGGCCTGGACACGAATCCGCATTCCTAGCCACCTGTCATCGGCGGGAAGAACGCAACCTCTCGGGTATTCTTGAGCGGGGCGTCGAATTCAACCAGTTCCTGATCCACAGCAACGCGAATCCCCGCCGGATCAGAGAAAACTTGGGCATAGACGTCATCCCGGGCTTTCAGCTCTTCAACCAGATCGGCTACAGTTTCAGCATCCGTGTTCATCTGTTCATGGCTGGTGCCAATACGTTCCCGAAGCCAGGCAAAATAACGCAGATCAACCATATCGGGCCTCCTTCAAGTAGGGCAATGCCTTTCTGAAATAGTCCGCCCCGGTCACAAGTGTAAGCCCTGCAGAAAGCCAGAGCAGCACCACGCCCCCCCAGAAACACAGCAGAAGGCCGTAGTCTTTCCAGATCAGTCTGAACTCATCGGCGATCTCTCCACCCAGGCGATAGGTTTGTCCCCCCGAAACATGCCCGTCAAAGAGGCCCAGGGCGAAAAGGAGCGAAATCGCCACCATCTGCATCGCCGTCTTCCATTTCGCAAGCGGCGTGACCTTCAGTGTTCCTGCCCTGCCGCCCAGATATTCCCGAAGGCCCGTGACAAAGACCTCTCGGAAGAGAATCACAACCGCAGGCACCATCAGCCAAGCCCTGACCCCTAGAAGTGCCAGAAGTACCGCAAGTGCAATCACCACCATGGCCTTGTCCGCGATCGGGTCCAGCATGGCCCCGAATTTGCTGACCTGATTCCACCGCCGTGCAAGGGTGCCGTCAATGTAGTCCGTCAGCGCGGCACCGACGAACAGGATGAGTGCCGCCCAATCGGCATATGGTCTTGCCATGAGTAGAAAAACCAACCCCAAGGCTGGTGCAGCAAACAGCCGGAACAAGGTCAGGATATTGGGCAGGGTCCAGCACATACGCTCTGGCTTAACCAGTCAACCGCGTTCATGGAAGAATGCATGGATCGTCTCGGCCATGGCGTTGGAAATGCCATCGACGGCCTTGAGATCGGAAAGGCCCGCACGGGCCACGGCCTTGGCACTGCCAAAATGGCCGAGAAGCGCACGCTTGCGGATGCCGCCGACGCCGGGAATATCATCAAGCGGGGTTGCGCCCACAGCCTTGGCACGTTTACGGCGATGGGTACCGATGGCGAAACAGTGCGCCTCATCCCTGAGCCGCTGCACAAAATAAAGCACCGGGTCATTGTGCTTCAAGGCAAAGGGTCGTGCGCCGGGGCGGTGAAATTCCTCCTTGCCAGCATCGCGGTCAATGCCCTTGGCCACACCGATGAAAGGCACGTCCCTGACCCCCAAATTTCTCAGAATTCCGGCCACTGCACTGACATGTCCGGCACCGCCATCGATAAACAGCAGATCGGGCCATGATTCGGTCTTGCGGTCAGGATCTTCCTTCAAAAGGCGCTGGAAACGGCGGGTCAGAACCTCTTTCATCATGCCAAAATCGTCGCCCGGCGTGATCCCGGGGCTTTTTATGTTGAACTTGCGATACTGCGATTTCACGAAGCCATCGGGGCCCGCCACAATCATCCCGCCCACGGCATTCGCACCTTGGATATGAGAGTTGTCATAGACCTCGATTCGCTTCGGCGCAGCCCCCAGATCGAAGGCCTCGGCAAGGGCGGTCAGAAGCCTGGCCTGGGTCGCGGTCTCGGCCAGTTTGCGGGCAAGGCTTTCGCGTGCGTTTCGGGCTGCCCCGGCTACCAGCTCCGCCTTCTCGCCCCGTTGCGGCACCAGGATTTCGACCTTGCGCCCGCGCTTTCCGGTCAAGGCCTTAGCCATGAGATCGGCATTTTCGATCTCATGGCTGAGGATCAACTGTCCAGGCGGTTCCTTGGTATCGTAGAACTGGCCGATAAAAGCCTCCAACACCTCCGGCGCCTCGGCCTCGGCCACGCGAGGGTAAAAATCACGATTGCCCCAGTTCTGATGCGCCCGGATGAAGAAAACCTGAACACAGGCTTGCCCGCCCTCCATATGGAGCGCGATCACATCCGCCTCGGCCACGCCGTGCGGGTTAATCCCTTGGGCGGATTGCACATTGGTCAGCGCACGGATGCGGTCGCGCAGGGCGGCGGCACGCTCAAACTCCATCGCTTCAGAGGCGGCGGACATATCCGCGGCCAGGGTTTTCTGGATACGTGTGCTGTCACCGCGCAGAAATCGCATAGCATCCTTGACCGAGGCGGCATAATCCGCCCTGGAGATATAGCCGACACAGGGCGCACTGCAGCGTTTGATCTGATACAGCAGACAGGGACGGACGCGGCTGGCGAACGTGGCATCGGAACAATTGCGCAGCAGGAACACCTTTTGCAACTGGTTCAACGTCCGGTTCACAGAACCAGTGCTGGCGAAGGGACCGAAATACGCGCCCTTCTCTTTCTTCGCGCCACGATGCTTCTTGATCTGCGGGAAGGAATGTTCGGTCGAGACCAGGATATTGGGGAAACTTTTATCATCGCGCAGCAGAACATTATAGTGCGGCTTGAGCTGCTTGATGAGGTTCTGTTCCAGAAGCAGTGCCTCGGTCTCTGTCCTAGTCGTCAGAAACATCATCGAGGCCGTCTCCTGGATCATTCGGGTGATCCGGGGGGCATGACCGGTGAGTTTGGCATAGGATGACACGCGCTTCTTCAACGCACGCGCCTTACCGATATAAAGTACCCGTGATCGCGCATCAAGCATGCGATAAACGCCCGGGGAGTTGCCCAAAACCCTGATGTAGGACTGGATCACCGAAGGCCCGGTTGGAGCGGTTTTTGAAGGCGTTTCAGACATGGATCACGGCACTGGGCGATTCCCGTTCTGGCTGCAACGGGATGTAACTGGCTTTAAACCGAAAGTTGCCCGCCATTCATGTTAACACGCATTGGGATAAAGTTGTAACAGTATGACGTTTTTGTTGCTTACATCTTGGTTAGCTGGTTTGCATATTTTACGTGGCTTTCAAATATTCGATATTTTGCTCACCTTGCACAAGGAACAGCGGTACCATGATGTCCGTCATATTGCACACGCGGTTGTGGTAGCGGGATTTCGTGTGCGTAAGATGGGGGGTCACACCATGCCCACTATATCCGGCGTTTCCCAGGCCAGGTGCTGACCGCCATCAACGCAAATCAATTGCCCTGTCACGGCCCGCGCGGACATCAGGTAAAGCAGGGCTTGGGTGATTCCGTCTAAATCCGCGCCACGGTTCAGGATTGTCGCGGCCCGTTGCGCGTTGAAATGCGCCTTGGACTGGCGGCTGCCTTGTATCGTCGGACCGGGGCCAATTGCGTTCACCCGCAGTCTGGGGGCAAGGGCCTGGGCCGAAGTTCGGGTAAGTGCCCAGAGCCCCATCTTCGCAATTGTATAGGTCATGAATTCTGGCGTCGGTTTCAGAACGCGCTGGTCGATCATGTTCACTATCAGACCTTGCGCCACTGGCTCGCCCCGGGCGTCGATCTCGGGTGCGGGCACTTGCGCCGCCACGGCCCGGGTCAGGACGAAAGGGGCACGCAGGTTTGATTCCAGATGTCGGTCCCAGCTGCGGCGTGTAGCGGTAGCCAGTGTGTCGTATTCGAAGATCGAGGCATTGTTGACCAGAACCGTGATCGGTTCGCCAAGTGCATCAATCGCCCCCGGCACCAGGGCGTCGGTCTGATCCTCCGACAGCAGATCTGCGTTAAGCGACACTGCCCGGCGGCCCAGTGCCTTGATCTCGGCAACCGTGGCATCCGCCTCGTAGCGCGAGGTCGCGTAATGGACGCAGATGTTATGGCCCGCCCTCGCCAGGGCCAGTGCCATCTCTCGGCCCAGGCGCTTTGCCGCCCCCGTGACGAGTGCTGCCATATCGCCCCCCTTTCACATCAGTACAACAGCTGGGCGGTATAGATAGTGTAGAGAACCACAAGGGCCGGCCCGATGAACAGAAAGATTTCACCGATCATCGCCTCAGTTCCGCCCCTTAGGAGATTGGCAGCATGGCCCGTCTTTCGTGTTGTAGCACCCGCAATTCGGGCACAGTGCAGGCCGGAGTAAGCCACCATTGTCGCCACGCCGCATGATCTTCGGCAAACGCAACCGCCCAAGGATGGCTAGAATCAGCATCCCGATCAGAAAAAACGTGGCAATTTTAATCATCGCTCAGAGTCCATACCGGGCCCAGATCGTGCGCGCATCAAGGGCTGCGGCCACCTCATCAACCGCTCGTACGCCAAACCGCTGCCAGATGTTGCGTTTCGGCCCGTAAACGGCAAAGCGGGTTTTCTCGCCATAAAGCTCCTTCATCTTCGGGTTCACATGACCTAACCCGTCGGCCAATCCAAGCGAGACAGCTTTTTCGCCAACCCAGAAATCTCCGGTGAACAAATCCTCATCATCCGCCAAACGCTCACCACGGCTGGCCTTCACGTGGGCGATGAAACTGTCATGTATCTGTCTTTGGATACTGTGCAACCGTTCAACATCTTCCGGACGCTCCGGGCAGAACGGGTCCAGCATCGACTTATCCTTGCCAGCGGTGTGAACACGCCGTTCGATCCCGAAACGAGCGATGAAATCCTGCAGCCCGAAACTGGCCGATATCACCCCGATAGAGCCCAGGATCGAGTGGGCATCGATCCATATCCTGTTCGCCGCACAGGCCAGCCAGTAGCCACCGGAGGCCGCCACATCCTCCACAAAGGCGTGGACCGGTACCTTATTCTCTGCCGACAAGCGTTTGATCCGCGCCGCAATCAGAGAGGATTGCGCGGGCGAACCGCCGGGCGAGTTAATCACCATGGCAACAGCCACCGGTCTGCCACGTCGAAACGCCCGTTCGATCATCGGTGCGGTCGCGCTGTCGTTCAAAACGCCGCCACGCCCGGCCCCGGCAATCACACCGGACAGGCGGACGACAGAGACCAGCGGGTCGGATTTCATAAAAGGGACAAAGCGTTTCATGCAGCCCCATATAGCCCTGCCGCCCGGCGTAAACAAGCAATCATCGTCAGAATTATCCGGTTGCGCAGCAAACCGGTGCAAATAGGCACTGGACATTACCGCCGATCTGACGCGCAATTGCCCCATGATGGCTTGTGTGTTCACGGCCCGGGTCTGCGTTACCTGCGTTTGTGGTGCGCGACGGTGCTTGGTTTTCTTTCCTTGGCAGTTCCATCAGTGGCGACCGATGAGGTGCTGGTCTTTGCTGCAACATTCTGCGCGTGGTGGCCAGGCTGCTGACACCGGATGAGGGGTGGATCAAAACAGAGGCGCGAACTGGAGAGCAAAGCCTGTGGCTACCAGACAGAATTGGTGCGGCGGGGGATGACCTGCGGCTCAGCATCGCCGCCAGCGATGCAGGGTTGATGAAGGTGTAGCGAGCCGCTACACTTGGATGAAAGAGAACGGCAACGATCACTACAACTGCCCCTACGAAGGTACCCTTAATCAGGGTAACTGGAACAGATATGAATTCAGGGCAGAGAGGGTATGACGGTGAACCTCGGGGCCAACGCGGCAAGCGGCGCGGACGCAATCGGGTCACCGCCTCATCCGGGTGTTTTTGGCGGAATGATAGCACCCGAGCGGGAGATGCTCCCGCCGCGGCGTCACCCTGAGGCCCCCTTCGGCCATTATGCGCCCGCCCTTGGCACAGTTGCGGTCGGAACACGGCAGTTGCAGGGTATCCTTGATGGGCTAGTGCCGCCGCGGGATTGGGGCAGAGGCTTACAGGTCCATTTTGTTTTGTGCGGTTTTGTCATGCTCGCGCGTGGCGCGTTTGAAAGTGTCGCCCCGGCGCAGGGGCAGGCGCACGGCGCGGTCGCGCAGGGCCAGCGCATCCTCAATGGTGACAATCTGGATGCGCGGGACAGCCGAATCAAATCCCTCCATCCTGAACTGCCCCGCGGCGGCGGCCTCGGCCGTCATCGGCTTTGTCGGCGACGTCAGGGTCAGGAAAATGCCGATCTCCGCACCCTCGCGCTCAATCACCCCGCGCAGGTCGCGAATCATGGCAACGCTTACATTCTCGCCCGACTTCACGCTGACAAGCGCGCGCCGGGTTCTGTCAAAATAGATCGTGCCGTCGATTCCCTTATCCGCCCCCCGCCCCTTATCCGCCCCCCGCCGTGACAGGGTGCCGGGCTGCGCGTTGATAAGCGAGAGGGCCCATTTCTCAAACTCGAAATAATGCCGCCCCTCCCGGCGCCCGCGACGGGCGAGGTCGCGCGCCCCCGCGATGTCCCGCGGCACCCCGTGGGTTGTGAACGCAACCCTGGGGAAGGCATCGCGCAGGCGCTTTTCAATCAGGCCGATGGCCAGGTGCGTGATGTCAATGCCGCACCACTTACGGCCCAGTTTTTCGGCGGCGTGGACGGTGGTGCCGCAGCCGCAGAACGGGTCCAGCACCAGATCGCCTTCATTGCTGCTGGCGCGGATGATGCGCTCCAGCAGCGCAACGGGCTTCTGCGTCGGGTAGCCAAGGCGTTCGGCGGCGTGCGCCCCAATGGGCTTGATGTCCGTCCACACATCCAGCGGCACCTGGCCGGGGTTGGCGTCCAAGTAGCGTTTCAAGCGGGGGCGTTTTGAATAATCAGGCGTTCCGTCTGCCTTTGTGGGATAATGGATGCGCCCCTGTTCATCCAGTTCGGCCATGTGCGCCTGCTTATACCGCCACCCTTTTGGCGGGGGCGGATACCCCTTCCATTCATACACCCCGCCGGGCCAGATGCGGCTGGGATTGGCCATATCACCCCGCTGATACGGCCCGCGCCCGTCATCATCGTCATACCGGTAGAACTGGCGCACGTAATCCGGGTCCAGCGGTACCCGCACGGCATCGCGGTTGATGCCCGCGCCGTAGAACAGCAGCCGGTCAGCCACGCGCCCGAAGCGGCCCGCGTCGTTGTGGTTGCTGGTGCGCTTCCAAATGACCTCATTGCGATACGCAACAGGCCCAAAGATGCTATCCATCAGCAGTTTCAGGTAGTGCGAGGCGGTGTCATCGCAGTGCAGATACAGGCTGCCCGTATCCTTCAGCACCCGCCGCAACTCCAGCAGGCGGATGGCCATCATCGCCAGATAGGCCATCATGTCATTTTCACCCAGAAACACCCGCATGGCACGCAGAAGTTCCGCCGCATCCCTGTTGCCGGATTGCAGAACCTCGCCATAGGTGGCCTCGGCCGCATCGGTCCAGTGCCAGGTGTCGTCAAACGCTTCAATCTGCGCGGGGCTGTCCGTGCCGCCCGGCCCCTTGAACAGCACATTGTAGGATGCGTTAGAGTTGAACGGCGGGTCCAGATAGATCAGGTCCACGCTGGCATCCGCGATGGACTCGCGCAGGACCGGCAGGTTGTCGCCGTAATACAGGTGATTAACCATGCGCCCGCCCTTGCCGTTGTCAGGGGAAAATTTCGCGCTTTCATTACGCGCCCCTTTCACGATTCACCCCGCCCCAAAGGTCAGATATGGATCACCCGGTCATAAGCGTCGAGCACGGACTCGTGCATCATCTCGCTGAGCGTCGGATGCGGGAAGACGGTATGCATCAGGTCTTCCTCGGTCGTCTCTAACTGCCGCCCGACAACATAGCCCTGAATCAGTTCCGTCACTTCCGCACCGATCATATGAGCCCCCAGAAGCTCGCCCGTTTTAGCGTCGAAGACGGTTTTGACCATCCCCTCGGCCTCTCCCAGGGCGATGGCCTTGCCATTGCCAATGAAGGGGAAACGGCCGATTTTCACATCATAACCCAGCTCTTTCGCCCTGGCCTCAGAATAGCCGACGCTGGCCACCTGCGGATGGCAATAGGTGCAGCCTGCGATGCTTTCGGGTTTCACCGGATGTGCGGCATTTTTACCCGCGATCAACTCGGCCACCATCACGCCCTCATGGCTGGCCTTGTGCGCAAGCCAGGGTGCACCAGCGATATCGCCGATGGCGTAAAGCCCTTCACACCCCGTGCGGCAGTAGGCATCCGTCACCACGTGGGTTCGGTCAATTTTCACGCCAAGTGCTTCCAGCCCCATGCCCTCGGTGTTGCCGACAATGCCCACAGCAGAGATGACGGTATCAAACACATGCTTCTCAGCCCGCCCCCCCGCTTCAATATGGGCGGTCACTTTGTCTTTGGCACGATCAAGCTGTTTGACCACGGCCTTTTGCAGAATCTTCATCCCCTGCTTTTCAAAGGCTTTCCTGGCGAATGCACTGATTTCAGCATCCTCGACCGGCAGGATGCGATCCATCACCTCAACCACGGTCGTCTCGGCCCCCAGCGTGTTGTAAAAACTGGCGAATTCAATGCCAATCGCGCCCGAGCCGATCACCAGAAGTTTTTTCGGCATATGCGGCGGCATCAGCGCGGCCTTATAGGTCCAGACCCGCTTACCATCAGCTTCCAGCCCCGGCATCTCGCGGGCACGCGCGCCTGTGGCCAGGATGACGTTTCGGGCGGTCAGCTCCTCGGTACCCTTACCGGTCTTGACGCTGACCTCACCTTTGGCAGGCAGAGTCGCCTCGCCCATCACCACTTTGACCTTGTTTTTCTTCATCAGATGGCCAACGCCCGCGTTCAGCTGTTTGGCCACGGCGCGAGAGCGTTTGACAACCGCGTCCAGGTCATAGTCGATGCCCGTCGCGCTTAACCCGAACTCCCCGGCACGGTGCATCAGGTGAAACACTTCCGAGGATCGCAGCATCGCCTTGGTCGGGATGCAACCCCAATTCAGGCAGATGCCGCCCATATGCTCGCGTTCCACAATTGCAACCTTCATGCCCAGCTGGCTGGCCCGGATCGCGGCGACATAACCGCCTGGTCCGGCCCCGATGACAACGACGTCATAACTGTTGGCAGCCATGGCTCATTCCTCTCTGCTAAGATTTTATTTAACGCTAGACTATTCCGCCTGCCATCGCAATCAGGGCCGGCGGCATGAGATTGCCGCAAGATTAAAGTGCGCAGAGGATATCGCAGGCATTTGTGATCACCCTACCGCGCATCTTAGGGCTAAACCATTCTTGAAACCTTACGGATGACTGTCCAGGCTTGCTCAAAAGCACGAATCGGTCTAAACATATTCTGATCCGCGACAAGACTCGGTCACGGGGTCAGAATTTCGGTACGGGGTTTAGACTCCATATCGTTAGAACAAGGAGGTAAACCATGGAATTGATTATCGGAATCGCGATCTTCTTCGGTGTCATCGGTCTTTTCGTTGACGGTGTCAAGGGCTTTCTCTGGGGGGTTTTTCCTCGGACCTTTAGGGCTTATCATCGCGGCCATTCTGAAGGGTAAATGACCAACCAGATATGCGATGACGTAATGAAGGTATTCTGCTTAGGTCACGCATCCCCAACCAGTGGATGTCCAGGGTGTGTGGCCTGGGATCAGGCCATCGCCTCGAGCTCACCCAGGATCAGGCCATAGCCACCATCATCCATGAAGCGTTGTTCGGCCGGTTTCGTCGCACGGCCCAAGGCCGCGTTGCGATAGGGGAAGCGGCCGAACCTTCGGATGATCTCTCGATGCACACGGGCATGCAGGATGTTGCCCGCGCCAGTCTCCGGCATCCGTTCCTTCATCAGGCGCACGCAATGATCCTGATCCGATAAAACCTCGGAATGACAAAACGGCATATAGAAGAACTGCCGCCCGGGTTCAGCAGTGCGCATATCCCAGCCCCGGTCGATGCTGTAGCATGCCGCCGACTTCGCCAGCCTGTCGGTAGAAAACGCCATAGCACTGTTTCGAAACATGTTGCGCGGGAACTGGTCGGTCAGAATGATAAAGCCCAGTGCCTTTCGCGGGTGGCCCTTCCATGTGTCGAGTTTGCCGTCTGCTGCGTCCCGCCAGAGGGCACCGAAGTGCCTGGTAATCTGGTCGTCCAGATTATCATCCTGGGCGTACCATTTCCCCGGTCCGCAGCTCTCAAGCCAGAAGCCGAGGACATCCTCGGATGGATGGGTGGCTGTCATTGCGCTCTCCTTTGCAACTGTTGCCGTTTGATTTTCAGAACCTTACTCTGCGAGATCATTTTTGCCTGCCTCATCTTCAATTGACGCTTCGATAAAGGCTTCCTGTGCCCATTCAACCGCAACGGGCGACGCCGAGGGCAGGACGGGCGCGTAGCTCCCGGTGTCCTCTGTCGCCGGGGCCGGGCGCACCGTCATCCGATAGGCCGCATAGGCGGCAAGGCCCGCCATGAGTGCGACCAGAAACAGAAAATAGCCTTGCGGGCCAGTGACATCCATCAACAGACCGACGACCAGGGGGCCAAAGATCGCACCCACTCCGTTGATGAATATCAGGCCGCCCCCCGCAGCAGCCATCTGATCGTGATCGAGAAAGTCATTGGTATAGGCCAACAGCAGCGAATAAAGCGGGTTGGCCATGCCGCCGACAACAAAGGCCGCCGCCAGAATCAGGGCAAAGATGCCCCCGCTGATGACCGCCAGAACCGCGGCCACCGCACCTGCAGCACTGACCAGCATAATCAGCCAGCGCCGGTCGACCCGGTCGGAAATCCAGCCGATCGGATACTGCATCAGCAACCCGCCCACGTAAAAAGATGCCACGAAGATCGATATCTGGCCAAGCGAGAGCCCGATAGAGGTGGCGTAAACTGCCGACATGCCAAACATCGCGGAATAGACGCCGCCCAGAACCAGCATCCCCATGCAACCAAGGGGCGACACTTGGATCAGATCCTTCAGGCCCATCGGTCGCGTCGTCTCGAACACTGGCGTGGGCGTGACCGACAGAAGGATCGGCGTGAAACTGACCGAAACCAGAATCGACAGCACAATGAAAAGCGTAAAGCCCGAAGGGTCGCCCAGCACCAGCAGGCCCTGGGCCGAAACCACACCAGTCAGTTGGACAACCATGTAAACCGACAGCGTTTTGCCCCGGTTTTCATTGGTTGTTGCGTTGTTCAGCCAGCTTTCTGCCGTCACGTAGACGGCCGAGAAGCAGAAGCCGATGATCACGCGCAGAAGCGTCCAGCTGACCGGATCGATCATCAGCGGGAACAGGATGAGTGCCGCCGAAATCAGCGAGCCGAGTGCCGCAAAGACGCGGATGTGCCCCACGCGGCGGATCATAATTGGTGCCGCGCGCGAACCGCCCAGAAATCCTGCGAAATTAGCCGACATTATGATCGACAATTCCAGCGTTGAAAATCCTTCGATATCCCCACGCACACCAATCAACGTCCCCTGGAGGCCATTTCCGACCATCAGCAGAAGCATCCCAAGCAGCAGAGCCCAAGATCCGCGCAAGACATCTAACATGGGGGTGATCCTCTATCGTTCGACTCATTATTCATCTGTCTATTCCGTCGCCGTTAGTCACGTCTGCGACGGAATCAAAAGTGAAGAATCCCCGTAAGAGAAGAATCGATACCCCGACGCGATGGCATGGGCGTAAATCTTCCTGATCTGCCCATGCCCCATCAGGGCTGAGACCAGCATCATCAAGGTCGATTTCGGCAGGTGAAAATTGGTCATCAGCGCATCTGCCACCTTGAAGCGGTAGCCGGGATAGATGAAGATATCCGTATCGCCCTGCCAGGCGGGTACATGGCCATCGTCACGGGCCGCGGTTTCCAGTAAGCGCAGGACGGTTGTGCCGACGGGGATGATGCGGCCCCCGGCAGCACGACTGGCGTTGATTTCTCCGGCGGTGGTTTGCGTGATTTCGCCCCATTCCGTGTGCATCCGGTGGGTGGCAACATCATCAACCGTGACTGGCAGAAAGGTTCCTGCGCCCACATGCAATGTCACGAAACTCATCCCGACGCCGCGCGCTTGGAGGGCCGAGACAAGCGCGTTATCGAAATGCAGGCTGGCGGTTGGTGCGGCAACGGCACCGGCACGGCGGGCCCAGATCGTCTGATAATCTTCCTTGTCCCAATCATCCGCCATCCGCTTTCCAGCGATGTAAGGCGGCAGCGGCATTGCTCCTGCGGCACTAAGCGCAGCATCGAAATCCGGGCCTGCCATGTTGAAACGCAGGTGCAAACCCTTGGACCGCGCCGTTACCTTGGCACTCAACACATCAGAAAAGATCACCGTCTCACCCGGGGTCAGTTTGCGCAACGGTTTGGCCAGTGCGCTCCAGCATCCGTCGGGCTGCGGTTTCAACAGCGTCACCTCGACCTTCGCCTGCACAACATTGCCGCTGGCGTTGCGGTGCCGCACACCTGACAACCGCGCCGGGATAACTTTGGTATCATTCAGGATCAGGTGGTCACCGGGTTGAAGTATATCCGGCAAATCACGCACATGACGATCAAGAATGTCGCTGCCTTGCGCCAGCAGAAGCCGTGCGGAGGACCGTGGCCGCGCAGGCCGCATGGCGATCAGAGTTTCGGGCAGATCGAAGGCGAAATCGGCTAATTTCACTGGCCCGGGTCCGGCGGCGGGCGGCGAAATATCTGTCGAAAGACGCCCGGCGTGAGAATCGAAAGCGGGTTCACGATGAGGCGTGCTGCCTCGGGTGTACCCGTCAGCTGATAGCTGAATCCGAACAGCCCTTCCCGCCGCGGGGCAAAGAATATACCCAGGACGCCATTGACAAAGTAGAAGGGCGACACCGCACCTTGCATGTCAAACTGTCGGCTGGCAATGTTATAGACCCCATCCATCGAGAACCCCATGGAGGGGCCGACAGCGGTGCCATGTTCAATCACGACTGTGTGCGGGGTCAGCGTAAAGCGGGTTTCAACCTGTCCAAGGTTTATACCTTCGCCGCCCAATTGCTCCAATAGCCCGATCACCGAAATCATGCTCAGCAACTCCGCCATGACTGGCGCGTTCCTGAGCCGGGGCCCATTGATCACCAGATCGCCGCGATAATGTCTTTCCTGCCCGGTGGGCTGCAGGTCCAGATTCATCTCTCCGCCATAGGCATTTCCATAGAGACCGGCCGCACGCAGAACCGCCCCGCCATCATCTGACCGAAGCTGCACCGCAGGGCCCGCGCTGGTGGTGATGACCGTACCAGCCACAGGGGCTGTGCCGTTCACATTGCCCCGGAATTGGCCGGACATCCCGCCAGCTATGGCGACCTCTGCTGACACATCGCGCAGTGCAATGCCGTCGCTCACCCGCAATTCGTCCAGCCCGTCCAGCCGCAAGGCGATCGCACCGCCTCCGCCAGTGCCTGCGGTCGGAGCACGCCGCAAGTCGATCCGCCCGCCTGTCACCTCGATTTGGGGCGCGTGCCCCGCCCCCTGTAGGGTTAGAATACCTTGAACATCTGCCCAATCCCCGACCCGAAGGCGAGGGACTGAAAGCCGCTCAAACCCGCCCCCGGGATTCAGCGTGATCGAAGCCACCAAGTCCAGGCCCGGCGCGGACAGGTTGAGCGTTTCGATCCCCGGCGCAGCCCCCAGGCGAACGGTTGCCTCCAACGCCCCCGCCGCGTCACCGTCCCTGCTCCAGCCCAGGGCGGGAAGCGACAGGCCAAGACCTGTCAAATCCGAGGTTAAATGCAGCTCTGGTGCTGTATCCCCCGGCTTCATCTCTACCGCGAAATCGGCACTTGCCTGGCCAGTCATCAGCCAGTCCGGCACCTGAATCCCAAGTGCCTGAAACGTCGCGCCGGACAGGGGCAGGGTGCCGCTCAACCGGCTTACATCGCTTGCGCCGGGACCGATCTTCCTCTGCCATTGGCCAGTCGCGGGCAGTCCATCCAGCATCGCCCGGCCACTGATTGTCACCTGTTCGGACTGAACAGACAGGGTCAACCGCTCCGCCATCAGTGACCGCCCCGGTACAAGGGTGCCCGATGCCACATCGTGCAGCGTACCGGTGACATCAAAACCGATCTCATCAAACGGGACGGGAGAATCAAACGGCAATGACAGTGTCGCCGCCAGATCGGCTTGGCCTGTCCCAAGTGTGTCCGCCGAAAACCGCCCTTCGGCAAACAGATTGACGGGTGGAAGCTCCAGTATGCTCAGCACATCGCTGATGTCGCCCGTGATATTCAGACCGAACCGGGCAGGCGGGTTGTGCTGTGTCACATCCTCGATAACCATGGTTGACCCGGCCCAGTCAACCGCCCCGCCCAGGGGCGCGATTGACCGTCCGGAATGCAGGTCTATGGCCACCCGCGACTGATCCAGAACGACGTGGCCACGGGCAGATTTGATCGGCGGCATGTGCGGCATGGTGCGCAGGGTGACGTCTTCGAAATTCAGCCTTAAACTGTGCTTTGCCTCGTGATCCGGCGGGCCCCGGCGCAACCTGAATCGCACATCAGAAAGTACGCCGCCGAGCAGGTTTTCCGACAGCCATCGCCGGGTGTTGGGAATCGCGGCTTCGGGCCAGTAAGACAGAACATCCGCGCTAGCGATCCTGGGAATCTCCGTGTCCAGACGCAGTTGCAAACCATCCCGGGCAAAGATCACCTCGCCCTGAGCCAAGACCTGAACATCGCCGTCGACTAGCACTGTTTCACCAATCTCCAACGCGATCTCATCTCTCAGGTTCAATTGCATGGCAAGCGTGCCGCCGTTCAGCGTAACGGGATCATCAAACAGCCCGGACGGGTTCGCCACCACATCAGAAATCTGGAACTGCCCCGCATAATTGGTACCGTCCGGAGATACATCCGCATGCCCTGATGCCGAAAAGCTCAGTGCAGGTGCATCCAGGTCAATCCCGGAGAAGTTCAGCCTGCCCTGCTCCGCGTCAAAATCCAGTTCCATGCTCAGCGCAGTCAAAGGCAGGCGCGGTACGCCATCCCCCAGGAACACATGGCCCGGCCCTATATCCAGGGCAGCACTCAGATCACCCAAGGTGGAATCATCGCGCAACACCGCTGTCACGCTGCCCGAAATCGGTACGCGCATCCTGTCAAGCCAGGCCAGTGTCGGCACGCCAGCGGCAATGTCCCGCGCGGCAAGCCCTTCGTATTGCATGCGAAGATCGGTCCGCTGCAACCCGGCGTTTCGGGTCACGGCCATGGTGACGGTGGCATCGCGGCTGCCTTCAATCTGCCCGCCAACCAGCAAGGACAAGGTAGCACCTTCGCGCAACAGCTGAAACGAAGCGTCGTGGGCGCGCAAGGTCTGATTACCCAGCCTGTCGTCTAGGATCAGTTCAAAGCCGGTTCCCGTCACCTCCTCCAGATTATCGAAAAGTGGGCTGGCAAACATCTGATCGATCCGGGCCAGGGTTTCCCCCGGATCGCGGCCCGTAGCCGTCTGTTCGGTATCAAGGGCCAGGTTAAATTGCCCGTCCTCTGTGCGGGTTGCCCGCACGCCGGCCCCGACGATTTGTACGTGTGTCGGCCGTGCCTGCCCGCGCATCAGTACCTGGCCGTTCATATGAACCGCGATCCGGGGGAAGGAAGCGCGCAGAATCTCGCCATCCCACATCTCCACGTCATGAAAGATGAATTCCGGCGTCCGGCCACCATCATGCAGTGTCAGGCCAACCTCGCCTATCTCAATGCGGTTGGCCACCATCGCTTGGTCCAGCCCGGACACAATCCACGCCCGCACAGGCTCTGGCAGTTTCAGTGTGCCATCCAGCGCGGCCCAAGCCAGCACTGCCAATGCCACCACCGGAACGCAAATCATGGTCGCCAGAACCGCTATCGCCCAAAATATCGGGCCACGCCGCCTGCGCGAGCGGATAGGGTCTGGTCGCGGGATTTGATCTACCATGCCTGGCCTGTTGACAATTGTGAGAAGATCGGGGCGATCCTGGGTTTTACCTTCGCCGCAAATCCGCTAGTTTGCAATCAGTTCTACGGTCACATTGCACTGTTACAACATGATGAGGCTCCTATGCTTGAACCTGGTTCCGCCGCCCCCGATTTCACGTTGCCCCGCAATGGCGGGGGTGAGATTACCCTTTCCGCCCTGCGGCCCAAAACCGTTGTGCTGTATTTCTATCCTAAGGATGACACCCCCGGCTGCACGAAAGAGGCCATTGGCTTCACCAAACATGCGGCATCCTTTGATGCGGCGGGTGCCGCAATCATCGGCGTATCAAAGGACAGTGTTGCAAAGCATGACATATTCATCGCAAAGCATAATCTGGGTATCGTGCTTGTCTCGGACGAACAAGGTGATGTCTGCGAGCGATATGGTACCTGGGGTGAGAGGAAGATGTACGGCAAAACCTACATGGGGATCGAACGGGCAACCTTTTTGATCAAGGGTGACGGCACAATCGCCGAAATCTGGCGCAATGTGAAAGTGCCGGGCCATGTGGAGGCGGTGCTGGAGGCAGTGAAAAACCATTAAACGCACCTGTGCCGCCGACCTTGCGGAAAATAGCGACCGCGACCTGACGGCCGCATATGCCGCTTATGAAAGGCGGCTGATCAAGACATCAGGAGGTGTGATATGCTTGGAGAATTGGCACCCGACCGCTTGGTTCTGTGTATCGGCGGCACGGATCGAGAGCATTTCCTGCACAGGTTGGTGACGAATGATCCGAAGCCCCAGGGCGAAGGTTTGGCCTACGCCGCGCTTCTGACGCCGCAGGGCAAGTATCTGGTGGATTTCTTCCTACTGAACCGAGGCAAGGATATTCTGCTGGATGTAAAGGCCGATCTGGTGCATGCACTCACCCGACGCTTGATGATGTATAAACTGCGCGCCGATGTCACAGTGAATGACAGCGGGCTGTCCGTCACCCGCGGGCTTGGCGATGCACCAGAGGGGGCATGGCCAGACCCGCGCGACCCGGCACTTGGGTGGCGTGGCTACGGGCTGGAGAGCGGCGCGGCCAAGGTGGATTGGGATGCGACCCGCGTGGCCCGTGGCATTCCAGAGACGGGGATCGAGCTGATCCCCGAAGACAGTTTCATCCTGGAGATGGGCTTTGACCGGTTGTCCGGCGTGGACCACCGCAAAGGCTGCTATGTCGGCCAGGAGGTGACGTCGCGCATGAAGCACAAGACCAAACTGCGCAAGGGTCTGACAGTGGTAGAGGTGGCCGGCACCGCACCCCTGGGCACAGACATCATGGCAGGGGACAGGCAGGCAGGCACGCTTTTCACGCAATCGGGCGGAATGGCACTCGCCTATCTCCGCTTTGACCGCGCCAAGGGGGCCATGTCTGCGGGGGATGCAAAGGTCGTCTGGCCCGGGGCCTGAGGGCTAACGCAACGCGTGGCCCCTTCCCCTTCGCGCCGCGTTAGATCAGCAGGCTTGCCGCCCCCTTATACTTCAAGCAGCGCAACCTTTGCCCCTAACCCACTTGCCCCGGAAAACCCGGTCAGACTCATGCCCGCCCAACTGCTTGGGTGCCAAGGATAGGGTGAAGGTGGTCACAAACCGCCAGCCAAATAAGCCTCCACCTCTGTCGCGGCCTGCCATGGAAGCGGTGTTTCTGCCGCGCCTGCCGTTTTCTGCCAGTGAACCATCGCCACTTCCTTCCCGGTCAGTGTCAGCCAGCCAACCAGCGTGTTGAGGCTGGCCTTGGTTCGTATGGTTACTGGGCCGAGATTTTATCTTGGATCTTGGTGTTAAAATCGCTGGCGTCATGGCGTTCATGCAGTTGCATCTCTGGTTCACCAGAGATACGATTGACCATACGCCCGCGCTGAACCGCCGGGCGCGCGTCTATCCGCCCGGCCCATTCGACCATGTTTTTGTAGCTGGTCACGTCCAGGAACTTCGCCGCGTTATAAAGCCGTCCCAGTACCAACTGCCCATACCAAGCCCAAATGGCCATGTCGGCGATGGTGTAGACGCCGCCTGCCATCCAATCCTTATCGGCCAGGTGCCGATCCAGCACATCCAACTGACGTTTGGTCTCCATCGCGAAGCGGTCAATCGGGTATTGCCATTTCCCGGGCGCGTAGGCGTAGAAATGCCCAAATCCACCGCCCAGATAAGGTGCACTGCCCATCTGCCAGAAGAGCCATGACAGCATCTCGGGCCGGGCCTCTGCAGTCAGGAAGGTGCCGAATGTCTCGGCCAGATGCAGCATGATTGCCGCGCTTTCGAACACGCGGATGGGAGATTTGCCTGAACGATCCATCAGTGCCGGGATTTTTGAGTTCGGGTTGACCTGCACAAAGCCCGAACCGAATTGATCACCCTCGGTGATGCGGATCAGCCAGGCATCATATTCCGCATCATAGCCTGCGGCCAACAGCTCTTCGAAAAGCACTGTGACCTTCACGCCGTTCGGCGTGGCCAAGGAATAGAGCTGATAGGGGTGTGCGCCGACCGGCAATTCCTTGTCATGGGTTGCACCGGCAATGGGGCGGTTGATCGAGGCGAATTCCCCGCCATTGGCATGTTCCCAAGTCCAAACCTTGGGCGGCGTGTAAGTGTCAGTCATGGCAGTGTTTCTTTCGCTGTGATGATCCGTCGCGGGCTGATCCAAAGCAGACGGTGCAAAAAGCCAAGGTATCGGGACTGTCTTCGCATGAGTGTGTGCATCAGAACCTGAAAATCTTCAAGATGACCTCAAGGATAGGCTTTAGTTTCGCAATAAGAACCTCCCCCCGCGGCGTGGCGAATTGTGTCATGTGCTTGTCGAAGAGGACAAGGGGCATTTGTGTCGTCTCGCCGTCTACCCTTGGGTTTCTGGGATCATATGTGTTCACCCAGGTGTCGGTGAATTCAACTGGTTCCGTCTTGTAGAACGTCTTTTCTCCCAGAAGAAACTTGGCCGCTTCGAATCGTGCTTACGAATCCGCGTCATTGCGTCCTGATAATTGCCCGCAATACACGATGTCCTTGATAACACGGAGGGCCATTTCTTGGAACGAGTAACCACCTATGTCCATTTCTCTGGCATAGTGTCTTCGCATTGTATGAAGATCGATGCCCAGAATGTTCGCTAAACTCAGCGGGGGCAAGCCTGTTGCGGACAAGTCTCGCACCAGTTTTCCGGTTTTTTTATTAGGCCGGTGATACTTGTGATACTTGGATTTCTTCTTATGCAGGTAAACGAACTTCCGTTCTTTAGAGGTGAAGCGACCTCTTCGAGTAAAGATTGCATGGGCTGAGTATCCTTTTCCACACGTCTACTCGGACGCTTTGGACACTTTTAAGGACAAAATCAATAGGAAAAGTGTCCCGAAAGTGTCCGGGCGTGCCAAAGAAATTTTATGAAGTTCACAATAGCGGGCATCCTTGGGAAAATGACGGCTACCATAATCAACACGGAAGCCAGTAATAACGTGGGAATCATGCCCATGTAGATATCTTCAATTAGTTGTTTCATGGTTTGATCCTTTTTCAGAAGTTACAAGGATGGCCAATACATTTCTACACACATTTTCATTCCAACAGCGGTTGGACTCCCCCTTCCAAAATAATCAAATCTCTCCATTGTATTCCTCCATGGAAATTCCCGCCCTCTTTTCTTCTCTGGCTATTTCTAGTGTAGAATTGGCAATTGATTGTGCCAAACCCCTTGGATTACTGCCCATTTTCAATAATTGCCAATTCAATGCATATGGGTAGATACACTGGCTCATATAGAAGTCCACAGATGCATGTCCTGCTGTGGGGGCAAAAGCTGCCAGTATAAGAGCGGCAGTTGTCAGTATTCTTTTCATTGGCCTTCTCCATGTTGTCCCCCGATACTTGGGGGGTGGTGTTTGATATGATGACAATAGAGGAAAACCCGTCAATGTAAAGGGGGTGCAGTCAACATTTTAGCGGCAGCTGCGCCCAGCCCTAATGCAGCGACGACAAACCCGCCGCGTTTGCGAAAGCCCCTGCGGACAAGCCCTGTGCCATTCCCGGATGGCGATTATGCTGCTTTGAAATGATCACCAATTGCCTCAATCGCCTCATTGCAGCGTTTGCAGACACCTGGATGCTCGTAGCGTCCCACATCCGGCAGGATTTTCCAGCAGCGTTGGCATTTCTGCCCTTCGGCGTCCCCGGTCAATACCGCTGCAGAATCGGTGATTTCGGGCAGAAAATGACAATCTTTCTCCAAATGATCGAACCCGGGAGTGCTCCCAGGCACATCCATTGCGCGTGCCGAAGATGAGGAAAAGACCCTGGCTTCGGAAACGATCATCAGCTCCTTTACATCCAAACCATCAAACAGCCCACAGAGGCTGTTTGCCAGTAAGATGGTTACACTCGACTCCAACGAAGAGCCAATTTTCTTTACCATGCGGTCTTGCTCAAGTGCAAAGGTGACAACCCGTCTGACTTTGCGGATGTTATCCCATTTTGCGGCGAGCGGAGCATCGCGCCATTCGCCGGGTGTGTCGGGGAAGTCGATAAGGTGGACCGAACTCTCCTCTCCCGGAAAGCGTTCCAGCCAGACCTCTTCCATTGTAAAGATCAGAATCGGCGCAAGCCAGGTTGTCAGCCGGTGGAACAGAATATCAAGTACTGTCCGCGCTGCGCGGCGGCGCAATGTGTCTCTGTCACAATAAAGCGCGTCCTTGCGAATATCAAAGTAGAAGGCCGACAAATCCGTGGTGGCAAAAGTAAACACCGCTTGGAACACGCCCTGAAAATCGTATTTCGCGTAGCCTGTCCGCACCTGCTGGTCCAGTTCTGCCAAGCGGTGCAGCACCCACCGCTCTAACTCAGGCATATCGACGGCATCCATCCGATCATCCTCGGTGAAATGCGCCAGATTGCCCAGGATGAAGCGCATCGTGTTGCGCAAGCGGCGGTAGATATCGGCAACCCCTTTCAAAATCTCCGGCCCGACCCGCAAATCGGCAGTGTAATCCGCCTGAGCCACCCAAAGCCGCAGGATATCGGCCCCGTATTGTTCGATCACTTTTTGCGGGGCAATGGTGTTGCCGAGTGATTTGGACATCTTCATGCCCTGTGCATCCAGCGTGAAACCATGGGTCAGCACCCCGTGATAGGGCGCACGGCCCTTGGTGCCGCATGCTTGCAGCATAGAGGAATGGAACCAGCCGCGATGCTGGTCCGTGCCTTCAAGGTAAAGATCGGCAATCCCATCCTTGGCCCCATCCGCCCGGTCACGCAGCACGAAAGCGTGGGTGGAACCTGAATCAAACCAGACATCAAGAATATCGAAGACCTGCTCATAAGCGTCCGGGTCATACGCATTACCCAAGAACCGTGCCTTGGCACCGGGTTTATACCAGGCATCCGCGCCCTCGGCCTCAAACGCCTCCAGCACGCGGGCATTCACCGCTGGATCGCGCAGCAGATGGTCTTCATCACACGGGTCAGTATTCTTCCTCACGAAACAGGTCATGGGTACGCCCCATGCCCGTTGCCGCGATAGTACCCAATCGGGCCGTGACTCAATCATGGCATAAAGCCGGTTGCGCCCGGTCTGCGGTGTCCAAGTGACCAAATCATCGATGGAGCGCAGTGCGCGTTCCCGGATTGTTCTGCCGTAAGTGTTATCGCCCCCGATATCCTTATCAATGGCAGCGAACCATTGCGGGCGGTTGAGGCGGATTACTGGTGCTTTGGACCGCCATGAATGCGCATCCGAGATCGTGACCCGCCTGCGTGCCAAGAGCTGGCCAACCTCGATCAGTTTGTTGACGACGGCCTTGTTGGCCCCGCCCGGTTTGCCGTTTGGTTTGATAATCTGCGCACCACCAAAGAACGGCACATCCGCCCGGAAAGAACTGTCATCCAGGATGTTATGAGTCATCTCCAGCCCATGCTTGACCCCGATGGCATAGTCATCATCGCCGTGGCTGGGCGCAGTATGGACAAAGCCGGTGCCAGCACCGTCTGTCACATGATCGCCAGGGAACAGCGGCACGTCGTAATCCCATTCACCGTTGGCCCCTTCGGCTTTGCGCAAGGGGTGGGCACATGTCAGGCTGGCCAGTTCTTCGGGCGTGACACCCCGCAACCGGCGCACCATCGACGGCTCCAGCCGCATGGCACCCAGGGCATCCTCTGCCAGCGTATCAGCGATCAGATAGATATGCCCGATGCGCGCACGGCATTCTTCGGGCCGTCCCGTGACCTCGTAAAGCCCATAAGAGATATTCGGTCCAAAACAGATCGCACGATTCTGCGGGATCGTCCATGGCGTGGTCGTCCAGATCACCACTTGGGCATTGCCCAGATCACTTGATGCCATCTGTTCCGACAGAGGAACCACCCGGAACGACACCCAGATGGAATCAGTTTGGCGATCATGATACTCTACCTCCGCCTCAGCAAGCGCGGTCCGCTCCACCGGCGACCACATCACCGGTTTGGACCCATGATAAAGTGAACCATTCATCAGAAAAATCATGAACTCTTCCGCGATGACACGCTCCGCGTGAAAATCCATCGTCAGATAGGGATCATCCCACGCACCGGTCACGCCAAGACGCTTGAACTCTTCCCTCTGGACATCAACCCAGCCTTCAGCGAAGCGGCGGCATTCCTGTCGGAAATCGACGACGTTGATCTTGTCCTTGTCATAACCCCTGGCGCGGTAGGCCTCCTCGATCTTCCATTCAATTGGCAGACCATGGCAATCCCATCCGGGAATGTACCGCGCATCCTTGCCCATCATCTGCTGGCTGCGTACCACCATATCCTTCAGAATCTTATTCAGCGCATGGCCAATATGCAGATGCCCGTTGGCATAAGGCGGACCGTCATGAAGGATAAAGGGCGTGCGCCCCTCTTTCTTGCGCAGCCAGTCATAGACGCCGATTCTCTCCCATTTCTCCAGCCATATATGTTCGCGCTTAGGCAGACCCGCACGCATCGGAAACCCGGTGCGCGGCAAGTTCAGGGTATCTTTGTAATCAACGGCCTTGGCGAGTGTGGTGGCACACATGTCTCTTGTGTCCTTTGAGTCGGGAATATGGGGCAGTTATGGTCGGTGTGGGGGCAAACATCTTTGTCCCGGCGTATCAAGCAGTCAGAGTGCCGGGTCCATAATTCGAATGATGATGCCAAACTGCAGTGCCGTCATGTAGTCACTTATAGACAAACCTAACCAAGGCGTAAAGACGGGGCGGGGAATCGCGTGATTCAATAGGCACAAGAAACCGATGAACATTAGAATCGGGTTCGCTGGTGGGGTCGTGTGCCAGCCCACAAGCAAAATTAGATCAACGCGGTTCTGTTCGATCTCGGATGCCAGCAGAATCATCTGCTCGAATCCATTGAGGTTCTCGGTCATCTTTAGGCAGGCACTGTTGCTCACTTGCGGTAAGTTCCCACAAACGTTCGCGCCGCCCTCAGCCTCCGGCGTGTCATTGAACACGCTGCCCATCGCCTGTACGGTTTCCAGTTGCGAAAACGGCCTTGTCTATCTCTGGCCCGATGGCCATGGTTCCCGATCCTATGTTTTTGCGCCAAGGGTTATGTTAGCCTACACCTTCATCGTCTCAATCTCAGAAGTGAAAAGGCAACCTTCTTGGACGGCTCTGCCCCGGACGGCTTGTATCGTTGCCGATCCCGATCTTCTCGGTGAGGTTGATCTTGTGTCTTCCGTGAAGTCATTGGCACTCAAATCTTGGAAATTCCACAATGCGAGGTTATTGTTTCCCGGGTGATACCAGCTGACAATCGTGTCAATCTGCCGGGCTGTTCGTCATCCCAGCGTCCAAGAGCCCCCTCCAGCCGCCTATTCCACTGCGTGTGCCGCGGGGTTGTTGGGATGGGTTGTCCAATTGGCATAGGCGGAATCGACCAGTGTGCCAGTGCGGGTGTCCATCCTACCCGCAGCCAGCTCTTCCATGGTGATACATGCTTCCACCGGGCAGACATTTACACAGAGGTTGCAGGCCACGCATTCACTATCGATCACTTCAAACACACGGTCCCCGGACATCGCGATCGCCTGGTGGCTGGTGTCTTCGCAGGCGGCATAACAGCGCCCGCATTTAATGCAGAGGTCTTGATTAATCCGCGCCTTGGTCACGTAATTGAGGTTGAGATATTGCCAATCCGTGATGTTCGGAACCGCGCGCCCGATCAAATCCGGCAGCGACTGACCGCTCTTATCAAGATATTGGCCAAGCCCCGAGACCAGTTCCTCGACGATCCTGAAGCCATAGGTCATGGCCGCGGTGCAGACTTGCACATTACCCGCCCCAAGGGCCAGAAATTCCGCTGCGTCGCGCCAGGTTGTCACCCCGCCAATACCCGAGATCGGCAGGTCGCGGGCCTCTGGATCTCGCGCGATTTCGGCCACCATGTTAAGCGCGATGGGCTTCACCGCCGGGCCGCAGTAACCGCCATGGGAACCTTTGCCGTCGATCGACGGCTCGGGGCTGAACGTGTCCAGATTGATGCTTGTGATGGAAGAGATCGTGTTGATCAGGCTTACCGCATCGGCCCCGCCCACCTTGGCCGCCCGTGCCGGATAGCGGATATCGGTAATGTTTGGCGTCAGCTTCACGATAACCGGCATACGCGTATGCGCCTTGCACCAGCGCACGACCATCTCAATGTATTCTGGCACCTGTCCCACGGCCGAGCCCATGCCGCGTTCGCTCATCCCATGGGGGCAACCGAAATTCAGCTCGATCCCATCTGCGCCGGTGTCCTCGACCATGGGCAGAATCGATTTCCAGCTCTCCTCGTCACAGGGCACCATCAAAGATACGATCATCGCCCGATCCGGCCAGTCGCGCTTCACCTGTTTGATTTCACGCAAGTTCTTCTGAAGCGGCCTGTCAGTGATCAGTTCGATATTGTTCAGGCCCAGAAGCCGTCGATCCGCACCCCAAATCGCGCCATAGCGCGGGCCGTTCACGTTCACGACATGGGGGTCAAGGCCCAGGGTTTTCCAGACAACACCGCCCCAGCCCGCCTTGAAGGCGCGGACGACATTGTACTCTTTATCCGTCGGCGGGGCCGAGGCCAGCCAGAACGGGTTGGGAGACTTGACCCCCAGAAAATCGCTGGACAAGTCTGCCACAGGCTGGTCCCCCTACTGCTTCGTCACACTGGCTTCATCGATATTGGCGTTTTGCAGCCGCCCTCTGGCAGGCATGACACCCTCGGATGAGAAGCTATTTGGGTGGCGTAGCACCACTGACTCAAACAGGCGCCCTGGGTGGCCGAGTTCAATCAGCATCGGAAAACCCTCTGTGGGAGCTGACTTAAAGGTCAGGTCGGCGGCGGTCCTCAGCGCACCATCCTTATAGATATTTTGACGCGTGCGAGACCTCTTGTTCCAAACGTTCGCCAGTATAACATGCAGACCCGATGGATCTGTCTGCTGTGTGATCTGTGCAAGTGTGACCCGTTCAGGATCAGTGAGTACACCCATTCTATTAGCTCCTCAAAGCCGCATGAATATCTTCGGCCGCATCGCGCCCTTCGGCGACCGCGGTCACAGTCAGGTCATTCCCGCCTGTCGCACAATCGCCCCCGGCCCAGACCCTCTCTCGGCTTGTGCGTCCTGTGCCTGTGACAGCGATCTTGCCGCCCTCCAGCGTGATGCCGCCGGGGACACCCTCCAAGGTCTGGCCGATGGCCTTCAGCACATGGTCGGCCGGAATCTCAAAGGTTTCACCCGCCCCGGTCAGTGCGCCGCCATCCGTGCGCGTGTATTCACAGCGGAGCGCGTTAACGTTGCCATTCCCGACCACCTCGACCGGCATTGCGTTGAAGATAAAGCGCACCCCCCTGGAGGCCGCCAAATCCTGTTCATAGCGCGAGGCAGGCATTGCCGCCCGATCCCGGCGATAGACCAGCGTAACGACCTCGGCCCCCAAGGCTTTCGATTGCACGGCAGCGTCAATCGCCGTCATCCCACCGCCGATCACCACCACATTACGGCCCACCGGCAAGCTGGCCGGATCGCCAGCCTGGCGCAAGTTGGCAATAAAATTGACAGCATCCTCAACCCCCGTGCGATCCTGTCCCCCGATGCAGAGCGAATTGACGCCGCCCAGCCCCATCCCGAGGAAGACAGCGTCAAAATCTTCCAACAGGCTATCAAGGGTCATATCTGTGCCAAGTGCCGTTCCAGTCCGCAGCGTGATTCCACCGATCTGCATCAGCCAGTCGACTTCGGATGCAGCGAAGCCATTCACCGTTTTGTAAGCCGCGATCCCGTATTCATTCAGCCCACCACCCTTGGGCCTGGCGTCGTGGATCGTCACCTCATGACCATTCATCGCCAGGCGGTGCGCACAAGACAGGCCCGCAGGCCCCGCCCCTACCACGGCAACCGATTTGCCGGTCGGTGCGGCGCACGTATAGGGATGCGTGCCGGACTGCATCAGCCTGTCCGTTGCGTAGCGTTGCAATCGCCCAATCAAAACCGGCTTACCCTCTGCCGCTTCGCGCACACATGCCTCCTCGCACAGCGTCTCGGTCGGGCAAACCCGGGCGCACATGCCGCCCAGGATGTTCTGGTTAAAAATCGTCTTCGCCGCTGCTTCGGGCGTGCCAGTGGCGATCTGGCGAATAAACAGCGGAATATCGATGGTCGTGGGGCAGGCCGTGATGCACGGCGCATCATGACAAAAATAACAGCGATCCGCCGCCACCAGTGCCTCATGATCATCAAGCGGTGCATAAAGATCGGCGAAATTAGCCTTGTAAGCCTTGGCATCCAGACGGCCCGCCGCGATGCCAGGGGTCCAGGGGCTGTTTGTCATCGGGTGGGCTCTCCGTGATCGAATGGCAGAAGGCTATGCCGACGCTGGCACATGTTGATTTCTTTATCAAACGGTAAATTATCCGCCGTTGGGTGCGCAGACTGATCAGCCAGAACCGCACGGAATTCCCCATTATGTCAGCTTTTATCCCCTGCACGGCTGCAGTATACGGACGTGGAACAGTTGATCAAACCACCGCCGAAGCCGCCAAGGCGCAAGGAGGGACCATAATGCACAGGAAGACCCATGATGAAGATGTCGGTTTCATCAGGGCTTTGGCCGCGCTACTGCGGGAAAATGACCTGACCGAATTGCAGGTGAAACGCAAATACGCCGATGCCGACAGATTGTGTGTCCGTGTTTCGCGCCAAGGTTCCAAGGTCACGGCCACTGCCGCCTTACTCCCCGCGGCTTCGACCGCCCCTGCCGATCCCTCCCCGGCTGAGGTGCCTGCGGCAGACCCCGCACAAAATCCTAATGCCGTCACCTCGCCTATGGTCGGTACCGTCTATCTGCAGCCTGAACCCGGCACACCGCCGTTCGTGTCAGTGGCGGACAAAGTGCGCGAAGGCCAGACGCTTCTGATCATCGAAGCCATGAAGATGATGAACCAAATCCCCAGCCCTTGTGCGGGTACCGTAAAACGCATTCTGGTTGAGGATGGTGCCCCGGTGGAGTTTGGCGCACCGCTGATGATCATCGAATAAGGCGACTGGTCTGATGTTCTCCAAAATCCTGATCGCCAACCGGGGTGAGATTGCCCTTCGGGTGATCCGCGCGGCGCGTGAGATGGGCCTGAGCACCATTGCCGTCCACTCCACCGCCGATAGCGATGCGATGCATGTGCGCATGGCCGATGAGGCGATCTGCATCGGTCCGCCCCCGGCGACCAGCAGCTATCTGAATGTATCGGCGATTATCTCGGCCTGCGAGATCACGGGGGCTGAGGCTATCCATCCAGGCTATGGCTTCCTTAGCGAGAATGCAAGTTTTGCGCAGATTGTTGAAGATCACAAGATCAAGTTCATTGGCCCATCGGCGGCGCATATCCGCATCATGGGCGATAAAATCACGGCCAGGGAGACGATGAAGAATTTGGGCGTGCCCTGCGTTCCCGGCTCTGACGGCGGTGTCGCGGATTTGAGGTTCGCACGGGCCGTAGCTGAACAGACGGGCTTTCCGCTGATCGTGAAGGCCACCGCAGGCGGTGGCGGGCGCGGCATGAAACTTGCCCGCAGCCTTGAGGAGCTGGAGACTGCCTTTCGCACCGCCCGGGCCGAGGCCAAGGCTACTTTTGGCAATGATAAGGTATATCTGGAGAAGTATCTGGGCGCACCACGGCATATTGAGGTACAGGTCTTTGGCGACGGCAAGGGTAATGCTGTGCATCTGGGAGAGCGGGATTGCTCAATTCAGCGTCGCCACCAAAAAGTATTTGAAGAGGCACCAGGCCCTACCATTGACGCCGAAACACGAGCCCGAATCGGGGAAATCTGCACCAGGGCGGTGGCCGATATCGGCTACGAAGGCGCGGGCACAATCGAGTTCCTCTATGAAAACGGCGCATTCTACTTCATCGAGATGAACACAAGGCTTCAGGTTGAGCACCCGGTGACCGAGGCGGTTTTTGGCGTCGATCTGGTACGCGAACAAATCCGAGTGGCCGCAGGTAAGCCGATGTCGTTTGCGCAAGAAGATTTGCAGGTGAATGGCCACGCGATCGAAGTGCGCGTCAATGCCGAGAAGTTACCCGAATTTTCTCCTTCCCCCGGACGGGTCACCCAGTATCACGCCCCCGGCGGTCTGGGTGTGCGCATGGATTCCGCCCTGTATGACGGGTATTCGATCCCGCCCTATTACGACAGCCTGATCGCAAAGTTGATCGTGCATGGCCGCGACAGGCCTGAGGCACTGGCCCGGTTGAACCGCGCACTGGGAGAAGTGATCGTCGATGGCGTGGATACGACGATCCCGCTGTTTCGAGAATTGATGTTGGCCGAGGCTGTGCAGACCGGCGACTATACGATTCACTGGCTGGAACAGTGGTTGGAAAGCCATCCGGGCTAAACACGCGGCGATGGTCGCAAATCCGAGCGGCTGAACAAAACCCTTTCCAAACGCCTTGGGGCGCAATTCCCATGCATCTTGTCCACATCTGCGCCCAAACCAGTGCCGGGTTGCCCGATCACCTTGAAAAGACGCGGGCCATTTCCATCCAAAGCCTGTAAATTTGCGTCGATGCCCCATCACCACCGCCCAATACGCCGCCCGGCCCTGACCGCAGATGTGCTGCTGCGTGCTTATGCAGCCGGAATTTTTCCCATGTCCGAAGGGCATGACGATCCCGAATTCTTTTGGGTTGATCCACACAGACGCGGCATCTTGCCCCTGGATCGGTTCCACACGTCCCGCAGCCTGGCCCGGCGCATCCGGGCAGAGCCCTTTGATGTCCGGATCAACACCGACTTCGCGGGCATTGTCGCAGGCTGCGCCGACCGACCAGAGACCTGGATCAACGCAGAGATCGCCGAAATGTATCATCAGCTGCATCGTGCGGGGCATGCCCATTCCATTGATGTCCGCCAGGGAACAGAACTTGTCGGCGGGGTCTATGGCGTGGCACTTGGCGCGGCGTTTTTCGGGGAAAGCATGTTTTCGCGGCGACCTGATGCTTCCAAGATTGCCCTGGCCTATCTGGTCAGCCGCCTCCGCCATGGCGGGTTCCAGCTCTTCGACACGCAGTTCGTGACCGACCATTTGATCAGACTGGGGGCAATCGAGATTCCGCGCACCTGCTATCATGCGCGGCTTGCCAAGGCAGTGACCGAAACAGCGGATTTCCTTGCGCAGCCGGATCCACCCCCGGTTCAGGAGGTTCTGAACCTTAGAACCCGGACACCCTGGCACGGATGCCCAAGCCCCGACAAAGCGGGCTGAAGGTGGCCATCCACCCGCCGGGCAAGGGCCATGCTTCCCCTGCCGGCCTTATTATTCGGCCCGCCCATCTCCGCCGACATAGCGCAGGAGAAGTGTGATCAGGCTGACCGAACCCTGGGTATCGATGATCTCCCCCCCTGGTTCAAGAACAAACGGGGATCCTCCTGGTACTATCTCTACGAACGCTCCGCCCAGCAGTCCCTCAGAGGCAATCGAAATCGCGCTGTCATCAGGGATATCGACACCGTCGATCACGCTGAACGTGGCATCAGCGCGAAAGGTTGTCTTATTCAGCGTCAGGCCTGTGACCGAGCCCACGCGCACCCCGGCAAGGCGCACATCGGTGCCGATGGAAATCCCCTCGGCCGAACGGAAGGACGCAGTCAACTCATAACCGCCGGGATCGCCCCCAGACCCGGTGATTTGGGCAGCGTAGATAAAAAAGCCGACAGCCGCGGCAAGAACCGCACCGCCCATGGCAATCTCTGTCGAGGTATGTTCGGATGCCATGCTCCGCCCTCCTTGCCCGGTTTATCGGGTCCGTTTCTGCTGCACTCAGCCGCTTTCGGGTTGGCCGGTTTTGTCCGTCACTCCGGGATCCAAGCCTCATAATCGCGCCGCTCTTCTTTCCGGATCGCGCGGCGGAGCGAACCAGCAGGCGCATAGGCACTGGCTGTGCCGGTCAGGTTCGGCTGATGCGGCTTCTCCCACGCTTTACGCGGAATCGGCTGTTCGCTTGGCGGTGTGTCCCAGGTGTGGTGCAGCCAGCCATGCCAATCGGGGCTCACCCTGCTTGCTTCGGCCTCTCCGTTGAAAATCACCCAACGGCGTTTGCCGTCACGCGATTGATAGAAGGCATTCCCGGCCGCATCCTCGCCCACCTTCATGCCCTTGCGCCAAGTATAAAGCTGTGTGCCAAGGGTCTGGCCATTCCACCAGGTTACAAGGCGTTTGAGAAAAATCAGCATTGCCAATCTCCGAATGGGTGGGGGCCTGCCGCCGCACCGCGCTGATTCCGGCCAAGGCGGCAGGGCCAGTGTGTGTGGCCCTGCCCAGGATTTCACCAGGAGGGCGGGGTGTATGGGATATTACACTCCCGCAGGCGAGCCCCCAAGGCGTCGAGGCGGCCTTTCACCGTCGCAATTTCACCCTCACGGTCCCCTCCTGCAAGGGAAGACACGGGGATTCCCAACAGGAAGACACCCCAACTATCCCCATTGGCTGTTCGCCGCTGTGAATCTACCAACGAGGGAACTTTCGCGAGTTCTCCATTGTAGAGGTTTGCAGCCTGTTCACAGGAAACGCTGTCGTAGACACCTCCGGCAGAAATGGGTTGAATATCTCCCGCCCGCTTAGCACAGCCGCTTACTGCCAAGGCAAAAATTGCCAACAGGAGAAGGGGGGGGGGTAAGTTTCAGTTTCATGGTCCGATCCTTAGTCCAGTGTTGTCAGGGCGGAATTGCCCTTTTTGGCTGGCAAGGCCATAACAGCCCCACCACCTTAGCATGGCGACGACAGTGCCGTAGAACGGTGGTTCTGGCAAGCCTTTGCCAACTGATCGGCCAGTCCGGATGGCGCACAGATCGATACCAGGCAGTCTTGCCCCGGATATCGCGATTGCTTGGCTTGGCCGCATGGTCTATGTTGCGCGGCAGCACTTTGGCACAAGATAAGAGGTAAAAGGCCATGACCGACGGACCGAGCTACGGCTTTGACACGTTGCAAATCCACGCGGGTGCCCGGCCCGACCCGGCCACCGGTGCCCGGCAAACACCGATCTATCAGACAACAGCCTATGTTTTTCGTGATGCCGAGCACGCCGCGGCACTGTTCAACCTGCAAGAGGTTGGCTTCATCTACTCGCGCCTGACAAACCCCACGGTTGCCGTTCTGCAAGAGCGGCTGGCCACGCTGGAGGGCGGCGTTGGGGCCGTGTGCTGCTCCTCGGGCCATGCGGCGCAAATCATGGCACTTTTCCCGCTCATGGGGCCAGGCAGGAACGTCGTTGTCTCGACCCGGCTTTACGGCGGGACGGTCACGCAGTTCAGCCAGACCATTAAGCGCTTCGGCTGGTCCGCGACCTTCGTCGATTTCGACGACCTGGACGCGGTCAAGGCGGCAATTGATGATAATACGCGCGCCATCTTCTGCGAGTCGATTGCCAACCCTGGCGGCTACATCACCGATTTGCGCGCGGTGGCTGATGTGGCAGACGCCTCAGGTTTGCCCTTAATTGTCGATAACACTTCGGCCACGCCCTATCTCTGCCGTCCGATTGAGCACGGTGCCACGCTGGTAGTGCATTCGACCACGAAATATCTGACCGGCAACGGGACTGTCACCGGCGGCTGTGTGATTGACTCGGGCACCTTCGACTGGTCCGCGTCCGGCGTATTCCCTTCGCTCAGCGCACCTGAACCCGCCTATCACGGATTGAAATTCCACGAGACCTTTGGCCCACTTGCCTACACCTTTCACGGGATCGCCATTGGATTGCGCGATTTGGGCATGACGATGAATCCGCAGGCCACCCATTACACACTGATGGGAATTGAAACCCTGAGCCTTCGAATGGAACGCCACGTGGAGAATGCGGTGAAGATCGCCAAATGGCTGGAGGCCGACCCGCGGGTTGATTCTGTGACCTATGCCGGGCTTGCTTCCTCACCCTATTTCGACCGTGTGGCCAAGGTCTGCCCGAAGGGCGCAGGCGCACTGTTCACCTTTGCGGTCAAAGGCGGATATGAGGCCTGCGTGCAGCTGGTCAATCACCTGGAAATCTTCAGCCATGTGGCCAACCTGGGCGATACGCGCAGCCTGATCATCCATTCGGCTTCCACCACGCACCGGCAGTTGACACCCGAACAGCAAGAAGCCGCAGGTGCCGCGCCGAATGTGGTGCGGGTGTCGATTGGGATCGAGGATGCCGATGACCTGATTGCCGATCTGGACAAGGCCCTGAACGCTGCAGTCGGCTAACATTTCCGCGAATTCCCGCCCCTGCCCCTTGAATGCGGAATAGGGCGGACTGGTCCGGGGTGCGATCTTGCCATACGAACATGCGGTATCGGAGGAAAGCCCCCGTGCCAACTTTGGGCATAGGATGAACTGGGGAAACGGATGACGGTTGCCTTCGCGCTGTTCCTGTCGCCGGACGGCATTGCCCTGGCCCACCGTCAGGACGCGGGCCATTGGGCACTGATTGGCAATACGGCTCTGGATGTGCCGGACCTGTCCAGGGCGCTGGCAAAGTTGCGCGAAGCCGGTGAGGTGCGCGGTGGTGTGAACTTTGAAACGCTCCTGATCCTGCCCGATGATCAGATTCTCTACACGGAATTGGCCGATGTCGCGGAGTCCTCTGGAATTCCGATCCGGCTGGAAGGTTTGACCCCCTACGCGGTCGAAGACCTTGCCTGGGACTGGCGCGATCTTGGAGGTGGGCGCATCGCCCTGGCCGCGGTTGCGCGCGAAACCCTGGATGAAGCTGAAGCGTTTGCCCGCAATGCCGGGTTCAATGGTGTCGGCCTTGCCGCCGCCCCTCCGGTGCAGACATTCCCCGGCGTTCCATTGTTTCAATTGGCAGGAGAGGCAGGGGATATACACCTGCCAGAGACCGGGATTACCTTTGGCCCCGACACCTGGACCGCGCCGGAACCCGATACCCGGCCGCTGATTGAGGTGGTACCCGATGAAGTCAGCACCAAAGGCATTGATGACGCGGAAGCGGCGAATAAGGCCGCAACGCCCGATCACGATGCGTCCCGGGTGGGCAGCGCAGACCAGGGCCGGGTGCCGGCGGATTTGACAGCAGGGGTTCCCGCCGCGGATTTGCCCGTCATAAGCGGTATTCCGACAAAGCGGGCGTCAGCCGGCACCAGCCCATCGTTCAGGATTGGTCTGATTGTTACCTTGATCCTGATTCTGATCCTGACCATGATTGCAATTTGGGCCGCGCTGTTCCTGCCGGACAGTGGTACCGTTACACGCTGGCTTGACCGCGAATCCCCGGACGTCGAGATCACCACCGTACCAGGGGGCGCGCCCGTGCTGTCCGAACCGGAATGGGATTCCCTCGCCCGGCCGGGGCCCGTAGCAGCCGCACCCGCCCCGGAAGTGCGGCCAGACCCGCCCAAGGTGGCTACCACCCTGCCAGATATCCACGCCGTTGATCCCGAACGCCCCCTCCCTTCGCCAGAGCAGGCCGAGGCGGAATATACCGCTGGCGAGTTCTGGCAATACCCGTCAGAGCATCTGGCCTCTGTGGCCCCTGATATTGAGGAAGATAACATCCGCATCGCCGCCATTGATGAGGGTGCGCATCCCCTGGCCTCGCTGCAGCATCAAGTGCCTCCTCCGCCTTTCGGGATGGCCTCCACGCCCGAGCCCGATGAGGCCCGCGTTTTCCATGATTCGCCTCCGGTTCCGTCGGCCCCGTACGAAGGAGGCGCGGCAGACCAGGCCGAGGTGCACGATGATGCTGCCAGGAATACCCCTATCGTGGCCGAGCCAGTGCTGTGGCCAGAGAGTATGGATGAGCACCAGCGGCGGCAGTTTCCGGACGGGATCACGATGGCTGAAATCGTGGCCGAGCCAGTGCTGCGGCCAGAGAATATGGATGAGCAGCGGCAGCTTCCGGACGGGTTTACGATGGCTGAACATGCCAGCCGCCGGCCCACGATCCGGCCACCCTCTGTCCAGCGCCTTGCCTTGGCTGCATGGGCCACGGGCGAAACCGCCGACGGTGCAGACAACGACACACCCCTTGGGGCCGGTTTCGATGCCGCCGCTTCAGGTGGCACAGCCGTGGCAGAGGTTAGTTTCATGGCCGTCGACTCTTCCCACGTGCCGCGTGTACGACCATCCGGTTTCACCCGGATCGTCGCGCACGCGACCGCGAGCGCACCCGGTGCTGGTTCAGGCGACGCTCCGGCGGTTGCTCAGCCCTCCATCCCCTCCAATGCCACGGTCAGCCGCGCAGCGACCCGGCACACCACGCTCAACTTGCGCCGTGTGAACCTCGTCGGCGTGATTAATACACCCTCGGACCGCCGTGCTTTGTTACGCCTGCCCTCGGGCGAGTTCGTCCCTGTCCGTGTGGGTGACCACATTGATGGCGGACAGGTCGCCGTGATTGGCGAAGACAGCCTGCAATATGTAAAGAACGGGCGAAACATCACCCTGAACATCCCAGGCTGATCCCACAACAGCCGCGACGCCAAGACAGAGCAGCCACGGCCAGTCCCAGGAATGCGAGGAAGCCAACCACATCCGTCACTGTGGTAACGAAGGCCCCCGAGGCCAGGGCCGGGTAATGCCAGGGTGATCCTGATCAGTGCCTCCTCGCGCGGGGTCCAGAGAAGCCGCCCCAAGGCCACATAGCCCGTGGGTTTCATCCGGGGATCGACCAGCATGACGTGGTAGAATTTCTCGGGCAGGTCCGGTTTGTGATGCCGCAAATAGTCGATCGTCGCATCAGCCGCCTGACAGACTTATCAGGAAAGCCCAGTGCCTTCTCAATGGCGACCCTGTCAGCATTATTGAGGATGTCCAAGATCGCCTCTTGCTGGTGTTCCTCCAGATTCTCGACCGGATCAACGAGATCGTCGCTGTCCAACTTGCGCACAGCATCAGCCAATAGACCCTTGGGCACAGCTGCGATCACATCCTTGCGCATAATCCCATCCAGTTCCGACAGAACCTCGCCATCGATCCCGGCCGACCAGAGATCAGAAGCATCTCGCGCTCCGCCCCGGAATCTGCTCTAGCATGTCGGCGATATCGGCCGAGTGTAGTGGCTTCATCAGTGCATTGATAGTCGCCGGATTTTCGGCCGCGACAGCCCGCCGCACTTGACCGCGAAGCAAGAGTCGTCCAGCGCGTATCTGTCTTTCTCATTCCAGGGGATATTGTTAGCACCTTCGGCCATTCAGCACCTCGCCCAGGCTGCAGTTTTTGCTAACATATCTTGTGCCGGACCGCTAGGACACCCGAACAGAAGAAGCAGAACCACGGATGGGCCACGCATGAGCCGGGACACGCTGCTACTGGGCCAAACCCTTACCTTCAACGCCGACCCGTTCAAGGCTGGGGCAGACGCCGCCTGGCATGAGGTGCACGGGGCCGTCCTGTTGCGGGCGGGGCATATCCACGCGGTGGGCCGGGCAGAAGTGCTCCGCGCGAAGCATCCGGAGGCGCACGTCACGGACCACGGTGCGCACCTGATCCTTCCGGGCTTTATCGATGCCCACGCCCATTACCCGCAGACGGCGGTCATCGCCTCTTGGGGGAAACGGCTGATCGACTGGCTGAACATCTACACCTTCCCCGAAGAGATGCGGTTTGGCGACCCGGCCCATGCTGCCAAAATCGCGCGGTGCTATTTTGATCTGACCCTGGCGGCAGGGACAACCACGGTCGCCAGCTACTGCACGGTCCATCCCGCCAGCGTAACGGCCTTTTTCGTCGAGGCGCAAAGGCGCGGCCTTCGCGCCTTGGCGGGAAAAACCTGCATGGACAGGAACGCGCCGGCCGCGCTGCGTGACACCGCGCAATCAGCCTATGACGACAGCAAGATGCTGCTGGAACGATGGCATGGGGTGGACCGGCTGTCCTGTATCATAACCCCGCGGTTTTCGCCGACATCGACGCCCGGGCAGCTGGCTGCACTTGGTGCGCTTTGGGCGGATCACCCTGACTGCCTGATGCAAACGCATCTAAGCGAACAGACGGACGAGATTGCCTGGGTCAAAAGCCTGTTCCCTAAGGCACGCGATTATCTGGACACCTATGAGTCCCATGGATTGCTTGGCCCCAGTGCGGTCTTTGGCCATGCGATTCACCTGGAACCGCGCGAAATCGCGCGTCTGACGGAAACCGGTGCTTCGCTGGTGCATTGCCCGACCTCCAATACATTCATCGGCTCGGGCCTGTTCGATATGGGGCTTGCACGGCGGCTGCGTGTGGGGCTGGCTACCGATACTGGCGGCGGCTCCTCTTTCTCGATGCTGCGGACCATGGCGGCGGCCTATGAGATCGGGCAGTTGCGCGGCCATGCTCTGCACCCGGCCGAATTGCTGTGGCTGGCCACGGGCGGGTCTGCCCAGGCACTGTGGCTGGAGGACAGGATTGGTCGCCTGGCACCGGGATTAGAGGCCGACCTGGTCGTGCTTAACCTCGCCTCTACCCCTGCCATCGCGCAGCGGGCCGCACGTGCCAATGATATTTGGGAGGCGATCTTTCCCACGATCATGATGGGCGACGACAGGGCCATTGTGCAGGTCTATGTGGCGGGTTGCCCAATCCAGATTCGCCGGGAGGAACCCGCGGTTGCGGCCAGAGATGTGGCCGCACATTTCGCGCGGGCCAGGACCGCAGGGACCAGAAACGCTTAAACCCCGGCGTCCATGGCACCGACGATATCATCCACAACCGAGACCATCAGCACCTCATCCTCGGCCTCGGCCATTACCCGGATCACAGGCTCGGTTCCGGATTCGCGGATCAAAAGCCGCCCGTGACCGTTCAGCTTCGCCTCACCCGCCGCGATGGCGGCCCGCACACCGGGCAGATCGAGGGGGGCTTGCCCATCGGCGTAGTGCACATTCTTCAGAAGCTGCGGCACCCGGTCGAAATTGCGTGCAAGTGCGCTGGCTGGCCGGTCCATTCGCACCATTTCGGCAAGAAACTGCAAACTGGCGATCAACCCATCGCCCGTGGTGGCGTAATCGGTCATCACGATATGGCCGGACTGCTCGCCGCCCAGGTTCAGGCCGTGGGTGCGCATCGCCTCTACCACATAGCGGTCACCCACGGGTGTACGGTGCAGACGGATCGCACGTTTGGCCAAGTACGGTTCCAACCCCAGGTTGGACATGACCGTGGCAACAATGGCCTGGTTCTTTAGCAGTCCCTCTATCGCCCAGCGGTTGGCAAAAAGTGCCATGATCTGATCGCCATCGATAACTGCCCCGGTCTCATCGATCAGCATCACCCGGTCGGCATCGCCATCAAGGCAAATGCCCAGATCGGCCCCCGTTTCCTTGACCTTCGCCGCTGCTGCCGAGGGCGCGGTTGCGCCAACACCGTCATTGATGTTGAAGCCATCGGGGGTCACGCCGATGCTGATCACATCGGCCCCCAACTCCCACAGCACCTCGGGTGCGGCGCGATAGGCAGCCCCATTGGCGCAATCGATCACCACTTTCAACCCGTCCAGCCGATGGCCCGCAGGAAAAGTATTCTTGACCCGCTCAAGGTAGCGGAACCGCCCGTCGTCGATCCGTTTCGCGCGGCCGATATTCTCGGCTTGCGCCAGTTGGATATCCGAGGCGATCAGTGCCTCGATCTCGGCCTCCGCCTCATCTGATAGTTTGAACCCGTCCGGGCCAAAGAACTTGATCCCGTTATCGGTGGCGGAATTGTGGCTGGCCGAAATCATCGCCCCAACATCGGCACGCATGGACGGGGTCAGCAAACCCACCGCAGGCGTAGGCACCGGGCCAAGCAGAAGCACGTTCATGCCAGTGGACGTAAACCCCGCTGTCAGCGCATTTTCGATCATATAGCCAGACAACCGCGTATCCTTACCGATCACAACACGATGCACACGCGATCTGTCACGACGAAAGAAACGCCCGGCCGCGGCACCCAGGCGCAGTGCCATCTCAGCGGTCATCGGAAACCCGTTTGCCCGGCCGCGCACCCCATCGGTGCCAAACAACTTTTGCGTCATGCCTGTTCCTTTTTACCCCTGTTCGTCCCGCTTGCGGCACCCCAAAGTGAAATCATCTGCCTGTGTATATCTATATCGTGAACCCGCAGCATCTGCACCCCCTGGCCCAGGGCCCATAGGCCAACCGTTGCCGATGCAGGCCCCCTGGCCATGCCCATCCCCGCCCCCGACAAGCGCCCGATCATACCCTTGCGGGACACGCCCAGCAGGATGGCGCAGCCCAGGGAATGGAACAGGCTGATGCGATGGAGCAATGCCAGATTGTGCGGGTCGCGCTTTCCGAAGCCGATGCCCGGGTCAACCATAATGCGGGTGCGGGGGATGCCGGTGGCTTCGGCCAAGGCTACGGAATCGGCCAAAGCATCATAAACATCCAGCAAAACGTGATCATAGCACGGATCATCCTGCATTGTCGCCGGCAGGCCCCGGGAATGCATCAGGATCAAGATTGCCCCGGTCCGCGCCGCCATGTCAGCCAGAGCAGGGTCAAAGGCCAGCCCGGAGATGTCGTTAATTACGTCTGCCCCGGCCACCAGCGCGGCTTCAGCCACCAGGGATTTGCGGGTGTCTATGCTGATCGGCGCGGTAATCGCAGAGTGTTTCAAAGCTGCAATAATCGGCGCGGTGCGTTCAATTTCGACCTCGACGGCAACCTCGACGGCCCCGGGACGGGTTGATTCGCCACCCAAATCCAACAGATCGGCCCCCTGCCCCAACATCTCATCGGCGCGCTGCACCGCCGCATCCATCGAATTGTAGCAACCGCCATCAGAAAAACTGTCCGGCGTCAGGTTAAGAATCCCCATGATCCTGGGCCGGTCCATACTGAGCCCGGCAATGGGGGCGCGCGGGGCGGTCAGCCGCTTCAACACATCGGGCGGCACGGCCTCTATCGGGATGATTCTGGCCGGGTTTTCGCGCGACAGGCACTCAAGATGTGTAAAACGGCACCAGCCGCCCGCCAGCGGCTTTGCACCCGGCACAAAGGCCGGATCGGCCATCGGGATGGGGCGGTAATAAGTGCGCATTCTGCCCCCCCTAGCGCACGCAAAGACAGCTTCGCAAGGGGCCAACCCCCACGCGCCGCAATGCGGCACTTGCGTAAACGGCCTGTCCCAAAGGGCTGCATCTGATCGACTCTGCCCAATGAGTGTGCCTGACCATGATAGATACCCGCAATTACGGACCCTGCGTCTGGCCTGTCGGCCCGTCCCGGCGACGGATATGCCCTTTTATGCAGAGATATTTTCGCGGCAGGAATTGACAGCCCACAGGCCGGATATCACACTGTTTGACGCTACAACAGCGCGACCAGCCTTGGCAGGGTTCTGGACCATTGGGAGTGTCACGGTTTCGGTGTTTGGGTGCAGATACATGCGGGCCGGGCCGTGGGCCTGGGCGGGTTCACGCTGAAATACCAATTTAACGGGCTAAATCTGAGCTACCACTTGATGCCTGATGTCTGGGGCCATTTCGATCCGGGTTCTTGAAACGGCCAATTTTGATCATATAAAAACGCACAAGATCGGCGGGGGCCGATGCACGAGTTGCGCCTAAATCTGCGGTAACGCCCCGGATGGCCAGGCCTCGGTCCGAACCGGCACGTCCTCGGGTGCTTGCCCGCCCAAAAGCACAAGCCGCTCTGCCTTGAAACGGCTGGCAAACCATGCCGCCAGACCTTCCCCGCTTGTGACGCCTGGGCCTGGCCCATCGACCGTACCCAAAACCAGTTTCAAAGGTGCCCAAACGCTGATTTGCGCGTGTTTCATCGCCCAGTCCAGCTCGGTGCGGCTGTCGACGACGACGCAGCGATTATCCCGCGCGGCAAGAACCCAGGCATTCTGTTCGATCGCCAAAAGGGCGATCCGTCGTTGCGGTATCGGCGCACCCGCCTGCGGCGGCACCGTGTCAGCCGGACCAACACAAATCACCACGGGGATGCCTGAATCCTCTAATCGATCCAGAAGCACACCCAGATCAGGCCGCGTGACCGCGTCGTTCGACAGGTATACAACCAAGGGATGCGGCATCTTATCGGCCAGGGGCTGCAATCCACGCATCTGCGGCGCAGACCGCACAATCTCTACCCCAAGCGCGAATGGCCCGCGATCAAGTTTTTCGATCCGCACGAAACAGCGCACGGCCGGCGGATGCGCCAGAATGCGGGTGGCCACGCGAGTGGCCAGGGTTTCCAAAAGATTCAGCCGCTCGGCCGCAAGTGTCGTGTTGATCGCCTCCAGCAGCGTGTCGTAGGACAGGATGCGGTCCACATCATCAGCGTCAGTTGCGGCTTTGGATTGAACCTCGACTAAGATATTGAAACGCAATCGCTGTTCCTTACCCCGTTCTGATTGGAACGCGCCGATGTCCGCTGCGCACTCGTAATCACGCAGCGAAATGCGATCCAGCGGATCCTGACCTGCCATCGCCCTGGCCCGTTCAGACAGGTGCGCGAAGGCAAGGTGGGTATCATCAGTCATGGCATCATCCACAGTTCAGAGATACACCGCGGTGCCGAAACATGCCGGGCAACAGGCCACGCCAAAACACACCTGTTGATGGAATATCAGTACTGCTGGCGGTAGAAGACGTGCGACCCGATGCGCGCCGTTCGCGGATAGGTCCGGGCCCAGTTCGGGCGAACTGCCGCTGTATGGTAATGTGTGGCACCTTGCGTCAGGTTCCTGGGTGCCCCATTTAGCATGATGTGAGCGATTTGGCCCAAACGCTGGTGCATCGCGGTTTCGGTCACGCGCTCCGGGCGACCATCACAGGTATAGGTGAACTGGCAGGCATGGTGCTGCCCGGTACCCTGATTAACGACGCCGCATACTGTATTGGGGTAGCGTTGGCTATCGACGCGGTTCAGGATGACCTCGGCCACCGCATATTGGCCACGCACGCTTTCGCCGCGGGCCTCAAAATACAGTGCCTCTGTCAAACATTGCCATTCGGCCCCGCCGTGGGCGCGGGGCATCGCATCAAGTTGTGCGGGATCATAGATGGCCCGGCCCGCTGTCCGGCCACCCCGCCGGACGGTGAAGGGCTCGGCGATATAGCGCAAGCGGTCCGGGGCCACTGTCTGTAGTCCGGCCCGTTCCTGGCCCATCAGCGATGACACACGCACAGTGAACGCGCCTGCCATCAAACCTGTCATGGAAGAGCTGGTCGTATCGGCAAGCAGCGTACCGCACCACACGAATACTCCAACTGCAGCCGCAGCCATTATCTGTTTTCTGCCCATCCGATCCATCCCGTGGCCTCCAAGACCCCGTTTATGCATGTGTTCATCGCATGCCGACCTGCCCCTTACCATTCAAACGCAGGATCGCAAACCTGGCCCGCGGTTTTGTGAGTACCCTGCCTGCCACCCGAAAAGGTAGGGTGTTTCCTTTTCTGGAGTTCTGGCTTCCAGAGTGCAGGATACCGATTTAATCAAGGCAGAACTGCATCAAGAACCGCCAATTGCGCGGCCGCCAGTTTGGCGACCGGCACCCGAAATGGTGAACATGAGACGTAATTGAACCCCGCCGCCCGCGAAAATGCGATGGAGTCGGGCTGGCCACCATGCTCCCCACAGATTGAGAGCATCAGGTCGGCCCGGGCCGCGCGGCCCCGTTCAGCCCCCAGCAGCAGGAGCTCACCCACGCCATCCGTATCAAGCCGTTGGAACGGATCCTCGGGAAAGACGCCATGCTGCACATAGGCTGACATGAAACGCCCGGCATCATCGCGGCTGAGCCCATACGTCATCTGGGTCAGATCATTGGTTCCGAACGACAAAAATGCGCAGCTTTCGGCGATTTCTCCGGCGCGCAGCGCAGCGCGCGGTGTTTCCACCATCACCCCAAGGCGATAGTCGAAATCCTTACCTTGCTCGTTGCGCACCGCGGCGGCCACGGCATCGACGCGGTCTTTCACCAGTTCAACTTCGCGCCGGGCCGAGACAAGCGGGATCATGATCTCGGGTACCACGCCATCGCCGGCCACCAGAGCTGCCTCAAATATGGCGCGGGCCTGCATGTCGTAAATCTCGGGCAGCGTGATCCCAAGCCGGACACCCCGCATCCCCAACATCGGGTTGAACTCTTGCAGGCTTTCGATCCGGGCGGCAACCCGGCTGACGGGCATATCCATTGCCTCGGCCATGGCGCGAATTCCGTCGCGGTCGGCGGGTAGAAATTCGTGCAGGGGCGGATCAAACAACCGGATGCACACGGGCTGGCCTTGCATCAACTTAAACAATGCCGTAAAATCGTTCCGTTGCATCGGCAAAAGCCGGTTAAGTGCAGCGGTACGATCCCCCGCTTCACTGGCAAAGATCATCTCTCGCATCACGGTTAAACGGATCGGATCAAAAAACATATGCTCGGTCCGGCAGAGTCCGATGCCGTCCACGCCGAACCTTTGCGCGGCTTCAGCTTCGGCATGGGTATCGGCATTGGCACGAATACCGATATCGCGGGCTTCATCCGCCCATTTCATCAGCGTGGCAAAGGCACCACCAAGGGCCGGTTCGATCATCCTGGCGAAACCTGCCAGAACCTCCCCCGAGGAACCATCGACAGTGATAAGATCGCCTTCGTGAAATATCTTGCGGCCCGGCACCGTCAGCGTCTTCTTCCGCGCATCAAGTTGTAGCCGTGTCGCGCCCGAAACGCAAGGAAGGCCCAACCCCCGCGCGATAACGGCAGCGTGGCTGGTCATACCGCCACGTTCGGTCAGGATGGCCTGGGCCGCACCCATCCCGCGAATATCCTCGGGCGAGGTTTCGCGGCGCACAAGAATACAGGCTTCGCCATGGGCCGCCGCGGCCTGAGCAGCAGCAGCACTAAAGACGATCCTGCCGGTGGCCGCGCCCGGTGCTGCAGCGATCCCGCGGGTCAACACATCCCGCGCCGCTGCGGGATCGACCTGCCGGTGCAAGAGCTGATTGAGCGTGAAGGGCGGAATGCGTCGCATCGCCTCGGCCTTGCTGATGATGCCATCCTCGGCCAGAGCCACAGCAATCGCCACCTCGGCCCGGCCCGTGCGCGGGCTGCGCACGGCGTCAAGGATGAAAAGCGTGTCATTCATCAAGGTGAACTCAATCTGCATCTCCTCTTGCAGGCGATCACGGATCAGGGCACCGGCTTTGCGAAGTACTTTCACAGCTTTCGGGCTGGTATCCTCCAGCGCGGGGCCACGCGCGTCGGACTCGATAAAATGCGCGTCCTGCTCACTCAGCGCGGCGCGGCCTTGCCCCTGGGGCAAATATCGTCCGGTGATCCGGGGCGATCCGGTTTCTGTAGAGACGAACTGTACCACCCCCGAGCCGCTGATCCCCTGGCCGATGCCAAGTGCCATTTGCTGCACAACCAGGCCCAGCCCCGCATCCGCTGGTGCTCCCTGCGCCTGGCGCAGAAGCCGGGCCGACGTGCCTTCCCATGCGCGCGCCATGGACCGCAGCACCTCGGTCAACTGTACGCCAGGATCCTGGGGAAACGGCTCTTCCAGCTCATCCTCGAAATAGGTCTTGGCCAGACGGGGCGTGATCGGCCCCTCGAACATATCCGCGTCCAGGCGCAGAACATCGACAGCATAGGCTTTGATAAAGCCCAGGTAGAGCGCATCGGCAGCATCCTGGCCATGAGTTTCGGCCAAACGCGCAGCACCGGCATCATTTAAGCCGATATTCAGAACCGTTCCCGGCCCGCCCCAATCCGCCGCCTGGCTGGATGAGCGGACCGAGACCAAAGCCCCCACGCCGAACACGCCCCAAAGTGCCGCTATGTTCGGAATGCGTCCCGTGGCAATCGCACGCACGGTGTCAAAGGGTAGTGCCACCGACAGCGGCACCGGCAAATCCAAACGCACCAGGCGCTGCAGGCATTTCGCCCGGTTGCCATGGCGGGCTGCCTTGATCTCCGCCGTGGGCGTGATCTCGGTGAAATCGGGTGTGGTCAGCATCGGGGGGCAGAGCCTTCTTCGCAGATGCAGCATATGATACAAATCAAGCGTGATCTGTCCAGCTTTTCATCGGCTGTACCGGATTTCCGGGCCGGGCTGGTCCGGTTACGCCCCCTCCAGGCGGGCCAAATTCGCGACCTGGCCGCAGATATTGACGATCTGGTGCAGAAGGTTCAACCGGTTGCGGCGCACAACCTGACTGTCAGCGTTGACCTGAACCGCCTCGAAAAACGCATCGATGGGTCCACGCAGATGGGCCAATTCGGTCATGGCAGCGGCAAAATGCGCCTGCAGTGCTGCACCGTTGCCTTCTCGCTCAACTGCCTGCAAATGCGCGGTGACCGAAACCTCCGCCGTGGCAAGTGCCGCGAACAGTGCGCGCTCCTCCCCTGTTTCGGCGAATTTCACATCTGCATCACGGCGATATTCAACCCCATCCTGTACCTCGGCCTGGGCCAGGATATTGGCCGCGCGTTTATAGCCTTGCACCAGGTTCACGCCATCCTCGGTGGACAGAAATGCCGCCAGAGCCCGGGCGCGGGCCACGACCAGCGTGAGATCATCGTTTTGCGGCATGGCCAGGCAGGAGTTGATCACATCGTGAAAGATACCCTCACCGCGCAAATGAACCTTAAGGCGGTCATGGAAAAAGGCAAGGAGGTCACCCACGATTTCCCGAGGCGTTCTGAACGAGCCTTTATTTTCATCCAAGGGAAAAGACGTATCAGGATCGCACGGATCGAACGCAAAGGAACCGATAAATGTGTGTTCAGGATCCCAATTTATGGGAGGTGCCAAATTACCTATTAGAACCATCTTGTCACGGGCTGAATTGCACTTCTTCACAAAAACGCGGTTCACCATGTTCGGAGAAAAGGCAAGAATTCGGACGTGTTCTTCGATCAACCCTGCAATTGAGAGCCGTTTGCCTTCTTCAATCACAATCCGAATAACGCCCAAAGCCGCCCTGCGGAGCGCGAACGGGTCTTTCGATCCCGTTGGCTTCTCATCAATGGTCCAGAATCCGGTCAGTTTATCGATCTTTTCCGCCAAGGCCACAGCCACGGACAATGGAGCTGTGGGCACATCATCCGCCGGACCAAGCGGCTGATAGTGCTCCTCGGCCACCGTCGCGACCTCAATATCGAAGCCTGCGGCCTGCGCATAATATCGGCCCATCACGCCCTGTAACTCCGGGAACTCACGGACCATCTCTGACGCCAGATCAGCCTGCGCAATCCTGGCGGCCTGCTCTGCCGCGTCCGGAATTGCGCCGACAGGCGGCGCAATTTCGCGCGCCAGCATCGCAATCCGGCTGATCCGATCAGCAACAGAACCCAAGTGCCGCTCAAATGTTACCGCTTTCAGTGCCTCCAGCCAATCGCCCATTCCCGCCTTTGCAACGCGCACGTCATTTTCCCAAAAGAACTTTGCGTCCGACAGTCGGGCCGCAAGCACCTTTTCATTACCGCCCAGGATGGTGGCACCCTGATCTGCGGTTTCGCGGTTGGCAACGGTGATGAAGTGTTCGATCCGCCCGGTTTTGGAGTTGCGGACGGAAAAGAATTTCTGATGCACCTTCATTGAGGTTTGCAGAACCTCGGGCGGCAGGTTAAGAAAATCTGTGCCGATCTTACCCATCAGCACGACCGGCCATTCGACCAGCCCGGCGACCTCGGTCAAGAGGCCCTTATCCTCAACCAGTTCCAGACCCGCGGCAAAGGCCAGGTTTTGCGCGTCTTCCCGAATATGAAAGGCACGTTCTTCGGCGGACAGGATTACCCTGGCGCACTTCAGCTTCGCTTGGTAATCCTCGAAACAGGTGACAGAAAATGCGCCCGGTGCCATGAAACGGTGACCTTCGGTTTCAACACTGGCTTCGATGCCATCCACATTGAAACGCACGGGCGTCGTGCCATCTTCGGCACTCAAAAGGCACAGGATGCGATGCAATGGTCGGACCCATCGCAAGGTGCCATCCCCCCACCGCATGGATTTCGGCCAGGGGAAGCCGCGGATCACCTTCGGCACGATTTCCGCGATGATTTCCGCCGCCGGACGGCCCGGCGTCTGGATTGTGGCAAAATAGACGCTGCCCTTCTTTTCCTTGCGAATCTCCAATTGCTCCCTCGCCATCCCTACACCGCGCAGAAACCCTTCGATAGCTTTCTCTGGTGCGTCGATTCTTGGGCCCCGACGCACCTCCCCAAGGGCTGGTGATGCCGCAGGAAGCCCCTCAACGGTCAGAGTCAGGCGGCGCGGGGTTGAAAAGGCCCCCGCACTTTCATGGGGCAGTACCGCCTCGGCCAACGCGTCGGTAACAAGCCGCTTCAAATCCGTCGCGGCCCTGGCTTGCATGCGGGCCGGGATTTCCTCGGAAAACAGTTCCAGAAGCAAATCGGGCATCGGTCAATTCCTGTCTGGGGCGGGCGGGCAGCCTTGCGGCAGCGGTGCGCCGGAAAACGCGGCCGCGCCGCAGGGGTTCATCTGGGGCCATGCAAAGCCGCGCCCGTCACCGTAGATGGCCACAATCCGGTCAATGCCATAGGGCGTGTTTGCCTCGCCCAGGAACGCCAGGGCGTGGCCTTCTTCCAGGGCGGCACTGATCCCGGCAGCGTCAAAACAGTCAAACCAGCCCGGACCCCGCAGGGGGGTTGCGGCCTCGTAGGATTCAAAGCGTTCGGTCAGGACTGGCAGGCTGACCGGTGTGGTGAAACAGGCACGGAACCGTAAGGGCGAGCTGTCGGCGTCGATCCCCTCAAAATCGGCGATGAGCAGCGGTGTGACGCCACCGCTTAAGCCCTTCAGACGAATCTTCGCCGCCGGCGCAGTCGCCTTGACCGGCGCATAATAGGCGCGTGTCTGGAACCACCAGACGGCAGAACCGAAGATCACGGTCACAATAAGGATGAAAGATGCCAATACCTTGCCACTCATGCCTGCCCGGCCACCCATCCGCCAGCCCTGGTCTGAACGAAGGCGTCCGCGCAGAGCCTGGCCAGCGTGCGCACCCGGCCAATATAGGCTTGGCGTTCGGTCACACTGATTACGCCGCGGGCATCCAGCAGGTTGAAGATGTGGCTGGCCTTGATGCATTGATCATAAGCTGGATGTGCCATAACACTCCGCGCACCGGTTTTCGGGTCTTGCCGCGGCTCCTCCAGAATGGCCTGGCAGGCGACCTCTGCCTCTTTGAACTGTTTCAGCAAAACATTCGTGTCAGCCACATCGAAATTCCAGCGGCTGTATTCCTGTTCAGTCTGGCGGAACACATCGCCGTAAAGAAGCGGGATCGGCGCGGCGGGATCGTTGAATGGCATATCCATCACGTGATCAACGCCCAGCACATACATGGCCAGCCGCTCTAACCCATAGGTTAACTCGCCCGAGACGGGTTTGCAGTCATGGCCACCAACCTGCTGGAAATAGGTGAATTGGCTAACTTCCATGCCGTCGCACCACACCTCCCACCCCAAGCCCCAGGCCCCAAGCGTCGGGCTTTCCCAGTCATCCTCGACAAAGCGGATGTCATGGAGGGCCACGTCGATCCCGATGCCCTCCAGGCTGCCAAGGTAAAGCATCTGCAGGTCCGGCGGCGCGGGCTTGATCAGCACCTGATACTGATAGTAATGCTGCAACCGGTTGGGGTTGTCACCATAGCGTCCATCGGTGGGTCGCCGTGACGGCTGCACATAAGCCACCGACCAGGGCAGTGGCCCCAGAGATCGAAGCGTAGTTGCCGGATGAAAGGTACCCGCCCCAACCTCCATGTCATAGGGCTGCAGAATGGCGCATCCCTGCCCGGCCCAGTATGTTTGCAGCCGCAGAATGACCTCCTGAAAACTCTTGGGTTGGACAAACTGCGACATGACGGATTTTCCGGTCCTTGGTGAACGCCTGCTCCCTTACCGGTGCCTCTGGCAGGGGTCAATTGGCACCGCGGCCATAATTTGGGGTGCAAATGCTGATCCGTCGGATAATATACCACCGATAGTTGGAAAATCCTTCCCGAGCAATACTGGCCGCGCCACATATTTCCGGAACCAGCCCCCGCGCGGCGGCGATTTTGGGTTTATCGGCCCCGATCTGGAGATAGTTTCGGCCCGCTACACTTTGCCATTTTACACTTCCTTGATTTGCATGCTCATCTGTTGTTCATCGGGCAGCCGTGCCGCCTCCACCACCAGGTCCGTCCACACCCCAACCAGCCCGTTATAGAACACGGCTTCCTGCGCGTCCTTTCGTTTTTCACAGTGGCCGTGCATGGCATAGGCTAGGGCGTTAACATTCCCCGCCTGTTCCCCGCCCATGCGTTTGATGGTGCGGGCGGCTTCCCGCTCCCCGCCCTCCTCATAGGCGTTTATCAGGTATTGGCAGGCCATCCATGCCGGGCATTTCTGAAGGTCCGGGGCCTCACCCAATGCGTCCCGTTGCGTCAGGGCCACCTTGCCCGCGCGGGCGATAATTACCCGTTCCCGTGTAATGGCGTCAACCGAAATTCCCTGCGCCCGTGCCATGGTATCGGCGAACCCGAAATCCCCCTGTTCATACCCGAATTGCGCATACCAGCGCAAGGCAAAACGGGTGGGCGCGTCAAATTCATCATGCATCCCTTCGTTGTGGGCGTCAATCTCGTGATTGATGAATTGTAAAGCCGAAACCACGCTCATCGGGGTGT
>JACONJ010000049.1 GCA_014323785.1 Paracoccaceae bacterium | reverse complement strand
GTCGTTGTCGCCGCCAGTGATGCTGTCGTCACCCGTGCCGCCGTCGACAGTATCTTCGCCACCATCCCCGTTGATGGTATCGTCGCCGGTGTTACCCGTCACCAGATCATCGTTATCGCCGCCACTGATGTTATCATCGCCCTCACCACCGTCAACCGTGTCGTTGCCGGTGCCGCCAGTCACCTGGTCATCGTTGTCGCCGCCATTGATGCTGTCGTCACCCGTGCCGCCATCGACCGTATCTTCGCCGCCATCCCCGTTGATGGTATCGTTGCCGTTGCCGCCGCTTACCACGTCATCGTTATCGCCGCCACTGATATTGTCGTCGCCCTCACTGCCGTCAATCGTATCATTGCCGGTGCCACCGCTGATATTGTCGTCGTTGTCGCCGCCAGTGATGCTGTCATCACCCGTGCCGCCCTCCAGCGTGCTGGCCTGGTCCGAACCAGGCGGGGTGCTGATAACAAGGGAAATATCACTCACAAGTGCAGGATCAACGCCTGTCAGCGTCACGGTACCGCCATTCCATGTGAGCACAGCATCATCGCCGCTGGCGGCCAGAGTCCATTCGCCCGACTGCCCAGTGGTTGAGACAAGTTCGATACGGTCTGTGCCGACCTCAAAATCGGTGATCGTATCGCCGTCGAGGGACGTGAACACGAAGGTATCCGCCCCTGCCCCGCCAGTCAACGTATCGGCCCCCGCGCCGCCGTTCAGCGTGTCATTGCCCGCGCCGCCGCCCAGCATATTGGCCGCGTCATCCCCGGCCAGCATGTCCGCGTTGCCAGAGCCAATCACGTTCTCAATACCCGTCAGCACATCGCCCTCGGCATTCCCGCCAGAGGCGGTGGCGTCGCCCAGGTTCACATGCACGCCTGCGTCTGAACCTGCGTAACTGGCCGTATCCGTGCCTGCACCGCCATCCAGCGTGTCGGCCCCCGCGCCGCCGTCCAGCATGTCATTGCCCGCGCCGCCGTCCAGCATGTCATTGCCCGCGCCGCCGTCCAGCATATTGGCCGCGTCATCCCCGGCCAAACTGTCGGCATGGTCCGAGCCGCGCAGGTTCTCGATGCTGTTCAGCACATCGCCCGCCGCATGGCCACCCGAGGCGGTGCCATCGCCCAGGTTCACATGCACGCCCACGTCTGAACCTGCGTAACTGGCCATATCCGTGCCAGTGCCGCCGTCCAGCGTATCGGCCCCCGCGCCGCCCTGCAGCGTGTCATTATCCGCGCCGCCGTCCAGCATATTGGCCGTGTCATCCCCGGCCAGCATGTCCGCGTTGCCAGAGCCGATAAGGTTCTCAATACCCGTCAGCACATCGCCCTCGGCATCCCCGCCAGAGGCGGTGCCGTCGCCCAGGTTCACATGCACGCCTGCGTCGGAACCCGCATAGGTGGCCGTATCCGTGCCAGCACCGCCGGTGAGCGTATCCGCCCCTGCGCCGCCCTGCAGCGTGTCATTATCCGCGCCGCCATCCAGCATATTGGCCGCATCATTCCCGGTCAGCGTGTCCGCGTGGCCAGAGCCAATCAGGTTCTCGATTCCCACCAGCAAATCGCCCGCCGCGTGGCCACCAGAGGCGGTGCCAGTGGCCAGGTTCACATGCACGCCCGCGTCCGAGCCTGCGTAGATGGCCGTATCGGTGCCATCCCCGCCGAGGAGTGTATCGGCCCCCGCACCGCCGTCCAGGAAGTCATCGCCCGCGTCGCCGGTGAGGTTATCATTTCCATCGCCGCCGATGAGCGTGTCGTTACCCGCACCGCCGGCCAACTGGTTGTCGCTGTCATCCCCGGTGAGGCTGTCGGCATGGTCCGAGCCTACGAGGTTTTCGATGCTGTTCAGTACATCGCCCGCCGCGTCGCCAGCGGTGCCGCGGCCCGTGGCCAGATTCACATTCACGCCCGTGTCCGAGCCAACATAGGTGGCCCAATCCATGCCAGTGCCGCCATCCAGCATATCGGCCCCCGCGCCGCCGTTCAGGAAGTCATCGCCCGCGTCGCCCTCCAGCGTATCGTTACGCCCATAGCCGGTGAGCGTGTCGTTGCCTGCACCGCCGTCGATGAAATCTTTCCCGTTACCACCGACGAGGTTGTTATTCCCGTCATCGCCGATAAATCGCGTGGTGTTATATATCGGGGCGGGGGGGGGATCTGTGAAGACAAGGGACGTTTCCGTTACAAGTGCATGATCCACGCCAGTCAGTGTCAGGGTGCCACCGTTCCACGTGACAACGGCATCATCGCCCGAGTCGGTCACGGTCCATGCGCCTGGCTGTTCGGTGGTCGTGATGAGCTCGATGCGGTCTGTACCGACACTGAAATCAGTGATGGTATCGCCGTCGAGGGAAGCGAATACGAAGGTGTCGGCCCCGGCACCGCCGGTGAGTGTATCGCTCCCGCCACCGCCCTGCAGCCGGTTGTCGCTGTCATCTCCGGTGAGACTGTCTGCGTGGTCCGAGCCGATAAGATTTTCGATGCTGACCAGCAAATCGGTCTGCGCGTGGCCACCCGAGGCGGTACCCCGGCCCAGGTTCACATTCACGCCCGCGTCCGAGCCTGCGTAGCTGACCGTATCGGAGCCATCGCCGCCGAACAGCGCATCAGACCATCGGCCACCCAACAGCCAGTCATCACCCGCGCCGCCGTCGAGGAAATCATTTGTATCGCCACCGATAAGGGTGTCATTTCCCGCGCCACCGTTCAGCGTGTTATCGCCCTTACCGCCGTTCAGGAAGTTGTCACTGTCATCCCCGGCGAAGTCGTCGGCGTAGTCCGAGCCGATCAGGTTGCGGATATTGTGCAGCACATCGCCCGCCGCGTGGCCGCCAGTGCCGCGGCCCGTGGCCAGGTTCACGTTCACGCCCGCGTTCGAGCCCGCGTAGCTGGCCGTATCCGCGCCAGTGCCGCCATCCAGCGTATCCGCGCCAGTGCCGCCGGTGAGCGTATCGTTCCCGTCACCGCCCTGCAGCGCATTGGCCGCACTATCCCCGGTGAGGCTGTCGGCGTGATCCGAGCCGATGAGGTTTTCGATACTGCCCAGAACATCGCCCGTCGCGTGGCCACCAGAGGCGGTGCCCTGGCCCAGGTTCACATTCACGCCCGCGTCCGAGCCCGCGTAGGTGGCCGTATCCGTGCCAATGCCACCGTCCAAGGTATCGGCCCCCGCGCCGCCGTTCAGCTGGTTGTTGCTGTCATCCCCGGTTAGGCTGTCGGCATGATCCGAGCCGATGAGGTTTTCGATACTGCCCAGAACATCGCCCGCCGCGTGGCCACCGGTGCCGGTACCCTGACCCAGGTTCACATTCACGCCCGCGTCCGATCCCGCATAGATGGCCGTATCCGTGCCTGCACCGCCGTGCAGCGTATCGGCCCCTGCACCGCCGTCCAGCGTGTCCGCATCCGCGCCGCCATGCAGCATGTCATTGTTCCCGCCACCCACCAGCGTGTCGACACCTGCGCCGCCCATCAGCGCGTCGTTACCCGCACCGCCGTTCAGCCGGTTGTTGCTGTCATCCCCGGTGAGGCTGTCAGCATGATCCGAGCCGATGAGGTTTTCGATGCTGCGCAGCACATCGCCCGCCGCGTGGCCACCGGTGCCGCGGCCCGTGGCCAGATTCACATTCACGCCCGCGTTCGAGCCCGCGTAGCCGGCCGTATCCGGACCGGCACCACCGTCCAGGGTATCGGCCCCTGCGCCGCCGATGAGCGTATCGTTTCCGCCACCGCCCTGCAGCCGGTTGTCGCCGTCATCCCCGGTGAGGCTGTCGGCATGATCCGAGCCGATGAGGTTTTCAACACTGCGCAGCACATCGCCCGCCGCGTGGCCACCGCTGCCGGTACCGTGACCCAGGTTTACATTCACGCCCGCGTCCGAGCCCGCGTAACTGGCCGTATCCGTGCCCGCGTCGCCACCCAGCGCATCGGCCCCTGCGCCGCCGGTGAGCGTATCGTTACCCACGCCGCCCACCAGCGTATCTGTATCCGCACCGCCGGTGAGGCTGTCATTTCCATCGTTGCCGATGAGCGTGTCGTTGCCTGCGCCGCCGGTGAGCGTGTCGTTCCCGTCACCGCCCTGCAGCGCATTGGCCGCACCCTCCCCGGTGAGGCTGTCGGCATGATCCGAACCGATAAGGTTTTCGATGCTGCGCAGCACATCGCCCGCCGCGTGGCCACCAGAGGTGATGCCGGTGCCCAGCTTCACATTCACGCCCGTGTCCGAGCCCGCGTAACTGGCCGTATCGGTGCCCGCGCCGCCGTCCAGGGTATCGGCCCCCGCGCCGCCGCCCAGGATGTCATTGTCCGCGCCGCCCTGCAGTACGTTGGCCGCGGCATTGCCGGCGAGGGTGTCGGCATGATCCGAGCCGATGAGATTTTCGACGCTGCGCAGCACATCGCCCGCCGCGTGGCCACCAGAGGTGATGCCGGTGCCCAGGTTCACGTTCACGCCCACGTCGGAGCCCGCGTAGGTGGCGGTATCCGTGCCAGTGCCGCCGTCCAGGGTATCGGCCCCCGCGCCGCCCTCGAGCGCGTCGTTACCCACGCCACCCTGCAGCACATTAGCCGCACTATCCCCGGTGAGGCTGTCGGCATGATCCGAGCCGATGAGATTTTCGACGCCGCGCAGCACGTCGCCCGCCGCGTGGCCACCGGTGCCGGTGCCCTGGCCCAGGTTCACGTTCACGCCTGCGTCCGAGCCCGCGTAACTGGCCGTATCCGTACCGGCACCGCCGTCCAGGGTATCGGCCCCGATGCCACCGTCCAGCGTGTCCGCGTTGTTCCCGCCAGTGAGCTGGTCATCCCCGGCGCCACCCACCAGCGTGTCGACACCTGCACCACCCATCAGCGTGTCGGCCCCCGCATGGCCGTTCAGATGGTTGTCCGCGTCATCCCCGGTCAGGTTATCAGCATGGCTGGACCCCGCAAGGTTCTCAATACCGCGCAGCACATCGCCCGCCGCGTGGCCACCCGAGGCGGTGCCATCGCCCAGGTTCACATGCACGCCCGTGTCTGAACCTGCGTAACTGGCCATATCCGTGCCCGCGCCACCGTCCAAGGTATCGGCCCCTGCCCTACCGACGAGAACGTCCCTGCCCGCGCCGCCGTCCAGCGTGTTATCACCCGAATCCCCATTGAGGAAGTCGGCGTGGGTGGAGCCGATGAGGTTCTCGATACCGCGCAGCACATCGCCCGCCGCGTGGCCACCGGTGCCGGTGCCCTGACCCAGGTTCACTTCCACGCCCGCGCTTGAGGCCGCGTAGCTGGCCGTATCCGTGCCAGCACCGCCGAAGAGTGTATCGGCCCCTGCGCCGCCGGTGAGCGTATCATTCCCGTCACCACCCTGCAGCACATTGGCCGCATCATCACCAGCGAGGGTGTCGGCATGATCCGAGCCGATGAGGTTCTCGATTCCGTTCAGCACATCGCCCGCCGCGTGGCCGCCCTTGGCCCGGCCGGTACCCAGGTTCACACGCACGCCCGTGTCCGAACCCGCATAGCTGGCCGTATCGGTGCCCGCGCCGCCGTCCAGGGCATCGCCCCCCGCGCTGCCCTCAAGCACGTCGTTGCCAGTGCCGCCCTGCAGTACGTTGGCCGCGGCATCGCCGGCGAGGGTGTCGTCATGATCCGAGCCGATGAGGTTTTCGACACTGCGCAACACATCGCCCGCCGCGTGGCCACCGGTGCCGGTGGCGGTGCCCAGGTTTACGTTCACGCCCGCGCCTGATGTTGTATAGGTGGCGGTATCGATACCCGCGCCGCCGTCCAGCGTATCATTGCCCCTGTCGCCGTTTAACGTGTCTGCCCCGTCATCACCGGTAATATGATCATCCCCGATGCCGCCATCCAGCGTATCATTGTTATCGCCGCCGTTCAGCGTGTCATCGCCCGCGCCGCCGTTCAGCGCGTCATCGCCCGTGCCGCCGTCCAGAATGTCGGCCCACGCACCGCCATCCAGCACGTCGTTGCCAATGCCGCCGGTCAGCTTGTCGTGGCCCGCGCCGCCGCGCAGCGTATCATGGCCCGCGCCGCCGCGCAGCGTGTCGTTACCGTCACTGCCACCGTCCAGAAGGTTATCACCCGAATCACCGGTGAGATCATCGTTATGCGAACTGCCAATCAGGTTTTCGATGCTGAACAATGTGTCGATTGGGCGCAAGATAACCTTGGCCCCCACATAGGCACTGGTGCCGGTGCCGGTGTCCAGGTTCACATTCACGCCAGTTTTCGAGCCCGCGTAGGTGGCGGTATCGGTGCCGTCGCCGCCGTCCAGGGTATCGGCACCCGCGCCGCCCTCGAGGGTGTCGTTGCCCGCGCCGCCGTCCAGCAGGTTGGCTGCATCATCCCCGGTCAGCGTGTCGGCATGGCCAGATCCGGTCAGGTTCTCAATACTCGTCAGCGTGTCGCCCGTGGCATGGCCACCGGAGGCGGTGCCGGTGCCCAGGTTCACGTTCACGTCCGTGTTTGAATCCGCGTAGCTGGCGGTATCGGAGCCGGTGCCGCCAGACAGTCGATCAGCCCCCGCGCCGCCCTCGAGCACGTCATTGCCGCCGTCACCAGAGAGGATATCAGTGCCGTCACCGCCCAACAATGTGTCATCGCCGCCGGCACCATACACAAAATCAAAACTGCCGCCGCCTGCCAGCAGATTGGCCCGGTTATTCCCGTGCAGGCTGTCGAAATGGTCTGAGCCGACGAGATTTTCGATGTTGCGCAAGATGTCACCCTGCGCATCCCCATCGCGGCCGGTGCCATCGCCCAGGTTCACGTTCACGCCCGCGCCTGAGGCCGCATAACTGGCCGTATCGGTGCCGTCGCCACCGTCCAGTCGATCAGCCCCCGCGCCGCCCTGCAGCGTGTCATTGTCCGCGCCGCCCTCCAGCACGTCATTGCCCGTGCCGCCGTCCAGCGTGTCATTGCCCGTACCACCGTCCAGCGTGTCATTGCCCGTGCCGCCGTCCAGCGTGTCATTGCCCGTGCCGCCGCGCAGAACGTCATTGTCCGCGCCGCCCTCCAGCACGTCATTGTCCGCACCGCCCTCCAGCACGTCATTGTCCGCGCCGCCGCGCAGCACGTCATTGTCCGCACCACCGCGCAGCGTGTCGTTGCCGCCCGCGCCGTAAAGCACGTCACCCGACCCGATGCCCGCGATCATGTTGGCCGCGTCATCCCCGGCGAGGGTGTCGCCCTGATCCGAACCGATAAGATTTTCGATGTTGCGCAAGATGTCGCCCCGGGCATCCCCGTCACGGCTGATGCCAGTGCCCAGGTTCACGTTCACGCCCGCGCCTGAGGCCGCATAACTGGCCGTATCGGTGCCGTCACCACCGTCCAGCGTGTCGGCCCCCGCGCCGCCATCCAGCACGTCATTGTCCGCACCACCGTCCAGCACGTCATTGTCCACGCCGCCACGCAGCGTGTCATCCCCCGCGCCGCCGTCCAGCGTGTCGTTGCCGCCCGCGCCGTAAAGCACGTCACCCGACCCGATGCCCCTGATCAGGTTGGCCGCGTCATCCCCGGTCAGAGAGTCACCCCGATGAGAACCGATGAGATTTTCGATGCTGCGCAAGATGTCGCCCCGGGCATCCCCATTACGGCTGATGCCAGTGCCCAGGTTCACATTCACGCCCGCGCCTGAGGCTGCATAACTGGCCGTATCGGTGCCGTCGCCACCGTCCAGCGTGTCGGCCCCCGCGCTGCCCTCGAGCACGTCGCTGCCCGTGCCGCCGCGCAGCATATCATCGCCCGTGCCGCCGCGCAGCCCGTCATTGTCCGCGCCGCCCTCCAGCACGTCATTGCCCGCGCCGCCGCGCAGCGTGTCATCGCCCGTATCGCCCTCCAGCACGTCATTGTCAGTGCCGCCGTCCAGCAGGTCATCCCCCGCGCCGCCATCCAGCACGTCATTGCCCGCCCCGCCATCCAGCACGTCATTGTCCGCGCCGCCGTCCAGCGTGTCGTTGCCGCCCGCGCCAAAAAGTCTGTCCCCCCCCCCGCGGCCCTTGAACATATTGTCCATGCCATCCCCGGCCAGGATATCGCCCAGGTCCGAGCCGATGAGATTCTCGATACCGCGCAGCACGTCGCCCTGGGCATCCCCACTGGTGCCTCTGCCCGTGGCCAGGTTCACGCTGACGGCACTGATCGCCGCCGCATAGGTGGCGGTGTCGGTGCCGTCGCCACCGCCCAGCGTGTCAGCCCCCGAACCGCCGGTGAGCGTATCGTTCCCGTCACCGCCCTGCAGCGCATTGGCCGCGGCATCACCGACCAGCGTGTCGGCATGATCCGAGCCGATGAGGTTATCGATACCTGTCAGACTGTCGCCATGGGCATCCCCGCCGCTGCCCGTGCCCGTGGCCAGGTTCACGTTGACGGCAGCACCCGAGCCGCTGTAATCGGCCCCGTCAGTACCCGCGCCGCCGTCCAGGGTGTCAGCACCCGCGCCGCCGATGAGCGTGTCGTTGCCGTCGCCGCCAGTGAGGCTGTCATTGCTGTTGCCGCCGTCCAGCACGTCGTTGCCGCCCCTGCCATACAGCGTGTCATCCCCCGCGCCGCCATCGAGCATATTGGCCCCGGAATTGCCAATCATGGCGTCGGCGTGGGTGGAGCCGATGAGATTCTCGATATTGCGCAAGACGTCGCCCTGCGCATCCCCGCCGCTGGTTATGCCGCTATACAGTGAAACGAACACCCCCCCATTCGAATTCGAATAGCTGGCGGTATCGGTGCCGTCGCCGCCGTCCAGCGTGTCAAGGCCCGCGCCGCCCTCGAGCGTATCCTTGCCCGCGCCGCCGCGCAGCACGTCATTTTGCGCACCGCCAATGAGCGAGTCGCTGTCCGTGCCACCCTCGAGCGTGTCGTTGCCCGTGCCGCCGCGCAGCGTGTCATCGCCTGCCTCACCGCGCAGCACGTCATTGTTCGCACCGCCATCCAGCACGTCATTGTTCGCGCCACCATACAGCGAGTCGCTGCCGCGACCACCGTCCAGCACGTCGTTGCCGCCGCCGCTGTTCATGCCGTCGGCCCCGTCATTGCCATTCAGCGTATCGTTGCCCCCGCCACTGAGGAGCGTATCGTCCCCGCCGCCGCCGTCCAGATGGTTGTTGCCGTCACCGCCATTCAGCGTATCGCGGCCCCCGCCACCGAGGAGCGTATCGTCCCCGCCGCCGCCGTCCAGATAGTTGTTACCGTCATCGCCGCGAATGTGGTCGGCAAAACTGGAGCCGGCGACATTCTCAATGCTGGCGTAGATGTCACCCTGGGCATAGCCAGACTGGCCGGCACCAGTGTACTTATTGTCACGGGTGGCGGTTCGGGCGGCAAGGTTCACCTCTACCGCGCTGGATGACAGGGAATAGTTGACACTATCGATGCCAAACAAGCCGTCAAACGCCTCTGCATGGGAATGTGCGAGGAATGTGTCGTCGCGCTGATTGCCGATTCTGGGCTGCCGGGCCATAGGGTGCGGGTTCTTTCACTGGTTCAAAGTGTGGCTATGGGGGAACATAGCCCCCGCGTGCGGCCGCTTCAAGGGGCAGTGCCGCAACTTTCTTAAATTTTTTCAACACGGGGTGCGCAGGGGGCAGTTTCGCGGATGCGCGGGCGGGGGCATTGTGGTACATATACATATGCGGGCGGCGGTAACAAATACGCACCGCCGCCCAAACCGCGCCAGGCAAAATGCCCCCCGTCTGCGGGCTTCACCAGAAGATGAAATCCGCCCGCGTCAGGTCCGTATGGTCCACGCCCTCCAGCGTGATGCTGTCGCCCTCCGCGCCCCAGCTGACGACCGCCGCGCGGTCCACATCCGTGCCCGTGCCGGTGATGGACAGGTCTTTGAACCTGACCCCGTCGGTCCTGATCAGGATCCGGTCTATGCCATCCTCAAAGTCTGTGATGACATCGGTGCCGAAGTTGTCCTTGAACAGGAACACATCGCGGTCTGCGCCGCCGGTCAGAACATCATTCCCGGACCTGCCGATAATGGTATCCTGGCCTGCGCCGCCCTCCAGCGTGTCGTGCCCGGTGCCGCCATCCAGGCGGTCGTGGTCTGCGCCGCCATCCAGGCGGTCGTGGTCTGCGCCGCCGGTCAGGCGGTCATCACCCTGATGCCCCCACAGGCGGTCATCGCCCGCGCCACCGGTGAGCGTATCAGCCGCACCACCGCCGCGCAGCGTGTCCGCGCCCGCGTGCCCGTCCAGCAGGCTGGCCACGACATTGCTGACAAGGTAGTCGGCGTGACCAGAGCCGATGAGGTTCTCGATACTGCTGAGCACATCGCCCGTCGCGTGGCCACCGGAGGCGGTGCCCTGGCCCAGGTTCACCGCCACGCCCGCGTCTGACCTGGCGTAACTGGCGGTATCGGTGCCGGTGCCACCGTTCAGGGTGTCAGCCCCGGTGCTGCCCTCGAGCACGTCATTGCCTGCTTGGCCCTGCAGCGCGTCGTCACCGGCATCGCCCCCAATAACATCGTTGCCCGCGCCACCCTCGAGCCGGTTGTTGCCAGCATCCCCGATGATGACGTCGCCGTGGGATGAGCCGCGCAGATTTTCGATGTTTTTCAGGTAATCGTTCAGAGCAGCACCATCGTAACCGCGTCCATGGCCCAGATTTACTACAATGCCCGCGTCGGCCCCCGCATAGCTGGCGGTATCGGTGCCCGCGCCGCCGTCCAGGGTGTCAGCACCCGCGCCGCCGGTAAGCGTATCGTTGCCCGCGCCGCCGGTCAGATGGTTGGCCCCGGAATTGCCGGTGAGGGCGTCGGCGTGATCAGAACCGATGAGGTTCTCGATCCCGTTCAGCACATCGCCCGTCGCGTGGCCACCCGAGGCGGTGCCCGTGCCCAGGTTCACGTTCACGCCTGCGCTTGAGGCCGCGTAACTGGCCGTATCGCTGCCCGCGCCGCCGTCCAGGGTGTCGGCCCCGGCACCGCCGGTGAGGGTATCGTCGCCCGGATTGCCTTTGAGGTGATTCGCACCATCATCACCAACAATGGAATCGTTGTGGCGGGATCCCTGGGCATTCTCAAAGTTGTGCAGGGTGTCCTGATAGTTTTCTGATCCACTGCCATAAGTGGCCGTGCCATGATCCAGCCTGACGGTGATTCCGGTGAACCCGTCCGAATAGTCGGCCCAGTCAGAACCGGCACCACCATCAAGCGTATCGTTGCCCTTGCCTGCCAAAAGGGCATCATCCCCTTTGCCACCTTCGAGCGAGTCGTTACCGTTACCCCCCAAGAGCGTGTCATCTCCGTCACGGCCTTCCAGTACATCGTTCCCGCTACCACCACTAATGCTGTTATCATTGGAATCACCAATGATGTGATCATTGTTGCGGGAGCCAATGACGTTTTCAAAGCCAGAGATATGATCCTCTGTTGACCTGGGGCCTGTGCCAAAGCTGGCTTTATTTGTGAGGAGATTTATGTTCACACCGGTATACGCGAAAGAATAATCAATGGTATCGGTGCCGGAACCGCCCTGGAACCATCCTTTGAAGCCATTCTGATTGGCATTCACGTAGTCGTTGCCACCGAAGCCATACCAGAATTGGTATCCCGCTCCAGTGCCAAAGTCAGAGTAACCCGCCCGGTCATCCCCGTTGGAACCGATTCCCTTCCGGTGGCCGTAGGGGAGGGCGAGATAAGGCCAGTAGTCCTTAATCTTGGCACCAGTGTGATCATAGTGGTTGTTAGATTTTGTCATGTTCACGGGTTCCGGCGTGACTTCAGCCTCAGGTTCCGGCGTGACTTCAGGTTCGGGAACCACACCAAAGAGAACCGCCTCGGCAGTTGCCCACCAAGCCAGATCCTTATCCCGGAATGTAAGGGAAGAATGTAACTGACCCCACGTAACGCTTACACCAGCATCAACCTTGGATGCGGTAAAATCCAGACGGGAGGGGTCACCGTGAATATAGAGTAGCCTGTCAACGCCGACCTCAAAGTCGGTGATTGAATCGTGAGACCACTGGGAACCGAAAAGGAAAGTATCAGCCCCGGCACCGCCATCAAGTGTATCGTTACCATTGGCACCGCCATCAAGTGTATCGTTACCGGCACCACCCATAAGGATATCATCGCCGGGATTACCCTTGATGTGATTCGCCCCATTATCACCAACCAGACGATCATTATGAGCGGACCCAAGAAGACTCTCGATGCCATTGTAAGTATCGCCCAAGGCATCCCCTTCGGCACTTCCAAATTGAAAGCCTTTCAAAGATGCAGTGACACCACTACCAGCGTTTTCATAACTGGCCCAGTCTGTCCCGGCACCGCCGTCAAGGGCATCACCCCCGGCACCACCGATGAGGGTATCATCCCCATCGTTGCCTTTGAGTGCGTCATTCCCGGCACCGCCTTCAATGCGGTTGTTCCCGGCAGAGCCTTCAATGGTGTCCGCGTGACGGGAGCCAATGACGTTTTCAAAGCCAGAGATATGATCCTCTGTTGACCCGGGGCCTGTGCCCCAGCCCCACTTAGCCTTATTCGCCTTGAGGCTGATTTGCACACCGGTCCACGCATGGGAGTACGCAATGGTATCGATGCCGGAACCGCCCTGGAACCATCATTTGCGACCATTGTGATTGGCCTCCACGTAGTCGTTGCCACCGAAGCCATACCAGAATTGGTATCCCGCTCCAGTGAAAAAGTCAGAGTAACCCGCCCGGTCGTCCCCGTTGGAACCGACTCCCTTCCATACTCCGTGGAGAATATCAGACCAGTAGTCCGCAAAAGGTCTGCCAGCGTGGTCATAGTGGTTGTTGATGGTGTTGCTCATAGTTCAGGTTTCCTTTGTTGTCCGGTGCGGGTGCGACCCCGCTGTTATGCCCAGCCACCCGATTCGGGCACCTGGCATCTTGGAGTTAAGGGGGGAGGGGGGGCAGGTTTGCAACCCCCAATTCGGCCCGTTCCACGATTTTTTGGGATTTCTGTTGCGGTGCTTGTGCGGAGGGCCAGAATGCACGGCGATTTGCGGCCCCGGGGTAGTTTCGCGGATGCACGGGCGGGCGCATTGCGGCCCTGGGCCGATGTGATTGCCCCGATTCGGCTGACCGTGCGGTTCCCCGAGGCGATGGCGGCAGGCCGAGTCGAGCCGACATGTGCCGGGGGGCGGAGCCCAGGCAAAATCCCTGTGACAGGATGCGCCGGTTCCTTTACACCAGTCCCTTACACCAGCACGCCGCCCCTGGCGTCAATCACGCCCTGCGTCGTGGCCTGGCCCAGCAGCATTTCGTTATGGGCCTTGCCCGACGGGATCATTGGAAAGCAGTTTTCGTGCTTTTCAACCACGCAATCGAAGATCACCGGCCCGTCGTAGTCCAGCATCTCTGTAATCGCATCATCAAGGCGGGCCGGATTGGTGCAGATGATGCCCTTGCAGCCGAACGCCTGGGCCAGTTTCACGAAATCGGGCAGGGCCTCGGACCAGGAATGGCTGTAACGCTCTCCATGCAGCAGCTCCTGCCACTGGCGGACCATGCCCAGGCGTTCGTTGTTCAGGATGAATTGCTTGACCGGCAGGCGGTACTGCACCGCGGTGCCCATTTCCTGCATGTTCATCAGCCAGGAGGCTTCGCCGGCCACATTGATGACCAGCGCATCCGGGTGGGCGACCTGCACCCCGATCGAGGCCGGCACCCCATAGCCCATGGTGCCCAGGCCGCCCGATGTCATCCAGCGGTTCGGTTCCTCAAACCCCATATACTGGGCGGCCCACATCTGATGCTGGCCGACCTCGGTTGTGATATAACGGTTGCGATCTTTGGTCAGTGCCTCCAGCCGTTCCAGGGCGTATTGCGGTTTGATGGTCCGTTCTGAATTCGTGTAAGCTAGGCAGCGCACCTGCCGCCAGCCTTGGATCCTGGCCCACCAGTTCCGAAGGCCCGCCGCGTTCGTTTTGCGCCCGCGGGATGTCCAGATGCGCAGGACGTCTTCCAGCACGTGGCCGACATCGCCGATGATCGGGAAATCCGCGTGGATCACCTTATTGATTGAGGAGGGGTCGATATCGATGTGCGCCTTGACCGAATCGGGGCTGAAATCGGCGATGCGCCCGGTGATTCGGTCGTCGAACCGGGCCCCGACATTGATCATCAGATCGCAGCCATGCATCGCCAGGTTGGCCTCGTACAGGCCGTGCATGCCCAGCATCCCCAGCCAGTTGCTGCCCGAGGCCGGATAGCTGCCCAGGCCCATCAGGGTTGAGGTCACGGGAAAGCCGGTGGCCGCCACCAATTCGCGCAACAGGGCGCTGGCACGGGGGCCGGAGTTGATCACCCCGCCGCCGGTGTAGAACAGCGGGCGTTCGGCCTGTTCCATGGCCTTGACCAGGGCGGTGATGATCCCGCCATCGCCCTTGACGCGCGGCTGATACTGCGCGGTTCCGGCCTTGCCCTTGGGCGTGTAGGTGCCGGTGGCGAACTGCACGTCCTTTGGAATGTCGATCAGCACCGGGCCGGGGCGGCCCGCGGTGGCGATGTGAAACGCCTGGTGCATGGTTTCGGCCAGGGTGTCGGTGTCCTTCACCAGCCAGTTCATCTTGGTGCAGGGGCGGGTGATGCCGACGGTGTCGGCCTCTTGAAACGCGTCAGAGCCGATCATGAAGGTTGGCACCTGGCCGGTCAGAACGACAATCGGGATCGAATCCATCAAGGCATCGGTCAGGCCCGTTACCGCGTTGGTCGCGCCCGGGCCCGACGTTACCAGCACCACGCCGGGCCTGCCGGTGGAGCGGGCATAGCCCTCGGCCGCGTGCACCGCACCCTGTTCATGGCGCACCAGAATGTGCCGAATCGCATTTTGCTGAAAGACCTCGTCATAGATCGGGAGCACCGCACCGCCGGGGTAGCCGAATACCGTGTCAACGCCCTGATCCTTCAGGGCCTCTACCACCATCTGTGCGCCGGTCATCTGACGTGTCATCTGTTTCGCATCCTTCTGTAGGCGGGGTGCGGCCCCGCCCCCGGCCCGCCCGAGGTCGGGTCGCATAATGTTTGACGATGTATTCGGGTTTGTCATCAAGGCAAGGGGCAAACCCTTATAAATTCCGTGACTGGCACCAAGTGTTCGGGCCTTTTGGTTCTGTTGGCAAGGGCCAGCCCCGGATTTGCAGCCGCTCCGCGCGGGGATGGCACTAAATTCGTTCCGCAACCGCCCCGGCCGGCGGTATCCTGGCGAAATTTACCGCAAAGCGATATTGCGCACAGCCGCCTGCGGGCTACAACCCCGGGGGCGAGCACGACGCAGGTGGCGCATGGCACGGACCGACCCCCTTATCATCTTCACGCCTTCGGGCAAACGCGGGCGGTTCCCCGTCGGCACACCGATCCTGACAGCGGCCCGGCAGCTGGGCGTTGATCTGGACAGCGTCTGCGGCGGGCGGGGCATATGTTCCAAATGCCAGGTCGCGCCGTCCTATGGCGATTTTCCCAAGCATGGCGTGACAGTCACCCGCACCGCGTTGTCGGACTGGAATGCCGTCGAGGCCCGCTATGACCGGGTGCGGGGCTTGGCACGCGGGCGGCGGCTGGGCTGCCAGGCGACCATCCGCGGCGATGCCGTGATCGATGTGCCGCCTGAAAGCCAGGTTCACCGCCAGGTGGTGCGCAAGGCAGCCCTTGACCGTCCGATGACCATGGCCCCGGCCACGCGGCTGGTGCTGGCAGAGGTTGCGGTGCCGGATATGCACAGCCCGTCGGGCGATCTGGAGCGTTTGTGCGCCGCGCTGCGGACGCAATGGGGCATAGACCACGCGCGGGCCGATCCGGCGGTTCTGTGCAAACTGCAGCCAGCCCTGCGCAAGGGGGGATGGCAGGTGAGCGTTGCGCTTCACACCCCCGCAGGTGCGGAGGTACCGCAGATTCTTGACGTCTGGCCCGGCCTGCACCAGGGCGGGCTCTATGGGCTGGCGGTTGATCTGGGTTCAACCACCATCGCGGCGCATCTGTGCGATCTTGCCAGTGGAGAGGTGCGTGCCTCTTCCGGTCTTATGAACCCGCAAATCCGCTTTGGCGAAGACCTGATGAGCCGGGTGTCTTATGCCATGATGACCCCCGGTGGTGCTGCCGAGATGACGGCCGCCGTGCGTGAGGCCCTGAACACGCTGGTCGCCGGGATCGCGGACGCGGCCGGGATTTCCCCCGCGCTGATTTTTGAGCTGACGATTGTCTGCAATCCCGTGATGCATCACCTGTTGCTGGGGATTGACCCGGTGGAACTGGGGCAGGCACCCTTTGCGCTGGCGGTGTCAGGGGCCATCACGCTGCCCGCCCAAACCCTGGACCTGACCGCCGGCAGCCCGCAGGCGCAAACCTACATCCTGCCCTGCATTGCGGGGCATGTGGGCGCGGATGCTGCCGCCGTTGCGCTGAGCGAGCGGCCGGATCAGTCGGAAGACCTTGTCATGATCGTCGATGTCGGCACCAATGCCGAGATTCTGCTGGGCAATACCCAAGGGGTTCTGGCCTGTTCGTCCCCCACCGGGCCGGCTTTTGAGGGGGCGCAGATCAGTGCCGGCCAGCGCGCCGCGCCGGGGGCCATTGAGCGGGTCAAGATTGACCCCGAAACCCTGGAGCCGCGGTTTCGCGTTGTCGGGTGCGCGCTGTGGTCGGATGAGCCCGGCTTTGCCGCGGCGACCGCCGCCACCGGCGTGACGGGCATTTGCGGGTCCGGCATTATCGAGGCACTGGCCGAAATGCGCATGGCAGGCGTGCTTGACGCCTCGGGTCTGATCGGCGGGCCGGAGGCAACGGGAACCCGCCGCTGTGAACCCGAGGGCCGCACCTTTGCCTATGTGCTGCACGATGGCAGTGCCGGCGGGGGGCCCCGCATCAGCGTGACGCAAGGCGATGTGCGGGCCATCCAGCTGGCGAAATCGGCATTGTATGCGGGGGCGCGGCTACTGATGGACCAGTTGGGCGTTGACAAGGTTGACCGGATTGTTCTGGCCGGGGCGTTTGGGGCGCATATCAGCCCGAAACACGCCATGGTGCTGGGCATGATCCCCGATGCGCCCCTGGACAAGGTAACAAGTGCAGGCAATGCCGCGGGCCACGGGGCGCGCATTGCCCTGTGCAACCGCACCGCACGGGCAGAGATTGAGGGGATCGTCAGCCGCATTCACAAGGTTGAAACCGCCGTCGCGCCAGGATTTCAGGCGCATTTCATCAACGCCAGCGCGATCCCGCACGCCACCGACCCGTTCCCGGAACTGGCCAGAGTGGTACCCCTGCCACAGGTGGCCCATGGCGCGGGCGGTGCGGGGGCTGGCAAGGGGGGCCGCCGCCGCCGCCGATGATCCGGCGGGGGTGCCCTGCGGACACCCTGCCGCCTTGCGCCAGGCACAGGTGTTGTAGCGGGGCACCGGGCCACCATGCAAAGCCGCGGCGGATGATCACGCACCCCCGTTGACGCGCACCCGGTATCCTGCTATGCTCTGTGGCCCAGGCGCGGGTATGGTGAAAAGGTATCACGCGAGCTTCCCAAGCTTAAGTTACGGGTTCGATTCCCGTTACCCGCTCCAGTCGCTTAATCCGCCGGTTCTGATCAGGTTCCGTGGTCGTGTTCCATGGCTGTCCCGCACCTTACAGCCATCCGGACCGGTGCACTAAACGCCCTGTCCCCGGCGGATGGTTTCGGCCAGCATCAGGGTAGAGCCGTCCTTGCCCGCACCAGCGCGGGCACCGGTCAGGATCGGTTCCAGCGTCAGGGCCAGTTCCTTACCCAGTTCCACCCCCCATTGATCGAAGGGGTTGAGGCCCAGAATCACGCCCTCAACGAACACCCGGTGCTCATAAAGCGCGATCAGCTGGCCCAGAACGAACGGCGTGAGCTGCGGGTAGACCAGGGTGGTTGACGGGCGGTTGCCCGGGAACACCCGGTGGCGCGCCTGACGCTGCAATTCCGGGCCTTCAAGCCCCCTGGCAGCCATGTGCGCGGTGGCCTGTTCCAGGGTCCGGCCGCGCATCAGGGCCTCGGACTGGGCCAGACAATTAGCCACCAGAAGGCGGTGTTGACGGGCCATATGCGGCGCGTGGCCCCGTGCCCCGACCATGAATTCACAGGGGATGATGCGGGTGCCCTGATGGAGCAGCTGATAAAAGGCATGCTGCCCGTTTGTGCCGGGTTCCCCCCACACGACGGGGCCGCTGTGTTCGGTCAGCGGGCTGCCGTCCATGGCCACGCTTTTGCCGTTTGATTCCATTTCCAGCTGCTGCAGATAGGCGGGAAAGCGGCACAGCCGCTGCTCATAGGGCAGAACGGCGCGGGTGGCGTAACCGCAAATCTGGTTGTGCCAGATGCCCACCAGTGCCAAGAGGACGGGCAAGTTATCGGCCAGGGCGGCGTTTTGAAAATGGCGGTCCATGGCGTGGCCGCCCGCCAGCAGCTGATCGAACATTTCGGGGCCGATGGCCAGCATCAGCCCAAGCCCGATCGGGCCCCAAAGCGAGTAGCGCCCGCCGACCCAATCCGCAAACCCAAAGACCCGGTCCGGCGCGATGCCAAATTGCGCGGCGGCTTCAACCGCCGAGGACAGTGCCACGAACTGCGCGCCCGGACGGGGAACGGTCGCCGCCATCCAGGCGCGGGCGGTTTCGGCGTTTGTCATCGTCTCAATGGTTGTGAAGGTTTTTGAGGCGACAATCACCAGGGTTCGCGCCGGGTCGAGGTGTTTTAGCGTATCGTGGATATGTGCGCCGTCAACGTTGGACACGCAATGCAGGCGTGGCCCGTCGTGACAGGGGGCCAGCGCGATTGCCGCCATGGCGGGGCCCAGGTCAGAGCCGCCGATCCCGATATTCACCACATCGGTGATTGCCCCGCCCTGCCCCGTGCAGCGGCCCGTGCGCACATCTTCCGCGAACCGCGCCAGGCGCACGCGGGTGGCCAGCACCCCGGGCATGACGTCCGTGCCATCAACCAGGATCGGCCCGTGCGGGGCCCGCAGGGCCGTGTGCAACACCGCACGGTCTTCGGTCTCATTAATCCTGGCCCCGGCGAACATCGCCGTGCGCCGGGTCGTGACACCGGCGTGGCGGGCCAGGTCCAGCAGCAGAGACAGGGCGGTGGCATCAAGCATGGTTTTTGAGAAGTCGAACAGCAGTCCATCGGCCTGCCGCGAAAAGAGCGCGGCCCGGTTCGGGTCATCGAACAGGTCCAGAATCCGGCCCCCGGATTGCGCGGCGCGGTGGGCCCTTAGCTCATCCCAGATTGACATATCGACCTATTCCGCCCAGTGCACGACCGCATCGGACCAGACCGCCCGGATGGGGGCCTGCATCGGATCCAGATGGGCTGCACGGTCCAGCGCATCGCGTTTTTCACGGCCAGTCAGGATGATGTGCCTGGACATTGCAGCGTTCAGAACCGGCGCGGTCAGGGTGATTCGCGGCTCCCCCGCGCTGGCGGCGCGCATGGGCATCAGGATGGGCGCATCGGGGGCCAGGGCCTCTGCCAGGCGGTCCGCGCCGGGAAACAGGCTGGCGGTGTGCATGTCCGCGCCCATGCCCAGAAGAAGAACCGAAATCGGCAAGTGTTCCCTGACCCCCGCGATCAGGCTGTCGATGCCCCCTTCGGGGGTGGCGGCGGGATGACACAGCGGGACAAGACAGGCCACCGCGGCCCGTGAGACCAGCAGGCGTTCGCGCAGCAGCCGGGTGTTGGAGCGCGGATGCGATTCGGGCACCCAGCGCTCATCATTCAGGATGACGGATACCCGGTTCCAGTCCAGTGCCTGTTCGCTGAGCACATCAAAGACGGGCCCCGGCGTGGACCCGCCCGGCACACAGAAACAGGCCGTTTTTTGCCGGCGCAGGCAATCGGCCAATTCCCCCGCCAGTTGATTGGCCACGTCCAGCAGCATCAGCTCCCGGTCGGGGTATTCCACCAGCCGCCTCATGGGGCGATATCCCGCCAGCGGCGCCCGTCCCGGTACAGCAGGATCAGCGCGTCTTCCGGCCCTGCGCTGCCGGGGTCATAGGCCAGGGGCCTGTCGCCGCGCGCAGTCCAGGCCCGGATGATCGGGTCCGTCCAGGCCCAGGCGGCCTCGACCTCATCCCCGCGCATGAACAGCGTCTGGTTGCCGCGGATCACATCCATGATCAGCCGTTCATAGGCATCGGGCACGTCCCCGGCGTCGGCCCCCAGCGCGTCGGCAAAGGTCATGTCCAAGGGTACATCCAGCAGCCGCATGCCGCCTGGCCCCGGCTCCTTGATGGTGACGCGCAGATCGATGCCCTCATCGGGCTGCAGGCGGATTGACAGCACATTCGCGCGGCCCCCCGCATCGGCATCGAAAATCGAATGCGGCGGTTCCTTGAACTGCACGGCGATCTCGGACCTGTGCGCCTTGAGCCGCTTGCCCGTGCGCAGGTAAAAGGGCGTGCCGTTCCAGCGCCAGTTGGCAATGTGCAGCTTCAGGGCAATGAAGCTTTCGGTGCGGCTGTCGTGGTCCCCGACGTCGTCAAGATACGCGGGCGCGGCCCCCTTGGCGTATTGCCCGCGCACAATATCGGCCTGGTGCAACGGTTCCAGCGCGCGGATAACCTTAAGCTTCTCGTCACGGACGGCGTCGGGTTCAAACCGGCCTGGCGGTTCCATCGCAGTCAGGCACAAAAGCTGCATCAGGTGATTCTGCACCATATCGCGCATTGCGCCGGATGTGTCGTAATAGCCGCCCCGCCCGCCGACACCGACGGTTTCCGCGACCGTGATTTGCACGTGATCGATGAATTGCGCGTTCCACAGGGGTTCAAACAGCACGTTGGCAAAGCGCACCGCCATCAGGTTCTGTACCGTCTCTTTGCCCAGGTAGTGGTCAATGCGGTAAATCTGCTGTTCCTGGAAATAGGCCGCAAGCGTTGCGTTCAGGGTGCGTGCGCTGGCCAGATCGTGGCCAAAGGGTTTTTCCACGACCACCCGGCAGGTTCCGGAGGCGATGTTGTGCCGGTGCAGGCACCGGGCCAGATCCCCAAACAGGCCAGGCCCGACCGAGAAGTAGAAGGCCCGGGTGACGCCATCGCGCATGGTTTGGGCCAGTTCGGGCCAGCCGCCTTCGCCCCTGGCGTCGATGGGGATGTAGTGCAGCACGTTCAGAAAGGCGGCAATCGCCTCCTGATCCTGCTTTGCGGGCGCGACGAATTCGGTGATCGCGCCGTGAACAAACGTGCGCCAGGCGTCAACGTCTTGCTGGGCGCGCGCGGCCCCGATCACGCGGCTGTCAGGCGGCATCTGGCCAGCCCTGAAGCGGCGATAGAGGCCCGGCAGAATCTTGCGCCGCGCCAGATCACCTGTGCCGCCGAAAATCACCAGATCGAAGGGATCCACGGGAATGACGCGGGACACCATCTGTGGCCTCCTTGACAGGTGTTTGCCCAGTCCGTGCGGCAGCACAGGCCGAAGCACACGGGTTGACAGGGCGGTTTATACCGGGTTCATACCCGCCGGTGCGCGGCGCGTCCAGCCTGTTGTGTACGCAGCTTCAGCGGCCGCGGCCCCGCGTGGCCGTGGGGGTCAGGGGGCGCGCCACCAGTCGGCGGGACGGCGGCGGGGGCGTTTGCCCTGGCGGGCCTGCTGCCATTGCGCCAGGCGCCTGCCGAATGTGCCAGCGTGGCCCGTGGCAAGCCAGCGCCACAGGCGGTCCCGCCACCGATCATAGGTTCGGTTGAACGGGCAGACGCGCATGCAGATGGCGCAATCGGTTTTGATCTTTGTCCAGTAGCCGAAACACGCTTCCGCATTTGATGACCATTTCCGCACCCCCCGTTGTGTGGAGGGGGAGCTGGCCGCGACCTCCGTCCCGGAATCGGGGGGCCAAAGGGCAGGGCCCTGACCGGACAGGCCGCCGCGCAGGCCGTACAGTTGGCGCAATAGGCGGTCAGGCCCAGGGGTTTCGGGCCATCGGTGGCCAGGGCCAGGTTAGTGAAAATCTTGGAAAACCGCACGCGCGGGCCGAATTCGGGGGTGAGCACCATCTGGTTGCGCCCGTATTCGCCCAGCCCGGCCTTGATCGCATAGGGGATCACCAGCGCGGTATCGTTCATGCTGGCCACCGCCTGATAGCCCAGATTGCGCAGCCAGGTGGCCAGCTGCATGACGATGGCCACCTCGTGGCTGTATTCGCGCCCCGTTGCCGCGCCCGCCAGGGCCGAGGGGTAGGTTTCCACCAGCGCGTAATCCATGGCGTGGCCCAGGACGATAACGTGGGTCAGGTCCGGGGGCAGGTCATTCGGCACGGGGCGCATCGTGCGCACATCAGGGCGGTCCGCATAATGCCAGCGCAGATCCAGGTCGGTGATCCCCACAAGGTCAGCCCCGAACAGGCGCGCGACCTTTTTGACGGCAGCGGCGGCGGTGGCTGGTGTGCCCAGGTCGGCCTGCGTTTCGGCCACGGGCGCACAGGGGCGGATGGGAGCCTGAAATCCTTCCCGCTCGCCCCTGTCCGCGTTGCGTTCCGAGATGATGTCAGAGATCAGCCAGGCCGCGTTGCGCAGGGCGAAATCGGCCTGCGTGAACCCGTCGCCCCGCCGCGGGGTGGCCCCCGTGCGGTAACTGGCAAAAAACGCGGCACTGTCGGCACTGCGCACCCGATCATCCCAAAAGGCGCGGGTGAAGATATCGTTCATTTGTGAGAACCGCTGAAACTCCCCGGCCACCTCAAACCCGGCGGCGGCGTCGCTGTCACGCAAATGCTGCGGTGTGCGGTTCGCGGGCCATGTCATGGGGGCAGGTTACAGGCGGAAGCGGAAGACTGTCGATGCGCTTTCGCGGGGACCAATCTGTTTCGGGGGGCTGACCTGGGCGAGGTTTTGAAATTTCTCGCCCTCCAGTGTCTGACGAATGTTCCGGTAATGTTTTTTCAGATTGAGATCGATGTTTACATCCCGCGCGCGCACCTCAACATAAGATTTGCCCTGTGCACGGGCGCGCGCGATGTACGTGTCCAGCACGTGCTGGCGAATGCGATCTGCGTCTCCCGTTGGCATGGGTTTTGACCTCCCTGATGATACGTTCCCGCAGGCTGGCACAGATGGCGGCACAGGGCAAGGACCGCGCGGCGCAAGGGGGCGCAGGGCAAGGCGGGGGCCTGCCACGAGCGGCACCCCCTGCCGGGTGCGCATCGGTTGCGGATCAGTCAAACCGCGCGTCGTGCAATTCCCAAAACACCGGATCGTTGCGCACGGCTTCGTTCTCCTCGGCATAGTCGGCCGGTGTCTGGTCGTCTATGTCCCGTGCCGCGATGTCCGCGCCGGCGTCGATCATGGCCCGCACCACCTTGGCATTACCTAACAACGCCGCGAGATGAAGCGGTGTCCAGCCGTCTTTGCTTCGTGCCTTGATATTCGCGCCTGCATCGATCAGGATCCGCACGAGCTCGGCGGTTTTCGCCCAGTGAAGCGGCGTCTGGCCACCTTCGTCCCGTGCCGCGATGTCCGCGCCCGCGTCGATCATGGCTCGCACGGCTTCGGCATTGCCCCATCTCGCCGCCACGTGAAGCGGCGTTTCGCCGTCTTTGTCCCGCGCGTTGATATTCGCGCCGGCGTCGATCATGGCTTGCACTATCCCGGCCGTGCCATATGCCGCCGCACGGTGAAGCGGCGTCCTGCCCTTTTTACTCCGCGCGTTGACATTCGCACCGGCGGCGATGCACTCCGCCACGCGGGCAGCGGTTGCGTCGTTCCAGAAGCCAAACTTCGTCCAGTTGCAGACCTCGCCCTGGGCCGGTGCCGTTGTGGTGCCCGTTGTAATTAGGTGTTTCATTCGGGTTTTCCTCTCAAAATTTCACGCGTCCAGAGACCTGGCGGCAGATTGGCACAGATGGCGGCACAGGGCAAGGACCGCGCGGCGCAAGGGGGCGCAGGGCAAGGCGGGGGCCTGCCACTGGCGTGGCACCCCCTTACCGTGTGCGCATCGGTTTCGGATCAGTCAAACCGCCCTTCGTTCAATTCCCAAAACACCGGATCATCGCGCACGGCCTCGTTCTCCTCGGCAAAGTCGGCCGGTATTTGGCCTTGTATGTCCCGCGCCTTGATGTTCGCACCAGCGGCGATAAGGTGTTGCACCATCTCGGCGGTGCCTTCCGCCGCCGCCGCCGCTATGTGAAGCGGTGTACGGCCGAAATTATCACGCGCCCCGATTTTTGCGCCTGCGGCGATAAGGTGTTGCACCATCTCGGCGGTGCCTTCCGCCGCCGCCGCCGCTATGTGAAGCGGTGTACGGCCGAAATTATCACGCGCCCCGATTTTTGCGCCTGCGGCGATCAGATATTGCACGGAATCTTCCGTGAAGAATTCCGCCGCCGCCAGGTGAAGCGGCGTACGGCCGTCTTTGTCCCGCGCCTCGATATCCGCGCCGGCGTCGATCAAATCCCGCACTTCATCTTCTGCGAATAATTCCGCCGCCGCTATGTGAAGCGGCGTTCGGCCGTCTTCGGCCCGCGCTGCGATGTCCGCGTTTCGCGCCGCGATGTCCTTGCCTGCATCAAGCAGAGCATAGTTTGTCTCGACGTTGCCCATCCTCGTAGCAAAGTCAAGCGGCGTATGGCCGAATTCGTCCCGCGCCGCGATGTGCGCACCTGCGGCGATCAGAGCTTGCACCATCCCGGCCGTGCCATTTTCCGCGGCGTGGTGAAGCGGTATCTGGCCGTAGTTGTCCCGCGCATTGACATTCGCGCCGACGTAGATCAAGGTCCGCAACATCCGGGGCGTGCCATGCCGCGCCGCATGGTGAAGCGGCGTCAGGCCATCATTGTCCCGCGCGTCAATATCTGCACCCGCATAGATCAGGGCCTGCACCGCCTTGACGGTGCCACATCTCGCCGCGCAGTGAAGCGGCGTAAGGCCGTATTCGTCCAGTGCGTTGACATCCGCGCCTGCGTCAAGCATGGCTCGCATGGCCTCGGTCTTGCCATACCACACCGCCTTGTGAAGAGGCGTTTCACCGTCTTCGGTTCGCGCGTTGACATTCGCGCCTGCGGCGATCAGGGCCCGCACCACCTCGGCCGTGTCCTTGGTCGCCGCCGTGTGAAGCGGCGTCCAGCCGTTTTCGGTCTGCGTGTTGACGTTTGCGCCTGCGGCGATCAGAGATTGCACCATCTCGGCGGTGCCATTCCCCGCCGCCATGTAAAGCGGCGTCACGCCGTTCCAAGTCCGCGCGTTGACATTCGCGCCTGCTGCGATGCAGCCCGCCACGCGGGCGGCGGATGCGTTGTTGAAGAAGCCCCACTCTGTCCAGTTACAGCCCGCCTGGGCTTGCGCCGCGCCGGTGCCTGTGGCCAGGACAAGTGCCACCAGGGCAGCGGCGAGGATGTGGTTCGTGCGTTTCATTCGGGTTTTCCCCTCAAAAATTTCATGCGCCCAGAAACCTGGCGGCAGGTTGGCATGGATGGCCGCGCGGTGCAAGGGGCAAGGGGCCCCCTACCCCTGTTTCACCCCCAGGCGACCACGGATAAAGGCCAGGGCCACGCCAAGACCGTCCGGCGCGATGCCGTGGCCGGTACCCTTCATGATGTGGGCATAAACGTTGATCCCCGCGCCCTGCAGGGCCTGTGCGGCTTCGGGCAGGGCCTCGGGCGGCACCACATTATCCTGATCACCGTGAAGCAGCAGGACGGGGGGGCGCACCCTGACCGCATCGGCCAGCATGTCGGGGGCCACCAGGCGGCCGGAAAACCCGACCACGCCCGCAAATTCCGCGCCCCGCCGGGGGGCAACGTGCAGGGCCATCATCGTGCCCTGGCTGAACCCCAGCAGCGCGGTCTGGCTGGCACTCACCCCCTCCCTGGCCATTACGTGATCCAGAAAGGCGTTCAAATCATCGACGGCGCGGGCCATCCCCTCTTCGGCCTGTTCCTGGGTAGAGCCATCCATCCACGGGATGGGAAACCATTGATACCCCATGGGGTTCGTCACCGATTTTTCGGGCGCGTCGGGGGCCACAAAGACGGTGTTCGGCAAGTGCGGCACAAACGAATCCGCCAGGCCCAACAGGTCATTGCCATCGGCCCCATAGCCGTGCAGGAAGACGACCAGACTGTCCGCCTGCCCCGATTGCGCGGCCCTGCGGCCGCATTCCAATACCCGTGTCACGTGACCCCCTCGCGTCCCTTGTGCAGGCGGTAATAGGCCCACAGTGCCCGCGCGGCAACCGCCCGCCAGGGGGCCCAGTCCGCCGCGATTGTGCGCAGGGCGGCCTCCCCCGGGCGTGCAGGCAGGGCAAGGGCCAGGCGCGTGGCCTCTTGCAGGGCCAGATCGCCGGCCGCAAACGCATCGGCGTGGCCAAGCGAGAATGTGGCGTAAATCTCGGCCGTCCAGCGGCCGATGCCGGGAAGCTGCGTCAGTTCCGCCACCACGGCCTGGGTTGGAAGCGTGCGCAGGGCGGCAAAATTAAGGTCCGCCTGGGCCAGGGCGCGGGCATAGCGTATTTTTGGCCGGCTAAGGCCCGTGGCGCGCAGAACCTGATCATCCGCGCCGCGCAGGGCAACCGCGTCCGTCAGGCCCGCCGCCGTGAGCCGCCCCCAAATCGCGGCGGCCGAGGCGGTAGAAAGCTGTTGCGAGACGATGGCCGATAACAGGGCCGGAAACCCGTCCGGGCGCAGGCGAAGCGGCAAATCCCCGACCTGGGCCAGAACAGGTTCCAGCCGCGGGTCCAGGCGGATCAGGGCCCGTGCGCCCCGTTCCAGATCCCCTGCATCCCTGATTCGCATTGGCATTGGCCCCCCTGTTCCGGCTTTGCCCATTTGCATGTGTCACGTATGCTGGCCCCGGCACAAGCTTCCGCGACAGGTCCGCGCCCATGACCAGCGGAACCGCTCCTGGCTTTCCGCGCTGATTTGTTGCGGCCTGCCACGGGCGGTGGCCCCCCATTGCCGGGTGCGCACCGGTCACCGGTCAGTCAAGACGTCCTTCTTTCAATTCCCAGAACACCGGATGGTAGCGCACGGCCTCGTTGTCCTCGGCAAGGTCGGCCGGTGTTTGGTCGTCTACGTCCCGCGCCGCCATATCTGCGCCGGCGGCGATCAGGGACCGCACCATCATGGGCGTGCCAAACGCCGCCGCCGCGTGAAGCGGCGTCTGGCCATCATTGTCCCGCGCGTTGACGTCCGCACCCGCGTCGATCAGGGCCCGCACGGCCCAGGCGGTGCCACCTCCTGCCGCGAAGTGAAGCGGCGTCCCGTCAGCGGCGGTCCGCGCCGCGATATCCGCGCCGGCGGCGATCAGGGCCCGCACAGTCTCGGCGGTGCCATACCATTGCACCGCCACGTGAAGCGGCGTCTTGCCGTCTTCGTCCTGCGCGTTGACGTTTGCGCCTGCGGCGATCAGGGACTGAACGGCCTCGGCGGTGCCGAATCTCACCGCCGCCCAGTGAAGCGGCGTCTTGCCGTCTTCGTCCCGCGCATTGACATTTGCGCCTGCGGCGATACACTCAGCCACGCGTGCGGTGGTTGCATCTTTCCAAAAGGTCTGTTTCAGCCAGTTACAGCCCGCGACCTGGGCGGGGGACGTTGTGGTGTCCGTTGTAATGGGGTGTTTCATTCGGGCCTCACTCTTCAAGTTTTATGCGCCCAGAGACCTGGCGGCAGGCTGGCACGGATGGTCGCGCGGGGGCAAGCACCGCGCTGATTTGTTGCGGGCCTGCCGCGGGCGGCGACCCCGCCCTTGCCGTGGGCGCGCCGGCGACCGGTCGGTTATACCGCGCCTGGTCCAATTCCAGGAACACCGGATCATCGTGCACGGCTGCGTTCAACTCGGCAAGGCCAGCCGGGGTTTGGCCGGCCTTGTCCCGCGCCGTGATATCCGCGCCTGCATCGATCAAATCCCGCACCACCTGGGGCGGGCCCCCAGCACCGCCGTTTGCAGCGGCGTCCAGCCGTCCGCATCCCACAGGTTGACAAATAATGACGCCGGCCCGGCTTCGGTGGTGCGCTGGTTCCTTTTAAGGCGGGTGCGTTTAATCCGCCCCCCGTTCACGTTTCTGCACACTGGCACGGATGGCCGCGCGGGGGCAAGGGGCGGACGGGCGTTTCAGGGGTGTTTACGCGGGCTTCACAGGGCCTTCACAGCCGTTGTGAAGGGGCTTGAAAGATCATTGACGCGGTCCCCCCTGCCCCGCCATCCCTGCCCGTCCCTGCTTCGGACCAGTTCCGGCCCGGTTCATAAAATCGGGCCGGGGCTTTGAAACACGTGGGCCGCGTTTGATACCGGTAGCCCGCCAAAGGGCGGGGCCGCCTGCTGCTGCGCCTTTTACCCTATGGCCTGCCATTCGGCCATGGTGCGCCCGCCCTTTGACCGGTTGCAGTGGGAACACAGCAGCTGCAGGTTTTCAGGGTGATCGGTGCCGCCTTTGGATCTGGGAAGGATATGATCCACCTCCATGATCTTGAACGGGAAGTGGGTATTGCAGCCTTTGCATATACCCTCCTGTTCCCCATACAGCCGATGCCGATGGGTGCGATAGTTCGGCAGCTTGCCCAGGTCCGTTCGGCGCGGCGGCTCGGTCAGCGCATTCACCCCGCCCCACAGCCCCCGCTCCTGCTCGATTCGAGCATTCACAAATTTCACGGCAAGCGACGACAGATCCACCCCCGCCCACTTTCGATTCAGCCGGTCCGCCGCAACCAGAGCAGTCGCACAGCCGCAGAACGGATCGAAGACCATATCGCCTTCGTTGGATGATGCACGGATGATGCGGTCCAGCAGGGCCAGGGGTTTCTGTGTGGGGTAGCCCGTCCGCTCGCGGGCCTGGCTGTTGAGAACAGGGATTTCCCAAACATCCCTCATGTGAACAAGATTATAGACCCCCTCTTCATCCTCAAGGAATTCGGCCGTGCCCGCGCCATAATTGATGATGCCCGGCTTTCTGTTTTTAGATTTTGTGTAAGCTCTTTCTTTTTGGACATTGAACGTGTGCCGCCCGCCTGCCGCATAAAACAGCAGCACATCGTGCTTGCGTGAAAACCAACGCTTGCTGGCTCCGCCACTGCGGTAGGACCACACGACCTCATTGCGAAACTGCTTCCGCCCGAACACCCCATCCATCAGCAGTTTCAGGTAATGGCTGGCCGTCTGGTCGCAGTGCAGGTAGATGCTGCCCGACGGCTTCAGGATACGCTTCATCTCGATCAGACGCACGGCCATCATAATCAGGTAGGACATCATCCCCTTGCCGTGGGCATGTCGGGCGGCATCGATCACCTTGTAGGCGGCAGGGTGCTTGTCGGCCAGTTCGCCATGTTTATAGACGTCCACGTCGTCCAGCGTCCACATATCCTTGAACGCAGCCCCGGGCGGCCTTTGATCCAATCGGGGCCGCGTAAGTGCGGTTTGAGTTGAAGGGCGGGTCAAGATAAATCAGGTCAACGCACCGCGAGTTGATTCCCCGCATGACGTGCAGGTTGTCACCCGTCCAGACCGAGGCAGGGGAAAAGTTGCGGGTCATCCTGTAGCGGGCTTCGGCATGGGGGGGCTCCTTTGCGCTTTTGCCCGGCAGGATACAGGCAAAGTGGGGCTGCCACAATGTCCGCTGTGCCCCGTGCGGGTGTGCTGCTGCCCGTCGGGTTTGGTGCGGGGGCCATTCGGCCATGGGCAGGATCTTATAGCCGTTCAAACCGGCTGTTCCCGTCGGAACTGTTGAAGAACGGCACACTAGGGGGAACGCGGCCCGCGAGCCGGGCGGCGACCTCGGCCAGTACCACCCCGGTAATAAAGGGCATATCAAAGGCGCGCACCTGATCCAGGGGAATCCATTGCAGGCGGCTTAATTCAGCTTCGGCACGCGTGAAGTCATCAGGGTCGGTTTGCAATCCCCCGGCCCCGGCCAGGAAAAATCGGGCATCAAAGCGGCGGGGAGTACCGGGGGGCGTGATGGCGCGGAACACGAACGTCATCGCCACGCCGTCGGGCAGGCACCCCGTTGCCAGATATCCGCGCCAGCCCTTCGGGGCCTGGACCGTTTTGGCGCGGGCGTCTGCCCGGCCCAGGAGCTGGCCCGTTTCTTCCCACAGTTCGCGCGTTGCGGCGGCGATGATGGCCGCCGGCGGGGGGGAAGATTGGGCTTGCAATGCCCTGGCCGTGGCATCCGCAGGGGGGCGGGCCAGGGGAATGCCGGCATCGACGGCCTCTACCGCGCCGCCGGGAAAGACGAACTTGGACGGCATGAAGACGGCGGATTTATCCCGCTGGCCCATCAGAACGCGGGGGCGGGTTATGGCATCGCGCAGCAGGATCAGGGTGGCCGCATCGCGGATGGCTGTCGTGTCCGGAACCCGTGTATCCGCCTGGCCCATAGCCCCCACCGGAATCATCCCATGGAATCCGGGTACCATGTACAGGTTCGTGGCAATCGCGCCAGCCGGAAAATGACGTCATCCCTGGCTGAACCAGGGGAATCGACAAAAACGGCACCCGCGGTCAGGCCGATGACCCACGCGAACCGTCCGGTGGCGGTGTGGAACGGGGCATCAGCTGTTCCTGGCCAACCTGTTGATGGATTTCGATGATGGTGCCCGCCGGATCCTGAAGGAATATCTGGTGCCACTCTTGCGAAAAGGTCGTGCCATAATCGGAATAGGGAATCCCCCGGTCCTTTAGCAGGGCCTTGACGGCGGCGATGTCATCGGTGCGAAAGGCGATATGCCCGCGTTCAACGGGGTTGATCGTCTTGCCATTTTTGAAGGCAACGCCAAAATCCTGTTCCGCCAGGTGCATCTGCATGGCCCCATCCGTGGCAAACCTGATCTTGCCGGAATAGCCTTTGCCCCCTGTCGCTTCGGTACGGCTGAAGTGTTCCGCAGGGACATCGGCAAGGCCGAGCAGCCTTGTGTAAAAATCGTGCAGCCCGTCCACGTCGGACGAGACGACGTTGATGTGATGGAATGCCAAATTCACGGGCTGTCCCCCCCTCGGTCGGGCTTTGCGGGTGGCGAGTGGCCCCCTAGTGATGCGGCTGCTTGTCCCACATCTCACGCGTTGGCAGAACCTCAAAGGTGTGCTCCGGTGGCGGGTTCGGCAGGGTCCATTCCAGCGTGTCCGCATGCGCCCCCCAATAGGCGGGATCCTCAACCGGCTTGCCAGCGCGAAGTGTGTAGAACACAACCCCGATAAAGAAAACGAACGAGGCAAAGGCCACAAATGCCCCCAGTGAGCTAAGGTAGTTCCACTGCGCAAAGGCTTCGGGATAATCGATGTAGCGGCGCGGCATACCCTGGCGACCCAGAAAGTGCTGGGGAAAGAAGGTCACGTTGGTGCCGATAAAGAACATCCAGAAATGCAGTTTTCCCGCCCATTCCGGGTACTGCCGTCCCGACATCTTGCCGATCCAGTAATAAATTGCGGCGAAAATCCCAAAGACGGCCCCCAAGCTCATCACATAGTGGAAATGTGCCACCACATAGTAGGTGTCGTGATACGCCCGGTCCACCCCCGCCTGGCTGAGCACGATGCCGGTGACCCCGCCAAGCGTGAACAGGAAGATGAAACCGACAGCAAACAGCATGGGCGTTTTGAACTCGATCGACCCCTGCCACATCGTGGCAATCCACGAGAATATCTTAATCCCCGTGGGAACCGCGATGACCATGGTGGCGACCATGAAATAGGCCTGCTGCGTCAGCGTCATGCCCGATGTGTACATGTGGTGTGCCCAGACCACGAAGCCCAAGCCGCCAATGGCCACCAGCGCGTAGACCATCGGAAGATAGCCAAAGATCGGCTTTCTGGAGAAGGTCGCGATCACGTGGCTGATCACGCCAAAGGCCGGCAGGATCACGATATAGACCTCGGGGTGGCCGAAAAACCAGAAGATGTGCTGGAACAGCACCGGATCACCGCCACCGGCCACATCAAAGAAGGTCGTGCCGAAATTGCGATCCGTCAGCAGCATGGTGATCGCCCCCGCCAGAACCGGCAGCGACAGAAGCAAAAGCCAGGCCGTGACAAAGATTGACCACGCGAACAGCGGCACCTTGTGCAGGGTCATGCCTGGGGCACGCATGTTCAGAAAGGTGGTGATGAAGTTGATGGCCCCCAGTATGGAACTTGCGCCCGAGACGTGGATGGCAAAAATCGCGAAATCCACCGCCCGTGATGTGGCCGCATCCTGCCAAGACAAGGGGGGATAAAAGGTCCAGCCAGGGCCTGCGCCCCCGTCAACAAACACAGCGCAGAAGGCCAGCGCGGTACCCGCCACATACATCCAGTAGCTCAGATTGTTCAGGCGCGGAAACGCCATATCCGGCGCACCGATCATCAGGGGCATGAAGTAGTTGCCAAACCCGCCGAACAGGGCCGGGATCACCACGAAGAACATCATCAGAACGCCGTGTCCGGTGATCATCACGTTCCACAGGTGGCCATCGGGCGTACACGCACCGGCGGCGGCCTGGCTGAGCACCCGCGCACCTTCGGTGCACATATACTGCACCCCCGGTGCCATCAGTTCCATCCGCATGTAAATGGTCATGATGACCGAGATCAGCCCGACAACTCCAGCGGTGAAAATGTAAAGAACACCAATGTCCTTGTGGTTTGTGGACATGAACCACCGGGTGAAGAACCCCGGCCGCGCGTGATCGTGTGCGGAAATGGCGGCGTCTGCCATGGCGTACTCCTGTTCAATCGCATAACGCGTTGGGCCGGGGGCCAGTCACCCCGCCCGCGCCTGGAATGTCTATTCTAGTGCCGTGAAAACAGGGGTGCAATCGCAAAGCCGCGCACGACGTGGAAATTTGAATAATTCCCCCGGCGCGGGTGCCCCGGTCCCTCCGGGCTGGTCGGGCCCTGCCGCGTCAGATGTGGCCGTCGTGCCGGGGGCTGGCACCCCCCGGATAACCCGGATCACGGCCTGGCGAATCGGGGGGCGCGTGCGCCATGTTCGGGGACATGTCCTGTGCCACTGGCATGCATCGCCGCGGGAAAGGTGCGTTTGAGGGCGGCATCAACATCCCCCATCACCACTGGCAGCCCCAGATCCACCAGGCTGGTCACGCCATGCCCCCTGAGGCCACACGGCACGATCCCGTCGAAATGCGTCAAATCCGGCTCTACATTGATCGAGAGGCCATGAAAGCTCACCCATTTGCGGATGCGCAGGCCAACAAAGGCGACCTTGTCCTCTCTTGGGCAGCCATTGGCACGCAATGCCTTTTCCGGCCGCGCGACCCAGATTCCCACGCGGCCCGGTCGCCTTTTGCCCGTGACGCCGAATTCGGCCAGGGTGGCGATAACCCAGGCCTCGAGCCCGGCAACGAACCGCCGGACATCCCGGCCCCGGCGGTTCAGGTCAAGCATCACATAAGCCACCCTTTGCCCCGGCCCGTGATAGGTGTATTGCCCGCCCCGCCGCGTCCGGAACACCGGAAAGCGGTCGGGCGTCAGCAAATCCCGGGGCCTGGCCGAGAGTCCGGCGGTGTAAAGCGGGGGATGCTCCAGCAGCCAGATCACCTCATCCGCATGCCCGGCTGCGATGGCGTTCACGCGCGCATCCATCCCGGCCATAGCGACCTTATACGGCACCAGGCCGCTCGAGCTGTACCATTCAACCATCTGGTCTTCGGGGACACGGCCCCGCCCATTTGGAACGCCCGCATGCGCCCCCCCCTGAAGGCCACAGTATCCGTCCCGCACCGCAGGATCAAATTGCATCTGATTCTTTCGCCCCGCGCAGGCGTGCGGGGGCCGCGCAACCGGCCCCTTGCGTGGACCAGCCAGAACAGCCCGCGAAACGCCGCCGGGCATGGCGGGCAATCATCTTAAGGCGTCTTTCGGCCTGGCCTGGCAGCACCGCTGTGGCACTTACGCCGATGGTCGGGCCTTTGGTGCCTGTTCCGCGGCACGATGGCCTTCTGCCGCTTCCACCTTCACGGCGCAGAATTTGAACTCTGGAATCTTGCCATAGGGGTCAATGGCCGAATTGGTCAAAAGGTTCGCTGCCGCCTCTACATAAGCGAAGGGCAGGAACACCATATCCGGTGCCACCGCCCTGTCGGCGCGCGCCATCAGCGCAACCATGCCGCGCCGGGTTGTCAGCCGCACCAGCCCGCCGGGCCCAAGGCCAAGTTTGCGCAAGGTGGAGGGGTGGAGTGCACAGCTCGCCTCGGGTTCCACAGCATCCAGCACAGAGGCCCGGCGCGTCATGGATCCGGTATGCCAATGCTCTAATTGCCGCCCCGTCGTCAGGATCATCGGGTACTCGGCATCCGGAACCTCATCGGGGGGAATCACACTGGCGGGCGTGAACCTGGCGCGGCCCCCGGGGCGGGGGAATCCATCGCCGAATACGATCGCCTGGCCTGGATCTTCTGCACCAAGCGACGGGTAAGTTACCGCGTTTTCCGCTTCCAGCCGGTCCCAGGTGATATTGTCAAGCGATGCCATGGTGTGCTTCATCTCGGCAAACACCTGGGAAGGGTGGGTGTAGTCCCACGCAAGCCCCAGCCGCTTCGCCAGTTCCGTGGTAATCCACCAATCCTCTCGCGCCTCCCCCGGTGGCGGCAAGGCGGGGCGGCCCATCTGCACCTGCCGGTTGGTGTTGGTGACAGTCCCTGTTTTTTCGGCAAAGGCCGAGGCGGGCAGGATCACATCAGCGTAATTCGCGGTTTCAGTGATAAAAATATCCTGTACAACCAGGTGGTCCAGTTTTGCCAGTGCCGCGCGGGCGTGGTTCACATCGGGATCCGACATCGCCGGGTTTTCCCCCAGGATATACATGCCCCGGATCGTGCCCTTGTGCACCGCCTCCATGATCTCGGTCACCGTCAGCCCCTGCCGGGCACTGAAATCGGGGGCATTCCACAGGGCGGCAAAGGCCGCGCGCACATGATCATCGGTGACGCTTTGGTAATCCGGCAGGAACATCGGGATCAGACCAGCATCCGAGGCCCCCTGCACATTGTTCTGCCCCCGCAACGGATGCAGCCCCGTTCCAGGTCGCCCGACGTGGCCGCACATGAGCGCAAGCGAGATCAGGCAGCGTGAATTATCGGTCCCATGGATATGCTGGCTGACCCCCATACCCCAGAAGATCATGGCAGCCCGCGCCGTGGCGAACTCGCGGGCGACCGCACGGATCACATCGGGCGCAATTCCGCAAATCCCGGCCATCTTCTCGGGCGTGAAACCGGCCAGATGCGCACGCTCGGCCTCCCAATTCTCGGTATGGGCATCGATGTAGTGCTGATCGTAAAGCCCTTCTTGGACGATCACGTGACACATCGCGTTCAAAAGGCTGACATCGGCACCCGGGCGGAATTGCAGCATATGGCGGGCATAAGGCTTTAATGCCTGGCCCCGGGGGTCCATCACAATCAGCGTGCCGCCGCACCTGGCGAATTGCTTGAAATAGGTCGCCGCGACCGGATGGTTTTCCACCGGGTTGGCCCCGATCACAATCGCCACATCAGCGTTCCTGATCTCGTTAAAGGTCGCGGTCACCGCGCCAGAGCCGACATTTTCCATCAGGGCCGCAACCGAGGACGCATGGCACAGCCGTGTACAGTGATCGACATTGTTATGGCCAAAGCCCTGGCGGATCAGCTTTTGAAACAGATACGCTTCTTCATTGGTGCATTTCGCGCTGCCGAAGCCCGCCACGCGCGTTCTGGCCTCATCGCGCAGGGCTGACAGGCCCGAGGCCGCAAAATCCAGGGCCTCATCCCAGGTTGCTTCGCGGAAATGGGTCTGCCAATGCGCCGGGTCCACATTCAGGCCCTTGGGCGGCGCATCCTTGCGCCGGATCAGGGGCCTGGTCAGGCGGTGGGCATGGTGGATATAGTCAAAACCGAATCGCCCCTTGACGCAAAGCCGCCCTTCATTGGCGGGGCCTTGGATCCCCTCGACACATTTCACGCGGCCACCCTTGACCTTCAGGCTGACCTGGCACCCGACCCCGCAGAACGGGCAGACGCTTTCAACCTTATGGTCATAATCCGCGCTGTCGCCGACCTGCGCCGTATCCAGGACCGTAGCCGGCATCAACGCCCCGGTCGGACACGCCTGTACGCATTCGCCGCAGGCAACGCAGGTACTCTGGCCCATCGGGTCGGCGAAATCGAAGACCGGATAACTGTCCTGCCCCCGGCCCGCCATGCCGATCACATCATTGACCTGCACCTCTCGGCAGGCGCGCACGCACAGCCCGCACTGGATACAGGCATCCAGGTTCACCGACATCGCCACATGGCTGTCATCAAGACGCGGGATGCACACCGCCTCCAGCCTGGGCAGCCGCGCCGCGCTTACGCCACTGGCCTGGGCCATGGCCCAGAACTGCGCCGATTTATCGTGGGCAACCTTGCGCGCGGGCTGGTCGGCAACCAGCATTTCCATCACCATGCGGCGCACCGCTACGGCACGGTCCGATGCAGTGGCAACAACCATCCTCTCGGCGGGCTCGCGGATGCAAGAGGCGGCAAGAACCCGTTCCCCCTCAATTTCCACCATGCATGCCCGGCAATTGCCGTCAGGGCGATAACCAGGGGCGGGCTTGTGGCAAAGATGCGGGATCACCAGCCCACGGTCATGGGCGACCTCCCAAATTGTTTGGCCGGGGCGGGCCTTAACTCTTGCGCCATCCAGCGTAAAGCGAATCGTGTCATCCATGCGCGATACTCCTGATCGTGCGCCCAGCCTATCGCAGAGTCCAGCAAATGCCAAAGACACCCTGCGACAGCAGGGATTCCGTTTTCGTCATGCCGTCCCCGCCTCTCATACCTGGCAAACAAGGCATGCTTGCCGTGCACTGTGCGACCTTCAGGTTCGGGGTATCCATGCGCGGCCCGGTTGCGCACGCCATGCCCATGGACAACGGCCCCCTGAATATAGGTCAGGGGGCCGTGATTGGGGCGTTATGGGGTGCGTCCCTTAGAACACAAAGTCATCCCCAGTAAGTTGTGCCGATGACACGCCCTCCAGTGTGATGGTTCCACCACTCCAGGTGACAACGGATGCATGGTCCGTGTCCGTGCCTTCACTGGCAATGGCCAGGTCATCAAACCCAACCCCGCTTGCGGTGATTTGGATCAGGTCAACACCATCTTCAAAGTCGGTGATGGTGTCATTCCCATGGCCACTGCTGAACACAAATGTGTCCGCATTCATACCGCCAGTCAGAACGTCATCCCCATGGCCACCTATAAGGGTGTCGTCACCAAGGTTCCCTCTAAGGGTATCGTTGCCGGTGTTTCCGATAAGGGAATCATCACCACCGCCGCCAGTCAGAACATCATCATCCCGACGCCCGATCAGTTTATCGTTTCCGGCAAACCCATTTATCGAATCCCGGCCATTGGTGCCCGTCAACGAATTGTTGTTGCCATTCCCTTTGATCACCTTATACGGGGGCTTGGGTGCAGCAGGTTCCTGATCAGGGGCAGGGCCAGGTTCAGGTTTCGGCGCAACTTCGGTTTCATCATTTGCATCCGCAAGGATGAAATCCTCTGCCGTCAGGGCCGTGTGGGCAACGCCGGTCAATAGCATGGTGCCACCATCCCAGGTAACCTTGGCGTCACCACTGCTGTCAGCAAGGGTCATGTCACTAAACCCAACCCCGCTTGTGGTGATCTGGATCAGGTCAACACCATCCGCAAAGTCGGTGATGGTGTCATTCCCGTGGCCACTGCTGAACACAAATGTGTCCGCATTCATACCGCCAGTCAGAACGTCATCCCCATGGCCACCTATAAGGGTGTCGTCACCAAGGTTCCCTCTAAGGGTATCGTTGCCAGTGTTTCCGATAAGGGAATCATCACCACTGCCGCCAGTCAGAACATCATCATCCCGACGCCCGATCAGTTTATCGTTTCCGGCAAACCCATTTATCGAATCACGGCCATTGGTGCCCGTCAACGAATTGTTGTTACCATTCCCTGCGATCACCTTATACTGGGGCTTGGGTGCAGCAGGTTCAGGGTCAGGCTGTGGCTGTGGGGCGGGTTCAGGTTCCGGGGCAGGAGGATTATCAAAGATGAAATCCGCAGCCGTCACATCCTGATAGTCCACGCCCGTCAGGGTCAGGGAACCACCATTCCACATTATGACTGCTGTATCCATTTCATCTTCAGACACACTGCTCAAGACGACACCAGAACTCCAATCCTGGCTTAAAAGATCGGCAAGCCACATGGACTCGATTCTCAGGTCGTCAAACCCGACTCCTTGTGCAGTGATGCGGATGCTGTCTTCACCACTAACAAAGTCAGTGATGGTATCATCCTCAAAGGAGTCAAATACAAAGGTATCTGCTCCATCACCACCTGTCAGGGTATCATTTCCGCCACTGCCCGTCAAGGTATCATCGGATGCAGCGCCGATGATATTAAAGGCAGATGTGAAATCACTTGCCGTCAGAGCCGTGGGAGATACACCTTGCAAGTATGCTTGGCCACCATCCCACCGGATCAATGCATCACTTCCTTCGGCACGGCTTTGAATGGTCAGGTCTTCAAAGCCAATACCCCGAAGCATGATGCTGTCAACACCATCTTCAAAGTCGGTGATGGTGTCATTTCCGTTATTCGTGGCGTGAAGGACAAATGTATCCCCGCCACTGCCACCTGTCAGTGTGTCGTTACCGGCACCACCATCCAGGTGGTTTGCACCACCATTACCGGTCAGATGGTCATTATGGTCCGAGCCGACAAGATTTTCAATGCTCACCAGCCAGTCACCCTCGGCGTGTCCGCCACTGGCAGCACCACTGGCAAGGTTCACATTCACGCCTGCGGATGATCCCGCATAACTGGCTGTGTCGGAACCAGCACCGCCATGCAGTGCATCACCACCGGCACCGCCGACAAGCGTATCATCACCAAAGCCGCCATGAAGAAAATCATGATCAGCACCACCATCTATGAAGTCATGGCCCCAGCCGCCATTAAGATTATCTGACTGGTCATTTCCCGTAAGGGTGTCGTTGTTATCTGTTCCGGTCATGGTCTGTGATTCCTCTGTTCATACAAAGTTGCTTGTCTGGAACGTTTACATACACACCGCCACAGGGTTTGTCAAACGTATTTTTACGACATCTTGTGATTTTCTGCTTCCGGCGTGAATTCAGCAGGTTACATGCCACGGGGCGGCGGGCCACCGATGATACCCGCGTCAGGTTTGCAGAAACCGGTGGCTGCCATCGGGGCGGATCGCACAGGCGGTCAGCCGCCCGGTCTGCCAGGCACCGGTATCGGTGGCGATGCGCCCGTCCCGGAAGCCCGGTACCTTCACCGGATTATGTCCGTGGGCAACCCAGATGCCATCCCGGCGCGGGCGGGTTTCAAACTCCGGGTGGCCCCAGAGGAGTGTACGGGGGGTCTGATCCTCCATCGGGTGCTGCGGGTCGGCGGCGGCGTGGACCACCCACAGATTGCCCGAGGACCAGCTAAGCGGCAGGGACGAAAGCCACCTCTGCCGGGCCACCGTGAGGGTCGATTGCAAAAGTGCCGCCAGTTCGATCAGGGTCTCGGGCCCGGGGCTGCGGGGCAGTACCCCCGCCGGCAGGCCGAAGCTGCGCAGCGTGTCGTGCGCACCGGCCCTTAACCATCGCGGGCCGCGCACCACGGGATCGGCCAGGAAATCCAGAAGCATCCTGTCATGATTGCCCATCAGGCATGTGACGTTGTCAGGAAACTCCTGCGTCAGCCCGTGCAGGCGGTCCAGCACCGCCGCGCTGTCCGGGCCGCGATCAACATAGTCACCGACAAAGACGAGATGCGGATTCTGAACCCCGGCCTGCCCGATATCACCATCGATATGTTCCAGGATGCGTTCCAGCAGATCTGCACGGCCGTGCAGATCGCCCACAACATAGACCGCGCGATCCGGCGTGGGAAGCGCGGGAGCGGCCGCGGGGGCAACCCGGGAAAAGCGCGTGCGAAGCCAGTGCAACATTGCGTGTCACCTGCGCCTTTTGCCGGGCTTTGGCAAGGGGCAAAAGGGGGCGCAAGCGGGCGCGGCACACGGGCGGGACCGGCCAGAAGCGGTTGCAACGGCCCCGCCCCATAACGAAGGCAGGCGAAAGATTGACAAAACGCACCTAGGGGTAAGATAAGGGGGCTTCCCCCATGTTCTTTGAGATCGAAACTCATGCCTGGGTCATATGACCTGTTCATCATTGGCGGCGGTATCAATGGCTGCGGCATTGCCCGGGATGCGGCGGGCCGGGGGTTGTCCGTCTGCCTTGCCGAAAAGGATGATCTGGCGGGCGCGACATCGGGTGCGTCCACGAAACTCTTTCACGGCGGATTGCGGTATCTGGAATATTTTGAGATTCGCCTGGTGCGAGAGGCCCTGATCGAACGGGAAACGCTGCTGCGTGCCATGCCGCATATTTCCTGGCCGATGCGCTTCGTGCTGCCCTTGTCAAGGGACATGCGCTTTGAGGCACAGACGCCCGCAGCCCGGGTTCTGTCGTGCGTTATGCCGTGGACAAAGGGGCGGCGACCCGACTGGCTGATCCGTGCGGGCCTGTTCCTGTACGACCATCTGGGGGGGCGGAAGATTCTGCCGGGAACCCTTGTGCTGCACCTGCCGGGGACGGCAGAGGGGGCTCCGTTGCAGGGCCGTTTCAAGCGCGCGTTTGAGTTCTCCGATTGCTGGGTTGAGGATTCGCGCCTGGTTATTTTGAACGCCCGCGATGCCGAAGCGCGGGGGGCCCGCATTCTGACCCGGGCAAAGGTGCGGTGTGCCGAACGGCAAGGGAATCGGTGGCATGTGACCATCGAGAGGGACGGTATAACCGAGGTCATCCAGGCGCGCGGGCTGATCAATGCGGGCGGGCCCTGGGTGGTCGACGTGCTGCGCAATGTGGCGCGGATGCCCCCCTCGGAAGGGGTGCGGCTGGTGCGCGGCAGCCATATCGTGACGCGCAAGGTGTATGACCACGACAAATGCTATTTCTTTCAGGGCAGCGATGGACGCATCATCTTTGCGATCCCGTATCAGGACGATTTTACGCTGATCGGAACCACGGATGCCGAGCATCCGGGCGATCCGGGGGCGCCGGAGTGCACCCCGGAAGAGCGGGATTACCTGCTGCAGTTCGCGTCCGCGTATTTCAAAAAGGCGTTGCGCGCCGAAGATGTTGTCTGGACCTATTCCGGGGTACGCCCGCTTTATGACGATGGGGCGAAATCAGCCCCGGCGGCAACGCGGGACTACGTGTTGTCGCTGGAGGCGGATGGGCCGATTCTGCTTAATGTTTTTGGCGGCAAGATCACCACGTATCGCCGTCTGGCCGAGGCCGCGCTGGAAAAACTTGCACCGCATATCCCGGCCGCATCGGGGCCGTGGACGGCGGGTGTGGCCCTGCCGGGCGGGAATTTTCCGGTGGCGGGCGCAGAAGACCTGATCCAAGAACTGATAACGCGGTATCCGTTCCTGACACTGGCCTGGGCGCGGCGCCTGGTGCGGGCCTATGGCACAGAAGCCGCCGAGGTTCTGGGCGACGCCAGGGACACCAGGGATTTGGGCCGGGATTTCGGCGCAACGCTGACCGAGGCCGAGGTGATCTGGCTGATGCAACGGGAATACGCCCGGACGGCAGAGGATGTGCTCTGGCGCCGGACAAAACTGGGGTTGCGGCTAAGCGCGGATCAGGCGGCGACACTGCAGCAGTGCATGACCGACATGCGGGGCGCGGCGGAATGACCTGCAGGGCGGGCAGGGCCGCGCAGGCTGGCCGGCAAGACGACAAAAGCGGAGAAGACAATGACCCATATTCTGGCCATTGACCAGGGCACCACATCCAGCCGGGCGATCATCTTTGACAGTGCGCTGCGCCCCGTGGCAACCGCGCAGGAAGAGTTCAGACAGTATTATCCCGCCTCGGGCTGGGTAGAACATGATCCGGCGGATATCTGGGCGACAACGGTGGCCACCTGCCGTGCAGCGATCAGGCAGGCAGGGGTGCGGGCTGCGGATATGGTTGCCATCGGGATCACCAATCAGCGCGAAACCGTGGTGGTCTGGGACCGGCAGACGGGGCAGCCGATCCACAATGCGATTGTCTGGCAGGATCGGCGCACGGCCCGGATCTGTGCGCGCCTTAAGGCCAGCGGCCATGAGCCGATGATCCAGCACAAGACCGGGCTGCTGCTTGACCCTTATTTCTCGGGTACAAAACTGGCCTGGCTGCTGGACCACGTGGAGGGCGCACGGGAACGGGCCAGGACGGGCCATTTGGCCTTTGGCACCATCGACAGCTTTCTGATTTGGAAGCTGACGGGCGGGACGATCCATGCCACCGATGCGACAAATGCCGCCCGGACGCTGCTGTACAACATCCGCACAGGAACCTGGGATGCAGAGATTTGCGCGCTCTTCGACATCCCGCTGGCCATGCTGCCCAGGGTGATGGATTGCGCCGCAGAGTTCGGGACAACGCGCGCCGATCTTTTTGGGGGAGCCCTGCCGATTCTGGGGGTGGCGGGGGACCAGCAGGCCGCAACGCTTGGCCAGGCATGCTTTCAGCCGGGCATGTTGAAATCCACCTATGGGACCGGGTGCTTTGCGCTGCTGAACACGGGCGAGACCCTGGTCAGCAGCCGGAATCGCCTGTTGGGTACCATCGCCTACCAGTTTGATGGCCGACCGGCCTATGCGCTGGAGGGCTCGATCTTTATCGCCGGTGCCGTGGTGCAATGGCTGCGCGACGGATTGAAGATGATCCGGGAGGCGGGTGAGACCCAGGGCCTGGCAGAGGCCGCGGACAAGACGCGAGGGCTTTATCTTGTGCCAGCCTTCGTGGGCCTGGGTGCGCCTTATTGGGATCCGGACTGCCGCGGTGCGATCTATGGTCTGACGCGGGGAACAGGCCCCGCAGAGTTTGCACGGGCGGCACTGGAAAGCGTGGGGTTTCAGACCCGCGATTTGTGGGAGGCCATGCAGGCCGACTGGCAGGGGGCGGGTGGCGGACATATCCTGCGCGTTGATGGCGGGATGAGCGCGTCCAACTGGGCGATGCAGTTTCTGGCCGATATCCTGGGCGCACCTGTGGACCGCCCGCAGAACCTTGAGACGACAGCACTGGGGGCCGCCTGGCTGGCGGGGATGAAGGCCGGGGTTTATCCTTTGCAGGATGCCTTTGCCGCGACATGGGCCCTGGACCGGCAATTCACGCCCCGGATGGCCCCCGATGACCGTGCGCGCCGCTATGCCGGATGGAAGGACGCCGTCACCCGGACGCTAAGCCGCTAAGGCGCGGGGGTGCCCCGTCCGTCCGACCACCCCCCTGCCCCGCCGTCCAGAGGATCGACCCGGAGTATCGACGCCGGAACAGTCGCGATTTGGCGTTTATTTCGCACCGCCACAGCACCGTCATCCGCCGGGGCCCAGGGAACGGCAGGGCGGGGGTTACGGGTTCGCGCTGATTGCGGCAGGGTGAGTATATCGCCCGGTGCGCTAGAGGCGCGGCTTATCGATGCCTTCGGCTCGGTCGCGGAATTCAAATCGCAGTTCTCTGCCGCGGGTGCCGGGCAGTTCGGGGCTGGCTGGTGCTGGCTGGTGGTTGAGACCGACGGCACGCTGAAAG
>JACONJ010000048.1 GCA_014323785.1 Paracoccaceae bacterium | reverse complement strand
TGCACCATTCCGCGCCCTACACTTTGCCCGCCTCCTGCAGCACCCGGCGGGCCACGCGAAAGCATTCCAGCGCCTGCGGCACACCGCAATAGATGCCGACGATATGGATTGCCGCGCGCACCTCATCGGGGCTGACACCGTTATTAAGCGCACCGCGCAAATGGATTTCCCATTCGTGCATTTTGCCCAAGGCCCCGATCATGGACAGGTTCATCAGGCTGCGGGTCTTGGCATCCAGTGCCTCATCCCCCCAGCCAAAGCCCCAGCACCAGGCGGTCATCGCCTCTTGAAAGGGGCGGGTGAATGCATCGGCGGCGGCCAGGTTCTGTTCCACATACTCCGCGCCCAGGGTGGCCTTGCGCTGTTCCAGGCCACGCTTGAACAGATATTCATCCATTTTGCGGTTTCCTTCTTTTATACGCCGGGGGAACGCGGGGCGGTGGACAGCTGCCCGGACCCCGCATTCGGGTGTTTTGGGTCACTCAGCCGGTTTTGGCATGTTTGCCGTGGGTGGTGGGCAGGCCCGCGGCCTCGCGCTGGCCATCGCGCCATATGGCCTTGACCAGTGCCAGACCCATCAGAACCATCACCGCGCTAAAGGGCAGCGCACCGATGATCATCGCCGTCTGAATGGCCCCAAGGCCACCGGCGATAATCAACGCGCCCACCACCAGTGCCAGGGCCGCACCCCAAAACAGGATATGTGGCCGCGCCTTTGGCCCCTCATCACCTGCGGCGTTGATCGTGTTGATGATCAAAACCGCACTGTCGGCCGAGGTGACAAGGTAGGTCAGAAGCAGGATCACCACGACCAGCGACATCATCCAGGCCAGCGTCTGATCCAGGATCACGGCCAGGGTTGCAAACAGCTGGTCCGACGCGCCCGCCTCAACGATGGCCCCTTCCGCCTGGCCGGACAATTCCAGGTCAATGGCGGTGCCGCCGACCACGGCGAACCAAAGGAAGCACATAAGGGACGGGATCACCAGGGCACCCAGCACATATTCCCGGATCGTGCGGCCCCTGGATATCCGCGCCAGAAACACACCGACAAAGGGCGCAAACGCGATCCACCAGGCCCAGTAGAAGATGGTCCATCCGCCCTGCCACCCGGCCAATTGCGCGGCCTCGGACCCGTCGACCCCGTCCGAGACCCAGACATTGAAAAGATTGGCCGGGATCGACACCAGATAATCGAAAATGCCCACAAACAGTGCCTGCAACCCAAAGAAGGTTGAACCGAAGGCGATGAAGAACAAAAGCAGGAAAAAGCTGAGCCCCATATTGATGTTTGACAGCCACTTGATACCCTTGCCCACGCCGGACATGGCCGAGAGGGTTGAGGCCCCCATGATCACCAGAAGCGCAAAGACAATCGCCGCGTTTGAGGTTGTCTGCCCTCCGTCGGCATCTGTGGCATAAAGCCAGTCGCCAAACCCGATCCGGCTAAGGCCCGCCACGAACTGCTCAACCCCGAAACCAAGCGTTTGCGCGACGCCCAGGACGGTGGCAACAACGGCGACAATGTCAACGATATGCCCAACCGGGCCAGAAAGTGCCTTGCCGAAAATCGGGGCCAAGGCCGAGCGAATCGTAAGCGGCAGGTTGCGCCGGTACGAGAAAAAGGCCAGGGACAGGCCCACAATGGCATAGGATGCCCACGCCGCCAGCCCCCAGTGGGTGAAGGACCAGACATAGGCAGACCGCACATTTTCAGCCGAAGACGCTTCGGTAATCCCGCGGATCGTATCGGGGTTCTCGGCCCAGTGATACATCGGTTCGGCGGTGGCAAAGGTCAGCATGCCAATGCCGATGCCAGCCCCGAACATCATCGAAAACCAGGAGAAGTTTGAGAACTCGGGCCTGTCCTCGGGATGGCCCAGTTTCAGGCGGCCTGCCGCCGGCCACAGTGCCAGGCCAAAGCACAGGATGACGAAGAACGCCATCGCATAGACATACCAGTAGTTGAACGACGCCAAGATGAAACTGTTCATCGCACCAAGTGCGGCACTGGCCTGTTCGGGAAAGGCAACCGCCCAGATGATCAGCGCACCGACCAGGATTTTGGCCGTCACCGTCACATCCTTTGTGAAGCCCTTGTAGAATCCGCTTTCTGCGATGCGGATGGGAAGCTTTGTAAGCGGGGGAGTTACGGACATTGTCTTGTCTCCTTTCTGGTTCGGGCGGTACCCGATGTCTGCGCCGTGCCAGCTGCCGTTATCGCAGGCGAATGGCGATATTTTTCGTCTGCACGTAGTTCCACAGGGCTTCGCGCCCCTTTTCCCGACCATAGCCGGATTTGCCATATCCGCCAAACGGAGTCTCGACCCCGCCAGCATACCATTCGTTCACGAACACCTGGCCCGCACGGATATTCTGCGCCGCCTGCATGGCGCGGTCAATGTCCCGGGTGAAGACGCCCCCGACCAGGCCATAGGGTGTGCCATTGGCGATTCTGATGGCGTCGGCTTCTTCCCTGAAACTAAGGATGGACAGAACCGGGCCAAAGACCTCTTCCTGGGCGATCACCATGTCCGGCGTCACATCGCTGAGTACCGTGGGCTCCATGAATGCGCCGGGGATGTTCATCTTGCGCCCGCCGGTGACAACCCGCGCGCCTGCGGCCTGTGCTGCGCTGACCATATCGGCGGCACGGTCGCGCTGCGCGTTTGAGACCATCGCCCCCATATTGGCAGCACAGGCGGTACGCTCAATCCCCGGGCCAACGCTAAGTGATTTGGCAACGGCTGCCGCGCGTTCCACCAGTTCATCCCGCCGCGTGTGATGCACGATCACCCGGCTCATGGCTGAACAGACCTGGCCCGCGTTGAAATAGATGCCCCAGCGGATATCCTTCTCAAACGCTTCGAGGTCTGCATCTTCATGCACGATGGCCGCTGATTTCCCGCCCAGTTCCAGAACGCAGGGCACCACGTTCCGCGCCGCCGATTCGGCGATGGCGATCCCGGTAGACACCGACCCGGTAAAGACGATCTGGTTCACATCAGGATGCGCGGCCAAGGCTGCGCCGGCCTCGTGCCCCAGACCGCACAGCACATTGACGGCCCCCTTTGGCAGGCCCGCGGCCTCGGCCGCCCTGGGGAACCATGCGTTTGTCAAGGGTGTCAGTTCGGGGCTTTTCACGACGCAGGCATTGCCGGTCACCAAACCCGCCGAAAGGGAGCGGGCCGTCATTTCAACTGGATAGTTCCAGGGGATGATCTGGGCCGAGACGCCGAAGGGTTCATAGGTGGTGAAGTCGAAATACCCGGCCCCCAGGGGAATCGAGCGGCCCTCGACCGTTTCGGCCTGATTGCCGTAATACTCAAAGTAGCGCGCCGCACCCTTGACCTCGAGTGCCGCTTCCCACAGGGGCTTGCCCTGCTCAAGCGTCAGGACATGCGCGATCTTGTCCTGATGGTCCAGCAGATAGCGGCCCATGGCCTGCACCATCCGCCCCCGTTCCACCGGGCGGAGTGCCGAAAGCGCACCGGAGCGATGCATCGCCCGGGCGGCCTGCACCGCCCGGTCCACATCACCGGCATCGGCCAGGGCCTGTTCGGCCAGGGCCTCCCCCGTGCCGGGGTTGGTAACCGTGATCCGGCCCGCGCCACCATCACCCCAGGCCCCGTTGATGTAGTTCTGCCAATAGTCGATCATCTGCGTCACCTTAGACTTGAATACGATGGGCATAAAGCCGATCATAGTGGGGTTTCATGCGCCGATGAACCTGCCGCACCCGTACGGGGGCCTCGGCGATGTCGATACAGGTGCGCGGCTGCGGTGTCAATCCGGTTGATCGCGCAAGATTGTGGTGAAAGGAACCGCCATCCCACCAGCTATGGGCCGAAGGGTCGCCGCCCGCCTCCCAAGACAAAGCTTCGGGAAGGAAGCGCAGATCAACCGCCGCGCAGAACGCCTTTACCATCCTGGCGGGGCGTTCAAGCAGATCGTCACTGTCGATCACCGGCGGTGGTGCGCCATTCAGGGCCCAGAGCAGATCAAAAAGCGCACGCTGTTCGGGGAACCCTACCTCTCCTTCGTGAAAATCGGGCCATTTGTCATACATCGACGTGATCGTCCTGGCCGGATCGCGGATCAGGAAGGCATGGGTAAAATGGGACAGGAATTCCGCGTCCCAGATGTGATTGATGTAATGCGGAAAGTCCTTCATGAAGACTGGCCTGTTTGCTGCACGGGCCTGGATATCGGCCCAGACGCTCTCCAGCGTCAGACCAGGCGTGACCGCATGGCCCGGCTGCCAGCGGTGCCACAGCGGCTTCTCTCCCTGATACCACGCTTCCCCGAAGGGTTCATGCAGGCACTCCAAATCGCCCCGCTGGCGCATCATCCATTCAAACGCGGTAGAGGTGGAACGGGGCACAGCCCAGAGTGCGACGATCCTGTGCATCTTTTTCAAAGTGTCCTTAGCAACCGGCCCATGGGCTGCGCGGGCGCAATCCCAAGGCTTTTGAAAATACGCCAGTAAAGCGCGGTGTCATGCCCGAGCACCGGCTTGCCCAGACGCGCCTCCAGTTGCGGGGTCAGGTGTAACGGGCGCTGCGGCTGCCCCGCGGGACCGGTGCGAAAATTGCACATCCCGTTGATCAGATAGGCCTCTGCCCGCGGTGCCTGTTCGGCCACATAATCAAAGCTGCGGCACGCAAGATCATCGTCGAAGATCCAGCGTTGCGCATTCACAGTGTCCTGGTCCGTGAACCAGCCCTGATCGACGAAATTTCCGGCCCAGAGCACATCAAACCCGGCCTCTTCCAGGAACGCTACCGTGCCTTGCCACCAATCCGGCCAATGGTAGGCGGCATTCAGCGCAACCTTTTCCACGTTCATTGCGCGCAGTGCCTCTACCATCGCGTAGCCTGCCATGTGGAACGCCACACCGTAACGCTCTGACAGTGCCTTGCAATGGGTGCGAATGCCCTCAACCCCCAGGCCACTGGCATGAACCCAATTCGAGCCCACCTGCCCGGCCACATCAACGCCATTGCGCCCCATGCAATGCACGAAATCCTCCAGCATGCCGAAATGCTGCCTCCGCTGGTCAAGCCTATGGGCATAATCCGGCGCGTGCAGCATCCAGCCATGCACCCCCACGGTCGGCGGGGCGATGCGCAAAAAATCCGAAGGGGCTGCATCAAAATCAAACGGCGGACAGGTAAAGCCAACCTGATGCGGAAAAATCTTGTGTTCAGGCTGCCACGCTGTCGGCATCATGGCTACATATCCGGGGGGTTGGGGATAAGGTGCCAAAGGCGGTCTGCACGTTCAACGATTTCGTCATGCCACCAAAGCCGTTCGCGCCATTCCTCCGGAATCGCATCATAGCCGTAAAATGCGCCGGCGATCTGGCCTGCAATTGCGCCGGCGGTATCTGCGTCTCCACCCAGATTGACGACGGCGAGAATTGCGTCCCTGAAGGTTGATGTGTGCCCAACCGCCCAGCAGGCGGCATCATAGGTGTGCACGGCGTAACCCGTTACCTCCTCCGGCGGAGAGGCCGGAACAGGCAGCGTCTGGTGATGGCCCGTCGCCAGTTGGGTCGCCATGTCGGCTGCCAGGCGCAGGCAGGTTTCGCTTCCATGCGTCGTTCGGCTTTGCAGGCGTGCGGCGTGCCGGATCTCGTCCGGGTCGGCACCAAAGGCGATCACAACCGGGGCCAGGCGCATAAGACCACCATTGCCGGACTGCGCCTCTTCGGTGGGGCCAGCATAGGGGGCACCAGTGGACTTAAACCGCGTCAAGGCCCCTGTTGTCTGGGTGCCGATGTCAAAACATTCCCCGGTGACAGAATTGTGGCCTTCCTCGTGCCAATCCAGGAAGCGGCGCATACAGTCCGCCGCATCCCAGCCGCCTGCGTGCAGAAGACTGTCCGCCAGGCAAAGTGCCATGGACGTGTCATCCGTCCATTGTCCGGGTTCAAGCTGGAATTTACCGCCGCCGATCATGTCCGTCACTTCCGGAAAACTCCCGCGCTCACAAAACTCGACAGTGGTTCCCACGGCATCACCAACGGCCAGTCCAACCAGCATCCCCCGGGCACGGTTACGACAGAAGGGTTTCATCTTTCCACCGCCTCCCGCATCCAACCATGCAGCACTTTGATCGAGTGTTCTGAGTTCACGCCGCATCCCGGATCAACCACCAGCGGTCCCGGAACATAGCCCCGGCTTTTCAACCCGCGCTGCACGGATTCGACCAGATAGATGTCTTCCTCGACTGTCGTGGACCGGTCCTGCACGGCAAGGCGGCGAATCACCTCACTGTCCTCACCGCCCGCTGTGTACCATCCGCGCCAGACCACGACATGACCTTCATCCACGGGCCGCCAGTGATAGGTGTTAAGGATATTGCCGGGATAAACCTGAAAGGAAACCATCGGCCAAAGGAACCAGCTGGAATACTCCCTGGAATGGGGAATTGTGCTGTCAATCTCGTAGGTCATGGCATCAAGGTTCTGGCATTCCGTTGTGTGGCGCAGGCAATAGCCCTGGGGCTGGATGTCATAGGTATCGGGATTGACCACGCCGGTGGCAAAGGTCGGGTGGTTCAGGCTGCAATGGTAGCATTCCGAGTAATTCTCGATCGAAACCTTCCAATTGCAGGCTTCCTCGATCTCGACCCATTCGAAAGGCTTCAATCCAGCCCAATTCGGCACAAAGGCTTCCAACTCGGCCCGCGCACCGGGAAACCATTCTTCCATCGGTGCGGCGTCCGGATCCAGGTTCACAAAGACGAAACCAAGAAAGACCTCGGTGCGCACCTCGGTCAGGCGAATCTGCGATTTGTCCAGGCCCGGCACCGCGTTCAGGTTCGGCCCCGCGCGCAGACGCCCCGTCAACTCGTAGGTCCAGGCGTGGTAGGGACAGACCACCACCCGTGTGGTACCCTCGCCCGAGACAAGCTGATGCGCCCGATGCTGACAGACATTGTAAAAGGCGCGAATCACCCCGTCACGGCCGCGAATGCAGAACAAACTCTCATCCGCGATCTCGAAGGCGAAATAGTCGCCGGGGTTTTCCACCTGGCTGACATGACCGGCAAACTGCCATGTGCGGCAAAACAGGCCCGCCTGTTCAGCCTTGAAAACGGCAGGATCGGTGTAGAAATCAGCCTCCAGTGATCGGGTCAGATGAACACTCATTCCAAATCCTCGTGATAGATGCCAAGCTGGTGGCGGCGACGGTGAAAGGTCTCGACCCGATCCACAATTTCAGGGCTGGCGACCGCGATCACAAAGCTCAGCAGCGTTTCCAGAAGCGCAATCGTCGGGACCGAAGACGGAAAGAATTGCGGCGTATCGGCGATCACGACAAACCCGTGATCCGCCGCCCGGATGACGGGAGAGGCCAGGCTGTCGGACACCGCAACCACTGTCATCCCCTGTTCCCTGGCCAGATGCACCGCTTCCACCACCTCTGCGCGATAGGGGTGGCAGGTGATGGCAACCAGCACATCACGCGTATCGGCCCAGGCCAGATCATCAATTGCCGTTGAACCGGGACGCGGGATCGCCTGAAACCGAACCATGCCGGTAGAGGCAAGATAAGTGAAATTGCGCGCGTTCGCGTTGTTGACACCGACGCCCAGGGTAAAGACATTGCGGCTGTTCCAAATCGCCTCGGCCGCTGATTTCAGTGCCTTCGTGGAAATCCCGGCAAAACTGTCCTCAATATTGCGAATCGTGGCATCAACCATATCGGCGTAAATCCCGCCCAGATCACCGGTCTTGCGGATATCCTGCAGCCAGCGGGCCCGGTCCGGGAAATTCGCACGACCTTTGCGAATCGCCTCGCGGAACGGCTCTCGGAAATCCTCATAGCCGTCAAATCCCACCTGCCGTGCCATGCGGACGACGGTGTTGGGCTTCACATTCGCCGCCTCGGCGATCTCGCGCACGGTCGCAACCCCTACATCGCGCGGGTTTTCAAGAACATAACGCGCGGCTTTTTGCGCCTCGGGTGTCAGCGTATCCCACCCGTCGGTCAGGCGGGTCAGGACGTGCGATGATATATCTGTGCCATTCATGGTTGACGATGGTATAACTGTGTCGCTATATGTGTCCAGAACAAAATTCATCCCAAGGTGGAGATTCTTTCGATGCCCTCATTTCCTGCACATGTTCGCGTTGTTATTGTCGGGGGGGGCGTCATGGGCGTCGGCCTCGCCTATCACCTGGGCCACGAGGGCTGGGGCAAGGACACGATTCTTCTGGAAAAGGCTGAACTGACCAGTGGTTCCACCTGGCACGCGGCAGGGCAGATCACGCATTCGACCAGCTCGTTCAGCCTGGGCAAATGCGTGGATTACAACATCACCCTCTATTCCGGTGCACTGGAGGCCGAGACCGGCCAGGCCGTCACCTGGCATGGCTGCGGGTCATTCCGCCTGGCCTATACCGAGGATGAGATGGACTGGCTGCGCCACACCCTGTCGGTTGGGCGATCGCTTGGGTTCAACATTGAACTGGTAAGCCCGGAACGGGTGGCCACGCTGCATCCGTTCTACAATCTTGATGGTGTTCTTGGTGCGCTGCACACGCCCGATGACGGGCACGTGGATCCGACCAACGTGACCATGGCGATGGCGGCCGGTGCCCGCGCCAGGGGTGTTCGGATCCTGCGTCATTGCCGTGCCACCAACATCACCCGGGCCGGGACCGGCGAATGGGTGGTGGAAACCGAACAGGGCACAATCACCTGTGAGCACGTGGTGAACGCTGGCGGTACCTATGCGCGGCAGATGGGCGAATGGTCCGGCTTGCAACTGCCGATGACCTCTATGACGCATCACTACTTTGTTACCGATGACGTGCCGGAATTCCGGGAACTCGACACCGAACTCCCCGTGATTCGCGATGACCGCAAGGTCTCGGGCTACATCAGGATGGAGCAGAAGAAGGGCCTGATCGGGATTTACGAGAAGGAAAACCCCAATTCCGTCTGGCACGACCATTGCCCGTGGGAATATGAGAACTGGCTGTTTGATGCCGATTATGACCGGGTCATGCCGTATCTTGAGGAAAGCATGAAACGGATGCCGATATTTGCAGAACTCGGCATTACCCGCGATGTGCATGGTGCCATCTCTCACCCGCCCGATGGCAACCCGATGATCGGCCCGGCACCGGGTGTGCGCAACTACTGGTGCTGCTGTGGCACACAGATCGGGATTGGCTGGGGGCCGGGCCTGACGCGGGAGCTCGCCCGCTGGATGGTGCATGGGGCGGCCGATATCTCCATGCGCGAGTATGACCCGCGCCGCTTTGGCAGCTATGCCACCAGGGAGTGGCAGGTGGTGAAAGCAAGGGAAGATTACTGCCTGCGCCATGAAATCCCCTTTCCGCATTTCAACCGCCTGGCGGGCCGCCCGATCAAGCCCTCACCCCTTTATGGCCTGCTAAAGGACAAGGGCGCGGTCTATGAAGAGAATTACGGCTTTGAACGCCCGCGCTGGTTTGCGCGGGATGGTATCGCGCAAAGGGACCACTACTCCTTTCGCCGGAATCAGGTGCACGCCGCTGTCGCCACCGAAATGACGGCGGTGCGTGAGCGGGTTGGCATTATGGACGTGACGGCCTTTACCAAGGTGCTGGTCAAGGGGCCGGATGCCTACGCGCTGCTGGATCGGCTGACGGCGAACCGTATGCCGCAAAAGGTCGGCTCCATTGGCCTTACCCATATGCTGAACCGCCGTGGCCGGATCGAACTTGAAACCACCATCGTGCGGATGGGGGAAGACCGCTTCTACTTGGTTTGCGCCGCCTTCTTTGAGCAGCGCCTGCTGGATCATCTGGCACAGAACCGGGGCGATGCAGATGTGACACTCACCGCCCTGTCCGACAGTTGGTCCGCCCTTGCGCTGAATGGCCCGCGCAGCCGCGACGTCCTGGCCACCTGCACCGATGCCGCCCTGGACAATGCCGGTTTCCGATGGCTTTCGGCACGGGAAATCACCATCGCCGGGCATAAGATATGGGCCTTTCGCATGTCCTACGCGGGTGAGTTGGGGTGGGAGTTCCACATGCCCAACGCCGCCTGTCTGGATGTCTATCAGGCCCTCCGGGCATCGGGAGAGGTCCACGGCATCGCGGATTACGGCAGTTTCGCAATGAATGCGCTACGGATGGAAAAGGCTTTTCCCGGCGCGGGCGAGTTGACCAATGAGGTGACCCTGCCCGAGGCGAATGTGATGCGCTTCGTGAAACTGGACAAAGCCTATTTGGGGGTGGAGGCCACGCGCACCAGTGCCGCAGCCGAAAGCTTGCCCTGGCTGTGCGCCTATCTGGAGATCGCGCCGGACGGCAAGGTTGACGGGCACGGCGGAGAGGCCGTGCTGATGGGCAGAGAGGTTGTGGGTGTTACAGCTTCGGTTGCCTATGGCCACACGGTGGGAAAAATCCTTGCCTTCGCCTATATCAAACCTGTCGCGGCGGTGCCGGGAACCGCGCTGGAGGTGATAATCCATGGCGCACCCCGCCCCGCGCGGGTTCTTGCCGAAGCGGCCTATGACCCGCAAAGTCTGCGCCCGCGCACCGATGCAGCGCAGATGGTTCCCGTAGAATGAGCCCGAACGCCCAACCCGCCGCCGTTTGTATGGCGCACCTTTCTGGCACCCCTTCTGTGGGGCTGTCGGTTCAAAACACGATCCTTTTCTTCCATGAGGTTTTATCATGCGCGTACCCAGGATGATGCAGGCCATGGTCACGATGGGGCATGGCGGGTTGGAACGGCTTGTCTGGCACAAGGAATGGCCAGTACCCGCCCCCGCACCGGGTGAGGTTCTGATCCGGGTGCGGGCCTGCGGGCTGAACAATACCGATATCAACACCCGCGTCGGCTGGTATTCCAAGGCGGTTACCGGTGCGACCAATGAAAGCAAAGGCATTCCGGCCGAAGGGGATCCGACCTGGGGCGGGACGCCGATCCGGTTTCCGCGCATCCAGGGTGCCGATGTCTGCGGCGAGATCGTGGCCGTGGGCGACGGGGTCGATGCCGTCCGCATTGGTGAGCGCGTGATCACCGACAATTGGCTGCGCGACCCGGATGATCCCGAGAACAAGGAAAAAACAGGCTATTTCGGGTCGGAACGGGATGGTGGCTATGCGCAGTTCACCACCCTCCCCTCTCGCAATGCCCTGAAGGTGAACAGTGATCTGTCGGATGCGGAATTGGCGACATTCTCCTGCGCCTATTCGACGGCCGAAGGGATGTTGTGCCGGGCGCAGGTGGCCAAGGCGGACACCGTCCTGGTCACCGGTGCATCCGGCGGGGTTGGCGGCGCATTGGTGCAACTGGCCAAATGGCGGCGGGGCGCACGGGTCATCGCGCTTGCGTCAGAGGCGAAACACGCCGATGTCGCGGCCCTGGGCGCAGACCGTGTGCTGCCCCGCATGCCGGATGATCTGCACGCCGCCCTGAAGGATGAGCGGATTACGGTTCTGGCCGATGTGGTGGGCGGTGCGGGTTTCGGCCCGCTTCTTGAAACCCTTGTACGCGGCGGACGCTACACCTGTTCCGGCGCGATCGCAGGTCCAATCGTGGAGTTTGATCTTCGCACTTTTTATCTGCGCGATTTGACCTTTACCGGTTCCACCGTGATTGACCTGAAGGTCATGCCGAACCTGATTGGCTATATCGAAGCCGGTGCCATCAGGCCAGCCCTGGCTGCGACGTATCCGCTTAGCGACCTGCACGCCGCGCAAACCGCCTTTATCGGAAAGCAGCACGCGGGCAATATCGTGGTTCTGCCATGAAAATCACCGCCATCACAGTCTTCAGGAAAGACCTGCCTTTGGAACACCCGTACTGGCTTTCTGGCGGGCGGTTGAAATTTGAGACCCTGGACGCAACATTTGTGAAGGTTGCGACCGATGCGGGCCTGATCGGATGGGGTGAAGGCACGCCATGGGGGCATACCTACGTTCCGGCGCATGGTCCCGGCATCCGTGCGGGGATCGAAACGATGGCCCCCTTCATCCTGGGCCTTGATCCGCGCCGGGTGCTGGACGTGGAACGCGCAATGGATATGGCCCTGCCAGGTCATCTGTATGCGAAATCCCCAATCGACATGGCCTGTTGGGACATTGCGGGCCAGGCTGTGGGGCTGCCGATTGCCGATCTGATGGGCGGCGGATCACGCGCGCCGATGCCGATTGCCGCCTCGATCGGGGCCAGAACGGCAGAGGAGACGCGCGCGATGATCGACCGCTACCGTGCACGCGGCTGCATCGCCTTTTCGGTCAAGATCGGCGGCGATGTAAACCGTGACATTGCCCGCATCCGCGATGTGGAGGCACGGAAGCAACCGGGAGAAATCATGTTGTACGACGTGAACCGGAGCTGGACCCGGCAGCAGGCCCTGCGGGTCATGCAAGCCACCGAAGACCTGGACGTGATGTTTGAACAGCCCTGCGAGTCGCTGGACGACATCGCGGCCATCCGCCCGCTGCATGGTGCGCCCGTCTCGGTCGATGAAACCCTTGTCACCCTGCAGGATGCCAGCCGCATTGCGCGGGACGGCTTGGCCGAGGTGTTCGGGATCAAGCTAAATCGTGTCGGCGGCTTAACCAGGGCCGCGCGGATTCGGGATATTGCACTTGCCCACGGGATCGACATGTTCATCATGGCCACGGGTGGCAGCGTTCTGGCCGATGCTGAACAATTGCATCTGGCGGCCACGATCCCGCCTGCGCATATGCTGGGCACTTGGGCCTGTCAGGACATGATTGCCGCAGAGATTGCAGACCGACGCGGACCGCGCGCAACCAGGGGGTATCTGACCCTGCCCGAGGCACCGGGCCTGGGCGTACACCCCGATGAATCGGCACTTGGCGCACCAGTGGCGCATTATGCAAACCAGGGAAAACCGCAAGCAGCCCCGATAAGGCCAGGGTATCAGACATGAAGATCAAAACCCTCTCGCTCTGGTATCACCCATTGACCTCGCACCAGCGGTACACCATGGCAGCGGGCAAGGCGTGTGACACGGTTGAGACCGTGGTCATTGCGCTGGAAACCGATGACGGGCATCTGGGCTGGGGAGAGGTGTGCCCGATCCCGCATTATCTGCCCGCCTATGCTCGCGGCGTGGCCCCGGCCCTGACCGAAATCTGGCCTGTTCTGAAGGGCGCGGATCCGATTGGCCCCGAAGCACTGATGACCAGGGCGGATGCCTGTTTGCAGGGGCACGTTTACGCCAAATCGGTGCTGGATATCGCACTTTGGGATTTGACGGGCAAAACGGCCGGGCTGCCGCTGTTCACGCTTTTGGGCGGGCGGCAGGCGGAAAGTGTGCCGCTTTACCACTCGATCACCTGCGTTGCCCCCGAAGAGATGGCACAGATCGCGCGCACTGCCCAGGCCCAGGGCATTACCCAGTTTCAGGCCAAACTTGGTGCTTCGGGGGACTGGCAAGCCGATGTGGACCGCCTGATCGCGGTGCGAGAGGCGGTTGGCCCCGGCCCGCTGGTCTAGGTCTATGGTGACTGGAATTGCGGAACCACCAGCCTTGAGGCAACCCGCGTGGGACGGGCCGTGGCGCATCTGGATGTGATGCTGGAACAGCCCTGCACCAGCATTGCGGAATGCGCACGGGTGCGCACGGCAACTGGCCTGCCAATGAAATTGGACGAAGCCACCCATGACACGACCAGCCTGCTGGAGGCCTCTGCCCTCGGCTGCCTGGACGTGGTGGCGGTGAAGCTGTCGAAATTCGGGGGCCTTTCGGCGGCACGCCGGGCGCGGGATTTGTGCATTTATCTGGGCGCAAAAATGTGCGTCGAGGATACCTGGGGGTCGGACATCACCACGGCGGCCTGTCTGCATCTGGCCGCAGCATCTGACCCGCGCTTTGTTTTGAACACGTGCGACCTGTCGGGCTATGTTGCCCCGCGAATCGCGCCCGATGGCCCGGCCCGCCGCAATGGGCGGATCGCACCGCCAACGGGGCCCGGGCTGGGCATTACACCGGACCTGGAACTGCTTGGCGCACCGGATCTGGTTCTGGACTGAAGGAGGGTAGCCGCCCATGTTAAAAATCGGAACGCAAGAGGACTGGGTTGCCCGCGCCCGCGCCGTGCTGCCCGGCGGGGGCTTCGGCAATTTTGACCCCGGCATCGTCATTCGCGAAGGACAGGCGGCCCGGGTCCGGGATGAGGATGGCCGTGAGTATGTTGATTATCTGATTGGGTCCGGCCCCATGCTGCTTGGCCATGGCCACCCGGAGGTGATGGAAGCGGTGTTTGAACAATTGCCCCGGGGCCAGACCTTTTTTGCCAGCAACGCCCCGGGGATCGCCTTGGCCGAAGAGATCGTGGCCGCCGTCCCATGTGCCGGGCAGTTGCGCTACGTCTCCTCGGGCAGTGAGGCAGACATGTATGCCATTCGGCTGGCCCGTGCCTTTACCCGACGCGACAAGATCGTGAAATTTGAGGGCGGCTACCACGGGATGAGTGCCGAGGCCCAGATGAGCCTTGCGCCCACGCGGGCCGCGAATTTTCCGCAAGCCATCCCTGACAGCGCGGGTATCCCTGACAGCGTCGCCGCCGAGATGCTGGTCGCCCCCTTCAATGACCCGGCCTATATCCGGTCGCTTCTGGCTGAATATGGGGATCAGGTGGCCGCGATCATCGTGGAACCCCTGCAGCGGATCGTACCGCCCGAGCCGGGATTCCTGGGGGTGCTCAGGGCCGAGGCGGATCGGTATGGCATCCTGCTGATCTTTGATGAGGTCGTGACCGGGTTCCGCTTTGCCTACGGCGGGGCGCAGGAACATTATGGCGTCACGCCGGACATCACCACCCTGGGAAAAATCATTGGCGGCGGATTTCCCCTGGCCGCCATTGTGGCCCGAACCGGGATCATGGCGCATTTTGACAAGGCTAGGGTTGGGGCCGAAGGCTGGCTTATGCAGCTTGGCACCCTGTCGGGCAATCCGGTGGCCGCCGCCGCAGGGCTGAAAAGCCTAGAGATTCTGCGCCGTGACGGGGCTTATGACCGGTTGCGGCAGCGTGGGCGGCAGGTTATGGATGCCGCCACCAAGGCACTGGATGGCGTTGGCGCACGCTATCACATTGTGGGCGATGATACGCTTTTCGAGGTCGTCTTCACCGACCGCCGCCCGCGCGATTACCGTGAGGTTTTGGTAGCCAATGCCGAAAAGACCAGCCGCTTCAACACCGCCCTGCGGCAGGCGGGCATATTCAAATCCCCTGGTAAGACGTATCCGTCCCTGGCCTTGACCGAGGATGATCTGGCACTGACCCGAACCGCCTATCGTGCTGCGGCGGCGGCGATTGCGGAATAGATGCGCGGGGGGGGGCCGAGGCGGCGATGGTCGGGGCTGTGGCATGGCCATGATCCCCTTTGGGGCGGTGTTCAGGGTATCATAGCCAGTCTGGAACGATATCGCGACCAATGATCTCGTCCAATGTCGGTCTCGGGCGGATAATCGCAAAGTGATCGTCCTTCACCAGAACCTCGGGGATCAGGGGGCGGGTGTTGTATTCGCTGGACATCACCGCACCATAGGCCCCGGCCGAGCGGAACGCCACCGAATCGCCCGGGGCCAAGGGTGGCATGGGGTACCCCCTGGCAAAGGTATCCCCGCTTTCACAGACCGGGCCAACAATGTCATATGGCTGGTGGTTTACCCCGGCCGGGGCTTCCATCACCGGGATGATGTCGTGATGGGCATCATACAGGGCCGGGCGGATCAGATCATTCATAGCGGCATCCAGGATCAGAAAATCGCGCCCTTCCCCCCTTTTCATGTAAATCACCGAGGCAACCAGCAGGCCGGCATTGCCCGAGATCAGTCGACCCGGTTCAACCTCTACCTCAACATCCAGATTCCCCACCGTGCGCTTGATCAGCGCACCATATTCCGCAGGCACGGGCGGGGTTTTGTTCAAGTGCGCATAGGGAATACCAAGGCCACCGCCGAGATCCAGCCGCTCAATCCGGTGGCCTTCGGCCCGCAGGGTCCGGGTCAGGTCCGCTACTTTGCCATAGGCGACCTCAAACGGGGCAAGTTCGGTCAGCTGGCTGCCGATATGTACGTCAATCCCGATCACCTCTAACCCGGGGAGAGAGGCGGCAAGCGCATACGCCGCACTGGCACGGGCAATCGGAATGCCGAATTTGTTCCCGGACGTGCCGGTGGCGATTTTCGCATGGGTGCCGGCATCTACATTCGGATTCACGCGGATGGTCACAGGCACGGTCACACCCATCGCGGTTGCGACCCGGGACAACATATTCATCTCGGGTTCAGATTCCAGGTTCACCTGGCGAATGCCGCCGTCCAGTGCCAATTCCATCTCGGACCGGGTCTTACCGACACCCGAAAACACGATCCGGTTGCCCGGCACACCCGCGGCCCTGGCGCGCAGATATTCCCCGCCAGAGACCACATCCATCCCCGCGCCCAGATCGGCCAGCAGTTTGATGACCGCCTGATTACTATTTGACTTCATTGCGTAGCACACAAGGTTCGGCAGCCCTTCCAGCGCGTCCTTGAACAGCCGATAATGCCGCACCAGCGTGGCGGTTGAGTAGACATAGAACGGTGTGCCGACGCCTGCCGCAATCTGTGGTAAGGGCACATCTTCCGCGTGAAGCACCCCGTCCCGATACAGAAAATAATCCATCGTCGATGCGTCCGTTCCAGCAATCCGCGGCAGGTAGCATGTGCTGGCGGAAAGATCAAAGCATTCGGGACGCACCCCTTGGCACGGAAGCCCCAGGGATAAAATCACGGGTGGGCAAAGGTATGAAACAGCCGAAGCTTGGGAACCACCCCCCCCGCCGTTTCCGCCAGTCTGGCTTTTGAATCTTGGAAGAGAAGCTGAAATCCGCCTCTGCGCGTGCCGTGTTCCTTTCACGACGAGCACTTGCTTCAGGACGTTTTTCGATTCGGTGTGATATGTCAGACAATTTCTTCAGATACCCTTATTCCTTGGCAAGGAGGGGGGCTTACCCTACCGGGGGCTGCCCGATCGGTATCACGCGGGTCAGGATATGGAGGCTGCTGATATGGTGCCTTCCAGGATTAACCGGGAGCGCGTGTTACCCAATGCGTCCGCCAGCAGCACCGATCTGGCCCCTGTGCAACAGCAGATGGTCCAGCAGAACACAAGCCATCATCGCTTCGCCCACCGGCACCGCGCGGATGCCCACGCAGGGGTCATGCCGCCCTTTTGTGACGATCTCGGCGGGGGTGCCGGATCTGGTGATCGTCTGTCGCGGGATCAGGATGCTGGAGGTCGGCTTGACAGCGAAGCGTACCACGACATCCTGACTGGTTGAAATGCCGCCCAGAATACCGCCTGCGTGGTTGGAACGATAGGTGGGTCCGTCCCTGCGCATGTCAATCTCATCAGCATTTTCGGTCCCGGTCAGGGCGGCGGTGGCCATCCCCTCTCCGATTTCGACGCCCTTGACCGCGTTAATCGACATCATCGCGGCGGCCAGGTCGGCGTCCAGCTTACCATATATCGGTGCGCCCAGGCCCGCTGGCACGCCCGAGGCTGTCACCTCGATCACGGCACCCACACTGTCACCCGACTTGCGCAAACCATCGAGATAGGCAGCCCATTCAGCGGCGGCATCGGCATCGGGGGTCCGGAACGGGTTACGCTCGATCTCGCCCGCATCGAACCGTGCCCGATCAATCCGGTGTGCACCCATCTGCACCATATACCCGATGATCCGCAGGTCTGGTCGCAGCTGCGCAAGCACGGCGCGGGCCACCCCGCCCGCGGCCACCCGCGCCGCCGTTTCACGGGCGGAAGAACGGCCCCCCCCCCGCGGATCACGGATGCCGTATTTCTGCCAATAGGTGATATCCGCGTGGCCTGGCCGGAACGCCCCGGCGATTGCGCTGTAATCCTTTGATCGTTGATCCGTATTGCGGATCATCAGCTGGATCGGGGTTCCGGTGCTGCGCCCCTTATAGGTGCCAGAGAGGATCTCGACTATGTCAGCCTCTCGCCGCTGCGTGGTGTATTTGCTTTGCCCGGGTTTACGGCGATCCAGCCAGTGCTGAAGGTTTGCTGCATCGATGGGCACACCCGGCGGGCAGCCATCAACCGTCGCACCAAGCGCGATTCCATGGCTTTCACCCCATGTGGTGACCCGGAAGAGATGTCCGAAACTGTTGATTGACATGGCCCATGCCCGCGTTGCCCCCCGCATGATGTGCGTTAGCGGCCCCGACCCTGAATGCCAAGGGGCAACAAAGCCCTGTCCTGCACGTTGGAAAAATGATTTCTGATCGCGGCGTTTTTCCCTTGCGCAGGACGCCTTTGACCTGTAGCATTTGTCACACCTCGGGGTGGCTGTTCAAGCCTGAGATGCATGGTGCAAACCCGTAGAACCTGACCCGGTTAGGACCGGCGGAGGAAAGGTGACAGACCACAGGGTCTTATGCCTCGCTTCGCCCGTTCGCAATGGAGGCGTAAGAATGAGGCATACCATCCTGGCAACGGCGTTGACCCTGGCCGTGTCATCGACCGCGACGGCGGCAACGCCTGTTTTGTCCGTTTATACCTACGACAGTTTCGTTGCCGATTGGGGCCCTGGCCCGCAAATCGAAGCGATGTTCGAAGCCACCTGTGCCTGTGACCTGCAATTCACCGGCGCGGGTGATGGTGCGGCACTCCTGGCGCGTCTTCGGCTGGAAGGGGCCAGAAGTACGGCCGATGTTATCCTGGGTCTGGATACGAACCTGACGTATGCGGCAGCGGAAACCGCGCTATTCGTCCCCCACGGGCAGGACACCGCTGCCCTGACCCTGCCCATCGCCTGGCAGGATGATCTGTTCCTGCCCTTTGACTGGGGCTATTTCGCGTTTGTGCATGACACCTCGCTTCTGGCTGTGCCAACAAGCTTTCCCGACCTTGCCGAAAGCGATGTCAGGATTGTCATCCAGGATCCGCGATCATCTACCCCCGGCCTTGGCCTTTTGATGTGGGTTGAGGCAGCCCATGGCGACGCTGCCACCGATATCTGGGCAGGCTTGGCCGACAACATCGTTACGGTCACGCCCGGCTGGTCCGAAGCCTATGGCCTGTTCCTGGAGGGTGAGGCGGACATGGTGCTGTCCTACACCACCTCTCCTGCCTATCACCTGATTGCGGAAGGGGATCCGACAAAAGCGGCCGCTCCCTTTAAGGAAGGGCATTACATGCAGATCGAAACAGCCGGGATGCTGGCCAATTCTGACCAGCCAGAGCTGGCACGCGACTTCCTGGCCTTCATGCTGACCAAGAGCGTTCAGTCGGTGCTCCCGACGACAAACTGGATGTATCCCGCCGCCTTGCCTGAAACCGCGCTGCCAGAGGGGTTTGAAACCCTTATCACGCCCGGTAAGGTACTGCTGTTTGACGCGGAAACGGCGGCGGCACGGCGCGACCCGGCCCTGAATATATGGCTGAACGCGCTCAGCCGATAACCGCGCTTCATGTCGCGGGCGGGGCTGTCGCGGGGCTGGTCGCGCTGATTATGCTTGGCCCCTTGCTGGCCGTTGCGCTGGCGGGCGAGGGGGCAGGGGGGGTGCGGCCTTCTGATTGGGCCGCGATCCGATTTACCGTTCTGCAGGCACTGCTCTCGGCACTCATCAGCACCGCCTTGGCCATCCCCGTCGCCCGCGCCCTGGCCCGCCGCAGCTTTGCCGGGCGGCATGTCCTGATCACGCTTATGGGTGCGCCGTTTCTGTTGCCGGTCATCGTGGCTGTTTTTGGCCTTTTGGTCGTTTTCGGGCGCAGCGGCTGGGTCAGCCATGGCCTGGGTCTGGTCGGCCTGCCGCCCTTGGATATTTACGGGGTGCATGGCGTTGTTCTGGCCCATGTCTTCTTCAACCTTCCGCTGGCCGTGCGGCTTTTCCTGCACGGCTGGCAGGAAATCCCGGGTGAGCGCATGCGCCTGGCCACCGCGCTTGGCTTTGGCTTGGGCGACATGCGCCGCCATTTTGAATGGCCGATGCTGCGCAGGACAGCCCCGGGGACAGTCCTGGTGATCTTTCTGATCTGCACCACAAGTTTCGCGGTTGCCTTGATTCTGGGTGGAGGGCCGTACGCGACCACGGTGGAACTGGCGATCTATCAGGCATTCCGGTTTGATTTCGACCTTTCCCGTGCTGCGCAACTGGGCGCAATCCAGGTGGCGATCTGCGCGCTGGCGACCCTGGCGGCGGGCGCATTGGTTATCCGTGTGCCCCTTGGCCAGGGGTTGGACCGACCGCCGGTACCCTGGCAGGCGGCACAGGGGCCGCTTACGCGTGCCAGCGATGCCGCGGCCCTGACCGCTACTGTGCTGTTCCTGCTGCTGCCGCTTCTGGCCCTGGTTGGCAAGGGCCTGCCCGCGCTTTGGGGGCTGCCCGAGTCAGTCTGGTGGGCCGCATTGCGATCCTTGACCCTTGCGCTTTGTTCCACAAGCCTTGCCTTGGCCATGGCCCTGCCCATGGCCGCATTGATGGCGCGGTGGCCATGGCCTGGGCTGGAGCTGACGGGTATGCTTAGCATCGCGATCTCCCCCCTTGTTCTGGGTACCGGGGCTTTTTTGATCCTGCGGCCGGTGGCGAACCCTGTGGCACTTGCCCTGCCGATCACCGCCGTGGTGAACGCGCTGATGAGTTTGCCGTTTCTTCTGCGCATCCTGGCCCCGGCCTATGACCAGGCCGAGAGAACCCAGGGCCGCCTGGCCGACGCCCTGGGTCTGCGCGGTGCGGCCCGGCTTTGTCATGTTATCCTGCCGCGTCTGTCCCGCCAGCTTGGCTTTGGGGCCGGGGTGGCGGCGGCACTGTCGATGGGAGATCTGGGTGTTATTGCGCTGTTCTCATCGCCAGCCCAGGGAACCCTGCCGCTTGAGATGTATCGGCTGATGGGATCTTACCGCACGGACGATGCCGGGGGCGCGGCACTCTTGCTTCTGGTGCTCAGCCTGGTGGTCTTCCGGGTCTTTGACCGGGGGGGCGCACGCCATGCTGTCGCTTGAACACGTCATGCTGCGCAACGGGGCCTTCACACTCTCGGTTGATCTGACGCTTCAGAAAGGTCAGAGGCTTGGCCTGATCGGCGCGTCCGGCAGCGGGAAATCCACGCTTCTCAACCTTGTCGCCGGGTTCCTGGTGCCTGATACGGGGCGCATCCTGATCGACGGGTCTGATGTGAGCCGGACGGATGTCGCATCCCGTCCCCTCGGCATTCTTTTCCAGGATGGCAACCTGTTCCCCCATCTTAGTGCCTTTGATAATGTTGCCCTTGGGCTGCGCCCCGATCTGCGCCTGTCCGAATCTCAGCGGGAAGCCGTCACCGCCTGCCTTGATCAGGTGGGGATGGCGGCACATGCTGACCGCTTGCCCAAAGTGCTGTCCGGCGGGCAGCAATCCCGCGTGGCACTTGCGCGGATGCTGCTGCGGGATAAGCCGCTCGCGCTGCTGGACGAGCCCTTCTCGGCACTGGATCCGGGCCTGCGGCGCGACATGCTTGGCCTGGTGTCCGATCTGTGCGATCAGGCACGGCTGACCTTGATCCTGGTCACCCATGATCTGCGCGAGGTGCAGAACCTCTGCACCGATTTGTGCCTGCTTGACAAGGGACAGGTCACAATACGGGGAGAGATGCAGACGATTCTGTCCGACCCGCCCGCCGCGCTGCGCCCCTGGCTTTGACCCCAAAGAAACGCGCCAAGTGCCAAGCGAGGGCTCGGGCGCATCCGAATTGCCGTGGCCCCGCCAGCTTACCGCGCAGGTGCGCCGGATTTTGCGCGGGCCTTGACCGGGGCCCAAATCCGCTTGTTTGTCAGGTACAGCAGCACCGACAGGATGCCAAGCAGGATGATTGCAGTAAAGCCCATCTGCTTGCGCGCCATCAGATGCGGCTCTGCCGTCCACATCAGAAAGGCCGAGACATCCAGCGCCATCTGTTCAACAGTGGCGGGCGTTCCATCATTATAGACAACCTGATCATCCCACAGTGGCGGGGCCATGGCGATATAGCCGCCCGGGAAGGTCTCATTTCCGTAGAGGATCGCACCGAATTCCTCGCGTTCGGACCCGGTGTAATGGGTTAAAAGTGAGGCGATGTACTCCGGGCCACCCGTTCCGCGGAACAGCGGGTTCAGGCCCAGGCCATAAGGGCCGGAAAACCCGGCCCGTGCCTTGGCCATCAGGCTAAGGTCGGGGGCGTTCTCCAAGTTGGAACCGGGAAAGTGATCGTTCGGCGTGGCCGGGCGCCAATCGTCGATCTTGGCATCATAGATTTCAAAAAACGCCGCATAGGCGCGCACCTGATCCTCGGGCAGCGCGGGGCCACCCTCATCGGCCAAGGTGCGCAGCGGTACGTATTGCAAGCCGTGGCAGGCTGAACAGACCTCGGTATAAACCTGCAGGCCGCGCTGCAACTGGTTCTGATCAAAGGTACCGAACGGCCCCTGGAAGGTGAAAGCGTAATCCTCTACATGGCCCGCGCCGCCTGCCGCATCCGCCGCGCCAGTACTCAGGATCAGGGTTGCAGTGGCAGCTATGCTGATGACACGTTTTCCAGGCATTCTTGGCATCCTTTCGTTCACTTAGCCGGCGCGGGCTGCGCGGCGGCTGAGCCTTCCGTGTCATCGGCCTTGCCGTGATGCGCCTTGAAGTCGTCCTCGATCGTCTTCGGCTGTGGCAGAGGTTTCTCGATCACCCCCAGAAGCGGCAGAATCACAAGGAAATACGCGAACCAGTAGGCCGTGCCGATCAGCGAGACATTGGCGATGGCTGCCGTCGGCTCGCGTGAGCCAGCCCACATCAGCACGAAGAAGTTCACGATGAATATCCAGAACCACCACTTGAGCATCGGGCGGTAGCGGCCCGAGCGTACCAGGGAGGTATCAAGCCACGGGGCCAGGGCCACCACCATGATCGCGCCGAACATCATCACCACGCCGAAGAAGTCTGCACGGATGATGCCACCGGACACGAAGTTGAAAAATATCACGATCCAGACATCGGAATCGAAGGCTCGCAGGATCGCGTAGAATGGCAGGAAATACCATTCCGGCACGATATGCGACGGCGTCACCAGGGGGTTCGCCTCAATATAGTTATCCGGGTGGCCCAGATAGTTCGGCATGTAGCCGACGATGGCAAAGAACCCCACCAGAATAACCGCCAGGGCGAACAAATCCTTGATCACGAAATAGGGCCAGAAGGGCAGCGTGTCTGCATCCGCCTCTGCCCGGCTGGTCCGCCGCACTTCCACGCCCGTCGGGTTGTTATTGCCCGTCGTATGAAAGGCCCAGACATGCACGATCACAAGGCCCAGGATCACGAAGGGCAGAAGATAGTGCAGGCTAAGGAAGCGGTTCAGTGTGGCATTATCCACCGCGGGCCCGCCCAGAAGCCAAGTCTGTATCGCATCGCCTGCAAAGGGAATCGCGCCAAACAGGCCGGTGATTACGGTCGCCCCCCAAAAGGACATCTGCCCCCAGGGCAGAACGTAGCCCATGAATGCCGTCCCCATCATCAGCACGTAGATCAGCATCCCGATGATCCACGTGATCTCGCGCGGGGCCTTGTAGGAACCATAGTAGAGACCGCGGAAGATATGCAGATAAACCGCGATAAAGAACAGCGAGGCTCCGTTCTGGTGAATGTAGCGCATCGCCCATCCGCCGTTCACGTTGCGCATGATATGCTCAACCGAGGCAAAGGCCATATCGACATGCGGGGTGTAATGCATCACCAGAATGATCCCGGTGATGATTTGCAGCACCAGGCAGAACATCAGAACGATGCCCCATATCCACATCCAGTTCAGGTTCTTGGGCGTGGGGATCATCAGGGTGTCATACATCAGCGACACGATGGGCAGCCGTTTGTGCAGCCACTTCCCGGCGTTGGACTTTGGTTCGTAATGGTCGTGGGGAATTCCGGACATCGCGCGTTTCCTTCGTTACCCGAGCAGAATTGTGGTTTCGTCAACAAACACCGCTGGCGGAACCGGCAGGTTTTCGGGTGCGGGGCCACGACGAATCCGGCCGGACGTATCGTAATGAGAGCCGTGGCAGGGGCAGAACCAGCCGCCGAAATCGCCGGCACCATCGCCCAAAGGCACACAGCCCAGATGCGTACAAACCCCCTGCATCACCAGCCATTCGCCAGTGTTTTCACCATTGAATGCTGTCAGAGAGCGGTTGCTGTCCGCCGCATCGGCATCCGCACCAGCATTGGGGTTGCGGGCGTTGTCATCGACCAGGTCGGCCATGTCAACCTCTTGTGCGGCGGCGATTTCTTCCCCGTTGCGGTGCCGGATGAAGACCGGCTTGCCAAGAAACAGAACGGTCAACTGTGTGCCGACCGGCACACCAGACACATCAACCCGCAGGGTTGAGGCCGCCTGCACATCAGCCGAGGGGTTCATCTGGTTGATCAGCGGCCAGACACCGGCACCAACGGCCACAGCACCAACGCCCCCCGTTGCGTAGAACAGAAAATCGCGACGCGAGCCGGACGAGCTGGAATTGTCTTCTGCGTGTGACACGGAACGCGTCCCCTCTTTGTCCTTGGCCCTTAACCGGCGGGCACCGTAAACTGGTTACTTTGCAGGCGGACAGACTCGACCTTCCACCACTCCCTGGCGTTTCTATGGGAAGTCATTACAGATGTCCAGACAGATGTCCAACGGACAAACGCGGCACGGGAGCTGAAATGTCGCAGGGGTCCGGGCGGGATTGATTTGAGATGGTACCGGAACAGAGGATCGGGGCAGTATGCACAATCACCTTTATGATGCCTTGATGGCCCAGGCCAAGGCACAGCCTGCCATGCCGTTTGCCCGAACACCGGGGAAAGAAACGGTTTCGCGCGGCAGATTGGCCGATGGTGCCGCCCGGTTCTCGGGCCGCTTGCAGCACCTGGGCCTGCAGCCCGGCGACCGGGTGATGGTTCAGGCAGAAAAATCCATTGCAGTGCTGCAGCTTTATCTGGGAACCCTGCACGCCGGGGGCATCTTTGTGCCGCTCAACACCGCCTACACCGCCAGTGAGCTGGCGTATTTCATCAAAAACGCCGCCCCGAAACTGCTGGTCTGTGATCCGTCCCGGCGGGCAGAGTTGACAGGCATCGCCGCCAGGGCCTGCACCGGGATCCATGTTGAAACCCTGGGCAAAGACAGCAGGGGCACACTGACGGACGGCTTTGGTGCGGCATCAACGCTGTCAGCTGCGCCCGTGCCGCGCGGGGCCAGGGATATCGCCGCGATCCTCTATACCTCGGGCACGACGGGGCGACCCAAGGGCGCGATGCTTAGCCACCGGGCCCTTTTGTCGAACAGCAAGACGCTGGTCGCCATGTGGTGCTTCACGCCCGGGGATGTGCTGATCCACGCGTTGCCCATCTACCATACCCATGGCCTCTTTGTGGCCACCAATGTTGCGCTTCTGTCTGGTGCCGCGCTGCATGTCCTGCCCCGGTTTGATGTGGATACCGTTCTGCAGGCCATGCCCCGGGCCACGGCAATGATGGGGGTGCCGACATTTTACACCCGGCTTCTGGCTGATCCCCGGCTGGATCAGGGGCGCACGGCCAATATGCGCCTGTTCATTTCGGGCTCGGCCCCGCTTCGGGCGGAAACCCATCGGGCGTGGGAAGACCGCACCGGGCATCGCATCCTGGAACGCTACGGGATGACGGAAACGAACATGAACACCTCTAACCCCTATGACGGGAAGCGGCGGGCAGGCACCGTCGGGCCACCATTGCCGGATGTGGAACTGCGCATTCTGGCTAAGGATGGCACCCCCGTTGCCACCGGCGCAACCGGCATGATCGAGGTACGCGGGCCCAATGTATGTTCCGGCTACTGGGGCATGCCAGAGCAAACCGCCCAGGTGTTGCGCCCGGATGGCTGGTTCATCACCGGCGATCTGGGGCAGTGCGACGCGGAAGGCTATATCACCATTGTCGGCCGTGCGAAGGATCTGATCATCTCGGGCGGCTTCAACATCTATCCCGCAGAGGTCGAAACCGAAATCGACGCAATCCCCGGTGTGCTGGAAAGCGCAGTGATCGGCGTACCTCATCCCGATTTCGGAGAAGGCGTTGTGGCTGTTATCGTCGCCGATGGTACTGCACCCATAAAAAAGGCGCACATCCAGGCCGCACTGTCGGAACGTCTGGCCGGGTTCAAACACCCGAAAAAGGTTGTGTTCCTAGACACCCTGCCGCGAAACACGATGGGCAAGGTGCAAAAGGCAGAACTGCGCCAGACCTATGGTGACCTGTTCACGACCTGAAGGCTGCGCCGCATGCGGCGGTGCGGAATGCCCGCGTCATCGAATTCCGGCCCCTCGGCAGCGAAGCCCAGCCGTTCATAGAACGGGATCGCGCTGACCTGGCTGTCCAGCACCGCTTCGGTGATCCCCTCGGTTCGCAAATCATCCATAACCAGCTTCATCAGGCGGGTACCAAGGCCTGTCCCGCGATGGGCCGCAATAACGGCAACCCGTTGAATTTTTGCACATCCTTTGCCAAGCGGCATGACACGGGCGGTGCCGGCTGGCCCGGTTTCATCCGCGGCCAGGTAGTGCCGGCACCGGCTGTCCCGCCCATCCCATTCCTCGGCCACCGTAACGCCCTGTTCACCCACAAAGACGGCCTGGCGGATGATATGGCAGCCGGCGAGCCCATCGGCATCGGTGATTCGCGCAATCCTCATCCCGCAGATGGCACAGTATGGTGCATTGACGGGCGGGCAGCGAACGCGGCGAACCGGATCGCGTCTTTGGCCCATCGGTCCCGGTACCCGTGATCCGCATGGCGCACGGCGGCACAGGCCGCAGGTGCCACCGCGCCACAGCACATGGCAACGCCTGTGACCGCTACACATTGGACGGCCATTGCATCCCTCCGCTCCAAATCGATGCCCATGATGTAAGGACCGGAATCACTGATGTCCATTCCGCCGCTTCGCGTAGGACGTTCGGAAACGTACGGGAATCACAGTTCGCTCAGGCAGTCAGATGTGCACCTTCCAGCCCGGTAATCAGGGCCGGAACAATTGCACCTTTGGGCTGGTCGGCCCCAAAGACAACCTTGGCAAATTGTTCGGTTCGGCCCATGCGGGGCGATTCCATCAGCACCCGGTGCCCGCGCCCGACCTGTGCCAGAAGGTGCTGCGCCACGGCGTCCGCGCCCGCCTTTCGCAGGCGTTTCGCCCGCGTCTTGATCGTGCGCCCCTCCACTTGCGGCATCCGCGCGGCGGGTGTGCCCCGGCGGGGGGAGTAAGGGAAGACATGCAGCCATGTCAGATTGCACTCTGCAACCATGCGCAGGGCGTTCCCAAACTGCGCTTCGGTTTCGGTGGGGAAGCCCGCGATGATATCCGCGCCAAAGGTTATTCCGGGCCGCAGCTGCTGCGCCCTCTGGCAAAAAGCGATGGCGTCATCGCGCAGATGCCGCCGCTTCATCCGCTTCAGGATCAGATCGTCGCCATGTTGCAGGGACAGGTGCAAATGCGGCATCAGGCGCGGTTCGGTTGCGATGGCCTGCATCAGGTTCTCATCCACCTCGATCGGGTCAATGCTGGACATGCGCAGGCGTGGCAAATCCGGCACCAGTTTCAGGATGCGCATCACCAGATCGCCCAGGCGCGGCGCGGACGGCAGATCGGCCCCCCAGGATGTCAGGTCAACGCCGGTCAATACCACCTCATTATATCCGCAATCCACCAGCCGCTTGATCTGGTCAACAACCACGCCCGCGGGAACTGAGCGCGCATTGCCCCTTCCATAGGGGATGATGCAGAAAGTGCAGCGGTGGTCACAGCCGTTTTGCACCTGCACACAGGCCCGGCTGCGCGTGCCGAACCTGTCGATCATATGTCCGGCGGTCTTGGTGGCTGACATGACGTCATCAACCTGCACCTGTTCCGTCACGCTGGTGAAATCTGCCCCCGCCATATTGCGCCAGGTCTGTGGCTGCAGCTTCTCTGTGTTGCCGATAACCTGATCAACCTCTGCCATCGCGGCAAAGGTCTCGGGCTCGGTTTGTGCCGCGCAGCCGGTGACAACCAGTGTGGCCCTGGGGTAATTGCGGCGCAGCTTGCGAACGTCACGGCGCGCCTTGCGCACCGCCTCGGCCGTTACGGCGCAGGTGTTGATGACAACCGTGGCCCCCAGGCCTGCTGTTGCGGTCAACTCTTTCATCGCCTCGGTCTCATAGGCGTTAAGCCGACAGCCGAGCGTATGAAACACGGGGGCACCTTGATTCATCGGGGGGCCCCCAGGAATTCGGCGGTCAGAACACCGGAGAAGACATGCGCCGTCGGGCCGGTCATCCAGACCCCGTCCGTGCGCCAGTCCACCGCGATATCGCCGCCATCAAGCGTGATCGTCACGCGCCGTCCGGTCAGCCCCCGCCGCACAGCGGCCACCGCCACCGCGCAAGAGGAAGAACCAGAGGCAAGCGTGATCCCCACGCCGCGTTCCCACACCCGCATCCGCAGGTGATCCGGGGCGATCAGGTGGGCAACCTGCACGTTCGTGCGTTCAGGGAACAGCGGATGGTGCTCAATCCCGGGGCCAAGGGTGACAAGATCGATCCCCTCGGCATCCTTAACGAAAAAGGTGCAATGGGGGTTGCCCATGCCCGTCGCAACGGGGGCACCTTTGATTGGCAGATGATCAATATCCACGTCCCTGGCTAGGGGGATCGTCTGCCAGTCCAGAATCGGCGGACCCATATTGACAGAGGTAAGGCCCCCCCCCGCGTCACGGGCATGCAACACGCCGCGGTCCGTCTGCAGCGACAGCCAGGAGCGCCCGGACAGCAACATCTCATACCGGGCAACGCAGCGCGTGGCGTTTCCGCACACGGCAGAGGGCACCCCATCGGCGTTGAAAAACCCCAGGGCCAGATCGGCGGTGTCGTGGTCTGATATCACGACCAGCTGATCACAGCCGACGCCGCGATGCCGGTCCGCCAGGGTGCGCACCAGGCCTGCGGGCACCTCCACCGGATGGCTTCGCGCATCAAACACCACGAAATCGTTGCCAAGCCCGTGCATCTTCATGAAGGGCAGGCCAGTATGGGGAGCCGTATCTGACATCGCCCGGGCATATTAGCGGAAGCGCGGCATCAGGACCATCCCCATAGAATCCCCATCCGCCCGATTTTCCGCTTGACCCGCCGCACCCGCGCGTGTAATTTAAACCTTGAGTGTGTTGGGGGTGGCGATATGGTTCATCCCGAGCTTGCACTTTGACACGTAATCCGGAACACAACACCATGCCACCATGCCGACAGAGGAGAGGCACCAGTGACGAGATTCAACTTTGATATTCTTCCCGCAGAGATTCGCGGGCGCGGGAGCCCCGAGGCCAAGGAAACTGTTGTTGCGCTTGTTAACGAAGCACCCCGTGCAATGACCATGAAAGAGATTATGCAAGTCCTGGAGCATAATGGCATCAACGCGGGCACGCTTTCCACAGTGCGCGACTACTTAAGTAGTGCGGCAAGGGAAGGCTTGATTAGCAAGCCGACCCGCGATACTTATGCCCCGGTGAATTATCGGCCCGGTCGATTCTAGCAAGCGTCCTGTTCCGGTGGCGGACCACTCTGATGGGCCCTGTCCCGGTACAGAATCGTTGATCGAAGCTAAAGCCGTTTCACGGTTAGGATGGTGGGGTGTGCCCCTTGCGGTTCGGGCTTCGATGAGGGGATGGGCCGTTAGCTCAGTTGGTAGAGCAACTGACTTTTAATCAGTGGGTCGCAGGTTCGAATCCTGCACGGCTCACCACTTCCACCGGACGGGCGGCCTTGGCGGATTGCCCGTGCCGGGAGCCCCGGCGTTTTTGCAAACATACGCCCGAACCAGGGGGCACATCACCGCCCGATGGAACGATCCGGGGCCATATCCAAAGAGGCTGATTCTTGACGTGTGAGGTTCAGGGATTCATTTCTGACAGGAAACAGAACGACACGATATCAGGCATGGACCTTGCGACCATAAAAGCCTCGGCACAGGATCGTACCCATGTGCGCGGTGCAACGCCCTTGGAATTCATTGATCAGCCAGAATGAGGGCTTCGCACAGATTTCTGTTCTCATCGGTCATTCTGAACCTCCCTACAGGGTGAATCGGTTTCCCTTGCCCCCCTGCGATGACGCGAACCTTTTTTCAACCTCTGCAACGGCGTCGTGCAGGGCATTAACGATCTTCCGAACCTCGGCATCTTCCCATTCATAGGTCTGGCGGTTTGAAAGCTTCCCGACGTGCGTGATGGCCTCAAGGGCCTTGTTTGTCCTGCTTTCGGCAAGGTTCCGGAATTTGTCGTGTTTCTGTGTCATGGTGGCCCCGAATCTGTTGCCTGAAAGACCAGCCTGATAATGAAAGCCTAACCCGTCAAGGGGGCGACCCTGGAAAAATAATCGCGCTTGTCTTCCCTTGTCTTCCCCGGCCCGGACGGGTATTGCCGGGACAGGCTCCCGAAGCGCGGGATTAGAACCGGTGACCAGCCATACCGACCCTGTCCACCTGACCGCGGCCCTGGTCCGCTGCCCCTCGGTCACACCGGTGGAAGGGGGCGCACTGGTCGTGTTGCAGGATGTGCTGGACCAGGCCGGATTCACGACCGTGCGGGTGGACCGCAACGGGGTGCCGAACATTTTTGCCCGCTGGGGGGAACGGGGCCATGCCGCAACCCTGGGTTTCAACGGCCACACCGATGTGGTGCCGGTTGGCGATGAAGCGGCCTGGCATTACCCGCCCTTTGGTGCCGAAATCGAAGAGGGCTGGCTGTACGGACGCGGGGCAACCGACATGAAATCGGGCGTTGCGGCCTTTGTTGCTGCCGCGGTGGATTTCGTGACTGCAACGCCCCCCGATGGCGCGGTGATCCTGACAGTCACGGGCGATGAAGAGGGACGCTCTACCGATGGGACAATCGCCCTGCTGGACTGGATGGCCCAGGCCCGCGAAGCGATGCAGGCGTGTATCGTGGGTGAACCGACCAGTGCCAAGGTCATCGGCGACACGATCAAGATCGGGCGCCGGGGGGCGATGACGGCCTATGTCACCGTGAACGGGACGCAGGGGCACGCGGCCTACCCTGACCGTGCCCTGAACCCGATGCCGGCGGTGGCACTTCTGGCCCATCGGTTGTCGGGTCATGTTCTGGACGCGGGTACAAAGCATTTCCCCCCCTCCACCTGCGCGGTTACGACCATTGATACCGGCAACGCCGCGGATAACGTTATCCCGGCCGCAACCCGGATGACCGTCAATCTGCGCTTCAACGATACCCATACCGGTGCTTCGCTAACCGACTGGCTGCAACAGGCGGCGGCGGCGGTCGCGGCGCAAACCGGGACAAGGATTGGGGTAGACGTGCGCATATCGGGCGAGGCCTTTTTGACCCCCCCCGGTGCGCTGTCAGACCTGGTCAGCCGGGCGGTGCGGGCGGAGACAGGGCGGCAACCGGTCCTGTCCACCACCGGCGGCACCTCGGACGCGCGCTTTGTCAGGGCGCATTGCCCGGTTGTTGAATGCGGGCTGGTTGGCCACCGCATGCATCAGGTGGATGAACGGGTGTGGGTACAGGACATCCACACCCTGAAAGCCATCTACACGCGCATCCTTGCCAGTTATTTTGCGGCGGCCCAGGCACCGGCGTCCGCGGTCTTGCCTTAGCCATGCGCCACCTTCCCGGCAAAGATGAAATCCTGGCTTGGATCGCCGATAACCCGGGCCACAGTTCCAGCCGCGACATCGCGCGGGCCTTCCACGTCACAGGGGCAGCACAAAGTGACCTGAAGCGTCTGTTGAAGGTGCTGGCGCGTGACGGCCACCTGAAGACGCTGCACACAACATCCCGCCCCCAGGACACCTTGCCACCGGTCGCGGTCCTGCGCATAAGCCCCCCCGATAATTGCGGCGATCTTTTCGCCCGGCCCCTGGAATGGCACGGGGACGGGCCGGAACCGCGCGTGCTGTTTGAGCCCCGCCCCACCGACCCGGCCCTGGGCGAAGGTGATCGCATTCTTGCCCGGCTGCAAAAGGTGCAGGGCGAAGACCATCACTATATCGCCCGGCTGATTCGAAGGATCGGCACCACCCCGCGCAGGATTCTGGGCGTGTTCCGCGCCGGGGCCAGGGGGGGCCGCATCGTTCCGATCTCTAAAGGCAATGACAGGGAATGGACTGTGGCCGCCCATGCAACCCACGGTGCCAGGGACGGTGAGCTGGTCCGCGCCGAACCCGCCGCACCGCCCCCCCGAACTGGATTGACGGGATGGCCACCCGTGCGGATCGTTGAACGCTTGGGCACGCCCGGTGCACCCGGGGCCGTCAGCCTGATCGCGATCCATGAACACGGCCTTTCGGATGCCTTTCCCAATGCCGTGATTGCCGAGGCCGAAAGCGCGAAACCCGCGACCCTTTCAGGGCGTATGGACCTGCGCGATATGCCGTTCATTACCATCGACCCGGCCGGGGCGCACGACCACGACGACGCGTGCTGTGCCATGGCCGATGACAACCCGAACAACAGGGGCGGTTTTGTCATCTGGGTGGCCATCGCCGATGTGGCGCATTACGTGCGCCCGGGGTCGGCCCTTGATCAGGAGGCGAAGCAGCGCGGCAATTCCACCTATTTCCCCGACCGCGTGGTGCCGATGCTGCCCGAACGGCTCTCGGGTGGCCTGTGTTCCCTGCACGCAGGGGTGCCAAGGGCCTGTCTTGCCGTGCGCATGGTGATTGATGCCAGGGGCAGAAAGATTGACCACGCCTTTCATCGCGGGCTGATGTGCGCTGCCGCGGTGCTGACCTATGAACAGGTGCAGGCGGCCCGGGACGGCAACCCGGATAAGGCGTGCGCCCCGCTGCTGGAGCCGGTGATCCAGCCGCTTTTCGCCGCCTATGAGGCCCTGAAGTGCGCCCGCGCCAAACGCCAGCCCCTGGACCTGGATTTGCCCGAGCGGCAGATCACCCTGGCAAGGGACGGGCGTGTCACCTCGGTCACGTTCAGGGAGCGGCTGGACGCCCACAGGCTGATCGAGGAGTTCATGATTCTGGCCAATGTCACGGCGGCCCAGGTGCTGGCAGCCAGGCGCAGCCCGTTTCTGTACCGGGTGCACGAAGAACCTGACCCAAAGATGCTTGAACGTTTGCGGCAGACCGCGCAGACAAGCGGTTTTGCCCTTGCCAAAGGGCAGGTTTTGCACACCCGACACCTGAACGCCCTTCTTGCCGCCGCCGCAAAGACCGACCACAGTGCGGTGCTCAGCCTTTCAACCCTGCGCACGATGCCGCAGGCGTATTACGCGCCCCAGAATCATGGGCATTTCGGACTGGCACTAAAAGCCTATGCGCACTTCACATCACCCATTCGGCGTTATGCCGATCTGCTCGTGCATCGGGCACTGATCACGGCGCATGGATGGGGCCGCGACGGGGCGGGGCCGGATGACTTCGAACACCTGGCAGAGGTCGCCAGGCACGTCTCAGAGGCTGAGCACCGCTCAACCCTGGCTGAGCGGGACACAGCCGACCGCTATCTGGCCGCGTTCCTGGCTGACAGGGTGGGCGCAACGTTCACTGGCCGCATTTCAGGCATCGCGCGGTTCGGGGCCTTTGTAAGGCTGGATCAGACAGGGGCCGATGGCCTTTTGCCCATGCGCGCCCTGGGGCGGGAATATTTCCGCCACGATGCCGGGGCGCAGACGCTTACGGGGGCCGATACGGGGCGTCTGCTTGCGATTGGGCAGCGCGTAACAGTCCGGCTGTCCAGGGCGGTACCGCTGACCGGCGGGCTGATCCTGGAACTCATCTCGGTTGACGGGCAGGATCCTTGGCAGCCCCCCGGCACCGGGCGCAGGCGCGGCACACCCCGCGCAAAATCTGCCGGCACCGGGCGCAAGACACCGCGCAACAGGTGCCAATCGGGCCGGTTTGCGCGATAATGCTGTGGCGCACCGCGACACAGGCAGGCTATAATCTTGGCCAGGGCAGCAGAACAAGGCAGGCGGGACCATGCGCACGGCACTGGCCACAACAGGAATCGGGATCGCCGCGATCTTCGGCACCGCCATGGCGGCACCGCCGGACATCTCACAGCGGCCAGAGCTGCGCCCGATAATCGCCACACCCGTGCCAGGCATGCGGCCCGCACCCCCACTTGGCCGGTCTGTGCGCCCGGTTGTGCGCGAAGGGGCCACCCCGCAAACCGCCGTTGCGCAGGCAGGGGAACCCGCCGCCGTGGATAATCCCACCTTTCGCCAATGGCTGGCCGGATTTCAGGCCCGCGCCCGCGCAGCGGGCATTCGACAGGCAACCTTGGACCGCGCGTTTCAGGGGGTGCGCCCGAATCGCAGCATCCTTGACCGGGACAGGAACCAGTCCGAATTTACCCGCACCCTGTGGGATTATCTTGACAGTGCCGTATCCGATACCCGCATTCGGAATGGTCGCACGGCCATGGCCAGGCATGGCCCCACGCTGCGGCAGATCGAACAGGCCTATGGCGTAGAGGCCCGGGTGGTGACGGCGGTTTGGGGGCTCGAATCCGCCTATGGCGCGGTCAGGGGCGATACCGCCATCATCCAGGCCATGGCCACGCTGGCCTATGACGGGCGGCGGCGGGCGTTCTTTGAGGCACAGCTGCTGGCCGCCCTGAACATCCTGCAGGCGGGCGATGTGCAGCCGGCCCGCATGCGCGGATCCTGGGCCGGGGCCATGGGCCATACGCAATTCATGCCCACAAGCTATCTGGACCACGCTGTTGATTTGACCGGTGACGGGCGGCGCGATATCTGGTCAGACAATCCCGCCGATGCCCTGGCCTCTACCGCCAATTACCTGCGCCATTTCGGCTGGACCTATGGCCAGCCCTGGGGAATAGAGGTCGTGTTGCCAGACGGCTTCGACTACTCCGAAAGCGGGGCGCGCATCAAACGCCCGGCACGGCATTGGAATAATGCGGGCGTACGCCTGACCAATGGCAGCCACATTCCGGACCATGGCCCATGTTCCATCCTGCTGCCCGCCGGGGCGCGGGGGGTTGCCCTGGTCATCTTTGACAATTTCCACGTGATTGCGCGCTACAACAGGGCCAATGCCTATGTGATTGCCGTGGGGCACCTGTCGGACCGCATCATCGGTGGCCCGCCTTTTCAGGCCAGCTGGCCGCGCGGCGACCGGGTGCTGCGTTTCGCCGAACGGAAAGAGCTTCAGCAACGGCTGACGGCCCGCGGCTTTTCCACCGGCGGGATCGACGGGATTATCGGGCCGGACACAATCCAGGCGGTCCGGCTTTACCAGGCATCCATTGGTGAAACGCCGGATGGGTACCCCTCAATACAGGTGCTGGAACAGCTGCGCTGAGGTTCCGGTGGTGGCGGCCCCCCGCCGTTCAGCAGGTCGTTCCCGCCCTCGCCGTTCAGCAGGTCGTTCCCGCCCACGCCCTCGAGCGTATCGTTGCCGTCGTTACCGTTGATGGTGTCATCCTCGTCGTTACGGCCAATCAGGATTTCGCTGGAAGCGTTTCCGTTAATCACAGCCATGGGGCAGGTTCCTTTCGGGTTCAGGGGTTTTGTCGCGGTCGTGCGACGTTACGAGGGTTTCTGTGGTTTCTGTCGTGGTCGTGGGGGGAGCACCGCCCGCCGCGCTGGCCCGCACAGGCACAGAGGCCCCGCGGCGCAAGGCCAAAGCGCGGCTACCCGCCCCAGGATTGGGGCGAGGCCCGTTTGCAGTGGTTCTGTTCTGGTAAGTCTGCGGGTGTACGGGGCGCGGGGCTTGACTCGCCCGCCTGCGGGGGTGTAATTACGCGAAGCCGCGAAGCCGCGAAGCCGCGAAGGCCCAGCCTGCGCCCGAATGCCAGCCCCCCCCGAACAGGGAGGAACCGCACGGCCCGAATATGTCAGCACAAAACGCCATCATCGACTCAACCTATACCAGGCCCCGCGCGGGCGCAAGAGGTTTTTTCAACGTCCTGAGAATTTTTTCAACAGCCCGGGACAGCGTGGCCCCAAAAGGGGAGCCTTACGGACGGGCAGGCCACAAATCCGTAATTGGCATGTGCGCGAGTTTTCTGCTATCAGTATCCAGATCGCGCTTGTGCGATTCTGTGAACAACCCAAATCCTGGAGATCATCCAAAATGCCAACTGCTGTTAAATCCATGGCCCTTCTTGGGGCCGCTGCCGCTGCCGTGTCCGCCTACGCGACGCAAGAGGCGCACGCCCAGACGCAAGAGAAATGCTACGGCATCTCCTTGGCCGGTGAAAACGACTGTGCCGCGGGGCCCGGCACCACCTGTGCGGGTACCTCGACCGTTGATTATCAGGGCAACGCCTGGACGTTTGTACCCGCCGGCACCTGTGCCGATGTCGAGCTGCCGGGGGGGCGTATGGGTTCCCTGGACGAACTGGACCGTGACCTGCCCGCTGGCTGACCGCGCACCAGTGCTGCATGCGGCCCCGCCCGTTTGGGGCCGCATATCCCCCCCCATCACATCACCATCGCACAGATATCTGCAATGCTGGATATTCATCCCCAACCAGGCCTGCCGTGCCAAACCGGCATCGGGTATAAACCGCGGCATTACGCCGGGTTGATGGCGGACCCGGGCCCGGTCGCCTGGCTGGAAATCCATGCCGAGAACTACATGGGGGAAGGTGGCCGCCCGATTGCGCAACTAAAGGCTTTGGCAGCGCGGTTCCCGATCTCGGTCCACGGCGTGGGCCTGTCCATCGGTGGCGAAGCCCCCCTGGACCGCGCCCACCTTGGGCGGCTGAAGCACCTGTGCGACTGGCTGAATCCGGCCACCTTTTCGGAACATCTGGCCTGGTCTACCCATGATGTCGGGTTTCTGAACGACCTTTTGCCGCTTCCCTATACCACGGCCACGCTGGACCGCGTCGCACGGCATATCGATCAGGTGCAGCAGGCCATCGGGCGCAGAATGTTACTGGAAAACCCGTCTACCTATCTGACCTTTGCGGATACCACGATGGATGAGGTCACGTTTCTGGCCGCACTGGCGGACCGCACCGGCTGCGGGCTGCTGCTGGATGTGAACAATGTTTTCGTTTCAGCCAGCAATCAGGGATGGGATGCGCACGCCTATATTGATGCGTTCCCCTTGGCCGCGGTGGGTGAGGTTCACCTGGGTGGCCATGATGCCGATGCAGATGATGATGCCCGCCCGCTTCTGATCGACAGCCACGGGCAAAAGGTTGCAGCCCCGGTGTGGGAGCTGTATCGCTATACCATCGCCCGTGCCGGGGCGCGGCCCACGCTGATTGAATGGGATACCGATGTGCCCGAGTTTCCGGTTCTAAGGGATGAGGCCACCCGGGCAAACGCCATTCTTGCCCCTGTGGCGGGTTAGGTGCCGATGACCCCTGATAATTACCAGGCCGGCTTTGCCAGGGCACTTCTTGACCCCGCCGCGCCCGTCCCCCCGGGACTGGGCGATGCCCATGGGGGGCCGGCGGGCAAACGCTTTGACATTTATCGCAACAATGTTGCTGTCAGCTTGACCCAGGCCCTGGAAACCGGGTTTCCGGTGATTCGCAAACTGGTGGGTTCTGCGTTTTTTAAGGCCATGGCCGGCGTGTTTCTGCGGGCCTGCCCGCCCAGGGATCCGCGCATGCATACCTGGGGCGGGCGCTTCCCCGGCTTTCTTGCGGGGTTCCCGCCGGTGGCCCACCTGCCCTATCTGCCCGATATGGCCAGGCTGGAACTGGGGCTTCGGCAATCCTACCACGCGGCGGACGCCACAACCCTGTCAATCGCGGGCCTGACAACCGAAGGGGTTCTGGCCCTGAAACCCGTTCTGGCCCCGGCCACCTTGGTGGTGCACTCAAACTATGCGATCCATGATATCTGGTGCCGCAACACCATGCCCCATGCACCAAAGCCCGGCACCGCGGCGCAAACCGTGCTCATCACCCGCCCCGGCTTTGATCCCGTGCCGCATCTGCTGCCCGCGGGCGGCGTGGATTTTGCGCGGCATCTGAAAGGTCGCCTGACACTGTCCCAGGCCCTGGCCGCAGCCCTGGCCATCACCCCCAGGGCGGATATGTCCGCGCTGCTGTCCGCATTCCTTGGCACCAGCGCCCTGACCCTTGACTGGAACGACACATGAAAGCCCTTATCACCCTTCACAACCGTATCTTTGACGCGCTCGAATCCCTTGCACTGGTGCTGATCCCTACGCTTGCGCGGCTGGTCTTTGCCGGAACGCTTCTGGTCTATTACTGGAATTCCGGTTTGACCAAGCTGGGCGAGGGGTGGCCGGGCATTCTGAATCCCGGCGTCGGGGCCTATGGCCAGATCGTCCCGCGCCTGTTTGAACAGGCGGGCTATAACACCGCCAATCTGGGCCTTGTCGCCGATGTGATGGTGCGGGCCGGCACCTGGGCAGAGTTCATCCTGCCCGCGCTTCTTCTGCTGGGCCTGGCCACGCGGCTGGCCGCACTTGGCATGATTGGCTTTGTCATCGCGCAAAGCTGGGTTGATATCCACGGCCACAACCTGGCAGCCGGGGATATCGGTGCCTGGTTTGATCGTGTCCCGGACAGTCTGATCGCCGACCAGCGGGCTTTCTGGATGTTTCTGCTTGTTGTCATTGTCCTGCGCGGGGCGGGCCCGCTTTCGGCGGATGCCATTCTGCGCCGCACCCGCGCCGCTGGTGCCGCCGGGTGGCCCAAGGCATAAGCGCATCCCTGACGGACTGCCGGGTTTTGCCCGATTCAGCCGCCCCGCACCCAAGGGGGCGGCACATCTCGCAGGGGATTTCACGGCCCTGCCTGCCCGTATTGGGGCCTGTTCCGGGATGAATCCCGAAAAAGTGGCAATAATTCGCGTCACGTGCCAGTGGGGGGCTTGCGTTCCTGGCCAATCCCCCCCATACGTGGTTGCGTGATCACAGGTGTTCGCTGCCCCGCCCTTCTTATAGGAAGGCCCGGGAACAAGGCGGTTGCCCTTCACCAAACCGCCGCACCCCCGCGGGCGGAAACCTTGAAAGAAGGAAAGACAACGACGATGCCCACGGGTACAGTAAAGTGGTTCAACACCACCAAAGGCTACGGTTTCATTGCCCCCGATGACGGCGGCAGGGATGTTTTCGTCCACATATCGGCCGTGGAACGCGCCGGGCTGACGGGCCTGGCCGATAACCAAAAGGTCAGCTATGAGCTGCAGGAAGGGCGCGATGGGCGCTCCTCTGCGGCTGAACTGCAAAAGCTCTGACCCCCCCCTCCAGGGGAATGATGTGCGCACGGCGCGATCTGATTCGCGCCGTGTCTTCGTCTTGATGTTTTCGCATATGCCCCGCCTGGGGGCTGGCTTGGGGTGTGCTCATATATGCCTGCCATAGGGTGGGCATTGTCCGCAGCCATGTCGGTCAGGATGGACATCTTAAAGCGGTTTTTCGATAAAGGCGTCCTTCCAATTACCGTACTCCTGTCCACCTTCAGTCTTCCAAAGGGTTCTACCGTTACGATTTGCCCCCGAAAGGAAAGTTATGGCGGCACTGGGGCTAGAGAATGCGATGTCCTGCTCAAGCACAAATTTTTTGTATCCAGTTTTTTAGTACGTCCACTCGCCAATGCCGCCCGCCTAATTGCTTTGAATCGCTCACCCAATGAAGGCGCTTCATTGAGACAGCCAGTCGAATCCTTCAGGACGACAAACTCCCCTTCGGTTTCAACCGCACGCGCAGAAATTCCGGTACTCCGGCTTTCAAAATGGAACACAGGTGATTTTGAAACTTGTGAATCGGTCTTGTCTGAAGACAGCACACCTTGTCCCGGTGCGTGGCCTGGTTTTGCTTCCATACTATGACGGTGCGATGTCGTGCGAAGAAACGTCGCCCCAATAACGGGCAGAATAAGGTTGACCTCTTCCAGGAAGGTGTCCATATCAGCTATGTCAGATTCTGGAAGGCGATCAAATTCCGGCGTGTTCGAGTTGTCAACCTTAACTTCTCTTGCCTCATTGATCATTTTGATCAGGCGGGCTTCGAGGTACCTCACATGAGATTTCGTTAGGTTCGAATCTTTGCTGGTTACTGCAATGAACCTCTCCCAAAATTCTTTCTCCTTGTTATGCTGCTTCAGGCGTGTCCCAATCTCGTCACCTTCGCCAACATAAACGCGGTCCAGGTCACTTCCCTGATCATCCGGACCAGTCAGAAAATAGATACCTGTTCGACGCAGCTCTTCCCTTTTCAAGGCTTCGTCGATTCGTGTCCTTGGCGATGCAAGGACATGGCCCGTCCAATTCATGATCTCCGCAGTCAATATACCTGTGGCAACGCCATCCACCAAATAAAGACGCACAGACCGTCCGTTTGTCATCGTCCAAACGCCTCCTCAAACGCTCTCCACTCTCTGGCGGACATGCCAGAGGTCGCATGCGTAACCTGTTCCCCCCGCAGCATGCGGCGGACACAGTCAACGCCTTGTGCACTAAGGCTTACCGCGTTCAAACGATAGTCCTCGAACGCTTTCCATGCCAGGGGAACCCAGCCTTTTATAACCAAGGCAATGGCTTCAGCGTAAACACGGATTTCATACTGCGCATGCTCATCAAGGCGCAATTGCAGAAAATGAAACAGATTGTGCAGGTCTATTTTCCAATACCATTCAGTATACGTGTTCAGGGGCAAGACGATTCGTGCAAGTTCCCGCGACAGGTCCACATCCGGATGGAGCATTTGCCCGTATGTCTCATCACAATTCCGCCCCGCATCCTTTATACGGGTGATGACACGGTCAGCGTCTTCTTCATTCAATATATCGTCTCCGCGGCCTTGTTTATTGGTCTTTGACTGTGTCCCCAGATGTTCGGGATCAGGGATGTAGCAGTCCGTCTTCAAAACGGAATACCGCCCCGACACCTCATTTACCGATGCCGTGCGGTGCCGCATCCATTGGCGGGCCACAAAGATCGGTGCCTTCACATGAAACCTGATGTCACACATCTCAAACGGCGTCGTGTGGGCATGCCGCATCAGGTAACGAATCAACCCTTCGTCATCGCGGGTTTTCTTTGTCCCCTCCCCGTAACTGACACGGGCGGCTTGAACAATGGATGCGTCATCCCCCATGTAATCCACAACCTTGACAAAGCCGTGATCAAGAACCGGCACGGCCTTATGCAGGTGTGCCTCCAGCCCGGAACCCACCGGGCACCCGGTTGGCCGCGGCTGGCTGCGGGTGTCTTCGATTTCCGTTTGCAGTTCGGGGGGCATGGGCTCGGGTGCTCTTGTCCTGGGGAATTGCACCGGGGCAGCATCCTGCAGAAGCGGGCGATTCGCAAGACAGCAGGGCAGGGGGGGTGCAAACCCCGCACCGCCTGGGCCATAATGCCCCCGCAACAACGGAGTGACCACAATGGGACTAAGATATCTGCATACAATGGTTCGGGTGAAGAACCTTGAGGCCAGCATGGCCTTTTACCAGCTGCTTGGCCTGCAACAGATTCGGCGGCACGAAAACGACCAGGGCCGCTTTACCCTTGTTTTTATGGCCCCGCCCGGCCAGGATGAGGCCCCCATTGAACTGACCTTTAACTGGGATGGGGACGCGGGGCTGCCATCCGACAGTCGCCATTTTGGCCACCTTGCCTATCGGGTGGATAATATCTATGCGACGTGCCGGCATCTGATGAACAATGGCGTGACCATCAACCGCCCCCCGCGCGACGGGCATATGGCCTTTGTCCGCTCACCGGACAATATCTCGGTTGAGCTTCTGCAGGCGGGCGCACGCCTGGCCCCGGCTGAGCCCTGGGCCTCCATGCCCAATACGGGCCAGTGGTAGGCCTGCACGCCGCCCGGATGATCGGCCCCCGAACCGCCCACGATTTGGCGTTTATTTCGCACCGCTATCATCAGACCGGCAGCAGGGCCGCGCCGACGCGGCGACCTTCGGCCAGCAGCACATTATAGGTGCGGCAGGCTGCGGGGGTTGCCATGACCTCTGCCCCGATTCCGGCCACCTCCAGTGCCTGGCGCAGGGCCGCGGGCGGTTGCGCGATCATGGCCCCCATGCCCAGCAGGAGCACGTCAATCGCATCCGCCGCGGCCACAATTGGTGCGGCAGCGGGGGCCGCAACCCAGCCGCGCGGCCCCGGGGGCAGCAGCAGCACCGCCCCCGTCATCACCAGGCCGCCAACCCGAAAGAAGCCGGGCCCATAGCCACTAACCGGCGGGCTGTTATCAAACCGAACCTCATTCAATTGCATGGCTGCCCGCCGCTGTCCTTGTTTCGCCTGGCCCCACACCCGGCAGTGCCGCCAGACCGGCGGCCCCGATCAGCCCATAGGCCAGGCACCGATACAGCACCGCATGGCGCGGATTAAACAGGCGCACACCGCACCAGGTACCTGCGGAGTAGGGAATCAGCAAAATCAGCCCAAGCCAGACCGCCTGGGGCCGCAGCATCCCCTGCAGCCAGAGCTGCGGCAGAACGCCAAGCGAGGTCAGGGTCAGAAACACCGCCAGATTGCCGCGCGTCACCGCCACCGGCTGATCGGTGGCCAGGTTGAACAGGATCACCGGCGGCCCGTTCAGCCCCGTCGCGCCCCCGGTAATCCCGGACAGCGCACCCACCCCCGCCCGCACGGGCCAGCCGCCCCGCGCAGGCACCCGCCAGCCCGCGATCAGGACCGCCAGGGTGCCAAGCGTCAGAGCCGCGATCACCGCGCGGATCACCGGATCCGGGGCCAGGCGCAGAATCGCCACGCCCAGGGGCGCACAGATCAGGCAGCCGCCGATCATCACCGCCACCGCCCGCCTATCCGCCACCTTCCACGCCCCGGGCACCACCGTGATCAGAGAAGCCAGTGCCGAGACCGAAAACGCCGCAATCGCAACCGGCGCACTGATGAAAACCGTGGTCAGGGGCATAAAAATCAGGGCCGCACCGAAGCCCGCAAAGCCATACACCAGCCCGGCCAGAACGGATGCCCCCGCAACCCAAGGCAGGTTCGGGGCACCCAGGGCCGTCATCAGCCCGTCAATCACCCGGCCCCCCCCCGCGCTGTCCCCGTGCGCCTGTGCCCGGGGGCCGATGCGCCGTCGCCTATCGCACCACATCAGGCATCACTTTGGCCAAAGCGCGTGCCCGCCGGGCCATCGGGCCGGGACCAGTCGCGCGTTACCCCACACATCAGAACCACATTCTTGGCCACGTAGATTGAGGAATAGGTGCCCACGATCACCCCCCAGAAAATCGCAAAGACAAAGCCGCGGATCACATCCCCCCCCAGGGTCAGCAGGGCCAGAAGGGCCAGCAGGGTTGTGCCGGATGTCATCAAAGTACGGCCCAGCGTTTCATTCGCGCTCAGGTTCATCACATCCCGCAGGGGCATTTTCCTGTATTTCCGCAAATTCTCACGCAACCGATCGAAGATCACCACCGTGTCATTGATGGAATAGCCGATGATTGTCAGAATCGCCGCGATTGTGGCCAGGTCAAAGCGGATTTGCAGCAGGCTGAATACCCCGATGGTCAGCACCACATCGTGGATCAGGGCCGCCACCGCGCCGACCGAGAACTGCCATTCAAACCGCAGCCAGATATAGATCAGGATCGCCGCCAGCGCGGCCGCCACCGCCAGCAGGGCCGTGATGATCAGCTCACCCGAAACCTTCGGGCCAACGCTTTCAACCAGGGGAAACGTCATCGCCGAATCAATCGCGTCGCGCAGGGCCACCTGCACCGCGTTCACCGTCGCGGGGGTAACGCTTTCCTGTCCCGCCTGCGCCTGAATCCGCACCATGGCCACGTGCCGTTCGGCCCCGAATGCGGGGTCAAACACCTGCGTGATCGAGACATCGCCCAAGGCCAGGGGGGCCAGTGCCGCGCGATACGCCCCCACATCGATCTTCACGCTGCTTTCCGTGCGCAGCGTCGTGCCGCCTAGGAAATCGATCCCGAAATTCAGCCCCATCACCAGCCACACGCCGATGGACAGGAGCATCGCCGCAATTGACGCCCCAAAAGTGGCCCGTGCATAGCGGAAAAAGTTGAAACGCGTGTTCCGGGGAACCAGACGCAGCCGCATTGCCTTATACCTCAATTGTTTTGGGGCGGGTCCAGGCGAACCAGGTTACGATAAACAGGCGGGTCACATAAACCGCCGTAAAGACCGAGGTCAGAATCCCGATTCCCAGCGTGACGGAAAAGCCGCGCACCGGGCCGGTCCCCAGCGTGAACAGGATCACCGCGATGATAAAGGTTGTCAGATTCGCATCAATGATCGCGCCCAGCGCGCGTTCATAGCCCAGTTCGATGGCCCGTGCCGGTCCTTTCGCGGTTTTCAGTTCCTCGCGAATACGTTCAAAGACCAGCACATTGGCATCCACCGCCATGCCGATGGTCAGGACAACCCCCGCGATCCCCGGCAGGGTCAGGGTTGCGCCAATCAAGCCCAGGATCCCCAGGATCAGCCCCACGTTCAGGACCAGCGCGACCGAGGCAAACACCCCGAACAGGCCATAGCACAGCACCATAAAGATCAGCACCGCGGCGAACGCCACCACCGCGGCGCGCCCGCCCGCCGTGATGCTGTCGGCCCCCAGTTCCGGGCCGATGGTGCGCTCTTCAAGAAAGGTCATCCGGGCCGGCAGTGCGCCTGCACGCAGCAGAACCGCCAGGTCCGTCGACTCGCGAACGCTGAAGTTCCCGGTAATCTGTCCCGACCCGCCAGTGATCGCCTGGCGGATCACGGGGGCCGATATCACCTGTTCATCCAGAACGATGGCAAAGGGCGCGCCCACGTTCGCCGCCGTAAACCGCCCGAACAGGGCCGCCCCGTTGGGGTTAAAACGAAAGGTCACGCTGGGCTGCCCGGTCTGGGCATCAAAGGCGGGCTGCGCATCCACCAGATCATCGCCCGTGACCACCGGGGTCTGTTCCAGAATATAAAACACCCCCTGTTCATCCGGATCGAGTGACGGATAGATCACCTGCCGCGGCCCGGCCCGTTCAGCCGCATCCGTGGTTCGCCCCGCTACAGGGTGAAAGGTCAGCCGCGCGGTGGTGCCGATCAGGGCCTTCAGCTCGGCGGCTGAGCCAACCCCCGGCACCTGGATCAGCACCCTGTCCGCGCCCTGGCGCTGGATTGTGGGCTCGCGCGTGCCCACCTCATCCACGCGACGGCGCACAATCTCAACCGATTGCTGCAGCGCACGGTCGGTCGTGGCGCGGGCCTCGGCCGCACTTAGCCGCACAATCAGCACATCGCCGCGCCCCGCGACCTCCAGCGTGCTTTGCGCACCCCCGGTCAGGCTAAGAACGGGCTGCCCCATCCCGCGCACCACCTGCACCGCGGTGGCCATCCCCTGGGGCCGGGACAGGCGCACGTGCAGCTCCCCCGGCGGGGCATCCTGACGGCGGATTGTGCCCACCGTGGCGCGCTGTTCCCGCAGCGCATCGCGCACCCTGGGCCACAGGCCATCCATCCGCCGCGCAAACACATCCTCAACCGCGACCTCGGCCAGCAGGTGCGCCCCCCCGCGCAAATCCAGGCCCAGATGCACCAGGGTTGCGGGCAGGAACCCGGGCCAGCCCTTGCGGTCGGCCTCTAATGCGTCGGTTGTGGTCCCCGTCTGTTCAATGCGTGCCACCGCCTTGTTATGCCGTTCCACGCGGTCATAGAACAGGTTCGGCAGGGCCAGGGCCAGCCCCAGAAACAGCCCCCCCCAGATCAGCAGCCGGGTCAAAAGCGGGATGTGCAGCATATCAACGGGCCCTTTTGCAGGCGGGGTCAGGCGGATTTCACTGGTTCGGTTTTGGACCGCACCTGCGCAATTGTCGGGCGCAGCACGCGAACCTTGACGCCCTGGGTCAATTCCACCTCTACCTCGGTGTCGTCCTTCACCCTGGTGATTTTGCCGATGAGCCCGCCCTGGGTCACGACCTCATCCCCCCGGCGCAGCGCGGCCACCATCGCCTGATGCTCTTTCACCTTTTTCTGCTGCGGGCGGATCAGCAGAAAATACATGATCGCGAAGATCAGGATCAGGGGCAGGAACTGGGCGAATCCTTCCATCTTGAGTATCCTTTCGGTGCGTTCGGGCGCGGGGCGCAGTCCCGCCAAAATCGGTGACAGGATAGGGGAACAGGCGGGCAATGGCAACGCCGCCCCGATGCGGCGGTCCGCCTTGCCGGAACCCGTCGTTCATGGCCATATGGACAGCGGGAACCGGACGACGGATGCGAAACGGTGCGCTGGATGTAAGGGGAAAGGCCATGAAAGACGGCGAAGAACAACGGGACTTGGGGGCCGTGAGCACCTGGTGGGACAACCTCACGGGGGCGGAGCAGTTCTTCATCAGCTTGGTATTCATCCCGTTGGCGGTTGTCTCGCTCATCCTGGCGGGCGTAACTCTGTGCAAATGGATTATCTTTGCCATCTTGCCGCGCTTGGATAAGCGTGTACCGCCAGAGTGGGTTAATTCACTGAAATCCAGATTCGGTGTAATCGTCGGGACGCTCGTTCTTATTTCCGTCCTGATCTTTGGCCTGATTTTTATCGCCCTCTTTGGGCTTGCGGTTATAATAACCTTCCTGTTGCTCTTGTCGGTCCTTTCCGACAACTCGGTGGTCGATACCCACCAAAGCCCATCCTCATCCCTTGGCCTGGGGGCCCTCCTTGTTGCGCTGCTGGGCGCGCCACTTTTGATCTGGCGCAGCATCGTGGCGCAAAAGACAGTGAATGTCACCGAACACGGACAGATCACTGATCGAATCAATGCCGCCGTTGCAAGCCTTGGCACAGAGAAACAAGTACACCAGCCGCTTATAAACGAAGAAGGTATTCCACTCTACAAGAAAGACAAATCCGTGAAGCCGGGTGGCAGAAAACCGATCACCGAGATCGTCACGCTGCCCAATATGGAGGTCCGCATGGGCGGGATTTATGCGCTGGAACGCATCGCCCGCGACAAACTCGTTTTTCATACCCAAATCATGGAAATTCTCTGCGTCTATATCTGGGAGAATTCCCCGGCAGGCAAAACCGATGAGAACGGCAATGAGGCTCAAATACCCGACGGCATCAAAGACCGCACCGATATCGATCTCCGCGCCGATATCGAAGCCGTATTGAAGGTTCTGCGCCGCCGGACAAAAGATCAGATAGAACAAGAACAAAAATGGCCTGGCGAACTAGCAGATGAGTCAGACTCCGACGGCTATAGCGGCTACCGCCTGGATTTGCGCGGCACTGATCTGCAAGACCATGATTTACGAGGCATCAATCTGAATCATGCCCGCTTACAGAGCGCAAACCTCCAGTACGTAAAATTGCAGGGGGCAAAGTTGCAGGGGGCAAAACTCTGGCGTGCGCAGTTGCAGGGGGCAAAACTCTGGCGTGCGCAGTTGCAGGGGGCAAAACTCTGGCGTGCGCGGTTGCAGGAAGCAGACCTAGAGAACGCGAATTTGCAGGGGGCAGACCTCCGGGGCGTAAAGATGTCAGAAGGCACCATTCTTGAGGGGGCCAATCTTAAAGGTGCTGCCGTGAGATATGTTAATGATACGACCCTGAAGAAGCTGCGCCCCTTCTGGCACGACATCTCTGCCAACGGTTCCGCCATCTTTGCCGATGGGTCCGTTCGCGAAGCGTTCGATGCTCTCGGAACCAAAAAAGATTGGCCAGCCCACTGGCCAACCGGAACTTTGGATGACGAAGATTTCGACAATGAATGGCGCAAATGGCGGGCCGACCCGAAGAACTACATTCCGCCCGAACCACCCGCGCCCTGACCCGCCCGCGGCCTCCCCCCTTCAAACCTGCCGCCGGGTCGGGCAGACTGCGCCCCGTCATCGCGCCCCAGCCACAAGGCCATCCGCCCCATGCACGATATCCGCGCCATCCGCGACAACCCCCGGGCCTTCGACGCCGCCCTTGCCCGCCGTGGAGTGCCCCCGCAATCACCCGCGATCCTGGTACTGGACGCGGACTACCGCGCCCAGATTCTGGCCATTGAGACGGCGCAGGCCGTGCGCAACGCCGCCGCCAGGCAAAGCGGTACCGCCAGGCAAAGCGGGGATATGGCGGAATTTGATCGCCTCCGCGCCCTGGTCGCAGACCAGAAGGCAGAAATCGCCCAGCGGGAAGCAGTCGCAAAAGCCGCCAAAACAGAACTGGACAGGATACTCGCAACCCTGCCCAACCTGCCCTGTGCCAGCATCCCCGACGGCAAGGATGACGCCGACAATCAGGAATGCCGCCGCTGGGGCACCCCGCGCGATTTCAGCTTTACCCCGCAAGAGCATTACACCCTGCCCGCTGCGCGAAAGGGCATGGATTTTGAGGTCGCCGCCAAACTCTCTGGCAGCCGCTTTGTGTTGATGTCCGGTGGAATCGCCCGCCTGCATCGCGCCCTGGCGCAGTTCATGCTTGACCTGCACATCACCGAACACGCCCTGACCGAGGTCAACACCCCCGTCCTGGTGCGCGATGAAACGATGTATGGCACCGGGCAGTTACCGAAATTCGGCACCGACAGTTACCAAACCACCACCGGCTGGTGGCTGATCCCCACATCCGAGGTCAGCCTGACCAACATTGTAAACGACACAATCCTGAAGGAACGCGACCTGCCGCGCCGCTACACCGCGCATTCGCTGTGCTTCCGGTCCGAGGCAGGGGCAGCAGGCCGCGACACCGCGGGGATGTTGCGCCAGCATCAGTTTGAAAAGGTTGAGATGGTCTCAATCACCCATCCCGATCACTCCGATGCCGAACTGCGGCGGATGACCCGCTGTGCCGAGGCGGTGCTGGAACGCCTGAACCTGCCCTATCGCACGGTGGTTCTGTGTGCCGGCGATATGGGATTCGGGGCCCGCCGCACCCATGATATTGAGGTCTGGCTGCCGGGGCAAAATACCTATCGCGAGATTTCCTCGTGTTCTACCTGCGGTGCTTTTCAGGCCCGGCGCATGAATGCCCGCTTCCGCCCCACGGGCGGCGGCAAGCCGGAATATGTTCACACGCTGAACGGCTCTGGCCTGGCCGTCGGGCGGTGCCTGATCGCGGTGCTGGAGAACGGGCAGGAGGCGGACGGGTCCGTCACCCTGCCCGGCGCACTGCACCCCTACCTGGGCGGCCACACCCGGCTGACGGCAGAGGGGGGCCTTGCCTGACGGGGGCGATCAGTTTTAGCCTGTCCGACCTGTGGATTCCCGAACCCGATTGAACCGAAAGGACCGCCCCCCGATGCCAACCGCTGCCCGCAAGCCCACGCCCCGCACGCCCGGCTATCAGGATGTGCTGGACGCCCCGCCGCATAAGGTGGCCCAGATCATCGCTGGCACCCTGCACACGCACCCACGCCCCGCCGTGCCCCACGCACTGGCAAGTTCGGGCTTGGGGGCCAGGATTGCCCCGCCGTTCAACTATGGCAACGGTGGCCCCGGCGGCTGGTGGATTCTGTACGAACCGGAACTCCATCTTGGCGCAGACATTCTTGTGCCGGACCTGGCCGGCTGGCGGCGTGCAACCATGCCAATCCCGCCTAGGGCGGCCTTTTTCACCGTCGCCCCGGATTGGGTTTGTGAGGTTCTGTCCCCCGCCACGCGGCGGATTGACACGGGCCCCAAGCGCACCATCTATGCCCGTGAGGGCGTGGGCCATCTGTGGTTTGTGGATCCCGACGCCCGCACCCTGGACGCCTTTTGTCTGCGTAACGGGCAGTGGCACGCCATCGCCGCCCTGTCCGGTGATGCGGCGGTTTCCGTGCCGCCGTTTGAGGCGATCAGTTTTGACCTGTCAGACCTGTGGATTCCCGAACCCGATTGAACCGAAAGGACCGCGCCCCGATGCCAACCGCTGCCCGCAAGCCCACGCCCCGCACGCCCGGCTATCAGGATGTGCTGGACGCCCCGCCGCACAAGGTGGCCCAGATCATCGACGGCACCCTGCACACGCACCCCCGCCCCGCTGCGCCCCACGCCCGCGCAAGTTCGGGCCTGGGGGCCAAGGTTACCCCGCCATTTGACTACGGCAACGGTGGCCCCGGCGGCTGGTGGATTCTGGATGAGCCGGAACTCCATCTTGGCGCAGATATTCTTGTGCCGGACCTGGCGGGCTGGCGGCGTGCAACCCTGCCCCGCTTTCCCATGGTGGCCTTTTTCACCGTGGCCCCGGATTGGGTGTGTGAGGTGCTTTCCCCCGCCACGCGGCGGATTGACACGGGCCCCAAGCGTGCCATCTATGCCCGTGAGGGCGTGGGCCATCTGTGGTTTGTGGACCCCGACGCCCGCACCCTGAACGCCTTTTGCCTGCGCAACGGGCACTGGCACGCCATCGCCGCGCTGTCCGGGGATGCGGCGGTTTCCGTGCCGCCGTTTGAGGCGATCAGTTTTGACCTGTCAGACCTGTGGATTCCCGAACCCGATTGAACCGAAAGGACCGCGCCCCGATGCCAACCGCTGCCCGCAAGCCCACGCCCCACACGCCCGGCTATCAGGATGTGCTGGACGCCCCGCCGCATAAGGTGGCGCAGATTATCGCCGGCACCCTGCACACGCACCCCCGCCCCGCCGTGCCCCATGCACGGGCAAGTTCGGGCCTGGGTTACGAAGTTACCGGCCCGTTTGATAGGGGTATCGGTGGCCCCGGCGGCTGGTGGATTCTGGATGAGCCGGAACTGCACCTTGGTGCAGACATTCTTGTGCCGAACCTGGCCGGCTGGCGGCGTGCAACCCTGCCAATCCCGCCCAGGGCGGCCTTTTTCACCGTCGCCCCGGATTGGGTGTGTGAGGTGCTTTCCCCCGCCACGCGGCGGATTGACACGGGCCCCAAGCGCACCATCTATGCCCGTGAGGGCGTGGGCCATCTGTGGTTTGTGGACCCCGACGCCCGCACCCTGAACGCCTTTTGCCTGCGCAACGGGCACTGGCACGCCATCGCCGCCCTGTCCGGTGATGCGGCGGTTTCCGTGCCGCCGTTTGAGGCGATCAGTTTTGACCTGTCCGACCTGTGGATTCCCGAACCCGATGCCGAACAGGAGTGACCCCACGCCATGACCGAACAGGATCAAATCGGCCTGGGCCGCACCCTCTGGGCCGTTGCCGATGAATTGCGCGGGGCAATGAATGCGGATGATTTTCGCGACTATATGTTGTCCTTTTTGTTCCTGCGCTACTTGATCAGACAATTAAGAACAGGCAGCCTGCACCGAACTTGGCACCGATTGGCCGTACCTGCCGCCAAGGGACCGCCCGTGTCGCGGGGTGAAATAAACGCCAGATCGCGGGCGATTCGGGTGTCGATACTCCGGGCGGCAGGGCAGGAGTCAGAACCCACCAGCCGCCGGGGCCAAAGGATTGCCCCGCTTGTTGAATGGTGCCCGGGGGCGGAATCGAACCACCGACACGAGGATTTTCAGTCCACTGCTCTACCCCTGAGCTACCCGGGCACGGTTTCGGGCAGGTCATCCCCGCCCTGGGTTGCTGTATCCTACAAGGATCAGCGCGGGATGTCCACAGGGCTGGCCAGGTTTTTTGGCTACCTTGTGCCCTAGGGCGGGCGGCGTGCTGCACCGGCTACGGTGCGCACGGTGGCCTCGTCCGCGGCCTCGATATCGCCGGGGTCATCAGACGGCACGGCATAGTGTCCTGCCAGCCAGTACCCCAGATCCACATCGGCGCAGCGGCGCGAGCAGAAGGGGCGATATGCCTGGTCGGTCTTGCGGCGGCAGATCGGGCATTTCATTCGAACCAGAGCTCCTTAAGCGGAAAGCGATCACGTTTGCGCTGCAGTTCAAAATGACCAAGCGGCGTCCAGCCTGCAAGGACCGTATCGGTCCCATCCACGCGCAGGGCCCGGCGCAGCGCATCTTCAAAGCCCCGGCGGTCCTTCTTTGGCATCGGTGCAAGGTCCAGCGTGATCTGCCCGCCCAACCCGCGCAGCCGTAACTGCCGCGGCAGGTCGCGGGCCAGGGCCAGGTTCGCCTTTACCCCGGCGGACGGGCTGGTGCCGGCACCCGTATTCACATCAACCGCCACAAGCGCGGCGGTGGGCTCAATCATCGCATGCGCCCCACCGCAAAGCGGTACTCGGGCCGAACGCAGCGCATCAACCGCCTCTAAAACCCCGGCATCCGCAAAACTGCCCACCCCCTGGCGCACGTCATCCGGCGCCGGGGTGGCCCAGTCGCGCCAGGCAATCTTGTGCGCGGTGGGGCCTTCGACCAGGCATTCGGGTTCGCCCGCGCCATTGGCCAGCACCGCGATGGCCAGGTCGCGCGTGCGGGCGATATCCCGGACCAATACGTCGCCATCCACCCCCTCTGCGGCACTGCGCATGATCGCACCGAAGCGTTCGGGTGCATCTGACATCGCACCACGAACCAGGGCACGCAGGCGGTCACGCTCGGCCGCATCGCGAATGCTGCGGGCAATGTTCAGGCCCGGTGCCCCCGGCGTGATGATGGCGTAGCGGCTTCTGAACAGGATACGGCCAGAGACCGGCACCGCCTTCCCGGCTTCGCCAACCCTAGTAACCTGAACCAGAACGGATGCCCCCGTGCGCAGCCCGTTCCCCCCGCGCAGAAAGCCGCGACAGTCCGGCAGGCGCAGGATCATCCCGCCCTGGCCCTTCATCGGCCGGTCGCAAACCCCGCGAAAGATGGTACCAGGCACGGGCGGGCTGCCCCTGGGCGGGTCAAGCACAAAATCCTCCAGCCGCCCATCCACCATCAGCGCGGCGGCCGGCCGGCCATCGATGCGGTCCAGAACGATGACGCGCCCCTTCATGGCACACCCCAAACCGGCCAGCCCGCCGCCTGCAAAAGGCCCGCGGTTTCCGCAAGCGGCAGGCCCGCAATGGCCGAATGGCTACCGCTGATCCAGGGAATAAAGGCCCCGGCGGCCCCCTGGATGGAATAGGCCCCGGCCTTCCCGCGCCAGTCTTCGCTGGCCAGATAGCCCTGCAATTCCGGCCCGCCCAGCCGCTTCATCCGCACCCGGCTGTCCACGGCCCGCTGCCACAGCCTGCCCCCCCTGCGCAGCACAACCGCCGTGATCACCCGGTGCCGCCGCCCGGAAAGCGCGGTCAGGAAGGCCTCGGCCTGGGCCCTGTCTGTGGGCGTGCCCAGTATGCGTCGCCCCATGGCCACCGTTGTGTCGGCACAAAGCACAACATCCTCGGGCGCGGCCGCAATGGCCAGGGCCTTCTCCCGCGCCATGCGGCGACAATAGGGGCGCGGTAACTCTCCCCGGTGCGGGGTTTCATCGATATCGGGGGGGCAGATGACATCGGGGATCACACCCAGAACCGCCAAAAGTTCCTTTCGGCGGGGGCTGCCGGACCCCAGGATCAGCTTCACAAGGCCCTACTTGAAGCGATAGTTGATGCGCCCCTTGGTCAGATCATAGGGCGTCATTTCCACCTGAACCCTGTCGCCCGCCAGAACCCGGATCCGGTTCTTCCGCATCTTCCCTGCCGTGTGCGCAATGATCTCATGGCCATTTTCAAGCCTGACCCGGAATGTCGCATTTGGCAAGAGCTCTTTCACGACGCCGGGAAATTCAAGCATTTCTTCCTTGGCCATGTATCCTCCTTGCAATTGTATGCCGCCCGCGATGGCGGATGCGGGGTAAGTGCCCCGTGCGGCTTCGGTTTGCAAGGGCAATCCGCCCCGCGCACGGATTCGGCGGCACACCCCGGCCCGCCCGGACTTGCGGAAACGAGCGATTGCCATGTTTAAGGGGAACCACAGGCAGCAGAAGGGATGATCGCCATGGGTGTCAATTGGGCCAACCGGACGCTTTGGACGGGTGATAACCTGCACATCATGCGCGGGATGAACGGTGGCTGCGTGGACCTGATCTATCTGGCCCCGCCGTTCAACTCGAATCGGAATTACGAGGCCGCGATAGGATCAAGGGCGGCAGGGGTGGCGTTCAAGGATGCCTGGACGCTGTCTGATGTTGATGAAGCCTGGCACGGTGAGATTGCGGAGTGCGCGCGCCTGCGCTTTACGTGATTATCTCAACGGCGGGGGTGGCCCACGGCAAGGGGATGAAAGCCTATCTGATTATGATGGCGGTGCGCCTGCTGGAAATGCGGCGGGTGCTGAAGGATACGGGGTCCATCTGGCTGCATTGTGACCCGACGGCCAGCCATTACCTGAAGTTGCTGATGGACTCTATATTCGGTCGAAAGGCGTATAGGAATGAGGTTGTGTGGTGTTACACTGGTCCTGGTTCGCCAAAGATGCGACAATTTAACCGAAAACACGATACGATATTTTGGTATTCTGTTGGAAAGACATGGACGTTCAACGGTGATGATGTCCGTATAACGCATGTTGACGGCGGACCTTATGCTGGGGGCTTCCAAGGCAGAATGACTCAAGGGATCGACGCTGAAATCTCTAAAGAATACGGAACAAAAGGAAAGATACCAGAAACATGGTGGCCACAAGCCAAAGGTAACGGGTTGGCAGTGGCTTGCAGGCAAAAGAAGCAATATGTGGGCTACCTGACGCAGAAGCCCCTGGACCTGCTGGATCGCATCATCCGCGCGTCCTCTAACCCCGGCGATATGGTGCTGGATCCGTTCTGCGGCTGCACCACGGCCCTTGTGGCCGCCGACCGCCTGAACCGCCACTGGGCGGGCATTGACCTGTCGCCGATGGCGGCGAAACTCGTGCTCAAGCGGTTGCGGGAGGACCGGGGACAGCTCTTCGATGACGTGATCCATCGAAAGGACATTCCCGCCCGCACCGACTAGGGGGAGCTGCCCGATTACCGCACGCACAAGCACACACTCTATGGCCAGCAAGAGGGTATCTGTAGCGGCTGCCGTATGCTGTTCCCGTTCCGCAATATGACAGTGGACCACATCGCCCCGCGCACAAAGGGCGGGGGTGACAACATAAGGAACCTGCAACTGCTGTGCGGGGCCAGTAACTCGATGAAAGGGACGGGGTCACAGGAAGAGCTCGTGGCCCGCCTGATCAGAGAAGGGATAAGGACATAAAAAGTGCCAGGGCCACATGTAAAGGCCCTGTGACGCCGCGTCACGGGGGCTTCACGGTGGCCCCTTCACGGCCGGCCATCCCGATCCGCGCGCTGGGTCAGGCGGGTATTGGCCCCGCCGTGGGCGGGCCGAAGCGCGCCAGTATGCGGGCGATGATCTGATCCCGCGCCTGCCGATAGGCGTTCAGTTTCGCCTCTCGCATGTCCCATAATCCGGTGGGATCCAGGATGGGCCAATACTCCACCTCCAGATGGTAATGGCGGGTAAACTCCAGCACCCGGTGCCGGCTGGCCGGGGACAGGGCCACCACCAGGTCAAACCCCGAAATATCATCCCCCCATTCCTGCATCTCGTCGAAACTGCGTACGCGGTGGCGGTGCAACTCAACGCCCAGTTCCTGACAGACCGCAACTGCGAAACCGTCGATCTCCAACACGTTCTTCACGCCCGCGGATTGCACATAGGCACGGTGGCCATGGAATTTCTTCATCAGCCCTTCGCCCATCGGGGATCGGGTTGCATTGTGGTCGCAACAGAACAGCACCGCGTTGGGAAAGGGGCCGGTCACGCCGCCTAGGCCCCGAAATGCAGGACGCAGATCAGGGTAAACAGCCTGCGCGCGGTGTCCGGATCCACCCCGGCCTTGCCCTCCAGCCGTTCCTGCAGCACCCGTGCGCCCTCATTGTGGATGCCGCGCCGCGCCATATCGATGGCCTCAATCTGACCAGGGGGCCGATTCTTCACAGCGTCGAAATAGCTTTCACAGATTTGCCAGTAATCCTTGACGACCTGCCGGAACGGGCTAAGCGACAGGTGAAATTCCGCCGCGGGCGCACCCGCATCGGTCGTGATATTGAAAACCAGCCGCTGTTCACGAATGGCCAGCGTCAGGCGATAGGGACCGTCCGGCATCCCGCGCCCGTCGCGGGGGGGCAGAACAAAGGAATTATCCTCGAGCAGGTCGAAAATCGCCACGTTCCGCTCCTGCTCAATCTCGGGCGTGGGGACGGGTAATCCCGTGGTGTCAATTGCGATATCGGTCAAATGCATGGTCATCACCCGGGAAGGGTCTTGTTCAAACGCTCCAGCCGGGCGCGCACGGACAGGCCATGCGCCTGCAGCCCCTCGGCCTGCGCCAGGGTTTCCGCCGCGAACCCTGTGGCACGCAAGGCCGCAGGGGTCATTTCCGTCAGCGTGGTGCGCTTAAGGAAGTCAAGCACACCAAGGCCGGAAGAAAACCGCGCCGACCGCGCCGTTGGCAGCACGTGGTTGGGCCCGCCGATATAGTCGCCGATGGCTTCGGGTGTCCATTGCCCAAGAAAGATCGCGCCAGCATGCCTGATCTGTGCGGCCAGGGCGCGTGGGTGCGCGACGCATAATTCCAGATGCTCCGGCGCAATCTGGTTTGACAGCGCGGCCGCCTCCTTAAGGTTGCGCACGGTGATGATCGCGCCGAAATCGCGCCAGCTGGGGCCCGCTATGGCGCACCGTTCCAGCGTTTGCAGCCGCACTGCAACCGCATCCGCCACCGCCCGGCCAAAGGCGGCATCATCGGTGATCAGGATGGATTGCGCCGCTTCGTCATGTTCCGCCTGGCTCAGCAGGTCTATGGCGATCCAGTCGGGATCATTGTCCCTGTCCGCAATCACAAGGATTTCCGAGGGGCCGGCAATCATGTCAATGCCCACCGTGCCAAAGACCCGGCGCTTGGCCGCCGCGACAAAGGCGTTGCCGGGGCCGACGATCTTGTCCACCGCCGTGATCGTCTCTGTGCCATAGGCAAGCGCGGCAATCGCCTGGGCCCCGCCGATACGATACACCGTCTTCACCCCCGCCAATTGCGCCGCCAGCAGAACCAGCGGGTTCACCACGCCATCGGGCGTTGGCACGCAGATTACCAGCCGTTCCACCCCGGCCACCTGCGCCGGGATGGCATTCATCAGAACGGAAGAAGGATAGTTTGCCAGCCCGCCGGGCACATAAAGCCCCGCCGCCTCAACCGCTGTCCAGCACCAGCCAAGCGTTGCGCCAGCGGCATCGGTCCAGCTGGCATCTTCCGGCATCTGACGGCGGTGATAGGCGCGGATGCGGGCGGTGGCCAATTCCAGTGCCTGGCGTTCGGCCCTGGGCACCTGTGCCGCGGCCGTTGCGATCTCATCGGCACTGAAGGCCAGTGTTCCGGGGGTCAACACGATGCGGTCAAACCGCTCGGTCAGCGCGATCACCGCCGCATCGCCCCGGGTGCGAACATCGGCGACGATCCCGGCCACTACGTCATCCACCTGGGGCATGCCCTCTCGCTTCATCCGCAGAAGCGCACAAAACGCCGCTTCGAAATCCCCGCTGCGGGTATCAAGAATAACCGGCATGCCCCCCGCCTTCCAACTTGTCGGGGGGCGACCACACCCGGCAATCTCCCCCGACCAGCACAATTACTGCGTTTACTGCACCGACGCAGCCGTTCTGCGTATCGGCCCCCGCGCGGCGGCGATTTACAGCGATTGCGCACACAATTTGGCGTTTATTTCGCACCGCCACAGCCTTTCGCATCACACATACGACACGCGCACCCATTCCGCTACCTATTCCGCCGGAATGGCCTGCCTTTCGCTGCCCAGGGGATGCGGCAACTTATCCAGCATCTCTTTAGGGCAAACCTGAAGGAAATGCGCACGCTCCAGTTTCCAATGCTGAAGAATATCCGCCGCCTTGCGGCTGCCAGTCTCTACCGCGTGGCGCGAAATCAGATGTTTTAGCTGACCCTCCCAATGTGCCAGGGTCACGGGACAGGTCACCAGCGTCTCGAGGTTCATGTTCATGCGGGCCTGTCCGCCGGGATCATACAGATAGGCCATGCCGCCGGTCATCCCCGCACCGAAATTGGCCCCGATGGTACCCAGGATTACCGCAACCCCGCCAGTCATGTATTCGCACCCGTTGGACCCGCAGCCCTCGATCACCACCTGCGCCCCGGAGTTGCGCACGGCGAATCGCTCACCCGCGCGGCCCGCGGCGAACAGATAGCCATCCGTTGCCCCGTATAGTGCCGTATTGCCGATGATCGTGTTCTGATCAGCCTTTAGCGGGCTCACCCGGGGCGGTCTGACCACGATGATTCCACCCGACAGGCCCTTACCCACATAGTCGTTGGCATCCCCTGCCACGTCCAGCTTTAGCCCTGGTGCCGCGAAGGCACCCAGTGATTGCCCGGCAGAACCTTCCAGTTTCACCGTCAAATGGTCAGGCTGCAGCGCGTTTTTCATGCCGAATGCCTGTACGATATGGCTGGAGGTGCGGGTGCCAATGGTCCGAAGCGTATTCTGGATTGCATAGCTGAGCTGGATCTTCTCACCATCTTGAAGGAATCGCGCGGCATCTTTCACGATCTGCGCATCCAGCGTGTCCGGCACCTCATTCCGCTTCTTGCAGCGGTCATAAACGATCTGATCGGCCCCATCGACGGCGATCAACATCGGGTTCATGTCCAGATCATCCAGGTGCGCGGCCCCGCGGCTGACCTGGGTTAGCAGGTCCGCGCGGCCAATAACCTGATCCAGGCTGCGCGCCCCGATTTCGGCCAGACTCTCGCGGATTTCCTGTGCGTAGAAGGTGATCAGATTCACGACCTTGTCCGCCGTACCTGTGAACATTTCCCGCAGGTGCTCATCCTGGGTGCAGACGCCCACGGGGCAGGTGTTGGACTGGCACTGGCGCACCATGATGCAGCCCATGGCGATCAGGGCAGCGGTACCGATCCCGTATTCCTCGGCCCCCATCATCGCCGCTATGACAATGTCACGGCCCGTGCGCAGCCCGCCATCGGTGCGCAGCGTCACGCGATCCCGCAGATTGTTCATTGCCAGCACCTGATGCGCCTCAGTCAGGCCCATTTCCCAAGGCATGCCCGCATATTTGATGCTGGTCGCGGGGCTTGCGCCCGTGCCGCCATTATGGCCCGAAATCAGAATCACATCGGCCCTGGCCTTGGCCACGCCCGCCGCAATTGTGCCAACGCCCGAAGATGCCACCAGTTTCACCGTGACCTTCGCGCGCGGATTGATCTGTTTCAGGTCGTAGATCAGCTGTGCGAGATCCTCGATCGAGTAGATATCGTGGTGCGGTGGGGGGCTGATCAGCGTTACCCCCCTGGTCGAGTGCCGCAGCCGCGCGATGAGGTCGGTGACCTTCATGCCCGGCAGCTGACCACCTTCGCCGGGCTTTGCGCCCTGGGCAACCTTAATCTCCAACTCCTCGCAATGATTAAGGTATTCGGCCGTCACCCCGAATCGGCCTGATGCCACCTGCTTGATCTTGGCCGACGGGTTATCCCCGTTTGGTTCCGGCACGAAATGCGCCGGATCTTCGCCACCCTCGCCTGAGTCTGATTTCGCACCAATCCGGTTCATCGCCACATTCAGCGTCTTGTGCGCCTCCGGGCTCAGCGCACCCAAGGACATGCCCGGCGTCACAAACCGCTTGCGAATCGAGGTGATGCTTTCAACCTCTTCTATGGGAACCGGCGTTCCCAAAGGCTTGATGTCCAAAATATCCCGCAGGTGGACTGGCGGATTGCTCTGCATTCTGGCCGAGTATTGCTTCCACAATGCATAATTTGCCCGGCTGCACGCCTGCTGCATCAGGTGCATGGTCGTGGCGTCCCAAGCGTGTGTCTCGCCCGTCTGCCGCGCCTTGTAGAACCCGCCGATGGGCAACACATCCTGTCCGCGCAGCCAGCCCCTGGCGTGAACCTCCTCGGCCTTTTTCTGAAGGCCTGCCACGCCAATACCCGATATGCGGGAAATCATGCCAGGGAAGTACTCCGCTACCATCGCACGGGAAAGGCCAACCGCCTCAAAATTCAATCCGCCGCGATAGGAAGAGATCACACTGATTCCCATCTTCGACATGATTTTCAGCAAGCCCTGGTTGATCGCGGTGCGATACCGGGTCATCGCCTCGGTCAGGGAACAGGCCAGAAGCCCGCGGCTGATCCGGTCGGCCAGGCTATCCTGTGCCAGATAGGCATTGACGGTGGTGGCCCCGCAGCCCACCAGAACGGCAAAGGAATGAGGATCAATACACTCGGCCGACCGCACATTCAGTGAACAGAAGGTGCGCAGGCCTTTCTGCGTCAGCCAGGAATGCACGGCCGAGGTTGCCAGGATCATGGGCATGGCAATGTGCGCCTCGCCCTGGTCCTGATCCGTCAGAACGATGTGACCAGCACCCGAGCGGACGGCATCTTCTGCCTTGGCCCGGATTCTCGCCAGCCCCTGACGCAATGCGCCCGGCGACTGGCCGACGGGGAAGGTACAGTCGATGGTCACAGCACTTTCACCGAAATACTCCAGCATCCGGTTGAACTGCGCATTGCCTGCGAAGGGGCTATCAAGCACCAGGATTTCGGTCTGGGAACTGTCTTCGTCCAGCACGTTCTTGAGGTTGCCGAACCGGGTTTTCAAGCTCATCACCCGGTGTTCCCGCAAACTGTCGATGGGCGGGTTCGTCACCTGGCTGAAATTCTGCCGGAAGTAATGGCTTAGCGGCCGGTATTGCGTTGACAGCACGGCCGGGGGCGTATCGTCCCCCATGCTGGCCAGGGCTTCCTTTCCGTCTTCGGCCATCGGTGCCAGGATGCTTTCCAGCTCTTCAATCGAATAGCCCGCCGCGATCTGGCGTTTGCGCAGTGCGGCCCCGTTGAACATGGCGATTTCGGTCACGCCGTCCGTTTCTGCCGCCAGATCAGTGATCCGGCCGACCCACTCGCCAAAGGGTCGTGCAGCGGCCAGGGCGTTCTTGATCTCGGTATCATGGAACAGGGTCTGTTCCGCCATATCGACCGCGATCATCTGCCCCGGCCCTAGGGCACCCTTTTCGATCACGCTTGACTCATCAATCGACACCATGCCCGCCTCGGACCCCGCGATCAGCAGGCCGTCACCGGTGACGACATAGCGCATGGGCCGCAGACCGTTCCGGTCAAGCCCCGCGCAAACCCAACACCCATCGGTCATCGCCAGCGCGGCCGGGCCATCCCATGGTTCCATCACCGAATTGCAGTAGGAATACATATCCTGCCAAGCCTGCGGCAGTTCGGTGGCAGTACGGCTCCATGCTTCGGGTATCAGCATGGTTTTGGCCATCGGCGCGGTACGGCCCGCCCGCACCAGAACCTCGAACACTGCATCAAGTGCCGCAGAATCCGATGCGCCATTGGCAATGATCGGTTTGATATCTTCTGCCAAGTCCCCGAAATAGCTGGAGGAGAGCCGGATTTCATGGCTTTTCATCCAGTTCACGTTGCCCTTCAGCGTGTTGATCTCGCCGTTATGGGCCAGCATACGAAATGGCTGCGCCAGCCACCATTGCGGGAAGGTGTTGGTTGAATAGCGCTGGTGATAGATCGCAAACGCACTTTCAAATCGCTCATCCCTAAGGTCCGGATAGAATTCCGCCAACTGTTCGGCCAGCATCATGCCCTTGTAGATAATCGACCGGCAGGAGAGAGAACAAACATAAAGCCCGCCTGCCTGCGCTTCTGCCGCGGCCTTTTCGATACGCCGCCGGATCACATAAAGCTCGCGCTCAAACGTTTCTTCATCCCCGCCCTTAGAGTTAGAGATGATGATTTGCTCAATCTCTGGCCGGGTCGCGTTGGCTTTCTCTCCCAACACGCCCACATTCACTGGCACATGGCGCCAGCCATAGATGTCGTAGCCCAGCCGCAGCACTTCGCTTTCAACGATGGTACGGCATATTTCCTGTGCGCCGAAATTGTTGCGCGGCAAAAAGACCTGTCCTACCGCCATCAGGCGATCCATATCCGGCTCGTGCCCAGTGCGGCGCACCTGGTCATAAAAGAACTGCGGCGGGATTTGCACATGAATGCCCGCGCCATCGCCGGTTTTGCCATCAGCGTCTACTGCACCTCGGTGCCAAACCGCCTTTAGCGCATCAATGCCGTTCTGCACGACCCCTCGCCGGGGCTTACCATCAATCGCAACGATCAGCCCCACCCCGCAAGATGAGTGCTCCTGGGCCTCGGAATAGAGGCTGTTTTCACACATCCACGTGCGCTTCGCCTGTTCGGCAGCGGCCCAATTCGCATCGTATAAGGTCATATCGTATCTCCCTCGGCAAAGGGGTGTCGCGCCTCCCACTCGGCGCGCGTCATGCGGCGATGACCATCGTTCAGGGAAACCGACACACGGGCTTGATTCACAAAAATCCCGGACTGCAGCGGCTGGTCGTGCATGGCGTCAAACATGCCTGGCATTAAAACTGGAGGAGGCATTCTGCCGCAAAGCACAGGAAAGTCCGCCGGACCACCGCTGACACATCCGGCGGTGACAGGCCCCGGGCCGCGGATCCTGCGGTGTGGCCACGGCAACCCGCACAGCCCCGCACAGGCAGTGTCCCTGAATCATGGTCCGACCTCTGGCGGCGGGGCATTGACCATCGCCAAGACATCCGCTTCGGTCATACGCTTGCGGCCACCCGCAAAGGCATGGCTGTCGGGTTTTGCGTCAATATAGACCTCGGCAGCGAAATTCAGCCCCGTCATGTCGTCCAGCGATCCAGCCGACAGGCTTAAGAGCCCCTGCATCGGCCCCGGTGCCGTCAACCGCCAGAACAAGCTGGTGCCACAGATTTTGCAGAACCCGCGTTCGGCCCAGTCCGAGGAGGTATAAGTCTGAACATTATCTTTCCCCTGCCAGGCCAGACCACCGGGCGGCACCTCCAGGCCCAACAATATCCCGCCAGAAAATTTTCGGCACATTGCGCAATGGCAGGCAGCGTATTCGCCCGGCGTGTCCGCCAATTCATACCGCACCGCACCGCACATGCATCCTCCGGTCTTCGTCGCCATCACATCATTCCCCCGCCGGGCAAGTTCAAACGCAGCCTTATCATCCCTGATCCCCGCTGGTGAAGGGCAGCGCACTTATCGTGTCTCCGCAATCATACAGTGGGATCCGGGTCAAAAAACCGTCCTCTCCTGGCTCGGCAAATTGCATGGGCGAAGAATCACTTTCGAAGGTTATGCCATCGGGCGTGGTGACCGTTTCGATGCCGCCGAAGAACAGGTGCCAGTCTTCGCTGACAGTCTGGCTGCCGTTTACCCGCTGCGGACCAGAGCCGGTATCGTATTCGTAGGAAAACGATGTCACAAGCAGCGTCCGGCCATCGATTGTCACTGTCTCTCCGGTCAACAGGTCAAAGCCGATATAATCCTGCTGTTCCGTCCCCGCACTGCTTTCGCGATTCATGGTGAACGCCATGGAATCGATCCCGGTTTCAAACAATTCGGTAAGAGAGGCTGGATCATCCTCGGGTATGACCAGGGTAGAACTGGCCCCGTCCCGCAGGTCGAAATTGCGCAGCCAGCGGAATTCCCGGTCTGTATGGGACAGGTAGAGGGGGCCATCCTGGTCCAGTGATATCCGCCAGCTGGTGCCCTTGGGGTCATCGTCACATGTCCAATAGTGGCTGACCATGCAGCTACGCGATTGCACCGTCAGAAACGCGGTGCAGCCCGGGGGCGGGGTGAACAGCCGCTCCCGCGCCGAGGCCGGAGCTGCACAGAATCCCGCCAGCACCAGGCCCACAGCCGCAGCCAGTGCCCCGTGGGTAACTGTCGTCCAGATTTGATTCTGGTACGCCTGCATGGCCTTTCCTTGCGAGATGCGGATTACCCGCTTTGTTTTCTTTTCCCTGGAATTAACGATTTAGGGACGTAATGGAAAAATTATAAATGGACTGACGCGAAAGTAAAGTGAAAAATGCGTGTTTACGCCCAAAATCGAAGTCCATTCAAAAGGGGGAAACGGCAAGGCCACAAAGCGCGACCTTACCAGACAGGTGTCAGAGATTCCCCCAATGCATTCGAATACATTCCAGAACCCCGTTCTGAATGATGTCCGCATGCTGGCGTTGACGATCTGTCAGATGGCCCCATTCTGCAACTTGATAACCCTGCCGATGGATCGTCGCCCAGTCCTGATACCTCCCGCCATTCGATTTGACGTTGACAATTTTTGCCTGTTTGTCGAACATTGGGGACGCGGGCGAACCTGGATTGATTGTAATCCCCTGGCAATCCCGGGTGCCTGACCCCGTTGGGCAAGCACCCCGTCCATACACGCCATCCAGATTATTGGGATTGATGCCCAATTTCCACTGCTGCTTTCCACTGCGGCAAGAGGGTTGTCATGTGTGCATGACATAAGTCGTGCCCCATGTCCCCGAAATGCGCCAGTCGTGTCATTCCGCGGCAACTGTCACAGGGGGCACCGCCAGTTTCCTGAGAATCGCCGTCGCGGCTTCACGCCCGTCGCGGATCGCCCAAACGACAAGTGCCGCACCACGCACGATATCACCCACGGCATAGACGTTCTCCAGTGTCGTCTCATGGGTGCGGGAATTGGTCTTGATGGTGCCCCAGCGGGTGACTTCCAGCCCTGGACAGTCCCACAGCATCGGTAGCATCTCGGGCTCAAAGCCAAGGGCCATAACCACCATATCCGCTGCTTCCACATAATCCGCACCTTCGATTACCTCGGGGCTTTGCCGTCCTGTGGCATCGGGCGGACCCAGGCGCATGTTCTGTACCATCACGCCTTTGATGGCGTCACCGGTGAACCCCTTCGGCGCGGAGCACCAGACGAACTCCACGCCTTCTTCCTCTGCATTCGTTACCTCTCGCTGCGAGCCCGGCATATTCGCCCGATCCCGGCGATAGAGGCATTTGACGCTGGTCGCGCCCTGGCGCACGGCCGTGCGGACGCAATCCATCGCCGTATCGCCCCCGCCGATCACGACGACCCGCTTGCCCTTGGCATTCAGTTTGCCACTGGTGAACTCGGGCACATCATCGCCGAAACTCTTTCGGTTAGAGGCGGTCAAATAATTGATCGCCCGGGTAATCCCGCCAGCACCCACGCCGGGGGCCTGAAGCTCTCTTGATGTGTAGACACCTGTCGCAATGACAATGAAGTCATGCCTGGCACGGATGCCGGCAAAGCTAATGTCCTCGCCAACATTGCAGTTCAGAACGAAACTGACACCGCCTTGTTCAAGCTGCCTGATCCGCTGCATCACAACAGGCTTCTCCAGCTTGAACCCGGGGATGCCGTAAGTCATCAGCCCGCCCGCCCGGTCATGGCGGTCGTAGACCGTGACCCGCATACCTTGGCGGCACAGCATGTCAGCCGCCGCCAGCCCGCCGGGTCCCGCGCCGATGATACCCACGCTTTCCGTGCGCACCGCACCTGGCGTTATCGGCTTTACCCAGCCTTCTTTCCAGGCCGCGTCAGTGATGTATTTTTCGATCGAGCCGATGGTTACCGTCCCGTGGCCCGACTGTTCAATGACGCAGTTACCCTCGCACAGCCGGTCCTGTGGGCAGATACGGCCGCAAATCTCGGGAAAGGTGTTGGTCGCCTGGCTAAGGTCATAGGCTTCCTGTAGTCGCCCCTCGGCGGTCAGGCGCAGCCAGTCGGGGATGTTGTTGTGCAGTGGGCAATGGGTCTGGCAATAGGGCACACCGCACTGGCTGCAGCGTCCGGCTTGCTCCGCGGCCTTTTCCCGCGCATACTCGGCATATATCTCGTCGAAATCCCCTTTCCGTGGACCGGGCGGACGCTTTTCCGGCATCTGCCCGTCTACGGTGACGAATTTCAGCATGGGCTGCTTGACCATACCAGTTCCTCTACATCCACCAAAGTCTTATATCCCCTCCTCACAAGGTGAAAAGACAGCTTCGCTGACATGGTTACTGGTTTTCTGCAAATTTTACACAGGCGGTTCGGAGTTTTAAGGCGTTTTTAGGTTAAGAACATATGATATAAAACCAAGGTTTACCCAAGAGTCCATTACTTTGACAGTCTGTGCAGAGACTCACCAGACGGAGGGACGATGAGTCTGTTCCAGCTTTTCCTTGTTGCCCTGATCCAGGGTTTGACAGAGTTCCTACCGATCTCGTCTTCGGGCCACCTGATCCTGCTGCCGGCCCTTACCGAACTGGATGACCAGGGCCAGGTGATCGACGTGGCCGTTCATATTGGCACCCTGGGGGCTGTGATCCTCTATTTCCGGTCTGATATGTGCACGGCCGCGGCAGGGTCTTTGCGCCTGTTTCGGGGCAGGGTCGATACGCGTGGCGCGGTGTTGGCACTGTGTCTGGTGGTGGCGACTGTGCCGGTCATCCTGTTCGGCCTGTTTGTGTACCTGATGGGCTGGGGCGATGCGATGCGCTCGGTCACGGTGATCGGCTGGACGATGCTGATATTCGGTCTGGTTCTCTACTGGGCGGACCAGACTGGCCCCGTCACCCGCAAGGCCGAGGGCTGGACACCGAAACACGCGCTGATCATGGGGCTTTGGCAGGCCATCGCCCTGCTTCCCGGTGTCTCGCGTTCGGGTATCACGATCACGGCGGGGCGCTATCTGGGGTATGACCGGGAAAGTGCCACGCGGCTGGCGATGCTGATGTCGATCCCCGCAATCATCGCCTCGGGGGGGCTGTTGTGGGGAGAGGTCATTGCCACCGCCGATGCCAGGACCGCACGCAACGGTGTCATCGCGGCTGTCTTCGCCTTTCTGGCGGCACTGGCGGCACTGGCCTTCATGATGCGGCTTCTGCGTCGCGTCAGTTTCACGCCTTATGTGATTTATCGGGTGATTCTGGGCGTGATCCTGCTGGTCATCGCCTATGGCTAGGTCCGTAGATTGCCCGCACTTTCCCTGATTTCCGCGTATTGCCCGCCGAAACGATAGGGCCAGAGGTATTCCTCTAACACTGCATCTATCGCGGTCGGCTCAATCCCCATGTCAGCAAACCCGCGCCGTTTCGGGTTCACCAGATTATCACGGCGCAGCTGGCGCACCTGATCGCGGGTGATAAAGCCATTGTGAAACAGGCCTAAGCTAATGGTTTGAAGCAGATCAAACGCGCCGCCCATCAGCGCGGCCATCCAGAACGGCACATTCACAATCATCCGCCGCCAGCGAAGGATGCCCAGCATCTTGCGCATCAAATCGCGGAAACTGGCCTGTTCGGGGCCACCCAATTCATAGATGCCCGGGGCAGCCTGTCCCAAAACGGCCATCTGTGCGGCATGGGCAACATCATCGACATAGACCGGCTGAAACCGCGTGTCGGCCCCCACAACCGGCAGGACCGGCCCCAACCGCGTCATGGCGGCGAAGCGATTGAAGAACGCATCCTCCTGCCCAAACACAAGTGACGGGCGCAGAATGACGGCCTGCGGCATATGCATCAGAACCGCCGCTTCGCCCTGGGATTTAGTCCTGGCATAGGCACTGTCGCTTTCGGTATCGGCCCCGATGGCCGAAAGATGTACCATCGTCGGGATGCCCTCGGCAGCGGCAAAGCATGCGATTCGCCCTGCCCCCTCGACCTGCACGGCGTCAAACCTGTTTTTGCCGCGCTCTGAAAGAATGCCGATACAGTTCACCACCGCATCGGCCCCGTTCATCGCTGCGGCAACCGAGGCATCATCGCGGATATTCGCCAGAATCGGCTCTACCTGCCCCACAAAGCCGTAAGAGCGCACGAAGAGTGCTTCATTCGGGCGACGCACGGCGACGCGGACGCGCCAGCCCTGCCTGGCCATGCGGTGCGCCACATAGCGGCCCACGAAGCCCGAACCACCAAAGATCGTGACGAGTTTTGACATCGCATTCTTCCCTTTGACCGATTCCGTGCCCGTTGAATAGGCTGCGCCGAATTGACCGACAAGGCGCAAAGCGTCCCGGGCCGCCACCTACAATTCCCCTGAACCACACCAACGCTGCGGTCAAGTTCCGCGGTTAAGTTCCGCTGGGGCCGCGACATCATGGCAGACAAATGGGGGAACCTGTGACGGGTTCGCTGTGCCTCGGTCTTTTATGTCTGGCTACCCCATGGGCAGAGGTCTTGCTGCACTTGGCGTTTTGTAAGCGTTCGGCCATTCCGGCACCGAAACCAGCATCGTTTCGGGCACGATTACCAGACCCCAGGAGTTTGCCATTGCCGGGCAAAACTGGCCTGTTGACAATGACCTGGCCATGGGGTAGGAGGTGCTTTCACGACACTGGCCCAGGTGGCGGAATTGGTAGACGCGCTAGCTTCAGGTGCTAGTGCCCGTACGGGCGTGGAGGTTCGAGTCCTCTCCTGGGCACCACCCCCGGAATCCCCAGCCGAAGGGGATAAGGGTACATTTTCAAAGATTTACGCAGGCCCGGGTGGCCGGGCAGATGCCCGTCACAGACCGGTCACACACTGCAACAGGGGCAGCTGCCCCTGGGCCTGATGCCAAATAGAATGACCCGAAGGAGGAGAACCCCGTCTGGCCGATAACCCTTATCAGCCTTGTTTGCTTGCCACGTCGAGACATAGGCACCCACCGGAAAACACTTGCGCCAGCTCGTGGGAAATATCCGCCGGATTCTTGCCCTACCCTGTGCGCCGCACGAATGCAGATTGCAGCCGCGCCCTCAGGTCAGCCTGGGGCCCGGCCCGATGTCCGCCGGTCCATCAGGTGACGCAACGCTTTCGCACGAACTTGCTTGTCGGCGAAGGAATCAGTTTGCCAAACGCTCTAAATTGGTTATTTGTATCTGCAAACTGATCGGGGAGTGTCGATTACCATGGAAATGCCAACCCCGGATCTTACGATTCTTGCGAAGAAACCGGTTCTGGTGGCGCGTCTGAAATCGGTCCTGCCATCGGATATGGTGATCCATGAAGAGGCAGAAACCCGCGCTTATGAATGCGACGCGCTGACCGCCTATAAATGCCCGCCGCTGGCTGCGGTTCTTCCTGGCACAACCGAAGAGGTCGCGGCCGTTCTGGCGATCTGCCACCAGATGGGTGTGCCCGTGGTACCCCGCGGTTCTGGCACCTCACTGGCCGGGGGGGCGTTGCCCACTGCCGACAGCGTGATCCTGGGGGTCGCGCGGTTGAATCAGGTGCTAGAGACCGATTTTGACAACCGGATCATCCGGGTACAATCGGGTCGCACAAATCTAAGTGTAACCGGTGCGGTGGAAGAGGACGGATTCTTCTATGCCCCTGATCCCTCCAGCCAGTTGGCCTGCGCCATCGCGGGCAATGTCGCGATGAATTCCGGCGGTGCGCATTGCCTGAAATACGGTGTCACAACGAACAACCTTCTGGGTGTCACGCTGGTGACGATGGATGGCCAGGTGATGGAGATCGGTGGCGCACATCTGGATGCCGCGGGTTATGATCTTCTTGGCCTGATCTGCGGCTCAGAGGGACAATTGGGCGTTGTAACCGAAGCGACCCTGCGGATTCTGCCCAAACCCGAAGGGGCGCGACCTGTTCTAATCGGCTTTGAGGATAATGAGACCGCGGGTGCCTGTGTGGCCGACATCATCAAGGCTGGGGTTGTGCCGGTGGCGATCGAGTTCATGGATCGGCTTTGCATCAAGACCACGGACAAGTTCGCCAATGCAGGATATCCTGATTGCGAGGCACTGCTGATTGTCGAGGTTGAAGGATCAGAGGCCGAGATCAACGAACAGCTTGGCCTGATCCTGCAAATTGCCCGGAAATATGACCCCGTCGAATTGCGCGAATCCAAATCTGCCGAGGAAAGCGCGAAGATATGGCTGGGCCGCAAGTCCGCCTTTGGCGCGGTGGGGCAGATCAATGACTACATGTGCCTGGACGGGACGATACCGGTTTCCTCGCTGCCGTATGTCCTGCGGCGGATCGGAGAGATGAGCGCGGAATACGGGCTACAGGTTGGCAATGTGTTCCATGCAGGCGACGGCAATATGCACCCTCTGATCCTGTTCGATGCCAACAAGCCGGGTGATCTGGAAACATGTGAGGCTTTTGGGGCAGACATCCTGAAACTTTGCGTTGAGGTGGGCGGCTGTCTGACCGGTGAGCACGGCGTGGGTATCGAGAAGCGCGATCTGATGAGGGCGCAGTTCGGGCCGGAAGATCTGGAGATTCAGATGCAGGTGAAGGATGTATTCGATCCGGCTTGGCTGCTGAACCCGTCCAAGGTTTTCCCGCTGGCGGCTTCTGCAACGCGCAGGGCTGTTGCGGCCTGACGGGTTTGGGCCCGGCAGACAAGGGCATGATACGCGCCAGTACCCAAAATCTGTTGACCGCCAAGTGGCATATTTTGTTCAATAAAGTGTCATAAGGCCGGTTAGACGTTGACACAAACAGAACCCGGACAGCGGATTATGTGCAAGGAGTTGGTTTCGTGATATCTACTGCACAAATTGCGGCAGGGTATAAAATCCTGCCCCGCTCAAATCGCTCCAACTCTCCATTCCGGTATCCGGGGGGAAAGTTCTATGCCCGCCGCCTGATATTGGACGAGATACCGCCGCATTCTGTCTATGCCGAGCCGTTTTGTGGTGGTGCGAGTGTGTTTTTTGCAAAAGACGCGGCACGATATTCGATGCTCAATGACCTTGACAAGGACGTCATAAACACGCTGCGTCAGATTAGGGATCGCGTAGAAGATCTGATTGACCTTCTGGCCGGTCTTCCAGCCACAAAGCAGAAACATCATTTCTACAAAAACTGCTATCGGCCAACATGCGGGCTCTCGCGGGCATTGCGGTGGTTTTATCTTAATCGCACATCCTATTCGGGCATCATGCGGGCCGAGAATTGCTATTGGGGATATGGACGCAAATACTCCATGCGCCCCGAGAACTGGCCGCCGCATCTGCGCACTGTGTCTGATCGTTTGCAGGGTGTCGAACTTACCACGCTTGACTTTGAGGACGTTATCGACGCTTTGCCCAATGGATGTTTTGCCTTTATCGACCCGCCTTACTACGATGCGGATCAGCAGAAATTCTACAATTGCACGTTTGAACAAAGCGACCATAACCGCCTTGCAGAATGCCTTAGGCGCAACGCGAACCGCATCCTGTTTCTGTTGACATATGACGATCACCCGGCCATAAGGGAAACATACAAATGGGTGTCCGAAATGCATGACAGAACCTGGAATTACACGATCAATCGGACAGATGATCAGAAGAACGGTTTGAAGCTCAAGGACGGATTTAGCCGTGGACGGGAAAAGGGGCGGGAATTGTTTATCCGCAACTATCATGTCTGAACAGGATGATGCCTTGCGCATCTATCGCAATATCCGGGAATACTGCGCAACCTACAACATCCCGCAAGAGAACCTGCTGGACATCCTGGAAGACCAGAAGGTTCTACCGATGATTCGGGGTAAAGCCACGGAATATATTGGCGCGGTCGTACTGCGCCAGGTGCTGGATCATCGGGACTGGTCAGTTGACAAGCTCAATCTTAATCCTCAGCCGGGGGCAAATGATGAAGATGTCAGCATCACCTATCGCAGGACGGGCAAACGGCTGAAAGCCGAGACCAAGAACGCGGTACGGGGCAGTTTCAAATTAGAAACGCGCAGCACTCCTGCACCGCACTTTGCCGTAAAATGCCACAGGTCACGCAGCCACATGGGGCGGGAAAACAATGACCGATATTTGATTAGCGATTTTGACGTTTTGCTTTGTAATGTTTCGAATTCTATTTTTCGTAGCAAAGCTCTTGATCGCGGTTTACCATTCATAAATGATCAGGAAGCGATTGACTGGCTCAAGAAGCATTACGGAGTTCAGACGGATGCGGAATTGCGACGGTGCAGTTATGATGACTGGCGGGTTTGCCTCCCTGCCACGATTGCAGATGAAAATGGCGTCATTCCCCGAACACCGCGGGTTTTGGTAATTGACGATCCCAACTGGTTTAGTCTGGAACAGCTGGCACCAAAACTGCGAACGCTGATTAATTGAAGATGATGTTATGATAAGGAGAAGCCGCACTGGGCACTATAGCAGTTGTATAATGAATGAAAGCTTTCTGCAAAGCGGATCTTTGTTAAAGATATTTCTTCGCGAGTTAATCTTTCACTGGCTGGGTCGTGTGGTTTGCGCAATGGTTATTTCTTTATAAGATTAGCCATTCAATAGTTAGAATAGTGACAAATCGAAATCGACCTGCATGAAACAACCCGATCGCAGGGGCAGAACGGCAGGCCATGACCCTGCGGAGGGGGTATTGTTCTTCACGTAGCCCCATGATATTACTTTGGGGAATGGGGAGGCACTGTTATTTATACAAACGTCATATGCGTGATTCCCGTAATGAAGAAGGAGCGGGCCAGATGCTGATCCCCAAGGATGAAACAGAGCTGGGCGCGGCCGTTCGGGATGCGTCCGGGCCGCTCCGCCTGCAGGGCGGAGGTACACGGCCCATCGGCACCCCGGTTCAGGGTGAGGTGCTGTCGGTTGCCGGGCTCTCGGGGATCACGTTTTACGAACCCGGCGCACTGACCCTGGTCGCCCGGGCCGGAACGCCCATGGCCGAGATCGAGGTGGCCCTTGCCGCCGAGAACCAGCAGCTGCCGTTTGAGCCGATGGATCATCGAGCACTTCTGGCAACAAGCGGTACGCCGACAATTGGCGGGACAGTGGCCGTCAATGCTTCGGGACCGCGCCGGATTCAGGCCGGGGCCTGCCGGGACAGTCTGATCGGGGTGCGGTTCGTGGACGGGGCAGGGCGGATCATCAAGAACGGTGGCCGCGTCATGAAGAATGTAACCGGATATGACTTGGTGAAGCTCATGGCGGGCAGTTATGGCACATTGGGCGTATTGACCGAGGTCAGTTTTAAGGTGCTGCCAAAGGTGGCGGCCACCGCGACCGTGATAATCGACGGGTTGTCACCTGAGGCAGCGGTCCGGGCGATGGCGGCGGCTTTGGGATCTCCTTTTGAAGTGTCCGGTGCTGCACATCTGCTGAACGGACCCAAGGGTGGCCCGGTAACAATGCTCCGGGTGGAAGGCTTTGCCAATTCCGTGGCTTACAGGGCCGCGCAGTTGCGCACCCTGCTGGACTCGGCTGGTCCGATCCAGGTAAAGGCCGGCGACGCCGCAAAAACGCCCGCGGGTGCGGAAGTGGAAGCGACCTCCTGGGCGGCGGTGCGTGACGTGAAGGCTTTTGCAGGGCGCGAAGGCGATGTCTGGCGTATCTCGGTCCGGCCGACTGACGCGCCGGGGATTTTGGTACGCGCAGGCGCGGCTGACGCAATTCTTGATTGGGGTGGTGGCCTGATCTGGGCCCTGGTTCCCCCGGGCACCGATTTGCGGGCACGCATCGCGCCATTTGCGGGCCATACCACGCTGATCCGGGCAGAGGAGGTAACCCGCGCCAGGGTGCCGGTTTTCCAGCCCGAGGCGGCACCAATCGCAGCCCTGTCCGCTGGGCTGCGTGCTGAGTTTGACCCGCGCGGTATCCTTAACCCCGGCCTGATGACCACGGCAGAGGTTTTGCCCGCATGACTGGTCTGGCTGTGATCCTGGCCATTCTGCCGGCGGGGTGCTTCTGTTGGCCAGTTTCGCAGGTGTGCCCTGTCACCCTTACCTTGGCCAATTCGACGATGTCTGGCAGCCGCGGGGTGGCTTTGCCCTGGTTTTTCTGGCCTGTTCCGCTGTGTTCGGCACGGTCTATCCGGCACTGATCTGAAAGGGCCAAGATGCAAACACGCTTTACTCCCAAACAATTGGCGGATCCGTCCACGGCGCGCTCAAACGAAATCCTGCGATCCTGCGTACATTGCGGCTTTTGTACGGCGACATGCCCGACATATCAGGTGCTGGGTGATGAATTGGATAGCCCGCGCGGGCGTATCTACCTGATCAAGGACATGCTCGAGAACGGTCGGCCCGCGGATGAAAAGACGGTCAAGCATATTGACCGCTGCCTGAGCTGCCTGGCCTGCATGACGACCTGTCCCTCGGGTGTGCACTACATGCATCTGGTTGATCACGCGCGCGAATATATTGAACAAACCTACAGGCGGCCCTGGTCAGACCGTGCGCTGCGCTGGATTCTTGCGCGGATTCTGCCCTATCCCACTCGCTTCCGGCTTGCGCTGTTGGGGGCGAAGATTGGGCGACCCTTTGCCGTTCTGATGCCGGATGCACGGCTGAAGGCGATGCTGGAGATGGCACCAAAGACCATCCCGCCGGTCAGCCGAAATGATGATCCCCAGGTGTTCCCGGCCGAAGGCGGGCGCAGGATGCGGGTGGCCCTGATGACGGGCTGTGCGCAAAAGGCACTGAACACCGATATAAATGACGCCACCATCCGGCTGCTCACCCGGCTTGGCTGCGATGTGGTGATCGCCGAGGGCGCGGGCTGCTGCGGGGCACTTACCCATCACATGGGCAAGACCCGCGAAAGCCATGCAACTGCGGCCAGAAACATTCGTGCCTGGCACCGTGAGATGACGGGCGAGGGGCTGGAGGCCGTGGTCATCAACACCTCGGGTTGCGGCACGACAGTGAAGGATTACGGGCATATGTTCCGCAATGCGCCGCTCGCCGCCGAGGCCAGGGCGATCAGCGGGATCGCCATGGATGTCTCGGAGCTGCTGATGAAGCTTGATGTCCCCCAAGGCGGGGCCAAAGACCTGACCGTGGCCTATCATGCGGCCTGTTCCTTACAACACGGCCAGCAGATCAAGACCTATCCCAAGGTTCTGCTGAAGCGGGCAGGCTTTGCGGTGGTGGAACCTGCCGACAGCCATCTGTGCTGCGGATCCGCCGGAACCTATAACCTGATGCAGCCCGGGATTTCAAGGCAATTAAAAGACCGCAAGGTGCGTACCCTGGAAGCGAAAGCCCCCGACATCATCGCGGCAGGCAATATCGGCTGCATGATGCAGATCGGCAGTGCCACGGGCATTCCGGTGGTGCATACGGTGGAGCTGATCGATTGGGCAACCGGCGGGCCGCGCCCTCCTGCGCTGGGCTAGCGGTGCCCCATCCTGTGGCCGCAAATGTGTGACCTGCCGGGCGCGGCTGATGGGCGGTGATACCATAGGTGCGCAGTTTTCCGGCCCTGGCCTCTTGAACCCGGCGCATGCCTTTCACATATAAGCAGTGTCGCGGTGCCCGAACGGGGCCGTGGCACGAACCTTGGGCGGGTCGGAACCCGACCGCCTGACACAGTTTGTTGTCGCTCAACGGAGGATAACGTGATGCGCACTTACGATCTTTCGCCCCTGTATCGGGCAACTGTCGGCTTTGACCGTATGGCTGACCTTTTGAACCAGGTGATGACCCAGGATCTGGGCACCAGCACCTACCCACCTTATAACATCGAGAAGACCGCCGGGGATGCCTATCGCATTTCGGTTGCTGTCGCTGGCTTCACCGATGCCGAATTGTCCGTGGAACAGCGCGAGGCCGAGCTGGTCGTCGCCGCACGGAAAGAGAAGGAGGAGGAAGATCAGCGGAGCTATCTGCACCGTGGTATCGCCACGCGGGCCTTCGAGAAACGCTTCCAACTGGCCGATCACGTGCGGGTAACAGGTGCGTCCCATGAAAACGGGATGCTGCATGTTGACTTGGTGCGCGAAGTGCCCGAAGCACTGAAACCGCGCCAGATTGAGATCGCCTCTGGCTCGCGGCGGGTGATCGAGGCGGAAGCCGCCTGATCAGGTCTGATCTGACTGACCCGTCGGGGTGGCCCTTTCTAACGGGGGCCACCCTTGGGTTTTAAGTGCAGTGCCGCCCCAATGATCGCAGGTACCAAAAGTGCCGCCGGTTCGGGCCGGGCCAATCACCGCATGCCGAGGGCCTCCTTGTACATCTCCAGCACGGCCTCCTCTTCGGCCAAGTCATCAGGTTCGCGCTTGCGCAGGGCGATCACCTTGCGCATCACGCGGGTGTCATAGCCACGGCCCTTGGCTTCAGCCATAACCTCTTTCTGCTGGTCGGCAATTTCCTGCTTTTCCGCTTCCAGGTGTTCGAATCGTTCGATGAACTGCCGCAACTCTGCGGCAACTGTGGATGCGGATTGGGCGGTGGGTGCGTTGGTCATTTGACGGGCTTTCGGGTCTGGTTTCAGTCCACATCCCTGCAAGGGGGCGACATTGGCCCATCACCCTACCCTCTGTGGTGCAGAGGCGCAAGGGCGGGGCTTGGACGGCTTGACCAGCACCGCAACATTGCGCCATGCTGCCCCAAGTGACAGAAGGACCAGACGCGCCATGGATATCTTGATCTGGTCAGGTGCACTTTTGACGGTCCTGGGCGTGATTGCCATTGGCTACTGCATTGCCGTGACCATATCCGCGAAGTGCGGCAGCCTGTCGGATGATGAGATGCGCACCAGGCTGCAAAGGGTCGTGCCCATAAATATGGGCGCGGTTCTCGTCTCGGTCTTGGGCTTGATGGGCGTTGTTATCGGCGTGATTCTGGGTGGCTAAGCCATTTTCCCAAACTGCCCGCAGAGGTCACGGCGATGGCGGGGCTTTCCGCCCCTCATCAAAGGCTTCCCAACCCTCCCCCTGAAAGACATCAACGCCCAGTTGCGCAAGGACATCGGGGAAATCGACCATTACGTAATTGTCCACGATTTTGCCATTGACCACTTTCCAGAAATCCATGTAACGGATCGTGACGCGCTTACCCGTGGTGGCCAGCCCCATGAAGGGTCCGGAGTGCACGGCCTCTTGCCGGCCAAAGGCAGCGGCCCATTCACCCATATAAAGCCGCGCCTCATCAATGCAGACCTTGTCGGAAAACGCGGCCTGGAACGGCTTTTGCCAATGCTCCTGAAAGGCGCGCAGCCCGGTCTTGGTGCCGCAGCCCCGGTTGCCCATCCAGCGGACACTTTCGGAAAAGAACTCGCCAATATCTGCGATGCGGTGATCATTCAGGCCATCAACCATGCCTTCGATCACCGCGCGGGTTTCTTCGGTGCGGCCCATGTCGGTGTCACGGGTCAAAACGGCCTGTTCGGGGCGGCTGCCTTTCATTTGTTCCCTCCTGTCTTTAAGGATTTTTGTGATCCAGGCACCGATCCGGTGTCGGATGACCGGGGCGGGCGCGTTGATATTGGTGGTCATGGTTTTAACCTTCGGCCAGCACGGCAAGGGCAACGCGCACGACAGCGATCACGGATCATCGTGTAGCGGGGGGCCTGCCTTTTTCGGCTGGTTGGACAGACCCCGACATTCCGGTCACAGAAATTAAGGCGCGAACGCCCGTGGGATCGGGCTGCCATGTCTGCAACCACTTCGGGCGTATCAGACCATGCGGTCGCCCGTTGATCGGGCGAAGATGTGGCAGTGATCCCGCGGCACTATGATGCCGACAGTTTCACCAATGCCGATGCGGTAATCCTTGGGTGCTTTCACCGCCACCAGCTGCCCGCCCGCCCGCACGGTAACCATGGTTGCATCGCCCAGAAGTTCCACGGTGTAGACTGGCGCATTGATATCGCCCGCGCCTGCCTCTGTAACCGCGGCATCCTCGGCCCGGAAGCCTAGGGTCACCGGACCGGACGCGCCGGAAAGCCCGTCGATGGACACATTCTGACCCGAGAAGGTCTTGCCGCCCATCTCTCCATCCATAAGGTTCATTGCCGGGTTGCCGATAAAACCGGCGACAAAGGTGTTGGCGGGCTGGTCATAAATCTCGGTCGGGGTGCCAACCTGCTGCATCACGCCCGCCTTCATCACCACAACCCGGTCCGCCAGTGTCATCGCCTCAATCTGGTCATGGGTTACGTAGATGGTCGTGACCTTCAACTCATGGCTCAGGTTTTTGATTTGCGCACGGGTTGAGACGCGGAGTTTCGCATCCAGGTTCGACAAGGGTTCATCCATCAGAAACACCTGCGGCTGCCGCACGATGGCACGGGCCAAGGCCACCCGCTGCCGCTGCCCGCCCGAAAGTGCGGCGGGTTTGCGGTGCAGGAACTCTTCCAGTTCAACCATACCGGCGGCTTTCATCACCCGCTTGTCGTGTTCAATCTTTGGTATCTTGCGCACTTTCAGGGGGAAGCGGATGTTCTGATAAACATCCATGTTGGGATAGAGCCCGTAAGATTGGAACACCATCGCCACATCGCGATCCTTGGGGTCAAGCTGCGTGACCTCTCGGTCGCCGATCCAGATCTCGCCTTCGGTCGGGGTCTCCAGCCCCGCGATCATCCGCATCGTCGTGGTCTTGCCGCAGCCCGAGGGGCCGAGAAGCACCAGAAATTCCTGATCCGGGATCACCAGATCAAAATCATCGACGCCGACAAAACTGCCCCACCGCTTACACACATTCTTCAGCTGGATTTCTACCATGGCATAGACACTCCAAATGTTCAAGAGCATCCTAGACAGACCTTGGAACATCTGGCAACAGTTTTTCGAACAGACATACGTAAAACCGGAATAGAATAGGCGTGATGCGCGATCTGGTGGCGGAAAAACAGAAGGTGAAGGTGCATCTGGACGCGCTGGCCAAGGGCGCGGACCCGGCTGGCATATTTGCGCCCGGGGCCGTGGCACAGATCGTCCATCCCTGGGGTATTCGCACAGGGCCTGCCCGGATCGGTGAATTCTATCGGGCTCTGCGGGTCGCCCTGCCTGACCAGGAGCGACGCGAGGATTTGTTCCTTGCCGGCGAAAACCATCCCGATGACCGGGTGGACGGCCCGCGCTTTACCCCGCTGGTGGCCAGTCTGGGTGCGCTTCAGGCAACATTCACCGCGCCGCTTTTGGGCATTCCGCCAACCCATGGCGTGGTACATCTGCGCCTGGCCGAGGTACATCACCTGAACCCTCATGGCCGGATTGTGCGCAGCTGGCTGTTTCCCGATCTGCTTGATCTGATCGATCAGGCGGGCCACTGGCCGATTGCACCGATGCTGGGTGCGCCGGGGCTGTGGCCGGGGCCAAAGGGCGGGCATGGCGCGCGCCACGACAGCGTTGACCCCCAAGGCGGCGCGGAAAGCCTGGGCCGGGTTCTGGCCATGCATGATGCGCTGCATGAATTTGACGGAATCAGCATCAACTCGATGCCGATGTCGGCCTGGTCAGAGCATTTCATGTATTACGCTGCCGCTGGCATCGGTATCAGCCGCGGGCTGGACGGGTTTCGCGCCCATCATCAGGTACCGTTCCTGCACGCCTTCCCGGACCGGCGCGGTGCGGGTCATTTCATCCGAATCGGCGACGGGCCTTTTGCCGTGACAGGCGGGGCCGTGGCAATCACCCATAGCAGAGAGTATCTGGGCATGGCCCCCACAGGCCGCGCACTAACCGCCCAGGTGATGGATTTTTATCATCTCGACGCCGAGGGCCGCATCTGTGAGAATTGGCTACCCTTCGACATCTTGGGCCTGGCTGCGCAAATGGGTGTCAATGTGCTTTCTCGCGTCCACCACAGAACCGGTCGCCCGAAACGGGATATCCACTGACCAATCTGGACCCGGCAATGGCATGACAATCAACCTTGCGGGTGATATCACATCACAGCGCACTGTTGACACTGGCGACTTAGCCCGCCGGTCCATGAACCGCCTGATACCTTGCCAATCCTGCGGATGGATGGCGCGGACGTGCTGGATGGCGGTGCAGGTTGCAGGTAATGACGTCCTGAATGGCGGTGCGGGTGCGGATACCCTGAACGGTGGCAAGGGCAACGACACGCTGGAGGGCGGTGAAGGGAATGACGCGCTGAACGGCCATTTGCACGCTGACGACCTGCGGGGCGGGGGCGGCGATGATGTGCTGAATGGCGGTGCGGGTGACGACACGCTGGATGGCGGCATCGGGGCGTCCTTTGTGCGCGTCACGCCGGGGGGCCAAGTATAGCGGCTGGCTGGCCGGATTAAAGCCCTTTAGCCCCCGAATCGATCCGAGAGACTCCAGCCGGGTCGGGGGCTGCGGGGGCAGATCGAATCGCCTTGGGGTGGCCCCCCCTGAAACCCGTGGTGCGGGCAAAAAATTCGCGCACATCCCCCTTGGAAACCTAATTTCCGCCGAGAGTCAGAACGCCTAAATCCCTGTAATACTTCGTTTTTTCTTATATCCCCGCCAATCAGCTCATTTTTCGTCTATCGGGGGTTGCCGAATCCCTGAAAACGCCTATATTTGCCTTTATCGCCGCGACACTGCTGCTGGCGTGACCATGGCCCAACCTGGGGGCTTGACAAGAACGCAGGACGAAGTTTCATCTTTGGTTATTGATTCGAAGGACAGAACGCAGCAAGGTGCCGATACGGGGAGAAGCCCATGGCGGTTCTTGCTTTTGAAGCTGCGGTATCAGTTAGCCG
>JACONJ010000047.1 GCA_014323785.1 Paracoccaceae bacterium | reverse complement strand
GTTAAGGACCACGGGTGAATACATACCCGCATCCCCGCGCGGGCGCGGGGCTTGACGTGCCCGTTTGTGCGGGTGTAATTACGCGAAGCCGCGAAGCCGCGAAGCCGCGAAGCCGCGAAGCCGCGAAGCCGCGAAGCCGCGAAGGCCCAACCTGCGCCCGAACGCCCCCCCCCGAACAGGGGGGGGGAAACCGCACGGCCCGAATATGTCAGCACAAAACGCCATCATCGACTCAACCTATACCAGGCCCCGCACAAGCGCAAGGGGGTTTTTCAACGTCCTGAGAATTTTTTCAACAACCTGACCCGTGGCACCAGAATCGAATCCCTGCATAGGCCAGGCCCCCTTGCCCCTGGTGAGCGTATCGCCCCTCCCGCGGCGGCGATTCGGGGTTTATTTCGGGCCGCTACAAGACCAATGCCGGAACGCGCCGGTTGGGAATTTAGTGCCCGATAAAGTCTGTCTTCTGGTCTGCGGCGGGCGCGATCACGGCCTGTGACATGGCACCGCGTCTGCCCGGGCCGCGCGGAACAGTCCATTACTCGCCGTAAGGCACCCAGATGGTCTTGACCTCGGTTGCTGCATGCAGGAACCGCCGCCCCTCCCCGGCATGGGTCATCCAGTCGATTCCGCGCCCGTTGTGGACCCAGCTGCGCTTCATATTGCCGGCAGCCTGGTTCTCAACCTCGGAAGATGAGACATGGGCACTGAAGGCCCAGATCGCGTCCACATCCAGGTGCCCCGCCAAAGGCGTGGCCAGAACCGCCGGATCACCAGTAACGATGTTCACAACGCCGGCGGGCAGGTCAGAGGTATCAAACACCTGATATAAATCTGTCGCCGCCAGGGGGGCGGCAAAGCTGGGCACCAGAACGATCCGATTGCCCATGGCGATGGCCGGCGCGATAAGCGAGATCGCCCCCAGAAGCGGCGCATCATCGGGGGCGAAGGCACCGATCACGCCCACCGGTTCACGCATGGCCAGTGCCAGGCCCCGAATCGGAACGGATTTCGCAGCACCGTCGAATTTGTCCGCCCAGGCCGCATAGGTGAACAGCCGGTTGATAGCGGTCTCTACCTCGGCTTCGGCGGCCTTGGTGCCGACGCTTGCCAGATCGCGGATGCGCCCGGCAAATTCACCCGCGCGGGCCGAGAGATTTTCGCCGACATAGTAAAGAATCTGCGCCCGCGCATGCCCGGTGGTCCCGGCCCAGGCCTCGGCATTGCGTGCGGCCTCAACCGCGTTGCGGATATCCTTGCGATTGCCCAAGCCTATATGCCCCAGAAGCATACCTTTAGCCGACCAGACGGGCTGCGAAGTGCCGCTATCGGGGCGCACCTGTCTGCCGCCGATATACATCTTTGCCGTTCGGTCCAGTGCCGGTGCCCTGGGCATTGCGGGGGCGGGCAGGGGCGCACGGGGGCGCAGCGGTCTGGTATCCAGCAGGGGTTTAAGATAGGCTTGCAAACCTTCCCATCCGCCTTCACGGCCAAAACCGCTTTCGCGCACGCCACCAAAGGGTGCGGCGGCATCAAAAAGGTTCGTGGCATTCACCCAGACCACGCCCGCCGTCAGTTTCGGACCGATATCAAGGGCAAGGTTCAGGTTTTCGGTCCAGACTGTCGCGGCCAGCCCGTAGCGCGTGTTATTGGCGATCACCACTGCCTCTTCCGGGGTGCGGAAGGTGGTGGACACAAGGACGGGGCCAAAGACCTCTTCCTGCATCAGGGGCGCGGCAGGGGACAGGCCGGTGATCAGCGTCGGCGGGTAGAAACAGCCTTCGGGTGGCAGGGGCACCCGGGCGCGATAGGTTTCACCCTCGGTATCGGCATCCACCATACAGGTGATCCTGGCAAGCTGCACCGGGTCCACCACCGCGCCCACGTCAATACATTTGTCGAGCGGATTGCCCACGCGCAGCTTGTCCATGCGCACCTTCAGGCGGCGATAAAAATCCCCGGCGATGCGTTCCTGCACCAAAAGCCGGGAGCCCGCGCAGCACACCTGCCCCTGGTTGAACCAGATCGCATCAACCAGTCCCTCGATCGCGCTGTCGATATCGGCATCGTCGAAAACAACATAGGGGGATTTTCCGCCCAGTTCCAGGGTAAGTGCCTTGCCCGAACCAGCGGTGACCTGGCGGATATGGCGGCCCACCCTGGTGGAGCCGGTAAAGGCCACCTTGTCCACGCCCGGATGGGTGATGATCGCCTCACCCGTCCGGCCATCGCCGGTAACGATATTGACCACGCCCCTGGGCAGCCCCGCCTCTCGGCAGATATCAGCGAAAAGAAGTGCCGTGAGAGGGGTGTATTCCGCCGGTTTCAGCACCACGGTGTTGCCCGCGGCCAGTGCCGGCGCAATCTTCCAGGCCAGCATCAGAAGCGGGAAGTTCCACGGAATCACCTGACCGCAAACGCCGTGCGGCGCAAAGTCCGGCAGTTCATCCTGTAGCAGCTGGGCAAGGCCCGCGTGATAGTAGAAATGCCGCTGTGCAAGGGGGATGTCGATATCACGCGCCTCTCGGATCGGTTTGCCGTTGTCCAGGCTTTCCAGGACCGCAAACAGGCGGCTGTATTTCTGCAAAAGCCGCGCCAGCGCATAAAGATGCCGTGCGCGCCAGTGCCCGCCAGGATTTGCCCATTTCGGAACGGCGCAGCGCGCGGCAGTGACGGCGGCCTCTACATCCCCTTTCGTGCCTTGGGTTATCCGGGCCAGCACCTTGCCCGTGGCCGGGTTGCGCGTGTCAAATCCTTCGCCTGATTCTGTGAAAACCCCGTTGATGAAATGCCCGAACGCCGGGCCCTTATCGGCGATCCATGCCCGCGCCCCGGCGTCGCTTTCAGGCGCGGGGCCATAATCCATGCCCCCTGCCGTGCGGCCGGACGGGTCGGGGGGCCATACAGAGCCCGGTTTCACAGGGCGAGTTCGGCGGCCTTCGTCCGGATCCGGTGCGGCCGCAGCGGTGCGGGCGGTGTCCGGGTCCGCGTACCAGGCTTTCAGTCTGCTGCGTATCGTTGTATCTGACGGGGCTGTGCCGAAGCGGGTCTTTAGAACCCGCACCACATGGCGGGCGCTCAGCTGTGTGCCTTGTTCGTGCATCATCGCCTTGATGCACTGGATCATCTTCGGATCTTGCAGGACTTTGGGCCGCCCGCGCCCGGGCCTGTTGGCCAGAGCCTGTAGCCATGCCTCCCGCGGCAGGCCGTCCACCAGCTTCCGCCAGCGGCGCACACTGTCAAATGAACACCCGACCCTCTGTGCGGCCTGCGTGTCTGCCTCTGTGCGGGAAGCCCCATCCTGCATCAGTTGGTCAGAGAAAGTGATGGCATCAAAACGCATTCGCACAAGTGCCTCCGGGCTGTTCTTGATATCGCGGTGGTCAGCTGCGGGCGCGGATGGGGGTGTCTTGGGCAGTGTTGATGAGGGGGTGGCAAAATTCATGGCGCAGGCTCCACTGCAAGGGCTTACGGCGGGCCCGGCAAAACTTCTGCCGCGTCATCAGCCCGTGGCGTGTCGTGATGATATACGGCACAGGTTATACCGTCCGCTGCGGCGTTCGTACTGTGAAACATCCCGCGGATAATCATGTGCAAGACCATATGAAGATACAGGCAAAGATCACGCCCGGGATGATGCTCGCAGCCCGGAACCTGTGCGTGCGGGCCGGATGGGCACTTGCAACATGGGCTTTCAGAACTGCCGGGCAGTCCGAAACCGGGCGGGAGAACCTGCAGATTTCATTGAACGTCCCAAGGTGGACCGCCGTCAAATTGTGCGCCGGGGCTTTCATCTTGTGGTTCCCGAAAAACGACATCCAGACCGAGGCCAGCCCAGGTGCGGTGAAGACAGCGAGGTTGAAGATTATGAACATGGCAGCCCATGTGACAGCCGCGCTTATGCCTTGAACACGATCAGCGCGATGGCGGCAAGACACAGGGCGATGGTGACGAACTGGATAAGGCGCACCCGATCATAAAGCCGGGCATAGTCGTTCACCGTACCCTCGCGCCGCTGATAGGGTTGCGGGCGCAGGCCCGGGCTCAGCTTCTGTTGCTCCTCCCTGGGCAGGTTTCCGGCGGCCGTGCGCAGCGTATGCTGCCGCCACAGCTCAACCGCAAGAAACAGCACCAGACTGGCCAGGGCAAAGATGGTTTTCAACGACACCCGCTTACCCCATCGCGTGCCGATAACCGGCGGAATAGGCACCGGTTGCATGATGTTCCAACTGCCGCTCGATATCCCCCAGAAGCGAGGAGGCACCGAAGCGGAAAAGGTCAGGCCGCAGCCAGCGATTGCCCAGTTCCTCTTTCATCAGGGCCAGATAAATCAGTGCGTCCCCGGCCCTGGAAATGCCACCCGCGGGTTTGTAGCCGACCTTGGCCCCCGTCGCTGCGTCGTAGGCACGGATCGCGCGGACCATCACCAGGCTGACAGGCAGGGTGGCGTTCACGCTTTCCTTGCCAGTGGAGGTCTTGATGAAATCGGCACCAGCCATCATGCAGACCAGGCTGGCACGGGCGACATTGCGCAGGGTACCGAGCTCCCCCGTGGCCAGGATCGCCTTCATACGTGCATCACCGCAGGCCGCGCGAAAGGTCTTCACCTCATCATAGAGTGCCTGCCAATTGCCGGTCAGCACGTGACGGCGGGATATCACGATGTCGATCTCATCCGCGCCCGCGGCGACGCTCTCTTCAATCTCCTTGACACGCAAATGGAAGGGGGAAAGACCCGCGGGAAACCCGGCGGAAACGGCGGCAACAGGAATGCCTGAACCAGCCAGTGCCTTGACCGCAGTTTCAACCATGGCATGATAGACGCAGACCGCACCCGTGGTCACCGGCGGCAGGTTCAGCGCGTCCAGCAAATCCTGGCGCACCGGGTGTCTGGCCTTGGCACACAGCCGCCGCACCCGGCCCGCGGTGTCATCGCCCGCCAGTGTGGTCAGGTCAATGCAGGTAATCGCGCGGGCAAGCCAGGCGACCTGATACGCCTTTTTCACCGTACGCCGCCCGGGCAGGCTGGTGGCCCGCCGTTCGATGGCCGACGTGTTGGCCTGCACACCCGTTACCCAGTCCATATCCAGTGCCATGCCCGGATTGCGCGGGGCGTGGGCCTGCAGCGGAGGTTCCTGTGCCAAGGGTGCGGCGGCGATGGGGGATTGGGTCATGGCAGCGCGGTTCAGCTCTGGACACGATCACACTTTCATGGGATACGGGCAAAAGCAAATCTGACCAGATGATTGCAAGCTCCCCGTAAAGGGACCGCGACACGCAGCCAGTGCCACGGTACCTTGCCCCATCGCTGCCCAATCGGGGGAACCATGCCCTTCGACCGTACAATCAAGATCGCCCCTTCGATCCTGTCCGCTGATTTCGCCAATTTCGGGGCCGAGATAAAGGCGATCGAGGACCAGGGCGCGGATTGGGTGCATGTGGATGTTATGGACGGGCATTTTGTTCCAAACCTGACTTTCGGCCCCCCCGCGGTAAAGGCATTCCGGCGGCATGTGACGACGCTGATGGATGTGCATCTGATGATCGCACCCGTGGATCCTTATATCGATGCCTTTGCCGAGGCGGGTACCGATATGCTGACCACCCATATAGAGGCCGGGCCGCATATCCACCGCACATTGCAGGCGGTCCGTGCGGCGGGCATGAAGGCGGGCGTGGCACTGAACCCCGGCACTCCGGCCGAGGCGGTGGTGCATTTGTTAGACATGATCGATCTGATCTGCGTGATGACGGTGAACCCTGGCTTTGGCGGGCAGACATTCATCGACATGACGGCAAAGGTGCGCACCCTGCGCGGGATGATCGGGGATCGGCCCGTGCATATCCAGATTGATGGAGGGGTGGATACACAAACGGCCCCGCTGGTCGTTCGGGCGGGTGCGGATGTGCTTGTGTCGGGTGCGGCTGTGTTCCGGGGCGGAACAGTGGATACGCCGGAAATCTATGGAAATAACATCCGGGCAATCCGCGCGGCTGCTGCTGTGGGGCAGCCCGAAGTTTCTTGTGGAAGACCGAAATAAACGCCGAAATGGGGGGTGTCAGGCGGGACTTGATGGGATTTGGCGGGACTATGCGGGACGGGGCCCGCGCCGGTGACGGGCACATCCCCCCTCCCCCCCCCTCTCCGGCACATCGAAACCTGGCACGGTGGGGACGGCATTGCCGGGTGGGTCGGGAATGATCCCGACCTTATCATCAATCTTGTCGGGCAGGGGTATACGACATTGAAGTCGGGCAGTTTCAGATAGCTGGCAAAGGTTCCCGTTCACTCACGCCGATCCCGCGCGTTCATCCGGGGTGCGGATGCGGGCCTTGCCCTGCGGAACCAGGGATACGAAAAACCTGGCGACACAAGCGGCCTTTTTCAAAAACGTCATGCACCGTATCCCGGCTAAACCCCCGCCATGAACGGGCTCCCTGTGGGCTATACAATCACAGACCAGCTGATCGGGGGTGAGCTGGCTGCCCAGGGCGGAACCCTGTCGAAATGGGGCCATCAGATGCCGACGAAGCGCTGCGCGATCCGCGGCAGAAGCCCGTCAAACTTTAGCGGGGCATCCGTTGCGACCAGGCAAATACAATCCTCTCCTGCCTCTGCGATGGGTGTGTGATGCAGCTCTTCATTCGCGATTTCCACATCGCCGCGGGCAAAGCGTCCATCCTTGTCGGAATAGGCCCCCTGCAATACCAGCGTCATTTCCAGCCCGCGGTGGCCGTGATCCGGCAAGGCATGCCCCGCCGGAATGTAAAGAAGCCGGGCACTTCCATCCCTGTTGGAATGCAGGACGGCCTGTTTCACGCCCATGCCGACGGGTCGCCATTTTATCGCCCCTGGATCGCAGCCCGCCACGTCCCGCAAGGGCGCAGGAAACACGCCGTCACAGGTGGCGGGCACCTCTGGTTCGCCCGGGGTGCCGTGGATTATGGCCATCGTTGCCTCAAGGCTGTCTTCGGCCAGTTCCGCCGCACCGGCGTTATCCAGGATGGCACCGCCGATGGCTTCAAATCCGTCAAGCCGTGTGCGTGCGTCATTGCTTAGCGAGACATGGCTGGCCACCACAAGATCAAATGCCTGTGGCAGCGCACCTGCGGCATAGCCCATCAGAAGGTCGTCGCTGATATGATGATTGACTTCTGTCATGCGGTCTTACGCCATACTGTGTCGCAGCCGGTCCAGTGCCAGCCTGATGCGCGATTTGATCGTGCCAAGGGGCAAGCCGGTTTCCTCGGCAATTTCACGGTGGGTCAGATCGCCCAAATAAGCCCGTTCGATCAAAACCCGTTGCTGTTCAGGCAGGTGCGTCAATGCCTCTGCCAATCTGGTGCTTTCCTGCCGGTGCGCGAGCACATCGGCTTGGTCCGGTTCGGCCCCCGGCCCCCAGGGCAGGTTCTCGGGTTCGGGGCGTGCGTATTTCCGCAACAGGTCGATCCTGCGGTTTCGCGCGATGGTAAAGATCCAGGTCGCAACGCTGGCGCGAACCGGATCATACATATGCGCCTTGCGCCAGAGTGTCGCCATGACGTCCTGTGTGCAGTCCTCGGCCAGGCTGGCCTCGGCACCCGATTTGATCAGGAATGCTTTCACCTTTGGTGCGAAATGCCGGAACACCTCGGCAAAGGTGGCCTGATCCTGATCCCGGGCGATGGCCTTGATCCGGGCCGCCCAATGTGCTTCGCCATAGTCCACCATTATCACTGGCATCTCATGATTATCACTGGCATCTCATGCGCTTCCGACCGACGGCCCGGCGCGTCCCTTGCGGTGGTGCCTGGCAGCACCTGTTCTGGCCCGGCGGGATCATTCATAAGAAGCATAAGGGGGTTACGCGGGAAGCCCCAGACCGGATCACAACCGGATCACATCATTTCCTGCATCCGGCCATGGTGCCGGCGCGTATAGTCTGGAATACGGAAGCACAGGGGGGTTCCCATGCCAGTTAAGACTTTTGCGCCAGAGCCCCGCCGAATTGCTGTGGTTGGCGCGGGCATTTCCGGCATGGGGGCGGCCTATTTTCTGTCGAAGACCCACGACGTAACCCTGTTTGAGGCTGACCTGCGCCTGGGCGGGCACGCGCGCACCATCATGGCGGGGAAACACGGGGACCAGCCGGTTGATACGGGCTTTATCGTTTACAATTGTATCAATTACCCGCATCTGGTGCGCCTGTTCAAGGCACTTGATGTGCCCGTCACCCGGAGCGACATGAGTTTTGCAGCATCGATCAACGGTGGTGCAATCGAATATGGTCTGCGCAGCCTTGGTGCGCTATTCGCGCAGAAGCGCAATCTGGTGCGGCCCGGCTTCCTGCGGATGCTCCGCGACATCCTGCGCTTCAACGCCCGGGCCGCAAGGCTGGCCGGGGATGATGGTATCACGCTTGGCCAGCTCATGGACCGTATGCAGATGGGGCATTGGTTTCGTGACTACTACATGACGCCGATCTCGGGCGCAATCTGGTCTACCCCGAAAGAGGGTATCATGGAGTTCCCCGCACAGGCCCTGATCCGGTTCTTTCGCAATCACCACCTGCTGCAATCCACCGGCCAGCATCAGTGGTGGACGGTTCGGGGCGGTTCCATCGAATATGTCAAACGGCTGGAGGTTGCATTGCGCCGCCAGGGTGCCACCATTCACCTGGCCACCCCGGTTGAGGCGGTGCGGCGGGGGGGCGGGGGCGTGGATATCCGCCGCAAGGGCGATTGGGAGGCATTTGATGAGGTCATCCTTGCCACCCATTCGGATCAGTCCCTGGCCCTGCTGACCGATGCCCGCCCCGAGGAGGCGGCAGCCCTGGGTGCCGTGCGCTATCAGGCCAATGATGTCGTCCTGCACGCCGATGCCCGCGCCATGCCCCGGCGCCGTGCGGCATGGTCAAGCTGGAATTACACCGAACGCACGGGGCATAACGGCGGGCCGGTCAACATGACCTACTGGATGAATTGCCTTCAGCCGATCACCGAACGTGACCCGCTGTTTGTGACCCTGAACAGCCGCGCCCCGATTGATGAACGGCTGATCTATGACACCGCAACCCTGCACCACCCGGTGTACGACCTGGTAGCCCTGACCGCGCAGGGCAGGATCCGGGCCATGAACGGCACCCGAAACACCTGGTTCTGCGGCGCGTGGATGAAGAACGGCTTCCACGAAGACGGGTTGTCGAGCGCGGTTGATGTGGTCGAAGTGATCGCCGAACGCGACAGGATGGCCCGGGCCGCGGCATGAGCCGGGGCATCGATCATATCGCCGGGCGGACCTTTCACGGGCGCCGGGGGGCGGTGAAGAACGCCTTTGCCTATGGCGTTGATTATGTGATGCTGGATGCCGAGGCCGCGCTGCGCCCCCCGTGCCTGTTCGGGCGCAATCGCGGCAATCTGTTCGCGCTTTGGGACAGCGACCATGGGGGCCCGCCGAAACAGGGCCAGGGAGCCCCCTGGGCGCGGGCGGTGCTGGCCGCGCAAGGTCTGGATCATGCGGCCGACGGGCGACTGATGCTGCTGGCGCAGCCGCGCACGCTTGGCCATGTCTTCAACCCGGTCAGCTTCTGGCTGGCCGAAGATCGGCAGGGGCAGTTGCGGGCCGTGATCGTGGAGGTCACGAACACCTTTGGCGACAGGCATTCCTATCTTTGCGCCCATCAGGACGCGCACCCGATTGATCGCACCGATACGCTGACCGCGCGGAAGATATTTCACGTCTCCCCTTTTCAGCCCATCGGGGGCGGCTATACATTCCGCTTCGACATCCGGCCCGAACGCATTGGCATACGGATCGATTACCGCACCGGGGCCGAGGGCGGGGCCGAGGGGGGGGGCGAGGGGCTGGTCGCCACGTTGACCGGCAGGCGCAAACCGCTTGGCAACCCCGGCATCCTGTGCGCCTGCCTGTGCCGGCCCTTTGGGTCACGGCGGGTGCTGGGGCTGATCCACTGGCAGGCACTGAAACTGTGGTGGAAGGGCGCACGCTATCGCACACGGCCCGTACCCCCCGCCGATGAGGTTTCGCAATGAGCCATCCGCCAGCCCGGCTTTCGGGTTATGCGGTGTTTGCGGCCATGCTGGCCGCGGCCGGCCTGCCGATCTACATTCACGCGCCGAAATACTTTGTGGACGAATATGGCGCTGGATTGACGGCACTGGCCACAGTTCTGTTCGTGCTGCGCCTGGTCGATGTGATGCAGGATCCGGCGCTTGGCTGGCTGGCGCAAGCCACGCGGGCCCGGCGCGGATGGGCTGTGGCGGGGGGCGTTCTGCTTCTTGTGGCCTCGATGCTGGGCCTGTTCGCGGTGCCGCCGCCGATTGCGCCCTTGTGGTGGTTCGCGCTGACGCTGAGTGGGCTCTTCTCGGCATTCTCATTCCTTAATATCTGCTTTTATGCCCAGGGTGTGCAAACCGCCGACCGCCTGGGTGACAAGGGGCATCTGCGCCTGGCCGCCTGGCGTGAGACCGGGGCCCTGCTGGGCGTTTGCCTGGCCTCGGTCGCGCCGACGGTTCTGGCCTTTACCGGTGCGCCCTTTGCCGGCTTTGCCGTGGGCTTTGCCGGGTTATGTCTGCTGGCGGCCATTCTGATGCGCGGTGAATGGCGCACGGCCCCCCTGGGCGCGGCCCTGGGGGTTCGCCCTGTCCTGGCCGATGCGGTGGCGCGGCGGCTGTTGCTGATTGCCCTGGTAAATGCTGCACCTGTCGCGGTGTCCTCAACGCTGTTCCTGTTCTTCGTCGAAGGTGCCCTGCAGGCACCGGGGTGGGAAGGGCCACTGCTGGTGCTGTTCTTCCTGGCCGCGGCAGCGGCGGCCCCGGTCTGGTCCCGCATCGCGCAGGGGGTCGGGGCGCGGCCCGCGCTGCTGGTCGGGATGGGCCTGGCGATATTGTCCTTTTCGGGCGTCCTGGCACTTGGGCCGGGGGACATTCTGGCCTTTGCGATCATCTGCCTGATCTCGGGCGCGACGCTTGGCGCGGATCTCACCCTTTTGCCCGCGATCTTTGCCCGGCGCATGGCCCGTATCGCGCCAGAGGCAGGGGCCGGCTTTGGCCTGTGGTCCTTCGTGTCAAAGTTCACGCTGGCCTTCGCTGCTGCCGGCCTGTTGCCGCTTCTGGACCGGGCCGGCTTTGCCGCTGGTGCGACACCCCCCCAGGCGGCACTTTCATTGCTGACCGCCCTTTACGCGCTTGTGCCATGTGTGATGAAACTGATAGCGATGGCCCTGCTGGCCATGACGCCCCTGACCGAAGAGGCGGTGCCAGGCTCTGACAGAGGTTGAGATGCGCGACTGGATCGGAAAACGCTATTGGCTGGTGGGCGCGTCCGAGGGGCTGGGCCGGGCCCTTGCCAAACAGCTCAGCCGGGCGGGGGCCGAGGTGGTCATCAGTGGCCGGAATGAAGAGCGATTGCAGGATCTTGTTGCCGAATTGCCGTGCAGGGCATCTTACGTGCCGGTCGACGTCGCTGATAACGCCTCGGTCGCGGCAGCGGCGCAGGAAGTGGGCCAAATCGACGGCTTTGTCTTTCTGGCCGGGGTCTACTGGCCGCAAACCGCACGGGAATGGAACGCCGAACAGGTTGAGGCGATGCTGGATATCAACCTGACGGGGGCGGCGCGCTGCCTGGGGCATGTGGTGCCTGCGTTCGTGGCGCGCAATCGGGGGCATATCGTGCTGGTCGGGTCGCTCTCGGGCTTTCGCGGCTTGCCTGGCGCGGTGGGCTATGCGGCCTCCAAGGCTGGTCTGATGTCCCTGGCCGAGGGCATGTACCTGGATTTGCGGGCCACCGGGGTTCGGGTGCAATGCGTCAATCCCGGTTTCATCAAAACCCGCCTGACAGACAGGAATGCGTTCCCCATGCCCTTCATCATGACACCGGGAGAGGCCGCAGCCAGGGTCTTTGAACATATGACAACCGACAATTTCCAAAGGAGCTTTCCCTGGCTGTTCAGCCTGCTGTTCCGTGGCAGCGTCTTTATACCGATGTGGCTTTACAGGTGCCTTTTCGCTGACCGGACGATTCGCACCTGAACAGGGCGGGGTGGCCACCCGTGGCCGGAGAGAAGAAGAATGCGGGAAGCACGTGTAGAGTTCAGCGCACTGGATTTATCGGTGCAAGAACACATTCCTGATTCCGTCCTTTGCCCGTCGCCCGCCGTGCAAAAAAGCCGGTGCTGAGTTCCTGCACCAACACCCCCGGCACAGGCCCCACCCTGCACGGGCCCCCGGGCGCAGTTTTTGGGCAAGGGTTTTTCAACGTGAAAGCCCTGTGAAAGCTCTGTGACCAACACCCGTCACAAGGGGGATTACGCGGCGGGGATTACACGGCATTTACGCCCCCTGGCTGGTGACAAACGCGAACGGTGGCCGGGGTTTTGGGCCCCGGCCGCCGCGAGAGTTCAGGGGATCAGATGCGGGTGATCACGCCCCCATGGTGGTGGAATCGGGGTCAACGAACATGAACATATCCGCGGTAAGGGCAGACGCCGCAATACCGGTGATGGTGATGCTGCTTTCAGACCCCAGGTTAATCACGGCATCTGTGTCACCGCTTGCCGCGGCCTGAACCGCCGCGAAGTTGGCGAACGCGCCTTCGTCAAGGATGATCTTGTCGCCCTGGCTCGCGTCAAAGTCCGTGATGGTATCTGCACCAGACCCGGATTCCAGGAAGCGGAAGTGGTCAGCACCGGCACTACCGGTCAGCGTGTCGTTCCCGGCACCACCGTCCAGCGTGTCGTTTCCGGTATTACCACTCAGGCTGTCGTTCCCGGCACCACCGTGCAGCGCGTCGTTCCCGGCACCACCTACCAGCGTGTCGTCATCGGCACCACCGTGCAGTGCATCGTCACCGCCATCGCCGCGCAGCGAGTCGTTCCCGGCATCACCGTGCAGCGTGTCGGCTTCGAGACCGCCGTTCAGCACGTCGTCACCGTCACCGCCATCAAGACGGTTGGCACCAGCATCACCGGTCAGGGTGTCGTTGTGGTCCGAGCCAATCAGGTTCTCGATGTTGGTCAGCGTATCGCCCGCGGCGTCGCCGCCAGTGTTCGACATGCCATTAACGGTCACATCCACGCCCGCATCCGAACCCGCATAACTGGCCGTGTCGTCGGCACCGTCACCGCCATCCAGCGCGTCGGCACCAGCACCACCGTTCAGCGTGTCGTCACCGGCACCGCCATCCAGCGTGTCGTTCCCGGCACCACCGTCCAGCGTGTCGTTTCCGGTATTACCACTCAGGCTGTCGTTCCCGGCACCACCGTGCAGCGCGTCGTTCCCGGCACCGCCATCAATCGTTTGGGCTTCGGCAGTGCCTGTCAGCGTATCGTCACCGTCAGTGCCGGTCACCGTGTTGTCATCGTCGTCATCATCATCATTGAGGGCAACGGCAATGGCGATGATGGCCAGGCCACCGAGAACCCAAGCAAGGGGGCCGATGTCCTCCAGAAAGCCCTGCGTGGACATATGCGCGGTCAGGTCAGACCCCGTGGCGGCATCAAGTGCGGCGACGTCCTGATCTGAAAGGCCGAACAGCTCCGCAATCTGTGCCCGCGTGCGGGGTTCCCACCCGATTATCGCGCCATCGGTGCCCAGTTCAGCAAGGAACAACGCCCCCTGCGGGTCAACCAGCACCAGTTCCCGGCCCTCTTCGGCATAGAAATCCGAAATGACGACGCGGCCACCGTTGTGCAGAACCACGATCAGGTCGGCCCCGTCGCGGAAACTGTGCGCGATGGCCTCTGCGGCCAGGGGCAGAAGGACGCCCTGCGCCCCTTCGGGGACGGCAATGGCCGATGCCGAGGGCTCGGCTGTGAAGATTTGGTTATGGATGGACATGTTTTGTCCCTTTCATGGTTTGCGCGGCGCGGTGTGGAAGCCTGCGGCGTGGGGGTTATGACCCTTTCAGCCTGTGCGCGGCTGTAATTACGCGAAGGGCCTTTTTTTAACGTCTTTTATTGTTCGCCTTGCCAAGCGCCCATCTTACCTTCAATATTTCCTTGCGTCTTTCTTTGGTGTAGTACGGGGTAAAGGCGGCGGCTTCGGCCTTGGTCAGAACCCTGCCCTCAACAAAGCCCTGTTTTGACGGTGCTCGCGCCAGGTGATTCATCCTGCGCACTGTCTGATACA
>JACONJ010000046.1 GCA_014323785.1 Paracoccaceae bacterium | reverse complement strand
CCAGCCTCAACATCATCAATACTCACAAAGATCACGCCGTCCTGGCGCAGGAAGTCGCGCAGCAGGCGCAGGCGCGGATACATCATGCACAGCCACTTGTCGTGGCGCGACAGGTCTTCGGCCTCGCGCCCCACAACCCGGCCCAGCCAGGCCCGCATATCCGGCGCGTTCACGTTGTCATTATACACCCAGCCCTCATTGCCGGTGTTATAGGGCGGGTCAATGTAGATGCATTTCACCTGCCCGCCGTAATAGGGCAGAAGGGCTTTCAGGGCCTCCAGGTTGTCGCCCTGCACAAGGAGGTTGCCCGCGGCGCGGTCCCCGGCCGAGGCCGCGCCATCGCAATGCACCAGGCGATACGGCACCGCCCGGTGATGGTTCACAACCGCGTCTTTTCCGATCCAGTTCAAAACCGGCATGATGGTTCCCCCGCCTGCGCCTGCCTATCAGCACACGGGGCGCACACGCAAGGGGCGGCGCGAAAGAACTTGCGGGTCTTGCAATCCCGCCACACGATTATATTGTGATCTGTGGATGCCATCCTGAGTCTGCGGGTCACGTTGATCCTGTGGTAAATCGAGCATTTAGGGCCAGACCATGCGCGTCGATGTGAATCCGGAGATTCTTGTCTGGGCGCGCGAATCCGCCGGATTTGACGCGGGTGAGGCCGCGCAAAAACTGGGTTTGCACGATTCGTCGCTGAGTTCTGCCAAAGAGAAATTAGAGGCACTGGAAGCCGGAAAGCAGCAGCCCACGCAAATGCAGCTGGCCACATGTGCCCGTGTCTACAAACGCCCGTTGACCGCCTTTTATCTGGCGGAACCGCCCAAAACCGGGCAGAGGGGGCAGGATTTTCGCCAAACGCCAAACGCCCGTAGCCCCCGTGAAAACGGGATGCTGGACGCGCTTTTGCGGGATGTGAAGGCCAGACAGGAACTGCTGCGCGATATTCTTCTGGATGAGGATGATTTCAAGGCACCGGACTTTGTCGGGTCGGCAACACCGGGGCTTGGGGTTGGCAAACTTGTTCAGCGGGTCGCTGATACGCTGGGCTTTGATCATACGGATGTTTCCCAGCGCAAGGGCGATCCGCAGAAATTGTTCGCGCGGTTGCGGCAGGCGGCGGAAGAGGCGGGCGTTTTTGTCCTTGTCCTTGGGGATTTAGGCCACCACACATCGGCGATTGGGGCCGATGTTTTCCGCGGGTTTGCGATTGCGGACCCGGTCGCGCCATTCGTGGTAATCAACGCACATGATGCGCGGCCCGCCCGGGCGTTCACGCTGATCCACGAACTGGCGCACATCTGGCTTGGCCAAACGGGGGTGAGCGGCAAGATATCAACCGCACTGCCAAAGACTGAAACAGCCAGGGTTGAACGGTTCTGCAATGATGTTGCGGGCGCGTTCCTGTTGCCGGACGGGCAGTTCACGGGGGCGGTGGATCGATTTAACCCCGATGACATTGAAGCAGCGTGCGCCTGCATTGATCATGTTGCCCGCCAATGGGCGGTCAGCGAACCCATGGTCGCCTATCGCCTCTACAGAACGGGCGCATTGTCGGCGGTAGCCTACCAGACCTTGCGCGATGACTATCACCAGCGTTGGGCGGACAAAGTCAAAAAAGAAAAAGCCAGGAAAAAAGAAAACGAGGGCGGGCCGTCCTGGCACGTGACCAGGCACCATAGCCTTGGCCAGGCTTTGGTGGATGTCGTGCACTGCGCCTTTCAGGACCGCAACATCACCTACACGGCCGCGGCGCGTTTGCTTGATATGAAGGCCAGCACGGTCCCGCGCTTTTTTGACTTTGTTGAAAACAACGGGCACCACAGGCCACGGGCATTAACTGTAAACACTTTTTCTGTTCAAACAGAGTTTTGCAAGGTATATTAAAGCAGCAGCTCACATGTTTACGCTGGTCTACGTATGTCTGAGAAAAATAGCACTCCGGAAACTGACCAGTTGGTTCTTTGTATGTCTGAAAAGACCAACACTCCAGACCCTGCCCAAACGCCAGATTTGAAGATAAAGCGGAAGCGGGGGAACAAACTTGAGCAATGGGAGGTCGCAATAATCAAGGCAATGCTTGCGCGGGGGCACTACGCGGATCAGGATATTCAGGCATATTTCACGCGCCCGATGCGAACGGTGAACCATCGGGCGTTCGGGGAAATCCGAACCGGAAAGAAGCACAAATTAGTCAAATCAGTCAGTGATGAAGAATTGGATGCGTTCCTTTTGGCATGGCCGGAATTGGACCCGGATACAGGCCTGAGCCTCCGGGGTGACGAATTACTGATCAAGGCACGCGAAGCCATGATCGCGGCGGTTCATACTTTCAACGGTGCCGGGCTCACCTTTCGCGCGGAACTTTTCATCGTTACAAGCGTGATCGCATGGACGTATCTGTTGCACGCATGGTTTAAGCGGGAAGGAATTGATTATCGGTATAAACCGAAAGACAAGCAAGAGTCGGACAGGTACTGGAATCTTAGAATGTGTTTGAAAGAACCCCGGTGTCCCGTGTCAGAAGGTGCGAAGAGCAATCTGAAATTTCTTCTGGAAATCCGTGATGAAATCGAGCACCGCACCACAAGCAGGATTGATGATGAAATCGGCGATAAGCTGCAGGCGTGGTGCATCAATTTTAATGATGTGCTAAAATCAGCGTTCGGCCCCCAATATGGGCTTGAAAAACGCCTACCAATCGCGCTGCAATTCGTTTCATTTGGGGATGATCAGCGCATGCGGCTCAAAAGGGCGGCAGATATTCCTGCCCATATTTCCACTTTCATTAGCGCATTCGAGCACGAGCTGACTGAGGAACAGCTTTCAAATCCCACCTACCAGTATCGCGTGAGCTTTGTACCGATTACGAAAAACCGTCTCTCTGGCGCAGATCACACCATTGAATTCATCAAAATGGATAGCGCAGATGCGAAAGAGGGTGATCGTGTTATTCTTAAAGAGAAAAACAAAAATCGTTATCTGCCCAGCAAGGTTGTTCAGATTGCAAAGGATAAAGGGTACAGCCGTTTTAATCTGCACTATCACACAAAATTGTGGAAAGAGCTGAACGCCAGGAAGGTGAAATGTTACGGTTGCCATGGAGACCACAAGGGAACCTGGATATGGTTTGATAGCTGGATTAAGGTTGTATTGAAACACTGTGAAGAGAACGCAGAGAAATATAAGCCAAAGCAGTGACGCGACCGTGGATATGCGAATGCAGATATAGGGCGTTTGCCGGTAGGCACTTTTGGTGTGCCGCAAAAAGGCGGTTTTGCCGTCCTGCCGACCAATCCCCCCCCCCCGCACTGCTACACCGGGCAGGCCAGGGGGTTCACTGGTTCCGCGCCACAGGGTATAGACGGGCGCATGGCTGCCCCCCGATTCATCCATCTGCGCCTGCACACCGAATACTCGCTGCTTGAAGGGGCGATGCGCGTCAAGCATCTGCCGGGCCTTGTGGCCAAGGCCGGGATGCCTGCCGTGGCCGTGACTGACACGAACAACATGTTCTGTGCGCTGGAGTTTTCGGAAACCGCCGTGCAGGCCGGGGTGCAGCCGATCATCGGTTGTCAACTCGATCTGGCCTATGATGCGGCCGCGCCCGGCGAACGCACCCGCCCGCCTGCGCCCATTGTCCTTCTGGCGCAGAACGCCACGGGCTACGGCCATCTGATGAAACTGAATTCCTGCCTGTATCTGCGCGGCGATGGCGCACCGCCGCATATCACCCCGGCCGAGGCCCAGGCCCATGCAGGTGGCCTGATCTGCCTGACCGGTGGCCCGGACGGCCCCCTTGGCCGCTTGGTGCGGGACGGGCAACACGGCAAGGCCGCGGCCCTGCTGGACCAGCTGCACACTGCTTTTGCTGACCGGCTGTATATCGAATTGCAGCGCCACCCGCACGCCGATCATGCCCCGCCCGAGGCCGAACGCCTGACCGAGGAGTGGTTTGTCAGGACCGCCTATGCCGGGGACATCCCGCTGGTGGCCACCAATGATGTCTACTTTCCCGTACCTGATATGTATGAAGCCCATGATGCGCTGATCTGCATCGCGCAGGGGGCCTGTGTTGATCAGCAGGAACCGCGCCGCCGCCTGACCCCGCAGCATTATTTCAAATCGCCCGATGACATGGCGATTCTGTTCGCCGACCTGCCCGAAGCACTGGACAACACGGTAGAGATCGCCCGGCGCTGTGCCTTTCGCGCCCGCACCCATGCCCCGATTCTGCCGCGCTTTGCCGATAATGAGGTTGAGGAGTTGCACCGCCAGGCCAAGGCAGGGCTGCAGGCCCGGCTTGCGGTGATTGACCCTGTCGCGCCCGCCAGCGCGTATCATGAGCGGCTGGAATTCGAGCTGGGCATTATCAGGGACATGGGCTTTCCGGGCTATTTCCTGATAGTTGCCGATTTCATAAAATGGGCAAAGGAGCAGGACATTCCGGTCGGTCCCGGGCGCGGGTCCGGCGCGGGTAGCCTTGTGGCCTATGCGCTGACGATCACCGATCTGGATCCCCTGCGCTATCAGCTTCTGTTTGAGCGGTTCCTGAACCCCGAGCGGATTTCCATGCCGGATTTCGACATCGATTTCTGCATGGACCGAAGGGAAGACGTAATCCGCTACGTCCAGGGGAAATACGGCCGCGACAGGGTGGGCCAGATCATCACCTTCGGTGCGCTTTTGTCAAAGGCTGCGGTGCGTGATGTGGGCCGTGTGCTGCAAATGCCCTTTGGCCAGGTGGACCGGCTGGCAAAGATGATCCCGGTTGAAGGCGTCAGACCTGTCTCGATCAAAAAGGCCCTGGCTGATGAACCGCGATTGCGCGACGCCGCGAAAGAGGAAGAGGTTGTCGACCGCCTGTTGACCTATGGCCAGCAGATTGAAGGGCTGTTGCGCAACGCCTCTACCCATGCTGCGGGGGTGGTGATCTGCGACCGTCCACTGGATGAGCTGGTGCCGCTTTACCAGGATCCCCGTTCAGACATGCCCGCCACGCAGTTCAACATGAAGTGGGTGGAACCCGCGGGCCTGGTGAAGTTCGACTTTCTGGGCCTGAAGACCCTGACGGTGGTGCAAAATGCCGTCGACCTGCTAAAGGCGCGCGGCATCGAGGTGAATCCGGGCCTGATCCCGCTTGATGACGCAAAAACCTATGAACTTTATGCCTCGGCCAAAACGGTGGCGGTGTTCCAGGTGGAAAGCACGGGCATGATGGATGCGCTTCGGCGAATGAAACCCACCTGCATTGAGGATATCATCGCGCTGGTGGCCCTGTACCGGCCCGGCCCGATGGAAAACATCCCGAAATACTGTGAAGTCAAAAACGGGTTAATCAAGCGCGCGCTTCTGCACCCGACCATTGACCATATCCTGGATGAAACCCAAGGCATCATCATCTATCAGGAACAGGTGATGCAAATCGCGCGGGAAATGGCGGGTTACAGCCTTGGCGGTGCGGATCTGCTGCGCCGCGCCATGGGCAAGAAAATCCAGGACGCCATGGATGCCGAACGCCCGAAATTCCTGGAAGGCGCGGCAAGGAACGGCGTGGATAAGGCCAAGGCGCAAGAGGTGTGGAACCTTCTTGACAAATTCGCCAATTACGGGTTCAATAAATCCCACGCTGCGGCCTATGCGGTTGTCAGCTACCAAACCGCCTGGCTCAAGGCCAATCACCCGGTCGAATTCATGGCCGCAGTGATGAATTGCGACATCCACCAGACCGACAAACTTGGCGTCTACAAGCAAGAGGTTGACCGGCTGGGGATCAGGATGATCCCGCCTTGTGTCAACCGTGCCGCCGCGACCTTTACGGTGAACGAGGGCAGGGTTGTCTATGCCTTGGGCGGGTTGAAAAATACGGGCGTAGAGGCGATGCGCCTGATCGAAGGCGCGCGCGGGGACCGCCCCTTTGCCACGCTGTTCGATTTTGCGCGCCGGGCCGACCTTAAGCGTATTGGCAAACGCAGTCTGGAAATGCTGGTCTGCGCTGGTGCCTTTGACGTGCTTGATCGCAACCGCGCCCGCGTTTTCGACAGCCTTAATGCGTTGACGGCTTATTCCGCCGCAATCCATGAGCAGTGCGCCTCGAACCAGGTCTCGCTGTTTGGAGAGTCGGGTGATGATATGCCCGAACCGCGCCTGGCCACCTGCGAAGACTGGCTGCCCGGCGAACGCCTTGCCAATGAGCATATGGCCACTGGCTTCCACCTCTCGGGTCACCCACTGGATGATTATATGCCTGCGCTGAGACGCAAGGGCTGCCTGACCTTGACCGAAGTAGAGGCCCGCGTTCAAGGTGGTGCCTTTGTTGCCCGGCTGGCTGGTACCGTTTCGGCCCGGCAGGATCGCAAAAGCCAGCGCGGCAACCGCTTTGCCTTTGTGCAACTGTCCGACCCCACCGGGGTGTATGAGGTTACGATATTCTCCGACATTCTGGCGACGGCACAAGCGCATCTTGATACCGGTGCCAATGTCGTCTTGCAGGTAGAGGCAACGCTGGAAGGCGACAGCCTGAAACTGCTTGCCCGCGGGGTGCAGCCAGTTGATGACGCCATCGCCATAGAAAACGGCGCAGGCTTGCGGGTGTTCGTTGACGACCCGGACGCCATTCCCGCCATCGCGGGCCTGCTGGATCGCACAAAGTCCGGGACGGGGGGAAGGGGCAGGGGGCCCGTGCACCTCTGCCTGATTGCCCCTGACCTTCCCGGCGAAGTAGATGTGCGTTTGGGTGAGGATTTCCCGGTGAACCCGCAGATCAAAGGTGCCTTGAAAAACCTGGGCGGCGGTCTGACGGTCGAAGAGGTCTGACCGCACCGCGGATTGACGCTCTCGCCAGCAACGGCGGTGCAGATATGCACTACGGCGGCAGGGGTGATGATCCCCTCTGCGGCAACCAGGGTGCTGACACGCTGAACATCGGCGCGGTGAAGACCATGTTTATTTTCAGGGAAACGTCCAATGATAACATGAACGGCTTTGAACTATGGGGGGCGTCAGGCCGATTCCGTCGCGCGGCCACAGCAACGCGACTCACCGCCATGGTGGGGCCGAAATTATGGGCCGGGTGCCGTTTGTGCGATTACGGGTATCCAAAGGCTGCTGCCCCGGATAACAATCCATCCAACGGCATGCCAAGGAGGGCGGGAACGATGGGACATTACGCAAGAATCCTGGGGCTGTGCCTGTGCGCGGGGGGCTTTGGCCTGTTGACACCCGCCGCCGCGCAGACCGACCGGTGGCAGCAGCTGCGTGAAGATGCCGGGATTGAAAACGGTGTGCTGAACATTGCCATCGGGGATTACATCGTTGACAATTGCCCCAAGCTAGAGGCGCGGTGGCTACCGACCGTCAGATACATGATGGCACTGGCCAATCGCGCCCGCAACATGGGCTACAGCCGCGGCGAGATTGCCGCCTATGTTGAAGATGACGCGGAACAGGCGCGGGTGCGCGGCTTGGCGCGCCGCTGGATCGCGCAGCAGGGTGCCATGGCCGAGAATCCCGCCAGCCTCTGCCAGCTGGGGCGCAACGAAATCTCTGCTGGTTCCGCGATTGGCAAATTGCTCCGGGAGGGGTAGAAGACCTGGAACGGGACACCCTGGGGCTGTATCGGCTCGCGTCCTGGATAGGGGGCCCGAATCAGGGAAGGACTTGGGCAGCATGAACGACCTGCGCACCATCATTATCGACGGCCATGAGGTTGCGGTTGACCCGGCCATGACCCTGATCCAGGCATGCGAACACGCTGGCATTGAGATCCCGCGGTTCTGCTATCACGAGCGCCTGTCGATTGCGGGGAACTGTCGCATGTGCCTGGTTGAGGTTGCGGGCGGTCCGCCGAAACCTGTCGCCTCTTGCGCGATGCAGGTGCGGGATTTACGCTCGGGCCCCGAGGGCCAGCCGCCTGTGGTCAAAACCAGCTCCCCCATGGTCAAGAAAGCCCGCGAAGGGGTGATGGAGTTCCTGCTGATCAACCACCCGCTGGACTGCCCGATCTGTGATCAGGGCGGCGAATGCGACCTGCAGGACCAAGCGATGGCCTATGGCGTGGACTTCTCCCGCTTTCGGGAACCCAAGCGGGCGGTCGACAATATGAACCTTGGCCCGCTTGTCGGTACTGCCATGACACGCTGTATTTCCTGTACCCGGTGTGTGCGCTTTATTACCGAAGTGGCCGGGATGCCGGAACTGGGCCAGACCGGACGTGGCGAAGATGCTGAGATTACCAGTTATCTGGGCCAAATGCTCGACAGCGAGATGCAGGGCAATATCGTTGATCTCTGCCCGGTCGGGGCACTGACATCAAAGCCCTATGCCTTTACTGCGCGACCCTGGGAGCTGACAAAGACCGAATCCATCGATGTGATGGATGCGCTTGGGTCCAATATCCGGATCGATACCAAGGGTCGAGAGGTGATGCGGATTCTGCCGCGCAACCATGATGACGTGAACGAAGAATGGCTAAGTGACAAGTCACGCTATATCTGGGATGGGTTGCGCCGCCAGCGGCTGGATACGCCATACATCCGCGAAAACGGCAAACTGCGCCCGACCGATTGGGGGCATGCCCTGGAGGCTGCCGCCCGGGCCATGTCCGGCAAGAAGCTGGCCGGTCTGATTGGCGATCTGGCCCCGGTCGAGGTGGCCTTTGCCCTAAAACAGCTGATCGAAGGGCAGGGTGGCCATGTGGAATGCCGCACCGACGGTGCGCATTTGCCCGTTGCCAACCGCGCGGCCTATGTCGGCACCGCAACCATTGCAGAGATTGATGAAGCACAGGCGATCGTGCTGATCGGCACGAACCCCCGGGCCGAGGCCCCGGTGCTGAATGCGCGCATCCGCAAAGCCTGGACCAGGGGCGCACAGATCGGGCTGATCGGCGAAGCAGTGGATTTGACCTATGACTACAGCCACCTGGGCACTGGGCGTGCAGCACTGACCGGTCTGACCGGCATGGATCATGCCGGCGTTGTTTCAAAGACGCTTGGCATCGTGATCCTGGGGCAGGGGGCACTGTGCGAAACCGATGGTACTGCTGTCCTAAGCCAGGTGATGGCGTTTTGTGAGGCGACGCAGTCGAAGCTGCTGGTTCTGCACACTGCCGCCGCGCGCGTTGGGGCGATGGACGCGGGCTGCGTGACCGAAGGCGGGATGGCCGCGGCCCTGGACGGGGCCGAAGTTATCTATAACCTCGGTGCTGATGAGGTTGATATCGCACCGGGTGCCTTTGTCATCTACCAGGGTTCCCATGGGGATCGCGGTGCGCATCGGGCCGATATCATCCTGCCGGGGGCGACCTATACCGAAGAACAGGGCCTGTTTGTGAACACCGAAGGCCGCCCGCAACTTGCACTAAGGGCTGGTTTCGCACCGGGTGAGGCAAAGGAGAACTGGGCGATCCTGCGGGCATTGTCGGCCGAGATGGGCGCAACCTTGCCCTATGACAGCCTGCCGCAACTGCGCGCGGCCCTGGTGGCGGCGGTCCCGCATCTGGGCATGATCGATGAGGTTGCCATGAATGTCTGGCAGCCCCTGGATCCCACAGCCCCCGGAGATGCAGATTTTGTAAACGCGATCTCGGATCATTACCTGACCAACCCGATCTGTCGTGCCAGCCGGTTGATGGCTGAGCTCAGCGCACATGCAAAGGCGCGCCGCACCGCGCCCCTTGCGGCGGAGTAATGCATTGCTGGCTGATTTGCCCCCGCTGTACGCAAGGTCCGTGCTGGCCGACTGTGCGCAACCGTCCGCACCAGGTGCCCGTATCAGGGAATCTGCGAAATGCGCAGTGGCGCAATATGCGCCGCTATGGTGTAGCGGTTTTGCGCGACATGTTCCCACAAATGTGCAGCAAGAGGGTGGCACTGGGCCCCAAAATGCGGTTTACATCATGTCACAGGCACTCCTCCGGCAAAGGGTGCAGATGATGATCGGTGCTGAAATGGTGGCGGTCCCCCACGCTGGGTAAGGCATGCGACGGTGCAAGAATTGATGGACGGATTCTTCTCTACTACCCTTGGGATCGCGCTGATCATCGCGGCACAAAGCCTTTTGGTGATTGGCTTTGTGATGGTCTCGCTTTTGTTCCTTGTATATGGCGACCGCAAAATCTGGGCCGCCGTTCAGATGCGCAAAGGCCCCAATGTGGTGGGTGCCTTTGGCCTGTTGCAAACCGTGGCCGACGCGCTGAAATACGTGGTGAAAGAGGTCGTGGTGCCAGCCAGTGCCGACAAGCCGGTGTTTATGCTTGCGCCGATGACCTCCTTTGTGCTGGCGATCCTGGCTTGGGCAGTGATCCCGTTCAATGACACATGGGTTTTGGCCGATCTGAACGTCGCCATTCTTTACGTCTTTGCCATGTCTTCGCTAGAGGTGTACGGCGTGATCATGGGGGGCTGGGCCTCCAACTCGAAATACCCGTTCCTGGGCAGCCTGCGTTCGGCGGCGCAGATGATTTCCTACGAAGTATCAATCGGGCTGATTATCATCGGTGTGATCATCACAACCGGCAGCATGAATTTCGGCGATATCGTGCGTGCGCAGGATGGTGGCTTTGGCCTCTTCTCTTGGTATTGGCTACCGCATCTGCCGATGGTATTTTTATTTTTCATCAGTGCCCTGGCGGAAACCAACCGCCCGCCCTTTGACCTGCCCGAGGCAGAATCCGAACTCGTCGCGGGTTATCAGGTGGAATACTCTTCCACCCCCTTCCTGCTGTTCATGGCGGGTGAATATATTGCCATCTTCCTGATGTGTGCGCTGATGACGCTTTTGTTCTCCGGCGGCTGGCTCAGCCCTGTCCCCGGCTTGCCCGACGGTGCGCTGTGGATGCTCCTGAAGATGGCGTTCTTCTTTTTCCTTTTCGCGATGGTAAAGGCCATTGTGCCCCGGTACCGCTATGACCAGCTCATGCGCCTTGGCTGGAAAGTCTTCCTGCCGATGAGCTTTGCCTGGGTGGTCATTGTGGCCTTCATGGCAAAGTTTGAGCTTTTCGGTGGTGCCTATGCCCGTTGGGCGACCGGAGATTGAACCATGGCCCGGATCAACTATACCCGCGCGGCCAGATACTTCCTGTTGGTCGATATGTTCAAGGGGCTCAAGCTGGGGATAAAGTATTTCTTCGCGCCCAAAGCCACCGTGAATTACCCGCACGAGAAGGGCCCGCTGAGTGCGCGATTCCGGGGTGAACACGCCTTGCGCCGCTATCCCAATGGCGAAGAACGCTGCATCGCCTGCAAATTGTGCGAGGCGATCTGCCCCGCCCAGGCCATTATCATCGATGCCGCACCGCGCACAGACGGTAGCCGCCGCACCACGCGCTACGATATCGATATGACGAAATGCATTTATTGCGGCTTCTGCCAAGAGGCTTGCCCGGTTGATGCCATCGTCGAAGGCCCGAATTTCGAATTCGCCACCGAGACCCGGGAAGAACTTTACTATGATAAAGCGAAACTCCTGGAGAACGGGGAGCGGTGGGAAGCCGAGATCGCCCGCAACCTGGAAATTGACGCGCCCTACCGATGACTGATATCCCGCAAAACCCGTTCACGGTTCTGTTCAGCCAGACCCGGCAGATGACGCAAGACTTGGCCAAGGCGATGAATCCGGCCTTGGACAGTTTCACGCCCTCGGCCTTTGACAAGATGTGGCCCACAGTGCCGGTTGAGGTATTGGAGGCGTTCTGGGGCAAACAGTTCAACCCTGAAGGCCTGGACGCCAAGACACGGCTTCTTCTGACACTCCATGGCCTGACCATCCAGGGCGCGATAGCTGAACCGCAGATTCGCCTGGCCGTGCGCCATGCCGCCGGGGCCGGGGCAACGAAGCAGGAGATCGCCGAGGCAATTGGCATGGCCGCGATGTTCGGCGGTGTGCCCGCGATGAACAAGGCGATGGACCTGGCGCAAGAGGCACTGGAACAAGCCGAGGATTAAGGATATGGGGATAGCAGACATCACCTTCTACGTCTTTGCGACCACGCTTGTAGCGGCCGCGCTTCTGGTCGTGGTGGCACGCAATCCGGTGCATTCGGTTCTGTGGTTGATCCTGGCTTTCCTTAGCGCGGCGGGACTCTTTGTGCTTCTGGGCGCAGAGTTCGTTGCGATGCTGCTTATCATTGTCTATGTGGGGGCGGTGGCGGTGCTGTTCCTTTTTGTGGTGATGATGCTTGATGTGGATTTCGCTGCGCTGAAGGCGGAAATGGTGCGCTACATCCCGCTTGCCGGACTGATCGGCATTGTGCTGCTGATGCAACTGGCACTTGTCTATGGTACTTGGGTCTACTCTGAAGGGATTGACCAGCACCTTGGCAGCCCGATCCCGCCTTTACATGAGGTTCACAACACCCGGGCCATCGGGCTGATACTCTATGACCGTTATGTCCTGCCCTTCCAACTGTCGGGGCTGATTCTACTGATCGCAATGGTCGGTGCGATCCTTCTGACATTGCGTCACCGCCAGGATGTGAAACGCCAGAACATCCTGACACAGATATACCGAGATCCGGCCAAGGCGATGGAACTCAGGGACGTAAAACCGGGGCAGGGGCTCAGAAGGTGAATGGGGATTTGACCGCTGTTCTGATTGTGGTGGCCGTCGATGCCTTCGCGGCACCTGGATATTTTAACCGGATATATCTGCCGGGGGGACGGAATGATAGGGCTGGAGCATTACCTGACGGTAGCCGCCGCGCTTTTTGTCATCGGGATTTTCGGCATTTTCCTGAACAGAAAGAATGTCATCGTGATCCTGATGTCGGTCGAATTGATGCTGCTGGCGGTCAACATCAATCTGGTCGCCTTCTCTGGTTTCCTTGGTGATCTGACCGGGCAGGTTTTCACGCTGTTTGTGCTGACAGTGGCCGCGGCCGAGGCCGCGATTGGCCTGGCAATCCTAGTTTGCTTCTTCCGCAATCGGGGTTCAATCAACGTCGAAGACGTCAATGTGATGAAGGGCTAGATGGCAATGGAAGCGATCCTTCTCTTTGCCCCGCTCATCGGTGCGCTGATCTGCGGATTCTCTTGGCGGCTGCTGGGTGAAACATGTGCCTGTATCACTGCAACCGGTCTTCTGTTCCTGTCCTGCCTGCTCAGCTGGGGTGCTTTTCTGGGCTTTGACGGGCAGACCTATACCCGTGATCTCTTCACCTGGGTTGCTTCGGGTACTCTTGACACATCTTGGTCAATCCGGATCGACCGGCTGACGGCGATCATGCTGATTGTGATCACCACAGTTTCGGCACTTGTCCATCTCTACAGTTTCGGCTACATGGCCCACGACGCGAATTTCAAAGAGGGCGAAAGCTATCGTCCCCGGTTCTTCGCCTACCTCAGCTTCTTCACCTTCACCATGCTGACGCTGGCGACCGCTGATAACCTGCTGCAACTGTTCTTCGGTTGGGAAGGGGTTGGTGTCGCATCCTATCTTCTGATCGGGTTTTACTATCGCAAACCCTCGGCTGGTGCAGCGGCGATGAAGGCTTTCATCGTCAACCGTGTGGGGGATTTCGGGTTCCTGCTTGGCATTTTCGCGCTGTTCTGGATAACTGATAGCATCAATTTCGATGTGATCCTGTCGAGGGGCCCCGAACTGGCGGCGGCGACCTTCAGCTTCCTCGGTGCCGAGGTGAATGCGGCCAACACCATCGCCCTCCTGCTCTTTATCGGGGCTATGGGGAAGTCGGCACAACTGTTCCTGCACACCTGGCTACCCGACGCGATGGAGGGGCCAACACCTGTTTCCGCGCTAATCCACGCCGCGACCATGGTGACGGCGGGTGTCTTCCTGGTCTGCCGAATGTCACCGCTCATGGAATATGCGCCATTCGCTACCGATTTCATTATCCTGATCGGAGCCGCCACAGCGCTTTTTGCGGCAACCGTCGGGCTGGTGCAGAATGACATCAAGCGCGTGATTGCTTATTCAACCTGTTCCCAGCTGGGCTATATGTTCGTGGCTGCGGGCGTCGGTGCCTACTCGGTTGCGATGTTCCACCTGTTCACCCATGCCTTCTTTAAGGCACTGCTGTTCCTGGGCGCAGGTGCGGTCATTCACGCCATGCATCATCAGCAGGATATGCGGAATTACGGAGGATTGCGGCATAAGATCCCCTACACGTTCTGGGCCATGATGATTGGCACACTGGCGATCACCGGTGTCGGCATCCCGGTGACCTCTTTCGGTTTTGCGGGCTTCTTCTCTAAGGATGCAGTGGTTGAAAGTGCCTATGCCTTTGGCGGCGGGTTGGGGCAGTATGCGTTCTGGATGCTGATCGTGGCGGCAGTCTTCACCAGTTTCTATTCTTGGCGGCTGATGTTCCTGACCTTCTTTGGTGCACCGCGAGGGGATAAACACACCCATCACCATGCGCATGAAAGCCCTTGGACGATGCTGGTGCCTTTGGGTGTTCTGGCACTTGGTGCGGTGTTCTCGGGCGTGGTGTGGCATAACAGTTTCTTCGGGAAGACCGATCAGGTGGCAACCTTCTTTGGCGTCGAATATGCGCTGGCCAGTGAACATGACAAAGATGACCACAGCGATGACGCCTATGGTGGCCATGACCATAGCGATAACCATGGCCGTAAGGGGCATCACGAAGACAATGCCTATGGCCCCGACGCGGGAGACGTAGACAAGGGTAACCATGTCCATGCGCATTATGTCTTTACCAGCCCGCCGGGCATGGGCGCACTCCATGCGTCCCCCGGCAATGATATTCTGAACGACGCCCATAAGGTACCAGCTTGGGTAAAATGCATGCCCGTGATGGCCATGCTGCTTGGGCTGTTCGTGGCCTATATGTTCTATATTACCATCCCGGACCTGCCGTGGCGATGGGCGAAAACCAATCCGATCCTTTACCGGTTCCTGCTGAACAAATGGTATTTTGATGAAATCTGGGATGCGGCCTTCTGCCGCCCGGCCCTGTGGCTTGGGCGGCTCCTGTGGCACGGCGGCGATGGGCGCGTGATCGACGGCGGGATCAACGGCTTGGCCCTGGGGGTCATCCCGCTTCTGACGCGACTTACCGGACGTGCGCAATCTGGATATATCTTTCACTATGCTTTCGCGATGGTTCTGGGGATCGTGGCCTTGGTCACGTGGATCACGCTTGCGGCAGGGGGCTGACACACGACCATGGACTTTTTGCTTTCCATCGTAACCTTCCTGCCCCTGACTGCCGCCCTGATCCTAGTGGCGGGGCTGCGCGGCGATGATGCGGCGGCGCAGGTAAACGCGAAACGGTTGGCCCTGGCGGCGACCGTGTCCACCTTTTTCATATCGCTTTTTGTGCTGTTAGAGTTTGACCCCGGTGATACCGGCTTTCAGCTGGTGGAAGAGCGGGAGTGGCTGCTGGGCCTGACCTACAAGATCGGGGTTGACGGTATCAGCATACTGTTCGTCCTGCTTACGACATTTCTGATGCCCCTGGTTATCGCAGCCTGCTGGGACGTGACGCATCGGGTCAAGGAATACATGATCGCGCTTCTAGTGCTAGAGACGCTGATGATCGGCGTCTTTGTGGCACTCGATCTGGTGCTGTTCTACCTGTTCTTCGAAGCGGGCTTGATTCCGATGTTTCTGATCATCGGGATTTGGGGTGGCAAGAACCGCATCTATGCCAGCTTCAAGTTCTTTCTTTACACCTTTCTTGGCTCAGTTCTGATGCTGGTGGCGATGGTGGCGATGTATGTCGATGCGGGCACCACCGACATACCGACGCTTCTGAACCATCGGTTCGATGCCGAACCGATCAACCTGTTCGGCTGGCAGATTGCCGGCGGTTCGCAGATGTTTCTATGGCTGGCGTTCTTCGCCTCATTCGCGGTAAAGATGCCAATGTGGCCAGTGCATACGTGGCTGCCGGATGCCCACGTTCAGGCACCGACTGCGGGGTCAGTCGTGCTGGCGGCGATCCTGCTGAAGATGGGTGGCTACGGTTTCCTGCGTTTCAGCCTGCCGATGTTCCCCATCGCTTCAGACATCATGGCACCCATGGTTCTGTGGTTCAGCGTCATCGCCATCGTTTACACAAGCTTGGTTGCCATGGTGCAGGAGGATATGAAAAAGCTGATCGCTTACTCCTCGGTTGCCCATATGGGTTTTGTTACCATGGGCATTTTCGCGGCCAATCAGCAGGGCGTCGATGGCGCGATCTTTCAGATGATAAGCCATGGTTTCATTTCCGGTGCGCTCTTTCTTTGTGTCGGTGTCATCTATGACAGGATGCACACCCGCGATATTGATGCCTATGGCGGGCTGGTCACGCGGATGCCAGCTTATGCGGCGGTGTTTATGCTGTTCACCCTGGCCAATGTTGGCCTGCCGGGCACAAGCGGTTTCGTGGGGGAATTCCTAACCTTGATCGGGGTGTTCCAGGTGAGCACATGGATCGGTGTTCTGGCAGCCACTGGTGTGATCCTCTCGGCCGGATACGCGCTTTGGCTCTACCGCCGGGTCGTCTTTGGCGATCTGATCAAGGAAAGCCTGAAATCCATCACGGACATGACAATGCGCGAGCGAGCGATTTTTGCGCCGTTGATCGTCATGACCCTTTTGCTTGGCGTCTATCCAAGCCTGGTGATTGAAGTGGTCGGCCCCTCGGTCAAGGCACTTCTGACCCAATACGACACGGCACTGGCGGCACATCCGCCCCACGACGCTGTCGCGGCCAGCCATTGAGGTACCCTGAATGATCGGCGCAGATCTTGGCATTCTGATCCCTGAGATTGTCCTGTCGCTCTACGCTTTGGGCGGGCTCTTGGTGGCTGTCTATATCTCCGGGGATAGGCTGGCGGGCACACTTACCCAAGTCACCGCGGCACTGTTCGTGGTGATGGCCCTTTATATCGGTGTCACTCCGGATGGTACCCGCGATGCCTTCGGCGGCATGGTCATCGATGACGGGTTCGCACGGTTCGCCAAGATCATGATCCTGCTCAGCACCGCTGCGGTTCTGCTGATCAGCCAGGACTTCATGGCCAAGTCTGATCTGCTGCGCTTTGAATATCCGATGCTGATTGCGTTGGCGACAGTCGGCATGATGATGATGGTCTCCTCGGGCGATTTGATCGTTCTTTACATGGGGCTTGAGCTGCAATCCCTGTCCCTCTACGTGATCGCGGCCCTGCGGCGAGAGTCTGTCCGTTCTACCGAGGCGGGCCTCAAGTACTTCATACTCGGGGCCCTGTCCTCGGGCCTTTTGCTTTATGGTGCGTCGCTTGTTTATGGCTATGCGGGCACAACGCTGTTCTCCGGCATCATCGCCGCTGCCGGTGATGGAAAGGTTGAACTGGGCCTGCTGTTTGGGCTTGTGTTCCTGCTGGCCGGCTTGGCCTTTAAGGTCTCTGCCGCGCCGTTCCATATGTGGACGCCAGATGTTTATGAAGGTGCGCCGACGCCGGTGACGGCCGTCTTCGCCACTGCACCCAAGGTAGCGGCCATGGTGCTGTTTGCCCGTGTCGTGCATGACGCTTTTGGCGGTGTCGTCGGTGACTGGCAGCAGGTTGTTGCCTTCCTGGCGGTCGGCTCCATGTTTCTGGGGGCCATCGCGGCTATCGGGCAGACGGATATCAAACGCCTGATGGCCTATTCCTCGATTAGCCATATGGGCTTTGCCCTGATGGGCCTGTCAGCAGGCACCGAACAGGGCGTCAGCGCGATGCTGATCTATATGGCGATCTACGTGACGATGAATATTGGTACCTTCGCCTTTATCCTGTCGATGGAAAAGGATGGTCGCCATGTCACCGGGATTTCATCACTCAACAATTTCGCCTTGAAAGAGCCGATGAAAGCCCTCGCGCTTCTGATTTTGATGTTCAGCCTGGCTGGTGTACCGCCGCTTGTCGGTTTCTTTGGCAAATACGCGGTGCTTCTTGCGGCGGTGGATGCGGGGCTTGTGTGGCTGGCGGTGGCGGGTGTGATCGCCTCGGTCATCGGTGCATTCTATTATTTGCGCATTGTCTATTTTATGTATTTCGGTACTAACGAAGACGGGCTGGACGGTCAGATGAACGTGCTGCCTTGGGTCGGGCTGATGGCCTCGGCCGGGATCATGCTTCTTGGGGTGCTCAACCTGTTCGGGATTGATGGGTTGGCCCAGGCGGCAGCGGCGACCCTTATCCGCTGATCTGCCGCGCGGCGGGTGCCGGGCTTGCGCCGCGACAACCAGGCGGCTCACACAGGCGCGAATTCAGCCACGGAATAGCCCTGCGCATAAAGAAGTGCGGTCAGATCGCCGTGATTGATCCGTATGTTGACCCGATCCTGAACGACGGGTTTGGCGTGCAGTGCCAAGCCGGTACCCGCAAGCCCAAGCATCCCAAGGTCATTTGCCCCATCGCCCACGGCCAGGACATCCGCCGCGGTCAGGCCCAGCCTGGCCGTTAACTCATGCAAGCGCGTGACCTTGGCATCGCGGCCAAGGATCGGCTCTGCCACCTGACCGGTGAGGCGACCACCCTTGGTTAGCAGCCGATTGGCGCGGTGGTCGTCAAAGCCCAGATCAGCGGCAACCCTGGCAGTGAAGGCGGTAAAACCACCAGAGATCAAAGAGCAGTGCGCACCATGGGCCTTCATCGTCGCGACAAGCGTGGCACCGCCGGGCATATAGGTAAGGCGACGGTTCAGAACAGTATCTATCACACATGTTTCAATCCCCTTGAGGTGCTCCACGCGCGCCCGCAGTGCTGCTTCGAACGCCAACTCTCCGTTCATGGCACGCGCGGTGATCGCGGCGACATGATCGCCAACACCAGCCTCGGTGGCCAATTCATCAATGCATTCCTGCCGGATCATGGTTGAATCCATATCGGCAAGCAGCAGGTGCTTGCGCCGGTTGGCACTTGGCTGGATCACCATATCAATACCTTCGCCCTGAAGGTGCTCCTGAATCCGGGTGGCGTTTGCGGGGGGCTGCGGAATCTCGAATTCCAGCGCGACATCGGGGTTGAGCCAGCGGATCGCGCCACCGCCCAGCGCGATGCGCAGACTGTCGGCCAAGGCATGGTTCAGCTGGCACGCGGGACTGGTCAGCAGTGTGACGGTGAACATAAGGCATGGATTCCGGATTGCGACGGGCTCATTATAAGCCATTATGCCCCCTGGTGCACCATTGTTGTCCCCGCAAACATCCGTTGGCATTGTGAAGTGCCGTCCTGTATGCTTGGCTCCAGGCGTGACCGAAGCGGTGCAGCATCGAAGGGACAGGCCCTGATGCGGAACATCCTTGCCGTGTGCGCGGCACTTGTGCTGATTGGGTTGGGGGTGTTCCTGCTGGAGCGGTCGCGCGCGGGGCTGGAGATATTGGACCTTCGCGTTGGCGATACCCCGGCAACGCTTATGCAGCGGCCCGGTGCCGTTGGGCCAGTTGTGGTGATCGCCCATGGCTTCGCCGGGTCGCGACAGTTGATGCACCCCTATCAGATAACGCTGGCACGCGCCGGGTATCTGACGGTCAGTTTTGATTTTCAGGGCCATGGCCGAAACCCGGTGCCGATGTCGGGCGATGTGAACGCTCTGGACGGCACAACACAGCTGCTGATGGCAGAGATGGGGCGCGTGACCGATGCGGCACTGGCACTGGACGGCGCAGATGGGCGTGTGGCCCTTTTGGGGCATTCCATGGCCTCTGACATCGTCGTGCGGCAGGCCCTGGCTGACCCGCGCGTAGAGGCGGTGGTGGCGGTATCACTGTTTTCCCGGGCGGTCACTGATAAGGCACCCATGAACCTGCTGGCAATCAACGGCGCGTGGGAAGGTGCGCTGCGGGCCGAGGCGCGGCGGATCATGGCCGAGGTCGGCGCACAGGAGGGCGAGACCACGGGCCACCCCGGTAAGGGGTTTGCCCGGCGCGCCGTGGCCGCACCAATGGCAGAGCACGTGGGGGTGCTGTATTCCGGGACAGGCTTGGCCGAGGCGCGCGACTGGCTCAACCTGACCTTCGACCGGGGCCATGACAGCGATGAAGCAACAATTGGCGGGCCGATCCTGTTGACCCTGATCGGCGTTGTCCTGCTGGGCCTGCCCCTGGCACAAATCATGCCTGCGGGCCACGCACCGCCTGAAATCCCGCCCGGTGCGTTCTGGACGCTGGCGATTGCGCCCGCGATTCTGACCCCTTTGGTTCTGTCGCCGTTCCGTACGCAGATTCTGCCGGTTCTGGTGGCGGATTATCTGGCACTGCATCTGGCACTCTACGGCGGTTTGGTACTGGTGGGCCTTACCCTGATTGGCAGGGTGCCAAAACGCGCGGGCTGGTGGGCCGGGCTGGTGCTGGCGGGGTTTGGATTGCTGGCCTTTGGCGGGATGCTTGACCGCTATGTTGCCAGTTTCTACCCCCATACCGGGCGGTTGCCGATCCTTGCGGCGATCCTGCCCGGCGCGGTTCTGGCGATGGTGGCGGATGCGGCACTTCTGCAGGCCGGCCATGCGCGGATGTGGCGGCGGCTGGCGGTGCGGCTGGCCGTTCTGGCCTCGCTTGGCCTGGCCGTGGCACTGAATCCCGAGCGGCTGTTCTTCCTGGTTCTGATACTGCCGGTGATCGCGCTGTTCTATTTCAGTTTCGGCGTGATCGGCGGTGCCGTCGGGCGGCGTATGGGATCGGTCATGGCGATGGGGCTGGGGCTTGGTGTGATCCTGGCCTGGGCACTTTCTGTCACCTTTCCGCTGTTCCAGGGGGCCGTGTGAACCGACCCGGACAGGCAGGCCAAGGCTTATTCATAACCTGTCATCTCCAGATACCCGCGCCCCTCGTGGCTGCCGGTGAAGCGGATCGGCCCCTCCCAATAAGGAACAGTGGTTGCCATCCAGCTGTGCGGGTTAAGCGGGGCGGTCTCGACATCGACGCCGCGGGCGGGCAGTTCCACGCGCCAGCGGATCGGGATTTGACGCCCCGCAACCCGCCTGGTCCCAAGGGGTGTCAGCTTAAGCGCACCGTCGGGATAGGCGGTGGTGGTGCCATCGGGGGCGATCCAAGTGGCGGCGGTAAAGGTGGCGCGCACGTCAGAGCGAAGGCCAAAGCCCATCATCCGCGCCCCATCCGCGAATTGCAGGGAAAACCAGTCCCACCCGCGCTGGTCGGGTGACAGCGGCCGAGAGGACCATTCCCGATCCAGCCAGGCAGTGCCAGTGACCGGGATATTCCCGTCCGGCAAAGCAAGCGTACCCGCAACCGTATAGAAGGGCTGTGAATAATAGTGGCTGGCCTGGCCATCGGCACTTTTGACGGAAAAGCCACCATCGCCATGAAAAATCGGCGGCCCCTGGGCCTCCAGCCAGAGGTCATAGGCAAAATCCAACCCGCGGGCGACCACGTTGATCAGGGACAGCGCATCGGCCCCGCCCTCTGCGCGGGAGGTCATCGCCCAATCGTCGATCCAGGCCACAAATGGGTCCGTTGTAACCCCGGCCTGCCCCAGCCCGCCCCGGGCAAAGCGTTCGGCGGCGAAATGGGCCTGATCAGTGGTCAGCCCGGCGTGACCCATCCAAATCTGGCCCGGTCGCCAGCCCCGGATGGTGCGCGGTTCCAGGGCCGAGCGGAACAGGGTCCATTGCACACCGTAATCGCGGCCATCCGCATCCGTAAGCGTGGCGGTCAGATACCACCACTCAATCCGATACCCCAGATGTGCGCCATGATCCCTGGGAAAGCGGAATTCCGGCCCAGGCATGGGGGTCAGGAACCCCTCGGCATCGGTGCCAAGGCCCGCAAAGCCCTGGGCAAAGGCGATGCCGGCAGAGAGCAGCAGGGCAAGACAGGCGACCTTAGCGTTCACTGGTGAACACCTTTAGCAGTTGGGCGGGTGCGGTGCGGGCCAGGCACCAGGCGGGCCATGCCTCGGCCAGGGCAGCGGCAAGAAGTGCGCACAGCCCAAGGCGGAGCCAATCGGCGGGAAAGATACGCATCGGCAAGCGCCAGCCGAACGCCTCGACATTCACGACCGTCAGAAGCACCCGGGCAAGTGCCAGGCCGACGGGGATGGCCAGCACGAAGGTCAGAAGGGTCAGAACCCCGCTGCGCACCATTTCGATCACGGCCAGCCGTCGGCGGGTCTGGCCAATGGCCCAGACCGGGGCCAGCTGGGCCAGGCGCATCCGTGACAGCGTCAGCAGGCTGGTTAGCAGCGCAAAGGCGGCAACCCCAAGGGTCAGGGCATTGAGCGCACCGGTGATGCGAAAGGTCTGCTCAAACACCTGCAGTGATATGTGCTTGACTTGGCTTTGATCAACCACAAAACGCGGCGGCAGGGCGAATGCCTCCTGCAAATCCCGGATCAGGGCAGGCACACTGCCGGGGTCCGTACGGATGGCCAGTGCCAGGTGCGGAATGTCCGGAAATCTTTCGGCGAACAAATCCAGCCCGATGATCGCCTGACCCGCGGGGTTGCCATAGTCGGGATAAACCCCGACCAAGGGCAAATCCCAGTCCGTGGCCAAGGGAATGGCGTCGCCCAGGGTCAGCCCCGTGCGTCGGGCCAGCTGTTCATTGACCAGAATGCCGGTACCCCGGGCCACGCGGTCCCAGACATCCGGTTCGGACGACAACAGGGGCCAGTGGTCGCGATAGGTTGCATGATCGGCAATACCGTAGAGGTCGGCGGGCATGTCGTAGAACACAGCCGCAACCGAAACGACAGGCAGTATCGCATCAACCCGGGGGCTAAGGGCGTCCCGCAGGGCGCGCGCCTCTGCCTTATTCCGAACGGTCACATAAAGTTCAGAGGCAAGGCGCTGATCCAGCCATTCAAGAAAGGTGCCGCGGAAGGATCCGACCATGGTGGACACCCCGATATTCGCTGCCAGGGCCAGCAGCAGTGCCATGAGTGCCAGGGACAGGCCCGGCAATTGCTGGCGCGTGTCAGCCCAAAGCCACTCGGCCATCGGCCCGGCCCGGGGCCATCGGATTGCGCCAAGAACCGCCGCCAGAACAGGGGGCAGTGCCAAGGCCGCCCCGATCAGAAGCGCGGCGAGGCAGGCAAAGCCGCCGGCGAGCCCGGTACCAAACAGGGCCAGGGCGAACGCTGTGGCAAAAAGGACCAGTGCTGCACCGCTTTGCCACCGCATTGTCTGGCCCGATGCAATGGCCCAGGCGCGGGGCTGGGCCGGGGCCAGAAGCGGCAGGCGGGCCACCCGCAGAACGCCATGCCCCGCCGCCGCAACCGTGCCCAAAACGGCAATGCCCAGGCCCGCAAGGCCCCATTCGGTTCGAAACAAAACCTCTCCGCTCACTTCGGCACCGTAGAGCCCGCGCAGTGTTCCCGCGACACCGGGCATCAGCACCGCTGCCATCGCGTAGCCAAGGATCAGCCCGACACCACCCGCGATCAGGGCAAAGGCCAGCAACTCGGCCAGCAGGACGGCAATCAGCGTCCGCAGGGGCAGCCCCAGGGCGCGGAGGGTGCGAAAGCTTGCCCGGCGCTGCTCAAACGCCAAACCGGTTGCGGCATGGACAATGAACAGCCCGACGGCAAAGGCCAGAAGGCCAAAGGCCGTCAGGCTCAGATGAAAACTGTCCGTCAGCTGCCCCGGGGTGCTGAAGCCGCCGCCTTCTGTCAGCCTTAGACCGGGGGTATTCCCGGCCAGATCGGGTAGGCCCGCTGGCTGCCGCGGCAGGACAAGCAGGTAGGACGGATCACTTTGCCCCAAAAGCCGCGCGGCGATGGCGATATCGGTAATTCCGGTCCGCGGCATCAGGCCCTTGACTGTCCGGACGGGCGGCAAACCGTCGGGCAGGGTTTCGGGCAACGTATCGGCAGACAGCAGGATGAGCCCTGCGCCCGAGGTGAAATCGGCCACGTCCAGCGCACCTTCTGCCAACAGCGTAGGCTGCGCTTCGGGCGGTGCGGTCAGTGGGTCAATGCCCAGAAGCCGAAATGTGCCCAGCGTCCCTTCGATTACCGGGGAAACAAGGTAGCCCGCCCGGCGCAGGTTGATATAATCCGCCAGCGGGATTGGCCCGCCCCAGGGGCTGTCCAGCCGGGCCAGCTGATCCTGGCCAAGCACCGATGCCGCTTGCCGGTAAGCGGCCCGCGCCTCGGCATTGATGGCCTGCACCCCGGACCACAGCGCGGTGGCAAGTGCCAGCCCCAGAAACAGTGTCAGGCATTGCCCCGGATGCCGCCGCCAATGCGACAGGATCGCGGTTGTCGCCGGACCAATCATAAGGCCCAGGGTGCCGCGGGCACGACCAGCTGCCCCTGGCGCAGGTGCAATCGGCGACCCATCCGGTTGGCAAGACGGGTGGAATGGGTCACCAGCAGAACCGCCGTCCCCGTGTCTTCTGCCAGGCCAAGCAAAAGGGTAAACACCGCATCGCCCGTGGCCTCATCCAGGCTGCCGGTGGGTTCATCGGCAAGGATCAGCCTGGGCTTCGCGGCAAGTGTACGACCTATGGCGACGCGCTGCTGCTGCCCGCCCGACAATTGTTCGGGGTAGTGCTGCAGGTGCTGTTCAAGGCCTAGGCGCACGGCCAGATCAGTTACGAATCGGGCATTATATCGCCCTGCCAGGCGGGCCTGAAACGCCATGTTTTGCGCCACGGTAAGCGACGGGATCAGGTTGAACTGCTGAAAGATCAGCCCGACCATGCAGCACCGCATCCGCGCCTGTCCGCCATCGTCCAGCCCGTGCAGATCAATCCCGGCCAGGGTGATGCGCCCCGCATCGGGGCAGTCCAACCCCCCGATCAGGTGCAAAAATGTGCTTTTGCCCGCGCCGCTGTCCCCGGTCAGTGCCAGGGTGTCCCCCACCTGAAGGTTCATCGACACGCCGTTCAGTACCGTCAGCGGCCCTTCCCTGGTCTGATAGATTTTGCTAACATCCTCGACCGTCAGCATCGGGGCGTCCTTTGTGCGCGTCACGCCGGGGGGCCAAGTATAGCGGCTGGCTGGCCGGATTAAAGCCCTTTAGCCCCCGAATCGATCCGAGAGACTCCAGCCGGGTCGGGGGCTGCGGGGGCAGATCGAATCGCCTTGGGGTGGCCCCCCCTGAAACCCGTGGTGCGGGCAAAAAATTCGCGCACATCCCCCTTGGAAACCTAATTTCCGCCGAGAGTCAGAACGCCTAAATCCCTGTAATACTTCGTTTTTTCTTATATCCCCGCCAATCAGCTCATTTTTCGTCTATCGGGGGTTGCCGAATCCCTGAAAACGCCTATATTTGCCTTTATCGCCGCGACACTGCTGCTGGCGTGACCATGGCCCAACCTGGGGGCTTGACAAGAACGCAGGACGAAGTTTAATCTTTGGTTATTGATTCGAAGGACAGAACGCAGCAAGGTGCCGATACGGGGAGAAGCCCATGGCGGTTCTTGCTTTTGAAGCTGCGGTATCAGTTAGCCGCCTCAACAGAGGGAGAAGGGAACGATGTGGTCACCCGAAAACAAGGCCACCAGGGGCTCTGACACGTTCAAGGGCACCGAAGGAAACAACAATGCCTACAGCTTGAGGGGTCAGGATACCCTGGACGGCGGCGGTGGCAATGATACGCTGAAGGGTGGTG